>CACNDW010000005.1 GCA_902619315.1 uncultured Bacteroidota bacterium | reverse complement strand
TTCTTGGAGCAAAAACCGTAACATTTTTTCTTATATCAGATGAATTATATTGCTGATAAAGATATTTTGAGTAAATATTTATACCCCAGCCTTCTTTGTATGTAGGATCACTTAATGGTGATCTTGGTCCGTTACTTTGTGGCATGTAATTTCCTGTATTACAGTGAAGGCAGTCCCAATTATTTCCAACCACCCCTGTATATTGAACCTCAAATACAGACTCTCTAGAATTTTCACCCGCTCTAGTAAAAAGATTGTTGTAATCAGAACCTGTTAGTAACTCATAATTACCACTATTAATTACTTGATTTAATTGGTTTGCAGCCTCTTGATATTTACGATGATACAGGTATACTTTTCCCAAAAGTGCTTGTGCAGCCCCTTTTCTTATCTTGTAAATTTCAGAACTTGGTCTCGATTCAGGTAAGTTGGAAATAGCCTCTTTTAAATCCTCTTCCAATAGATTATAAATCTGGTCAACGCTTCCAACTCTATTGATCAAGTATTGATCACCAAACAAGATTCTCTTATTTGCTATTCTGTTGACCCCATCTCTTTCCTCCAAAAATAGTGGAACATCTCCAAAAAACTTTGTTAGCTCAAAAATAAAATGAGCTCTTAAAAAATAGACCTGCGCAATAATGTCGTCTTTACCCTCGAACTCTACATTATCTTTAAATTCCAATAAATAATTCGCTCTATTGTATGAGGCATACATTAATTGCCAAATAAGTTGAATTTGATCATTATCAGAAGGAGAATGAATCATTTTGTCAATCCTTTGGAGTGTGGGTTGATCATATGTGTTTGGATCACCTGCTGCTATGATATCATCAGAGGCAGTATGGGCAACCATCACATTATATAGTGATGTTTGTAACATATCGTAGACACCTATCAGTCCCTCTTCGAATTCACTTTCATCATTAAAAAAGTTTTCCGAATTAGGGGCATCAGGGATGATATCAATATAATTGCTGCATCCGTTAATAAAAATAAACGAAACTAAAAGCAGATATTTATAGAATATTTTTTTCATTTTGTTTAGAAGTTTAAACTCATACCAATTAAAAATGTTTTGGCAACAGGATAAAACCCTTTATCAATTCCTGATCCAATGGGTTCCCCTTTTCCATCAGTCCCTCCACCAACTGCCGAAGGGTCATAGCCTTTGTAATTGGTAAAAGTGAATAAATTGTTACCCGAGAGATAAATTCTACAATTTTTCATTGCAAATTTTTGTGCTAGTGACTCATCAAAAGTATAACCTACCTGTATGTTTTGAATTCGAAGATATGATGCGTCCTCAACAAAATAATCTGAAAAATTATCGAAACTGACTGAAGCACCATTAACGGGTCTTGGAATGGAATTACTTGGATTAGTTGGTGTCCAACTATCAACAACAAATGAGCCTTTATTGGAGTATAAATTTTTTCGTTCATAGTCTCTTACCAAATCATTCCCTAAAGAAGCAAAAGAAGATAAATTAAAATCTATATTCTTGTAGTTAAATCCTAAAGTCAATCCCATTGTAATATCTGGAATTGGGTCACCTAAATAGGTTTTATCTTCAACAGTAATTGTTTTATCTCCATTGACATCAACAAATTTTAGGTCTCCTGGTTTGGCATTGGCATGGTAGACACTATCTCCCCCATTGGCTGGCACAGGGGCATTGAAATCTAAGGCGTCTATTTCAGCTTGGCTTTGATAAACTCCATCAGTTTTGTATCCGTAAAAGTAGCCTATTGGAAAGCCTGCTTCCATTCTTGAGGTTCTAAGGTTTTCTCCTACCAAAAAAGATCCTCCTTCCAGAAAACCTTCAGTACTACCAACATAAACTACTTCGTTATGAAGTTTACTGAAATTGTAACTTACATTAAATCTTAGGTTATCGGTTATGTTTCTGTTGTAGGAGATTAACGCTTCAAATCCTTCATTGAGAACATCCCCTGCATTGATTATAGGTGCTGATGATCCAGGTGCTGCTGCGCCCAAGACCCCTGAAACATTTGCCTGTACTAATAGGTCATTAGTTTTCTTGGAGAAGACGTCTAAGCTGAGACTTAGTTCATCATTAAATAATTTAGCATCTAATCCAACATTTGCAGACACTGTGTTTTCCCATCTGATTTCGGGATTGGATAACCCCCCAATTGCTTTACCCATCAAGACATCGTCGGCATCTGTTTCATCGTTATTTGTGTACAAAGCTTCGCCATCTAACAAAGAAATGAATCTGTTTAAATCTATTCTGTCGCTTCCAATTATTCCATAACTGGCTCGAAATTTTAAGTAACTGATCTTTGGATTATTTTTTAAAAAATCTTCTTCAGAAATATTCCAGCCGAGTGATCCGGATGGGAAATATCCATATCTATTAACTTCCCCAAATTTTGAGGATCCGTCCCTCCTTAAAACCGCTGATAAAAGGTATTTATCTTTATAGCTGTATTGTAATCTTGAAAAAATTGATTCCAACCTACTTATGAACCTATTGTTTCCAGCCTCAATTTGAGTATCGTTAAATCGCTCACGAATATTTTCAGGTGGAACATAAGCAAATATGGCATCCTCTATAGAGTTTCTATTATTAATCAACCCTCTTCCGGACCTTCCTGTAAACAGGCCTTTAAATTCTTGAATTGATGTTCCCAACAACAAATTTAATTTGTGACTATCATTAAATTCTTTAGCATAGGTAATATAGTTTTCCCATTTGTAGTCCTCATAAAAATCAATATTGTCAGTCAAAGAATTTCCATCATCTTTTATCACGTTTGGATTGTCCTCAACCGTTCCTTGTTTTCCTGGGCCATAATTAAAGACTGGTAAAAAAATATCTGACATCACTGCAGCGTGGTTGTGTTGAAATTTAGATTCTAGGGTCAAACCTTTTAAAACAGTATAGGCTATTCCAAATGTTGAGGAAATTTTATCGATTTGAGTAGTGTTGAATGTATTTTCAATCATTGCAACTGGATTAACCACCTCTCTTGAAGTCACCAAAGTATTTCCATAACCATTACTGTTTGGGTCAGTATTTCTGACAGTTGTAAATGGATCAATATTTAGAGCACTATAAAGAACTGAACCAATGTTGCTTTCTATGAGATTATTTTTAGTCGAGGTTGTGTAAATGGCTGTGCCTGTAAATTTTAAATTATCTAAAACATCATATTGTAGATTTACTCTAGCTGTTATTCTTGTATAGTTCGATTTTTCTAAACCAACAATACCGTCTTGATCTAAGTAAGATGCACCGAATGAATAAGCAAGTTTTTCAGTCCCGCCGTTAAAACCAACATTTGTGTCATGTATAATAGCAGTCTGAAATACCTCATCTTGCCAATCTGTAAATGTTTCTAAAGGATTGTTTGGGTCATTTAGACCAAATACCAATCGTCTATTTTCTACAGTGTTGTATTTTTTACGTCCCCTACCATTGATAGATGCATTGTTAACGTAGTTGGCATAATCATAGGCATTGTCAATTAAATCTACTCTTTTACTAGTGTTTTGGAAACCAAAATAAGAATCGACATTCACTCTAATAGGGGTATTTTTTCGTCCTGTTTTGGTTTCAATTAAAATCACTCCATTAGCGCCTTGTACACCATAAATACCTGCTGTAGCATCTTTAAGGATATTAATACTTTTTATGTCATTTGGGTTTATAACCGATAAATCCTCGATAATATTTCCATCAACCATAATAAGCGGTCTACTATCACCGTTGGTAGAAATTCCTCTAATACGAATATTAGATCCACTACCAGGTGAACCCGAAGCTGATGTTACATTAACTCCTGCTACTTGTCCCTGCAGTGCTTGCTCGACTCTAACAGGATTTAGTTTTTCTATTTCACTAGAACCCAGAACTGATACAGCGCCGGTAACTTCTTTTTTGACTTGTGTTCCATACCCTACCAAAACAACCTCACTCAACTCACTTACAGAAGGCTCTAAAAAAATAGTGACATTAGAACCATCTGGAACAACTTCTTGTGTGATATAACCTAAATAGGAAAATACCAAGGTTACATTGTCAGGGACATTGGATAAGATAAAATTTCCATCAAAATCGGTAGTAGTACCTTTGGTAGTGTTTTTTATAATGACTGTTGCACCAATTATTGGTAAGTTATTGCTTTTATCAATAATTATTCCTTTAATGTCAACTTGAGCACTTACATTGAATGCGTAAAGAAAGAGTATTAAAGCAATTGCCTTTTGAAACATGTTAATTCAATAATGCGGTTTTTCGTTGACATAAATTTATGTATTGATATTAAAAATTTAAAAAATATATATACAACAAAATTTATACAATGAATATAAAAATTAATAAGTTTTGTTTGATTTCTTTAAAAAACTATTAAAAGCCTATAAATAGTGTATAAATCAATAATAAATTAAAGATTATAAATTAGTTAAAAATCATTTTTGTATAGGTAAAGTATAGGTAAAAACAAAGGGAAAATTACCTCTACAAATTTACAAAATGGTCAACAATACTCTCGTCTCTTGCAAGTTTCATTTTTTTTCGAAGTCGATACCTCTTGATCTCAACGCTTCTAACAGATATGTTTAAAAGAGGGGCAATTTCTTTTGACAAAAGGTTTAATCTTAAAAAAGCGCAGAGTCGTAAATCATTGTGAGTAAGACTTGGGTATTCTTTCTTTACTTTTTTCAAAAAATCTTTATCGGCATTATTAAATGCCTTTTCAAAAAACTCCCAATCCTCATTACCTTTAAGATTCTTTTTAATCATTTTTGTTAATCGATCAATTCTTGGGTTAGAATCTAATGCTTTTAATTCATTTATTATTTTATTCAAGAACTCATTTCGTTTTACAGTACTCATGGTCGCGATAGCAATCTCCCTGTTCTTATTTTCTATATCATTCTGTAATTGCTCATTTCTAATCTTCATTAGTTTTCTTTGGCTCGCTAAATCATTAATTTGAAGTTTACGCTGGTTTCTTTTGATTAGTTTTTTGCGTTCACGCTCATAAAAGGCATCATAAAGCCTATTTATGATTAAAAGAATAGAAATAAGAATTATTATGTAGACAACATACATCCAACGGGACAGATGCCAAGGAGGATTTACTTTAAATTTAAACTGACTCACCTCGGAGGTTTGATCTCCAATTTTTGATCGGACAGAAAAAACATATGATCCACTTTGTAAATTCGAGTATGAGACATCTGCGGATTTAATCCATGGGCTCCAAAGAAGATCATAACCTTCAAGCCGATACTGATACTTAACCTGTTGATGTTTCTGATAATTTGTGGCTGTGAAAAAGAATTGTATGTTATTTCTATCGAAATCTAACTCAAAATTATTTACTAATGGAATATTACTTAAATTCTGGAGATTGTCTTTAACCTGAATGTTTTCTATGGATATTTTGGGTTGGATGTTTTCTACCCTATCCATATCGAGGAGTAAATAACCCATTCCAGATGCAATTAAATATCTCGAATCATCATATTTATTCACGTGTTCAAAACCCAAAACATTTTTACGGAAATTGTTCTCAAAAAAAATGGATTTAAACTTCAGTTGTTCTGAAAAGACCTCTCTTCTGAGAAAATGAACTCTGTTTTTTGAAAACATCCATAGTCGACCATTATTGTCATCAATCATTTTACCAGTGACATATTCCTCAGGCTTGATCTCTTTGGATAGCATTGGGTCTATAACAAATTTGAGTTGGTTTTTGTCATATCTAAATAACCCTTCAGGATTCAAATAAAATATTTCATTGTCAAACTTGACCAAACTGGCATTGATTCCTTTATTGACGGATTTGTCAATATCTGTACTAGTTGCCCGATCAAAATCAGGTGTGATTGTAAGCCTAAAAACACCCTTATACTCGTGTCCAACCAATAGAGTGGTATCATTTACTGTTTCAAAAAATCGAGAAGATATGTCGAAGCCCTTTAGTTTATTCTTGTAGGTCCAACGTTTGTTTTGTTTTTGAAGAACATGAATACCGTTATAATTGCCTTGAAGTAATAAATCATTAGATTTAGGATGTCTTTTGAAAGTCCAAGTACCTGGAATATTTGTGATTTTGTTTGCTCTAGGTCCTTGAACATGAAAAGTTCCCAAATCATGGCCGCAAAATAAATCACCATCAAAAGACGATAAACTCCACACTTGTCCCTCTGTGCCTGGAATCATTTTGAAATCGTCTCCTTTATTCATTTGTCTATAGTACAACCCATGATTTGTACCCAGATAAAAATAATTTTCGCTTTTAGCAGAAGCATATACTGCTCCTATTTTTCCGATATCATCATTATACTCTAAAAAAGGGGAATTTACATTAACACAGTCAACACCATTGTCCAAACCCAACCAAAGATTTTGATTTTTATCTTCAAATAATGATAAAATGGTATTGTTAAATATACCGTTGGCTCGATTAAGTTCCATGATTTCATTCCCATCTGAATCGATCCAAATTAGACCATGAGCAATAGAGCCCAATGCAAAACTACCATCGGATAATCGCAATGAACTATAGAGTTTCTTACCCTCAAAACTATTTTTTCCCTCTATTTGCCATTTTTTTAAACTTTTGTTTTCTAGGAAATAAAACCCTGATTTGTCGGTCAATATCAAAAGTTTTCCTTCTATCTTATAAAGACCAACTATAACATTTTCTCTCAAAATCTTATGGTCATTGACCAAAAATGCCTTACCACCATTAACCTCGAATAGACCCATACCGGATTCCTGAATAAAAATTTCATCACCCACCTTGTAGGACTTTAATAAGGTATTGGTAGTTGGAACAAATTGGACATTTCTATTCCCTATGTCTACAATTATCAATCGATGTAGCGATTGAAAAATTATTTTTTCACCGTATTCAATTATATTCCAAAATTGCTCATCCTCCAAGATTTCAATACCTAATTCCAATGCAAGAGAGGAATAATGCAATAGCCCATTGGGAGACCGTTCCCAAAATCCAAAATCCATGTAACTCCCAACACAAATTTTTTCATCAATCACTCTAACAGACCTAATGATAGATTGATTTGGGCTTGAGTTCAATTTCCAATCTGTGCCCCTAAACTGAAGTAAACCTTTATTATTTGCAATGTACATAGTGCCTTTTTGATCTTGAGAAATCATCCAATTTTGATTTCCAGCGAAAGAGATCTTAGATTTGAATTGTTGAATCGGCGGAATCTCCTGAGCACTTATTTTTAAAAGACAAATAAGTAATAAAGTGTGTAAATTAAACTTCATATATTATTAATTCTAGAATAAAATTTAGAGAATAGCGTAAATTTAAAAAAATTAAATCCGAGCCCTGCGTCACTTTTGTCAAGATTTTCAAGTAATGAATTTAAAATTATTAAATTACTTTAAACATGAGTTTGCATATTAATAATGATACATTAACCAAGTAAATATTTGAATTGATTAACTAATTCATAATTATTTTGAAATGTTCATCTTTAAATTTAGACACTTTGAAATATGTTAGACAAATAATTCTCAAATTTTGTTTTTTTAGTAGGGTAATCAATTTCTGAATCGGTTTATTATGTGTAATCAAATAAAGAAATTGACATAAAAATGAAAAATATTTCATCAAACTATAATATGCATATCTTTGATCATATAAATTAACCAATGCAATTCAAATCTATACTATTTTTAAATATTATTTTAACATTGATCATCAATGCGGAGCATCTGAGTGCTCAAGATTTTCAGGGTAAAGCTTACTATTTTTCCAAATCAAAAATGAATCTGGGCAGATGGGGGGCCAGAATGAGTGAAGCGCAAAAAAAACAAGTTAAAAATAGACTAAAAAATAGGTTAGAAAAAACATATATATTGGATTTCAACAGCACTGAGTCCATATTCGTTGAGGAGGAAAAAGTAGATGCTATTTCAGGTGCTACTGATTCATGGGGATCCAACTTTTCAAGGGGTAAACAATACAAAAATATTTTAGAGAATAAACTTGTTCAAGCACAAGAATTCTATGGTAAGCGTTTCCTTGTTGTTGATAAACTTCAAACTATTAAGTGGGAAATGGGAAAAGAAGTAAAACAGATTGGAGATTATACTTGCTTCAAAGCCACAGCAATTGTCCCAGAGAAAGAATTGTCTTGGTATAACTTTTCATGGAGTCAGTTACGATCTAATACCCCTAATAACAAAGAACCTAACATTAAACTTACTCAAATCGAAGCTTGGTATACTCTTCAAATACCAGTTAGAAATGGTCCTGCAGAATTTTGGGGACTCCCAGGGCTTATTTTGGAGGTTAGCATGGAGGATACTACAATTTTGTGCTCTCAAATAATAATGAATCCAAATGATCGGTCTAAAATCAAAGCTCCAGATAAAGGAGAATTAATAAACAAGTCCGACTATCGAGCAACCATTATTGAAAAAATGTCAGAAATGCGAAATAGCTATGGAAGACGATCCAGAGGTTAATGCAATATCTAATGCGAATCCCACTTAAAAGTAGAT
Source organism: uncultured Bacteroidota bacterium (assembly GCA_902619315.1). GTDB lineage: Bacteria > Bacteroidota > Bacteroidia > Flavobacteriales > Flavobacteriaceae > UBA8316. Next base: position 91,953 of record CACNDW010000005.1, on the reverse strand, counting down.
TTTTTTGTTTTTTCATTCTATTAATCGGATTGGGTGTTAATGCTCAAAGAATAAACTTTTCAGGAACCATTAGAGATAGTATACAAAAACCCCTTCTAGGGGCTAGCTTGGTTGCCATTGACAATGAGACTAACGAATTAGATGCCTACACCATTACAAAAAATGACGGGGCTTTTTCATTAAAACTAAAATCAAATAAAGAATATAAGGTTCAAGTGAGTGCTTTAGGACTACAAACCGTTAATGAAAAGTTTTTAACAAAAGATGAAGATATTCAAAAAGATTACACACTTCGTTCTGACATACTCCTTGACGAGGTAGTGGTAAAAATGCCAATAACTATTAAGGGTGATACATTAATTTATGACGCTGATTCTTTTAAAAATGGGTCCGAAAGAAAACTAGAAGATATAATGGAAAAACTTCCTGGAGTGGAAATAAACGATGATGGTCAAATTGAAGTAGAAGGAAAGGTGGTCAATAAACTAATGGTAAATGGTAAAGATTTCTTTGAGGGTGATACAAAAATTGCAACTAAAAACATACCTTCAAGCACAGTAGATAAAATTCAAGTTTTACGAAATTATGGTGATGTAGCACAACTACGCGGTGTTCGAAACAACCAGGATAATGTTGCTATAAATATTAAACTAAAATCTGGAAAAGAACGCTTTTGGTTCGGCAATGTGACCACTGGGGGGGGGAGTGCTCCCGACGAAAAACTTTTCTTGTTACAACCTAAACTCTTTTATTATAGTCCTAAGTACAGCATAAATTTTATTGGTGATTTTAATAATATAGGAGAAGTCGCTTTGTCCAGAAGAGACATTCGGGGCTTTACCGGTGGAGCGCGACAACCAAGTCGTCAAAGTGGCACACAAATTAATTTGGGAGATAATAGTTTGAATTTTTTAACTAATCAAAGGAATGCCCTGAGAATAAACAATAAATTGGCTACAGGAAATTTTAGTTATTCACCAACCGAAAAATTAGATTTTACTGGTTTTTTGATATTTAATTCTTCTCTTATAGATGCCCGTGAAAATAATTTCATTCGATACACTAACTCAGAATTGCAAATCCCTGATGAATCTACTACTCAAATAAGTGAAGAGCGTTCTAATCAGGGTTTAATTAAATTAAATGCTTCATACAAACCAAATATAACTAATCAAATAGATTATGATCTTTTTGCTCGAGTAGCAAATGATAAACAAAATCAAAGTGTTTCTTCCTCTGTTATCGGACAAACATCTCAAATTGATGAAATAACACCATTTTCTTTAAACCAAAATCTAAATTATTATTTCACATTAAATGAAAACAATGTATTTGCATTTGAGGCACAGCACCTTACTAAGTATGAGGACCCTTTTTATAATGCAATATTAAATAATGATCCAAATCAATTAGATCCCTTTGACAGCACAGCAAATGCTTTAGGATTAGATAGCTCCATGATGTCATACGATTTGGGACAAAACAGAAAAATATTTTCTAACCAACTGGATGCCAAACTAGATTATTATCATATTATCAATCAAAAAAGTAATCTCAATTTATCTTTTGGTACAATTTTAAGTTATCAGTCTTTTGACTCCTCTCTATTTCAATTTTTAGAGGAGGGAAATTTAATTTTACCAACACCTTTGATAAACAAAGGGCTTGGCACTAATGACATAACCTATAATTTTAGTGATTTTTATCTTGGTACCCACTATCGTTTCCGGTCTGGGAAATTCACATTTACCCCCGGACTCTCAATACATTTTTATGGAAATAAAAACCAACAAAATGAGCGTATTTATGAAGAAGATTTTATTCGATTACTTCCTGACTTTGAAATGCGAATTGAATTGAAAAAAAGTGAAACCTTAACATTTAATTATCGCATGCAAAATCAATTTACTGACATAACGCGATTGGCAGAGGGATTAGTTCTTAACAATTACAACAGTATTCAGTATGGGGAGCCAGAATTGCAAAATGCATTATCTCATAACCTGAGTTTGCTATATCGTAGTTTTAATTTATTTAATTACACAAATGTTTTTGCACGTGTGTCCTATACAAATAATATTGATCAAATTCGAAGTCTAACGAATTTTGAAAGTATCATCCGAACAAGTACTTTTTTCAATTCAAATTTTGCAGATGAAAGTTTCAATGCGTTTGGAAGAATTCAGCGCACTTTTGGAAAAGTGAGGGCAAGTTTAAATGGTGCATTTCGTTTTAATAAAATTAATCAGTTTATTCAAGGAAGGCCATCAATCAATCAAGCATTTACCCAAGGGATAACCCCAGAGATAAGAACAAATTTTAAAGTAGCACCAAATGTAAGACTCCGTTATAGCTATTCAATAACTGACAATAGTCAAGGAAATAGAAAAACAAAATTTATTGTAAAATCACCAAATATCGAATTCGATGCATACATACTTGAAAAAGTAACTTTTGTAACTGATTACAGTTTCACCCGTCAAGAAGTCGGGAATGATCAGCAGTCATATCAAAACTGGAATGCAGGAGTAACCTACAGAGATAATAAGGATTCTAAATGGGAATTTGAACTAAAAGCGTCTAATCTACTCAATATAGATGCTCAAGTACGAAATAGTTCTAACAGTTTTTCTGTATTGAATTCCCAGACATTTATTCAGCCAAGATTCATTACATTTCGGGCAGTATATAACCTATGATATAGTCAAAGACACTTATTCAATTCCAAAAAAAATTTTTAAAATTTAAACTCATAAAGTCTCAAGAACTTCATCAATTTATGGAAGCATCTTAATTAAGATAAATGTAGATGATAACATTCCTAAAATACGGAATCCCTTATTTTTAATCAAATTAGTTCTATTTAAATTAGGTTTCAAGCATTCTTCAATTCTTTACTCCCACTTATCTGGAATGTTTTTGTAGTTTTTGGCCTTTTAGGATCAACTTTAAAAAAAGGTTATCCTATTCGAAATGGGTGGGTGGAATTTTATAAATTGCTGAAATGCAAAAAAAACAGTATTTAAAAAATTTAGTTCAGCTGAATTTTGCTGTCTTAATCATCAGCACATCTGGAACTCTAGGAAGATATATAGAACTTTCTGTTCCTGTGATCATTTTTTTGAGGGCCTTTATAGGTGGTTCTTTTTTATACATTTTCTGCAAATGGAAAAAACTAAGTTTCAAAATTAATGCAAAAGACTATAAGACTATTTTTTTCAGTGGAGTATTGATGGGTATGCATTGGATCACCTATTTTATCTCCCTAAAACTTTCGAGCGTGGCCATTGGAATGCTATCTGTTTTTACTTACCCAATAATCACATCTTTCCTAGAACCAATAATGCTCAACAGTAAATTTAAAAAATCAAACCTGCTTTTAGGGTTGATGGTTTTGATTGGTATATATTTTTTAGCCCCAGAAATCAGCATGAAAAATGATCAATTCATAGCAGTCGGTTTTGGTGTTTTTTCTGCATTATGTTATTCCATTCGAAATATCTATATGAAAGCTAAGTCATCAGAATACGAAGGATCTATATTAATGGTTTATCAATTGATTATTGTCTCTGTTTTGCTTTCCCCAGTATTTTACTTCTATGATGTTAACGGCTTGGGAGTATCACTTCCAGCAATTTTCATTCTCGCACTTTTGACAACTGCAATAGGTCACACTTTATTTGTATATAGTTTTAGAAATTTCAGTATCAGTGCTGCAAGTATCATAAGTGGTGTACAGCCTATTTATGGGATAATCATTGGAATGATTGTTCTCGGTGAGTATCCTGGTGTGAGAACCATCATTGGTGGTTCGGTAATTTTAGGGACTGTCTTAATCGAAAGCGTTAGAAGCTTTAAAGAATAATATAACCTATGAGAGTAATCACTTTAACCTTGCTTTTGCTTATTTTTTCGAGTTGCAAAAAAGCTACATCACCGCCAAATATTCTTTTCATTGTTGTGGATGATTTAGGTCACAGAGATTTGAGTTCAACTGGAAGTGATTTTTATGAAACGTTCAATATCGATAGAATAGCTGAAGAGGGAACTCGCTTTACCCAGGGCCATAGCAATTCATCAGTTTGTAGCCCCTCAAGAGCAAGTTTATTGACTGGCCTATATCCAACAGTACACGGAATAACGGATTGGATTGGTGCTAAAAAGGGAAAAGAATGGAGAAAAATGGGACGCAAAACCAAATTGTTACCCAGTGATTATGAAAAGCACCTTCCATTCAAATTGACCACCTTACCCGAGGTCTTTAAATCCATGCAATACAAAACTTTTTTTGCGGGTAAATGGCATTTAGGCTCAAAAGAACAAGAATCGCTGCCCACTAATCATGGTTTTGAAATTAACAAAGGTGGATACCACCGAGGGGGACCCTACACTGGTGGATACTTTTCTCCTTTTAATAATCCTTTTCTGGAGGATAAAATCCAGGAAAAAGGAATGACTCTCTCTATGAAATTGGCCCAGGAAACTGCCAATTTTATCAGAGCCAATTTTGATAAACCTTTCTTTGCATATTTGAGTTTTTATGCAGTCCATGCACCCATTCAAACATCAAAAGATAAATGGCTTAAATACCAAAAAAAAGCTGTTGATCAGGGAATTTTGGATGAAGGTTTTAAAATGGAAAAAAGACTTCCAATAAGAATCAAACAAGACAATCCTGTATATGCAGGCTTGATAGAGCAAACAGATGAAGCTGTGGGATATGTCTTGAATACCTTGGATTCCTTGAAATTGGATGATAAGACAATCATTGTTTTCGTGTCTGACAACGGAGGTGTTTCCTCAGGAGACGACTATGCAACCAGCAATCTCCCACTTAGGGGAGGTAAGGGTTATCAGTGGGAAGCAGGTACCCGTATTCCATTTTTAATTAAAGCTCCTAACATTAAAAATACTGTTAAAATTGTTAATACACCAGTCATGGGAGCAGACTTGTTTCCAACACTATTGGAATTGGCAGGGTTAGAAAATCCTTACAATGTAGATGGAAAAAGTCTTGTACCCCTGCTTAAAGATGAAGTTTTTGAGGAGCGCTCACTCTATTGGCATTATCCCCATTATGGCAACCAAGGTGGAGATCCATGTGCAATCATACGAAATGGAGACTGGAAATTAATTCACTATTTTGAGGATGGGAAAAATGAATTGTATAATCTGAGTATGGACATGGGAGAAACCAATAACATTTTAAATCAATTTCCCCAGCAGGGATTGGACTTGAAAATTGATTTGGATAATTGGCTTAGCAAAACTTATGCGAAAATTCCTATTATTGACCCGAAATATAATGAGGAAGAGGAAAAAGAATGGCTTCTGCGGAACAAACAAAAAATGAAATTAAAAGTCGAAAAACGCAGGGCTTTTCAACTTGATATAAATTATATTCCTAATGAGGATTGGTGGGGAAGTAAAATTGACTAGTTAGATTTAAAGTGTTGATCCGCAAACTTGATATATTGCTCCCAGTCATAATCTGTTACATCATGCTTCCCCTCTCTTAAGTGATAACCAATAGTTCCATGAAAAGGAGTATTAACGGGTGGCATTTTTTTCATTTTAATTCCCTTTTCCCCATAAAGTTCATATACAGGTGACGCTTCTTTGGCAGCTAAAAACTCTCCTCTAGGATCTGCCCAAGAATCTTGACTTGCACTAGCGACATAGACTGGCCTGGGAGCTATAAGTGCAATAAGCATGTGTTGATCAATTGCTAATTCAGTTTCATTTTCGTTAAATTTATGGAAGTTTTTGGCAAACCAATGGGGGTAGTTGGTGTTGATATCAGATACTTTCTCACCAAACCTTCTTCTAGAAATTGCTGCCCCACCACATCCTGAGTTATTTGAAATGACAATTCCAAAACGATGGTCGTTGGCCCCTGCCCAAAGAGCAGTTTTTCCCAGGCGAGAATGCCCAAACAGTATTACTTTTTTATGATCGACTAATACCTCGGTTTCTAAAAAATCCATTATTCTGGATAGCCCCCAAGCCCAAGCAGATAATGAACCCCATTCATTTTTACCAGGAGCATTTTGTCCGTCTTTGTAAAAAAGCTTGTGAACACCATCCGAAAAATCATTTTTATCAGGGTCCACATTGTTGTAATCAATTGTTACAAGTCCATAACCTGCGTGAATAATTCTTTCTAACGCCCATCTAGAAGTTCGACCTCCTCTACCACTTTTATTAAATTTTTTGTGTTCCTCCGGACTCAATTCAATTTCTTTTTTTCCATTAATCAAAATCGCTGAATCTGGATTAATGGAATGGTTTCCCTTAAAATTATAAGCTAAAAACACAGGTGATTTCTTATTTCCAGCGGGCAGATATATCAGCAAAGGCATTGTAAGGGATTTATTTCCCTTTTTAAAGTATAGGTTGACTTGCTTACGAATGGCTTGGCCACTCAATGCAGAAGGTTCATAATCTAAAACCTCGACCCCGAATAGTTCTATTGTGCCTGGTACAACTCCATAAACCTGATTGGCAAAGTAGGAATGTATTTCAGGTCGCCTTAATCGCTCCCAATCAGATGGGGTATTTGTTTTTTCTCCAGACAATGTGATGAGTAGTTGAGGCAATTCATATGGAGGAACATCCGCTTCATCTATAATGGTGGGAGTAGCTCTCTGAGCATTAAGCTTATAAAAAAAAATAAAAACAATTAAACCAAATAAAATTCTTTGTAGCATGATAAAATCATTTATTAATTTAAAGATATAAAAATTGAAACTGGAACTATTTGTTCCAACCCTTAGATTAAAAAATGATTTTAGAATGAGTAATTTTAGGGGAAATGAAACTTGCAATGAAACATTATTAAATCAATTTAAAAAAAAGAATGATAAGAAAATTTTTATCAGAGGGACTGTTGTTTATGTGTATGATTTTACTCATAGCCTGTGAAATGAGTGAAACAAAAAAACCGCTCAATATACTATGGTTGGTGGCAGAAGATTTAAGCCCAGACTACCTTAATTCATATGGAGATTTTAGAGCTCCCACCCCCAATTTGGACCGGCTGGCTAAAGAAGGGGTAGTTTATACAAACAGCTTCTCTGTATCAGGTGTTTGTTCTCCGAGTCGCGCTACTTTAGCTACCGGATTATACCCTAATTCCTTTGGGGCCCAAAATATGCGAACCCTGAATCAGGTAGCTGGAGCCAGAGAGGCTGGAATCATAGACTATCAGGTAGTTCCTCCTCCGGCGGTAAAAATGGTAAGTGAAATCATGCGTGAAAATGGATATTATACCACCAATAATGCCAAAGAAGATTACCAGTTCTTTAAATCAGAGTTGGCTTGGGATGATTCCAGTATATATGCCCACTGGAGAAACAGACCTGAAGATAATTGTCCATTTTTTTCAGTATTTAATTTTGGTGTAAGCCATGAATCCAGAATGTGGAATTTTAAAAAGGATATTTTTGAAGTAGGTGTATTTCCCCTTAAGAGAGGTGTTATGCAAGTTGATTCAAAATATGAAAACACTGATATACCTCTTTTGGTTCCAGAGGATTTAGAAGTAGGAATACCCCCCTATCTTCCACAAAATGAAATTGGAGAGAGAGCCATGAGACGAATGTATACTAATATCATCCGAATGGATAAAGGGGTAGGGAAAATTCTAGATCAATTGGAAGAAGATGGCCTACTTGACAAAACTATTGTCGTTTGGTTCTCTGATCATGGTGGTCCACTCCCGCGCCAAAAACGTTTACTTTATGATTCTGGGCTTAGGGTGCCACTTATTATTCGCTACCCAAACGGATCTCGTGCAGGGGAAAGGGATGATCGATTGATAAGTTTTGTCGATTTTCCTCCAACCCTTTTATCTATGGCAGGCATAAAAGCCCCTATTTATATGGAAGGTCAAGCTTTTGAGGGAATGTTTAATTCGGATACCCCCAGAACTTTTATCCATGGTCATGCTGATCGTTTTGATGAAAGCATAGATATGATTCGTGCCGTAAGAAATAAAAAATTTAAATATTTAAAGAACTTTCACCCTGACCGACCCTACTACCTCCCAATTGCTTATCGCGAGAAAATGGAAGTCATGCAAGAACTATTGCGGATGCGAGATTCTGGGACCTTAGACGAAAACCAAGCCTTATGGTTTAGACCAAATAAAGTATCTGAAGAACTATTTGATATAGAAAAAGATCCCCACGAATTGAATAATGTTGCAAATGATCCAGCCTATGCAAATATCATAGAATCACTAAGGGCAGAATGCGAGCGTTGGATGAAAGCAATTGACGACAAAGGATTGATTGATGAGAAAGACTTAATCAATACTTTTTATCCTAACGGTAAAGCCCAATTGACCAAACCCCCAATAATTGAAATCAAAAAAGGTAAAGTTCATGTAAGTTGTCAAACGCCCGGAGCAAGAATTGGATACCGCTATTGTTCAAAAAAAACTCCCTATAACGGTTGGAAATTTTACACGGGACCCATAAAGGAAAAACCTTATGATACCTTAGAGGTCATAACCCATCGTTTAGGATATAAATATGCCATTAAGACAGTCGCCAATGGAACTATAGGAAAAACCATTTACCCCCCAAACAGGCACGATAGACAATAAAACTTATACAAAGTAGATCAATAAGAAAAAATTATTCCATTCAAAAATGTAATTTAAAATAGATTTATCTCGATGATTATATATTACTTAAAATAAGAGGTCTAATTTTTATCATTCCTTTATTTATATTTGGAGTCAATGTCTTTTTTAATTTTAAATCAGATAATCATGATCCGATTTTTATTACTTTTTTATTTTACACTCTTTCAACAAGCTGAACCCATCAAAGCCATTTCTTATAATATAAGATATAATAACCCCAAAGACGGGATAAATGTATGGGAGAACCGAAGAGAGACAGTGGCTTCCATACTAAAAGAAGAGAATGCGGATTTTGTTGGTTTGCAAGAAGTTGTTTACCCACAATTAAATGATTTGATTGTATCACTTGAAAACTATGACCACCTTGGTGTGGGAAGAAAAGACGGTAAAACAAAAGGAGAATACAGCCCCATTTTCTATAAAAAAGAAAAGTTTAAGGTTTTGAAATCTGATACCTTCTGGTTGTCCCAAACCCCTGACTTAGTCTCCAAAGGTTGGGATGCCTCTTTGGAACGTATCTGTACTTATGGGCTATTCCAAAACCAAATTACCCAAGAGAAAATATGGGTTTTCAATACCCATTTTGATCATCGTGGGGAAAAAGCAAGAATTAATTCGGTCGACCTTCTTGTCAAAAAAGTCAATTTGCTTAATTCTGAAGATTTACCAGTTATTATCACTGGAGATTTCAACTTGACACCTGATCAAGCTCCTATCCAAAAAATGCAATTTCATTTTACAGATGTTCAAAAAGACCTTCCTGAATCAGATCCTCAATACGGAACTTCAAATGGTTTTGATACAGAAAAAATCAGAAAAAAAAGAATTGATTATATATTTGTAAAGGGATTGAAATCAAAAACAGCAAAGCACCTTTATAAAAAAACACCAATAGGGGGATGGGCTTCAGACCACCACCCGGTAATAGTTCTTCTCGAAAAATGAGTACATTCTAGGGGTTAATTAGGCTACCATTTAAGTTAAAACAATTTGTTTAATGAATTAATTTTTATTGCTTAGGATTTCAAGAACCCTGTTATAAAGCTAATTGGGCGAAAGTAAAAATAAAAAATTTATATAAAGGACATTTGGTATTTTAAGGATTAACGGAACTGAAAGAAGATCCTGGAAGACCCTCAAGGTTGAATAAAGTTGCTTCAAAATAATTTTTCCAACCATATCTTACATTTTTTGGTTTTTCAACACGTTCAGAGTGAACATGCACTTTATCATTTTTGATTTCGGCATTTGCAGGGAAATAAACACCATCTGATCCCGCAATTTCAAAACCAGCCAGTTCACCTCTAGCAATTAAACCTGAGCCAATATGATCAAATTCCACTTCAATATATCCATTTTTTATCTCATGTTTGGAGTATAGCGGTCCAGAATCAATAATATTAAATCCATAATCCCTTTTCAAAGCTAATAATGCTAATCTTTTACCAACATCTTGTTTGTTTCTTGGGTGAATGTCGTTTTCCTCTCCAATATCTAGTAAGATAGCCATACCTGTTTTTGGAGTAATATTTAAAACTTTTCTTTGAGCATCTCTAAGTCCTTGAGAGTTTTTCTTTTTTGAATAGATGAATGGAGCAATCTGGGCGAAGTAAAATGAAAAGTCATCGTTCCATTGCGATCTCCAATCGCTTATCATTCCATCTAAAAGAACAGAATAATCATAATAATTGCCAACATTTGCCTCGCCTTGATACCAAATAACACCCTTGATCCCGAAGGGAATTATTGGCTTTAGCATCCTGTGGTAAAGAATTGAATATTCATTAGGATCATTCAGGTTATGTGGTTTTAAAAATTTTTCTTTACCATTGACTATAGAGTCATTGTATCTTATTTTATCATCAAATCTATATTTCTCCTGATGATTTATATGATTTGTAGGACCCAGTTCATTCAGTTTTTTTGGACTGGTCCATGCCTCAACTCTTGTCCCTCCCCAGCTTGTGTTAATGATTCCAATGGGAATTTCCATTTTCTGATATAATTCTCGAGCAAAAAAATAGGCCGTAGCACTAAAATCAGTAACATTTTGTGGGTTTGCAACTTTCCAATTTTGGTCATTAATTTTTATCCCATAAAGATCCATTGGAACATTAAACATTCGAATTTCAGGATAGTTCGCGTTTGCAATTTCATAATCTTGATTATCTATACAGCCAGCACAATGATTCATTTTCCATTCCATGTTAGATTGGCCCGAAGCTAACCAAACCTCCCCAATCAGAACATCATTTAGCTCTATTTGATTATCTCCAGATTTGATATTTATTGAATATGGCCCCCCATAGGAAGGAGTTTTTAGCTTTAACATCCAATTTCCAGATTTGTCAGTTTTGACTTTGGAGGACTCTCCCCAAGAAGCCTTAACCACAATATTAGTTCCTGGAGTTGCTTTACCCCATATAGGGTTAATATTATTTTGCTGAAAAACCATATGGTTTGAAAAAATTGGAGATAAAGACAGCTCGGTGGGGCTGTTTTGTGCATTGATTTTAGGTTGTAAAAATAAAAAAAGTAAAAAACTGAATCTGCAAAATTGGGTTATGATTTTCATACTATTGCTTAGTTTAAATTAATAAGGTTGGTTTTCAAATGAATCGTAAACAGCTTTGATAAAATAAAAACGATGGTTGTAGTCAGTCAATGATCGATTTAAAAAAAGACCATAAATTTTATTTTTAGGGTCTATAAAAAACTCTGTGCTTTGACATCCTCCATGACCATATAATCCTTTGGGAGCCTTGAAATCCATTAAAGATGGATCATCAAGCACATATAATCCTAATCCATTATACACACCCATAAAATCTACATCACTGGCGAATGGGCCATCTGCATATTTAACCGTCAGTTCTAGAATGCTTTGAGGAGAAAGTATTCTTTTGGCTTTAAACTTTCCTTTGTTTAACAACATAGAACAAAAGTTTGAATAATCCTTTACTGATGATATTAAGCCGAGGCTTCCAAGCGCTGGCTTATAATCCTTATCATAGCTTATAAGATCATTGATTCCAGTGATTCCAGTTCCATTAAACCCTTCAATATGTTGATTTTTAACAAAAAGGGGTAAAACTAATTTTTTCTCTTGGGAAGTGAGAAAAAACCTAGTTTGGTTCATTTCAAGGGGATCAAAAATATACTCTTGTAAAAACCCAGAAAATGATTTGTCTGAGGCCACTTCGATGACCCTTCCCAAAACATCTTGATTCAATCCATAAAGATAGCGCTCTCCAGGTTCAAACTCTAGGGGATATTCTGCGATATCCTCCATCAGGTCCTCAAGGCTCTCTGCCCTAATTGCATCGAGCATAAAATCATCGTAATAATAAAGTCCAGACATATGAGTTAGAAGGTGAATAACTTTGACTTCCTTTTTACAGGTTACGACTCCCTCTTTTGATTTACATTTTAGATTTTTGAAAGCAGGAATGTATTTAGAAACAGGATCATCAAAATCCAACATTTTTTTCTCCCTTAAAATAAGAGCTGCTATTGTGGTAATGGGCTTGGTCATCGACCATATTGGAAACAAGGTTTGATCTGTAATGATTTTGTCTCCCTGCTTGTTGGAACTTTGAATGTGGTGATATAAAATTTCACCGTGTTTACTTATCAGTATAACATTTCCTCCAGTCCTTCCCTCTTCAATTAATTGTTTTTGAAATTGATTTAAATATTTTTTATTTAAACCGTATCGCTTAATCGGCTGTGACTTCAATAAAGCCATTGACATTATTGAAATGAAAAAAAAAATAATTGTTTTTTTATTTACTAAATCCCTTTTCATTATTTATTGAATAAATGGTTAGTTTTATAAATATATTTCATCTTTATTACTAGTATTCGAATGAGTTTAATTGCTTAAACGAAATAGCTAAGCAACTATAAATAAAAATCCGCAACCTAGTATTGAAAAATAAGTTACGGATTTCATCGTACTCGGAGCGGGACTTGAACCCGCACGACCGCAATGGTCATTGGATTTTAAGTCCAACGTGTCTACCAATTCCACCATCCGAGCCGGACTTAAATAAAGAGCGAAAGACGGGATTTGAACCCGCGACCCTCACCTTGGCAAGGTGATGCTCTACCCCTGAGCTACTTTCGCAATTGGCATGTAAAAATACTAAAATCAAATATTTCCTATCAAAATTAAGATTAACTTTCTTTGAAGTGCACAAATATTTTAAAAATTAAAGACTTAATAAAATTATTCTTTTAATTGCCTTTTTATTTCATTAAGCTTCATCAAGGCATCAATAGGGGTTAAGGTTTCTATGTTTAAATCTTTGATTTCGTCACGTAGGGTTTCTAATAGTGGATCATCCAAATTAAAAAAACTCAATTGCATTTCGTCTTTACCTATTTTAAGACTCTCTGCATTGGTTTCAACGGTATGCGATTTTTCAAGAATCCTAAGCTTTTGGTTTGCTTTTCGTATCACAAACTCAGGCATCCCTGCCATTTTGGCTACATGAATACCAAAGCTATGGGCACTCCCTCCAGGAATCAATTTCCTTAAGAATAAGACTTTATCTTCCAATTCCTTGACCGATACGTTAAAATTTTTGATCCTTGGGAAGTCATTGGTCATCTCATTCAACTCATGATAGTGGGTGGCAAACAAAACTTTAGCCCTGGCTGGGTGTTCGTGAAGAAATTCGGCGATCGCCCAGGCGATAGAAATCCCATCATAAGTACTCGTTCCACGACCTATTTCATCCAATAATACCAAACTGTTTTCGGTAATGTTATTGAGTATAGAAGCTGTTTCATTCATTTCCACCATGAAGGTGGATTCCCCCATGGATATGTTATCACTTGCACCTACACGAGTAAAGATCTTATCCATTATACCTGTTTTGAGGGATGCAGCTGGAACAAAACTGCCCATTTGGGCCATCAACACCAGTATTGCCGTTTGTCGCAGTATGGCTGACTTACCCGACATATTTGGCCCTGTGATCATAATAATTTGTTGGGTCTGGGGATCTAACAATAAATCGTTGGCAATGAAAGGGCTTCCTGCAGGCAATTGTTGTTCAATCACTGGGTGTCGACCCTCTTTGACCTGCAATATCATACTTTCTGAAAATTCAGGACGGTTGTAGTTGTACTTAATGGCCAAAGTGGCAAAGCACCACAAGACATCCAAACCAGCGACCTGACTGGCGTTTACTTTTAAAGGTTTTATATGCCCTTGGAGTTCACTTAACAATTCATGGTATAAACTACTTTCAATAGACGCAATCTTTTCCTCAGCCCCTAAGATTTTTGTTTCATATTGTTTTAGTTCCTCAGTTATATATCGCTCTGCACTGACAAGGGTTTGCTTTCGTATCCAGTCCTCAGGCACCTTGTCCTTGTGGGTGTTTCTCACCTCTATGTAGTAGCCAAACACGTTGTTAAAGGCAATTTTCAATGAGGGGATTTGAGTGCGCTCACTTTCCCTTTCCAACATTTTATCCAAATGATTCTTACCCGAACTTAAAAGCTCCCTAAGTTCGTCCAGTTCGCTGTTAACCATATCGGCAATAACTTCTCCTTTACTTAGCAAAACAGGCGCCTCTGGATTTAAGGTCGACTGAATAAGGGTGATGATGCCTTGAACGTCCATAAAGCCTTTAGCCCGTTCTTGCAAAACCGTGTTTGAGTGATCTGATAAATAGGTCTTGATCTGATCAATTTCATTCAATGATTTGGCCAATTGTACCAAGGCACGAGGACTAATCTTCTGCGTGGCTATTTTGGCGACAATCCTTTCTATATCAACCATTTGGTATAGGTGTTGGGCCATTCGGTCGTAAGCATCGGAATCTTTTACTAAAGCAGCAACAAAGTCCAAGCGCTCTTCGATAACACTCAGGTTCCTTTCAGGAAAAGCTAATCCGTGCTTGAGCATTCTGCCTCCCATAGCAGTAAGAGTATGATCCAAAACATCTATTAAAGCCACCCCACTGGGGCTGTTGGATTGAAACAACTCTAGGTTCCGCATAGTAAAGCGATCCATCCAAACGTATTCCTCTTCAAATATCCTTCTGACGGAATTAATGTGTGGTATTTTATTGTGATGCGCTTCCTTAAGATAATGCAATACGGCCCCAGCAGCGATCACACCAGCATCGAGATTTTCTATTCCAAAACCTTTCAATCCCAGGGTCTTAAACTGGGCGGTCAATTGCTCCAAAGCATAACTACTTTCAAAAATCCAATCCTCCAAATAAAAAACATTGAATTGTCCTCCCATCAACTCGGCAAATATTTTTTTAGACGGTTTGGCTACCAGCACTTCAGCGGGTTCAAAATTTTGCAACAATTGTTCGATTTGAATATCATTTCCCTCGGAGACCCAATAATCCCCTGTAGAGATATCCAAAAAAGAAACCCCTATTTTAGTTTTAGCAAAATGTATTGCTGCTAGGAAATTATTTTTTTTATGCTCTAAAACCTCATCATTAAGCGATAAACCTGGAGTAACCAACTCCGTAACCCCTCTTTTGACTATTTTTTTTGTCATTTTTGGATCTTCCAATTGGTCGCATATCGCCACCCTGCAACCAGCTCTTACTAGTTTGGGTAAATAAGTATTTATAGAATGGTGGGGGAATCCGGCCAGCTCAGTTTCACTAGTGCTCCCCGCTCCTCTTTTGGTTAAAATGATACCCAATATCTTGGCGGCCGTTACTGCATCCTGTCCAAAAGTCTCGTAAAAATCCCCTACTCTAAACAACAACAACGCATCAGGGTACTTTGCCTTAATCTGGTTGTACTGTTTCATTAAAGGGGTTTCCTTAATTGACTTGGCCACTGTCCTCTATGGTTTTTACGAATGTAATTATTAAAAAATTCTTGCAGGAATTGGGTTTTAAAAATTTGTTAACAAGAGCTCTAACGCTGATTATTTACTAATTTTATAAATATGCGAAAATTAAAAAACAGTGAACTCAACCGTATATCGGTAGCGGCTTTCAAGGAGATCCCTAAAACCCCACTTATGTTGATCCTTGACAATGTTAGAAGTCTCAACAATATCGGGTCGGTTTTTAGGACAGCCGATGCTTTTTTGATAGAAAAAATATATATCTGTGGTATTACTGCTACTCCACCCCATAAAGACATTCACAAAACTGCTTTGGGTGCAACAGAATCAGTAGACTGGGAATATCACAAAGAAGCCTTAGAAGTGGTCAAGTATCTCAAAGCCGAAAAGATTTTAGTCTATGCCGTTGAACAAGCCGAAGGTGCTCTATCGCTTGAAAATTTTAAAATCACCCCAAATGAAAAATACGCTTTTGTGCTGGGTAATGAAGTTAAAGGCGTGTCTCAGGCAGTCATAAATCTCTGTGATGGTGTTATTGAAATACCGCAAGAGGGCACTAAACACTCCTTAAACATTTCCGTCGCCTCAGGATTGGTGCTATGGGAATTTTATCAAAAATTTAAAACGCTTTGATGCGCTGAAGTATGATTTGATATGCCCTTTCGTCATGTAAAAAGTCCAAATTGGTCAAATCAATACTATTAGAGGTAAAAGATAATCCCTCATTTTCAAAATTTTGATAGCCCCTCTCAATTTTTTCCAAATAATCGCTGGTAATTTTTTGTTCATAAGAACGTCCCCTATTTATGATCTGTTCCATCAATTTTTGGATGGGTTTCTTTAGAAAGATTACCTTTTGAGAAAAAACCAATTCCCTAGCCAAGCGTTCAAAGTTGTTCTTGAAATCAAGAAAATTTAAAGGGGAAAGGTTGATTTTTGCAAAAACGAGGGATTTGAACAAGGAGTGATCCGCAACAGCAAATTTGTGAGCTGCCGACCCATCTAAAAAAATTTTAAATTGACGAAACCGATCCTCCAAAAAATAGTTTTCGAGGGATAAAGCAAAACGATCAGGTTTAGCGTAAAAATTTTCCAGATATGGATTCTGACTAAAATTCTCCAATAGGCTTCGAGCTTGAAAATCGGCAGCAATTTTTTCAGCCAGGGAGGTTTTTCCCACACCAATATTACCCTCAAAAACCAGGAATTGATCATTTGAAAAAATATCTAATGACCATTGGGACAATGGAAGCTTAGAGGGGTTAGAATTATCCTTACAGATATCTAATAAACTGGACATGTCCTTTTCCAATTGAGGATGAACTAAATCGGGGGCGATTTCACACATGGGATGCAAAATAAAGTTTCGTAATTCCAAGCGGGGATGAGGTAATATTAAGTGCTCGTTATTAATAACTTGATCCTCAAATAAAAGCAAATCTAGGTCTATTTCTCGAGAACTATAGCCAGGATTAATGGATCTTATCCTTCCCATTTTTCGTTCTATCTTTAGTAACTTTTCTAGTAGCTCTAAAGCTGAAAAATCAGTTTGAATTTCTATACAAGCATTAAAAAAATCAGGGCCTTCAAAACCCCATGCCGAAGATTCATATATGGATGATAAATTAGTCAGAACACCAATCTGTTTTTGGATTTGAACCAACGCCTCTTGCAAATTGTAAAATCTATTGCCTTTGTTGGATCCAATTGATATATATGCCTTTTCCATTAGAATACTTGCATTAAATTTCGTAAAACAAATCCACAAAACGTATATTTGAAATAAATTAGAATAAATGAATTTCTTTAAAAGTTTTTTGGCTTCTCTTTTGGGTAGCTTTATCGCTCTTGGATTGGTTGCGATTTTCTTTTTTATGGGCATAGCAGCTCTTGCAACTTCTCTCAATTTTGAACAATCAGGCACAACGTGGACAAAGGAAAATAGTGTCTTGGATTTAGATCTCAATACAGAGGTGAGGGACAGGAGTCAAGGTTACAATCCACTTGAAGATTTATCAGATTTTGATTCTGGCATTATCGGAATGGACAAGATCATTGGTAGTATAAAAAAGGCCAAAAAGGACGAGAATATTAAAGGAATTAAATTAAAAAGTGGCTCTATTGGATCAGGTTGGGCGCAAGCAAGAGAAATCAGAAATACTTTAGAAGATTTTAAAACCTCAGGAAAATTTATCTACAGCTACTCCGATAATATGTCACAGAAAGGGTATTATGTTAGTTCTGTAGCCGACAGTATATTCATGAACCCTATTGGAATGATGCAACTCAAAGGGTTATCTTCAGAGGTCCTATATTACGAAGATTTCCAAAATCAGTACGGTGTCAAAATGGAGGTTATTCGTCATGGAAAATACAAAAGTGCTGTTGAACCATATTTACAGGATCACATGAGCAATGAAAATCGATTACAAATCCAAAGCTTATTGGATGCTGTCTGGGAAACGTTTAGGGATGAAGTTTCCCAAAGCCGAGGAATAAAGTCCGCCTCAATTGATGAATTGGCCAATGACCTGGGAGTGAATGATGCCGAAGAGGCTCTGGCTCATGGAATAATAGATGGTTTAGCTTACGAAAATGATTTCGAAAATAAAATCAAAGAAGCCCTTAAAATTGATTCTAATGAAGGTCTGAATGAAGTATATTTTGGAGATATCAATGTTAAGGTTCAAGAGTATGATAAAGAAATTGATGACCGTATTGCTGTAATTTACGCACAAGGCCCAATATTTAATACTGAAGGGTCTGCGGAAATAATTGGAAAGGATGCACTTAATAAAGCATTTGATGAAATATTGGAAAGCAAAAAAATCAAAGCAGCCGTTCTACGGGTAGACTCCCCAGGAGGAGACGCCTTGACATCAGAGATAATACTCAATGCCTCTAGAGCCTTTAAGGGGAAAAAACCACTGGTTGTTTCAATGGGTAATGTAGCTGCATCAGGGGGATATTATATTTCTAGTTTGGCTGATAGAATTTTTGCGGACCCTATGACCATCACAGGATCCATTGGCGTATTGGCTGCATTTCCAAACATTAGAGGCATGACGGACAAAATTGGGATCAACGCTGAACATGTCACTACTCACAAAAATGCGATGGGGTACAGTGTTTTTGAATCCATAACCAAGGGATTTAAAAAAAGTACTAAATACTCTATTGAAAAAATATATAATACATTCAAATCCAGAGTGGCAGAGGGAAGATCACTCAGTATGGAAACTGTCGAGGAGATCGCACAGGGAAGGGTTTGGTCAGGTAAAGACGCAGTTAAAAATGGATTGGTTGACACTCTAGGTGGATTACAAGAAGCGATTAAATCAGCTGCAAAATTAGCAGAATTAGACAAGTATAATTTGGTTGATTATCCAAAATACGAAGAAGATTTTGAGAGCATGATATTGGGTGCCTTTTCACAAGCCCAATCAAAATTCTTTCAAAATCCGCTGGAAAAATATACCTCAGAATTTATCGAACTAAGTCTAATGGAAGGAATTCAAACACGAATTCCTTATTCGATAAAAATGGAATAAATGAATCCAGAAAAGCGGAAGTTGGCAGCCAAGATTTACTTATATCTTGCTGCCTTATTCATTACATCACTAGTGGTGTCTAATCTTATTTTTCAAAAATTTTTTTATTGGTATCCCTTTGATGGGAAAATTTTTGGCAGTCGTTTATTCGAGTTATCAGTTGGTATTTTACCCTATCCAATTACCTTTTTGATTACTGATTTGATTTCAGAAATCTATGGTAAAATAGCTGCCAATCGGGTGGTTACTGCGGGGATTTTTGCTTCTTTTTTTTCTATGGGAATACTGCTAATTGCCGATTATGTTCCCGCCATGGAAAGTTCCCCCGTTGACAATGCTACCTTCACCCAAGTGTTTTCACTTTCTCCTCTTGCTGTTTTAGCTTCCATGATTGCCTATCTGCTCGCGCAATTTGTTGACATAAGGATTTATCATTTTTGGAAAAAACTGACTAACGGTAAAATGCTTTGGTTAAGGAATAACTTTTCGACTTTTGCCTCACAGTTTTTGGACACTTTTTCTGTTGTGTGCCTACTTTCTGTTTTTGGAGTTTTACCATGGGATTTGTTTTTTGGCCTTGTACTGTCTGGATTTATTTTTAAAGTCATTGTAGCCTTATTGGATACTCCACTTCTGTATTTGTTAGTTTGGATGTTCAAGAAAAAATTCGATTTAAAATGGGGTGAGGAAATCAAATTATAGGATGGAAAATGCCTCCCTAACCCGTCTTAATAAATTTATGAGCGAAATTGGGTATTGCTCCCGAAGAGAAGCTGATCGATTAATTGCTTCCGGAAAAGTCTTGGTTAACGGGAAAAAAGCAGAAATTGGGGTCAAAGTCAGTCCCGAAGAAGAAATTACCGTTAATGGTGAACTGTTAAACAATTCCAAAAACAAGAATATCTATCTTGCATTTAATAAACCCAAAGGCATTGTTTGCACTACTGATACCCGATTGGAAAAAGACAATATTATTGATTTTATCAATTATCCAAAAAGGATTTTTCCAATTGGAAGACTTGACAAACCAAGTGAAGGGTTGATTTTTTTGACCAACGATGGTGATATTGTGAATAAGATACTTCGCGCTCGAAACAATCACGAAAAAGAATATATTGTCACTGTCGACAAACCTATCACTCCTGATTTTATTTACAAGATGAGTAATGGAATTCCCATTTTGAATACAGTTACTAAAAAGTGTTTTGTCAAACAAACCCATAAAAATCAATTTAGGATCATCTTAACACAAGGCTTAAACCGTCAAATTCGGCGGATGTGTGAATATTTGAATTACCGAGTAAATGCTCTTAAAAGAGTGCGAATCATGAATGTAAAACTGGATGTAAAATTAGGGAAATGGCGACACCTTAGCCCTGAGGAGCTAAAAAAACTAAATCAACTTTTGAGTGATTCGTTAAAGACTGCAAATTGATTTTTGTAAATAATTTAGATAGAGTTCAATATGAGATATCTGTCACATTTTAAACTTTATGAGTAGATTAATTAATGTTCATTTCTACCACCGTTCCCTCATTTGATCTAATATTATAGACAGTTTGATCATCAAAGATTAAATATTGTCCTTTGATCCCTTTAAGTATCCCACTGAAGCTTTTTTCTTTTTCGAGGTTTAAGCTCTTAACTTTCTCAGGATATTGTAAAACCGGAAAATTTAATTCGCTCACCTCAGGATCTCTTATGAAGTAAGGTCTTAAATCTTGGGGCAGTTTCTCAATCGCCAAGTTAATAGCCTTCTCCCAAGGAACCTCATTATGATCGTTTTGCAACATCTTACGCCAGTTGGTTTTATCAGAAAAGTGATTTTTAAGACTTACCTCTGCAATTCCAGCCAAATAACGGTTGGGTAATTCCAGTATTCCTACAGCTTGGTGAGCACCTTGATCAATCCAACGCGTAGGGATCTGACTTTTGCGGGTAACCCCTACTTTGAGATGGCTACTAAGTGCCAAATAAACCCAATGAGGTTGTAATTGGATTTTTTTTTCGTACTCCAAATCTCGATCTTCTTGTCCTAAATGAGCTTTGCTCAACTCAGGTCGCATAACCCAATCTCCAGCTAAGGGGATTTCAAAAAAACAAGTTTGGCAAAAACCTTGTCTGAAAATGGTTTTAGAGGCATGGCAGTTCAAACACTCGGTTCGAACAAAATCTATTTTGACTTTTTGGTCTAAAAACTGATTGAGCTCCACTAAATCATTTTCGAAATTGAGAAAATATCGTATTGGTTCGGCTTGCTCAGTAATCATTTTCTTTAAAACTCCTTTGAACATTTTTGATTTAAAGTTTTTACTTTTGTCTCAAAGATACATCATTATAATGCCAATCCCCCTTTTCAATTCCATCGCCTCATGGTTCTTAAAAAAACGGATCCATCAAATGGAACTGTTTATTAAATATCCTAATGAAGTTCAGCAGGAGTTATTGCATGGGCTATTGAATAGTGCTTCTAAAACAGAAGTTGGTGTTGACAATGATTTTCAATCCATAAAGAATTATAATGACTTTAAAAACCGTATGCCGGTAGTAAGTTATGAGGATATCGTTGATCGAATTGAACGTTGCAGAATGGGAGAACAAAATATTTTCTGGCCCTCGCCCATCAAATGGTTTGCCAAATCCAGTGGTACTTCAAACTCTAAAAGTAAATTCATACCCATCAGCAACGAGTCATTGGAAGATTGTCATTACAAAGCCGGTAAAGACATGCTTTCGATTTATTACAACAACCATGAAAATGCTCAGATATTAGCTGGTAAATGTTTGAGATTAGGGGGGAGCAGTGAATTGTATCAAAATACAGACAGTTATTTTGGGGATTTGTCGGCTATCATTATTGACAACCTCCCCTTTTGGGCTGAATTGGGAAGTACACCTAGCCAAAAAGTGTCCTTAATGTCGGAATGGGAGACTAAAATGGAGGCTATCATATATGAATCCCTGGAGGAGAGAGTAACCAGTCTTGCAGGAGTTCCTTCTTGGATGTTAGTTTTATTACAAAACGTTTTGAAAAATACACACAAAACATCAATTGCCGAGGTCTGGCCAATGGTTGAAGTTTATTTTCACGGTGGGGTAAGTTTTCATCCGTACCGAAAACAATTTGAAAAATTATTTCAAGGAAATGATCTCAACTTTTTTGAGATTTATAATGCCTCTGAAGGATTTTTTGGAATGCAAGACCAAAATAATTCTACAGAATTATTGTTGATGCTAGATTATGGTATTTTTTATGAGTTTATCCCAATGGATCAAACCGACCGGGATGATAATGAAATTATTCTCCCACTAAGTGAGATTGAAATAGGAAAAAACTATGCTATGGTCATTAGTACCAATGCTGGACTTTGGCGCTATAAAATTGGAGATACCATAAAGTTTACCTCCACAAATCCCTACCGCATTCAAATAACGGGCAGAATAAAAAATCACATTAATGTATTTGGAGAAGAATTGATGATTGAAAATGCTGAAATGGCCCTAAGTAAAGCTTCCAAAGTTATGGATCTTGATATTGTAGACTATACAGCAGGCCCCATTTTTATGAAAGCTGGTGAGAAAGGGGCTCATCAATGGTTAATTGAGTTTAAAGAACCCCCCGATGATACAAATAAATTTACAAAACTTTTAGATCAATTCTTAAAGGAAGTTAACTCAGATTATGAGGCCAAGAGATATAAAGATATTACCCTTGGGATGCCCAAAGTCAATGTTGCAAAAAAAAACTTATTCTACAACTGGATGGCTCAAAAAAATAAACTCGGAGGCCAACATAAAGTTCCACGACTCTCTAATCATAGGGAATTACTGGAAGAGTTAATGAAAAAAAATAATTAGGAAACCACCTTTAGAGCTGGCAGCTCAACTTTAGACAATCTTTGCTCGGCGAAACTTTTAGTTACCTTAAGTGTTTTGACTGTTGATTCAGGTAACTCAAACATAGACTCATTGAGAATTGCCTCACAAAGTGATCTCAGCCCTCGTGCTCCCAATTTATAATCTAAAGCTTTTTCGACGATAAAATCTAAAGCTCCTTGTGTAAAAGATAATGTGATCCCATCCATTTTAAAAAGTTGAATATACTGTTTGACCAAAGCATTCTTTGGAGTCGTCAAAATGGTACTTAAGGTATATTTGTCCAGAGGATTCATGTAGGACAATACAGGTAACCTTCCTATGATTTCAGGAATTAATCCATAAGACCTAATGTCTCGAGGGGTAATGTATTGTAAAATATTCTCTGAATCAACTTTTTTAAGTTCCTTGTTAGTGTTATAGCCAATAGCTTGAAGATTCAGCCGTTTGTTAATGACGTGTTCTATACCATCAAATGCTCCTCCAGCTATGAACAGTATATTAGAAGTATCTACTTCTATAAACTTTTGATCGGGGTGCTTTCTAC
This sequence comes from uncultured Bacteroidota bacterium, assembly GCA_902619315.1. Classification (GTDB taxonomy): domain Bacteria; phylum Bacteroidota; class Bacteroidia; order Flavobacteriales; family Flavobacteriaceae; genus UBA8316. The sequence goes on along the minus strand of CACNDW010000005.1, from coordinate 68,485 downwards.
CTCCTTTTGGAGGGACATTAACGATGGTTCCTTCTAATAATTTAAGAAGGGCCTGTTGGACCCCTTCACCAGAGACATCCCTGGTAATGGATGGATTGTCACCCTTTCGGGCAATTTTATCTATTTCGTCAATGAATACAATCCCGTATTGGGCTTTGTCAACATCATAATCAGCAGCTTGAAGAAGTCTTGTGAGGATACTTTCAACATCTTCTCCTACATAGCCCGCCTCTGTCAAAACAGTAGCGTCAACAATAGCCAAAGGAACTTTGAGTAACTTAGAAATGGTTTGGGCCAAAAGGGTTTTTCCAGTTCCTGTTTGACCAACCAATATCACGTTACTTTTTTGTATTTCAATTTCACTTTTGGAACCTGAATAATTGATGCGTTTATAGTGGTTATAAACCGCTACCGAAAGTATTTTCTTGGCAGATTCTTGACCGATGACATATTCATCTAAAAAAGATTTAATTTTCTTAGGAGGAAACAACTCTACATCAAACTCACGATCTGATTTTTCGTCATTGGCTTCTTCTTTGACAATTCCATGGGCTTGAAGAATACACTTGTCACATATGTGAGCATCCAAACCCGCAATAAGCAGTTGTGTTTGGGGTTTAGCTCTACCACAGAAGGAACAGTTTAATTCTTCTTTACTCATAGTTTATTTTTCGGATCCTAAAATTTCATCTACCATACCATATTCTTTAGCCTCTTCTGCCTTCATCCAATAGTCACGATCACTGTCCTGATTGACTTTTTCAACGCTTTGTCCGGATTTTTTGGCAATTATCTTATACAATTCATCTTTTAACTTAAGAATCTCCCTAGCAGTAATTTCAATATCTGAGGCCTGACCTTGAGCACCACCAAGCGGTTGGTGAATCATCACTCTCGAATGAGTTAATGCTGAGCGTTTGCCCTTTTCCCCAGCACAGAGCAAGACTGCCCCCATTGAAGCAGCCACACCTGTACAAATAGTGGCAACATCAGGTGTAATAAACTGCATGGTATCGTAAATTCCCAATCCGGCATATACACCTCCACCTGGTGAATTGATATACATTTGAATGTCTCGCTTTGAATCGGTGCTTTGCAAAAACAGTAGTTGGGCCTGGATTACATTGGCTACACTGTCGTTAATCGCAGTTCCCAAAAACATAATCCTGTCCATCATCAATCTCGAGAATACATCCATCTGAGCGACGTTCAACTGTCGCTCCTCTATAATGTAGGGAGTCATACTGCTGACAATCTTGTCGTAGTACATAGAATTGATTCCGTGGTGTTTTATTGCGAAATCTTTAAATTCTTTTCTATAATCCATTTTGTAAATTTCTTTATATAAAATTAATCAAAAAAATCAGCCCTGCCCATAAGCCTCTTTGACAAAAGCGTCAAAAGTCAATTTTTTCTTTTTGAGCAGTAGGTTGGACTTGTAAAATTCCAAAAGCTTTTTACTCATCAATTGTTCTGAAAGTTTGCGGGCTTCGTCTTGATTTGACATTATTCTAGCAACAACTCCCTCGAGTTCTTCATCGGGTAATCCTGCCTGACCGTAATTGGCCATCTGCTTGACAATCATCTCTTTGGCAAATTCTTTTAATTCTTCAAGTTTGATTTGCAAATCATGATCAGCAATGATTTTTCCTTCTATCAATTGGTATCGGATTCCTTTTTCAGAGCGATCGTATTCATCATTAGCAGCTTTGGCCGACAGAGGTTTTTCTCCAGAATTCTGCATCCATTTTTTCAAAAATTCAGTAGGCAAATCAAACTTTGTTTTTGAGACCAAATACTCCGTTACATCATTAAGTAACTTTTGATCGGACTGTTGTTCGAATTGTTTTTCAATACCTTCGGTAATCTTAGACCTCATTTCTTTTTCAGATTTCACTGTATCCGGCCCATAAATTTTATCAAAAAATTCTTGGTTCATTTCGGCCAAAATTCGCTGGTTTATTTCTTTAATATCAAAGCTAATCTCTCCCTCTATCTCCTTTAGTTTATCAACAGATATATTCAATATCCTCGTGGCCGTTGGCTCATCTTTAAAAAGATTTTTATATTTAAGTTGGATTAAATCCCCCACTGTAGCTTTACTCAAAGTGCCCAAACTGGACTTTCCTTTAATTTGTCCCAAATCGAAGGTACTAGTGGTCTCAATACCCGCTGCTTCATTTTTTATAGCCGCAGTGATCTCATAATCATCCTTTGCATTTTTTTTGGCGATCAATTTGCCGAATTGTTTTCGGTAATGCATCACTTGGTCGTCAATCATCTTATCAGTAGCGGAAATTTGATAATGAGTTACCTTATTTTTTTCAGTGAGTTTTACCTCAAATTCTGGCGACAGTCCCAATTCAAAATCAAATGAAAATTTAGATGCTTTCCAATCCAAATCCTCTTGCATTACTGGCAATGGGTTTCCCAATATATTTAGTTTTTCGTCCTTTAAATATTGATCTAGATTTTTTTGCAATAATTTGTTGACCTCATCAGCAGTAACTGCAGTTTCATATTTTTTTTTGATCATACCCATGGGTACATGTCCCTTTCTAAAGCCCGGTATATCAGCTTTTTTACGGTATTCTGTTAGAACGCTTTTGACTTTTTCCTCAAAATCATTCCGTTCAATATTGATGGTTATTAGTGTATTTAGGGCATCATTGTCTTTACGAGAGATTTTCATATAAACTGGCAAAAATATGGGCGCAAAAGTACGTTTTTTATACTGGTTTGCCAAGCAGTTATGTTTACATACTATGACCCAATTCAATTTTTTTGTTATTCATGAAATATAATATATAGTAGAGTTAGTTAATTTTTAAAAAATATACTAAATTTGCGCCCCAAAGAATTAATAACTAGGGGGTCGCGAACCTCCACAAATTAATGTGATATGCCTGTAAGAATAAGACTTCAAAGACATGGGAAAAAAGGCAAACCTTTTTATTGGATCGTTGCGGCAGATGGTCGCGCTAAAAGAGACGGTCGTTATTTAGAAAAAATCGGAACTTACAACCCAAACACCAATCCTGCCTCAGTCGAGCTGGATGTGGATCGAGCGGTGAAGTGGTTAGAAAATGGTGCACAACCCTCTGACACTGCGAGAACATTACTATCCTATCGTGGTGCCATGATAAAGCACCACCTTAATGGAGGTGTTAAAAAGGGAGCATTTTCTCAAGAAGAGGCCGATAAACGCTTTGCGACCTGGCTTGAGGAAAAACAGGCCAAAATCCAAATGAAAATTGATGGTTTAGACAAAGATGAGGCTACAGAGTTGGCCCAAAGGCTGGAGGCTGAAAAAGCAGTAAATCAAAAGAGAATTGCTGACTTGAGCGCAGCAGCTAAAGTTGAGGAAACTACTGAGGGTGAAGCTACTGAGGCGACTGCAGAAGCTTCAATAGAGGATACCTCTGCAGATGAAACTTCAGGTGCCGAAGAAATAAAAGTGGAAGAAACACCCGCTGAAGAACCTGTGGTAGAAGCATCTGCTAATGATGAACCAAAAACTGAGGAAGCTCCCACCGAAGAAGTTAAAAACGAAGACACTCCTGCCGAGGAAGAGGAGTCAAAAGTGGAAGAAACTCCCGCTGAAGAAACTGTGATAGAAGTATCTACTACTGATGAACCAAAAGCTGAGGAAGCTCCCACTGAAGAAGTTAAAAACGAGGACACTCCTACCGAGGAAGAGGAATCAATATAATAAACCCTCCGCCTACCTTACATTATGCTAAAGGAAGAATGCTTCTTTTTAGGTACCATTGTTGGGAAGTACAGTTTTAAAGGTGAAATCCTTGCCAAACTGGACACCGATAGCCCCAGTACGTGTTTGGATTTAGATTCTATTTTTATTGACACTCCTCAGGGGCTTGTACCATACTTTATTAATCGCAGTCAATTGCACAAATCCTCCCTACTGAGGGTTAAATTTGATGGTATCGATTCTGAAAGTGAAGCCAATGCTTTACTCAAAAAGGATTTATTCCTTCCATTGAATATGCTTCCACCACTCGATGGAAATCAATTTTATTATCACGAGGTAACTGGATTTTCGGCCATTGATCAATTTAACAAAGAAATTGGCATCATCAAAAATGTCAATGACTCAGGTCCTCAACCCCTTTTTGTCATTGATGCCGATGGCACCGAAATACTGATCCCCGTTCACGATAATTTTATCAAAGAACTGGACCGGGAGGGAAATAAGATTTTCCTCGATTTGCCGGACGGGCTTATGGATATTTTTAAATAAACACTAAAAATCTATCACAAAACCAAAAGAAGGGATCGGAATATTATTGTTTTCTCCTGTATTTACCTCTACCAAATTAAGTGGAAGGATCAACTCACCGTCTTCAGTCCTATTGAGACCATACTCGTCAGGTAGAGGCACACTTTGCGCCAAGAAATTTTGAATTTCAAAGTAGAAATTAAAAGAGTAACGTTTAAAATTCCATTTTTTATCAAATCGGATATCTGCTAAGTTAAAAGGATCCAACTTTACATTTCCCAATTGATTATAATCCAATACCACTTCTGGATAGGCCGCCAGTGTAGCATTTTGATCGACTGGAATATAGGGGGTTTTTCCTGAAAATCGCCAACGGGCACTGATCTCCCAGTTTCTTTTCAGTTTGTATCCTCCCGAGAAGGAAATCAAATGTCGACTGTCCCAGACCGATGGTAAGTAATTCCCTTGGATTGTGGTAAATTGACTGTGAAAATATGTATAAGCAAAAACACCATAGAAATTTTTGGTGAGCTTCTGTTGGTATAGTGCTTCCACTCCATAACTTTTTCCTTTTCCATCGCTGCTGATTGCTTCATTACCTAAGACCTCAAAGCCTCCTCCTTTGTTAGCAAGAGAAACCCCATCAATCAACGAAATGGGGTATTGACTGTATTTCTTGTAAAAGCCTTCTAAGGTAATTCTGGAGGCATTTCCAGGTGCATATTCCAAGCCTGTAACCAGATGATCACTGCGGATGTATTTTGCATCTTTATTTACAAACCTTGTTTGACTGTTTTGATACCCCAACATGGTATAGGTTGGTATCTTGAAGTACCTCCCCACCGATGCATTAATTTTCCAGGTTTCATCTTCAGTTAGATTGTAGGTCAGTGCCATTCGAGGCGAGAAGTTATCTATCATGCTCGATCCCTGGGAGAAGCTGTCCGCATCTACCCGAAAACCAAATGAAAGGCCCAAATTATCATCCAGGAATTTACGTTCTGCTTTGGCAAAGAGTCCGTATTTCATGAAATCGATCCCTGTGTTATAATTAATATTATAGAGAACACTTCGAGTAGCGTTACCATAATCAGAATATTGAATGTTGGTTCCGGAAGCAACTTTCCATTGTTCTAGGTAATGTTGGGTCTGAAATCTAATTTTAGTCTCCTGCTCGTGGGAATCGTTTTGAAACAACACTCCAGTTTTTTGAGTATTATCTTGGTAACGAGAAAAAATATTTTGCAAACGATTGGTACTGAACGAGGTAATCATCGATCCCTTACCATTTTTGAATTTTCTTTTCCATGAAACCCCTATAGTAGTAGTTTTTTGTTGAATGATCGGCACCTGTTCTATTGTGGCTTGTTGCCTTGAATCAAAGTCATCAGGAGCTTTTACAGAAAAATCATCGATGGTGCCCAATCCTAAAAAAACAAGTGTATTGTAAGCATCGATCTCATGATCGACTTTCCATTGATAATCCCAATAGTCTGGACGAATAGGCAAACCTATGAGTTCAAATAAAAATTGAAGGTAGCTTCTTCTTACCGAAAATAATAAAGTGGTTTTGGCAGGATTATTTTTGTCCTTTCTAAAAAGTGGGCCTTCTAGGGTCAAGGCTGCTTCACTGGCACCAAACCTAAAATTTCCTCCAAAACGATTGGGGTTTCCTTCTCTTTGTTCAAAAGACAACACACCAGATAGGGGATTGTCATATTCTGCACCAAATGCAGAACTTGAAAGGGTAACCTCTCTTATGAAAGAGACATTGAGCATCCCCACAGGCCCCCCAGCACTACCTTGGGTACTGAAGTGGTTAATGTTGGGAATTTCGATACCGTCGAGATAGTAAACAGATTCGTTGGGGGCACCCCCACGGATGATGATGTCATTCCTGAAACCACCGATGGAGGGAGAAATACCAGGCATACTTTGGATTACTTTGGTTATGTCGTTGTTTCCTCCTGGATATGTTTCAATTTCAACAGCAGAAAAAGTTTGTGTAGATAATGGGGTTTCAACAGAGGTTCTAAATGGACTTTGAAAGACGACAATTTCCTCCAATTCGTTGGCAGATTCCTCCAATAAAATTTTTAGTGGAGGGGTCCCAAATGCTTTAACAATGATGTTAAAAATTGTTTGGGATTGGTAACCCAAGTGACTTATTATAATATTATAAGTTCGTGCAGGGACCTCATTAAAGGTAAAATATCCCTCCTCATCAGTAGCAACACCCATAGTCGTGCCTTCCAGAAGGACTGTTACACCTTGAATAGGAAGCTGTGATTGTTGATCGAGAACTCTACCGCTGAGCTGTCCTGCACTTTGAGCAGCCAATAAATATGCGTTCATTATAACCAAAAGAAATAGTAATAGTAATCGCATCTTTTTGTCTGTAAAAATAGTTTAAACTTCTGATATGAGTAGTTTTGTTTAAGAATTATTAAAAATGTTTAAACTAAAGTGATTATATTTGTATAAAATAATTATGTAATGGAAAATAAAAGGAGAGACTTTTTAAAAACAGCTTGCGCACCCGTGGTTTTTTCTATGTTTGGTGTCAGTATCATTGAAGCTTGTAGTTCAGGCGATGACGATGGTTATGGATCAACATCAGCCATGGAGAACACAAGCAGTTCATCCCAGAATCAACAAGCCACTGTAAGTATTGATTTGAATGATTCTAATTTCATGGCTATTAGTGAAGTTGGCGGATGGATGAATTATAGCGCTGAGAACATGCTACTATTGAGGATCAGTGACAGTGAAATAAGAGCATACAGTAATAAGTGTCCTCACCAAGGTGCCAATAACCAGTGGAGCTATAACAATTCAATGTTTAATTGTGGCAATCATAATAGATCTTTTAGTGATGATTGCTCGAGCACCGCCATGACTTGTTACTCTACTTCAATAGATGGCAATACTCTTACAGTAACCCGCTAATCAGATTCTTTCTCTTTCTTTCTTTTTTCTCTTTTTTCCCTCCGAGCTCTTTGCTTGTTTTCTAACTCCTCCAGCTCGAGCCTCTTTTCTTCATTCTTTAGATCAAATTCAGCCCTAAGTTCCTGTAAATCAGCACTGTTTATTTGATCTTGATCCGGTGCTTGAAGGGCAACATCATCCACAGTAAAATTTGCCTTATTGGTTTGTTTTCTCATTATTTCTTTAGCCGCCTTTAAATTGTAGTAAACCCCTGGATCAATCATTTTATTAGCAACATAGTTTTCTTTTTTAGCTTTGTCCCATCTTACAAAAACAAAACCACCATTAATACTGTCTAGTTTTATCCTGAATACACGCGCACTATTGGGCAAGGTTTGATATATATCAATTTTTTCGGGTACATAGCCTGCAATATCCAACAAATCCTCTACAAAAAACCTTTGACCTTGGGCTGAGGGATCACTAATTGGTTCAATGTATTCGTCTCTATATAGCTGAGCGCCTAACATTGAAGTAGTAAAAAAGAAAATCAAAATTATTAAATTACAACCCCTCAAAGTATTCAGTGATTTATCTTGATTTGAAACATTACATTTCTTCCCATTTCATCTGCGTAAAACCTCAATCGATTGAGGTAATTTCTATAATTTTTATCTAATATATTATCAAAGATAAGAGATATACTTACTTTATCAGATAAAAACGAATAAGGCCCCCAATGAAACTCCATTCCAAGTAGATTATATGCATCTGGAGGTGTACTAATGTCGACAATCTTGTCAACTCTTTCTCCATATTCCACAACAGAAGTTTCAAAATTATGATTTGGATATCGATTTTGACTAAAAATATTTTTACTTGAAATAGTAAAAAGAAATGATTTCCATTTAGGTATTGAAATTTGTAAATAATTGTTAGTTGAAAATGGCGGAATGTTAATTAAGGGTGTTTTATTATTTTTTTCAAATCCTTCAATCCAAGATGAATTGCTACTAAATTTTAAATAATCATTTAATTCATAATTAAAATCTATGTCAACTCCTCGAATAGTTGAACTAAGAGGCCTATACTCCCAAACAGGGAAAGTTCCCCTTATGGTGTATTCAAAACCAGAGGGTTCAATAACCATATAATTTTGTCCATTTGTAAAATAAGGACTAATATTAAATTTTAAATCTCCAATTCTTTTTTCAAGATTAATTACGAGCTTTTGAGTTTTTTCACTTTTTAAAAATGGATTTCCATATTCAATTGTTGCCAAAGAATGGTGTAGTCCGTCACTGAATAATTCAGCAATGTCTGGTGCACGTTCTGTATGAAATAAATTTAAGTTAAATTTCATATGCTCGAAGACAGGAAACTTCACACCGACATTTATTGAAATATTATTAAAAATCAACTTTTGTTCGACTAACTTTTGACTCAGTATTTCGTCAATTACAAAGTCCCCTAACCTTTCCTGAAAATTTTCCTCCTCCCAACGAGTATTCTCATAATATTTTTTAACATGATTATATTGATTAGTGTAACGGAATCCAAATCCTAAACTAAAATCATTAGATGGATTAAAACTTGAAGTAAAATAATTTCCTGATTCGGTACGTATGTAATCAGGGATCAACCTTCTTATGCCTGTATTTGGATTTGAATAGTTGTCTTGAATTCTAAGAAATATTCCTCCATCAAATGACCAATCAGATCTTTTCCACTGATAGCTTGAAATAAAGTCATGAGTATCTAATGTCAAATCAAGTGAAGGTATTTCTTTGAAAGAAGCTCTTCTAACATCATACTCCTTTCTATTATTTCTTTGCCAACTATACTTAAAATTAAATTTTCCTTTGTTAAGGTTACTTCTGGTATATTCAATTCCAGCTGTGTAATGTTTATTTGATTGATAAGGTGGGTTAATATCATGACTAAATGGCATGATAATCGTGGGCGATGCTAATTCGATTGCATATACAAGATCGCCCACATTTCCAATGTGAGAGCTTCTAAGTATACCGATCTCTTGACTAAAAAAACTAAAATTGGTCTTCCAACGATTTAGGATTTTATTTCTGCCAAATGAAAATGAAATATTATTTTCGTCAGTGCCCGTATTGGAGAGAATATAGTTAGGAGCAGACAAATCACCCATCCTTTTCATCATGCCTTGCACTTTGAAATAATTACCGCTATTGTAAGACTTAGTCCATGAACTAGTGAGATTTAATCCTCGTCCATTGGACATTCCGCTTACAATTGATTTTCCATATAAAGAATCATTAATTTTTGGAAGTTCACTCTCAAGAACAATAACTCCACCTGCGGTGTCACCCGAATACTTGAGAACTCCCGCTCCTTTAATCAATCGAATCTCCTCAAAAGCATTTTGGTCGATATTTGGGGCATGATCTTGCCCCCATTGTTGATTTTCTATCTGCACACCATCATAAATTATCCCTACTCGACTCCCAAACATTCCATGAATCATGGGTTTTGAAATTACATTACCTGTGTTGAGAATATTTACACCGCTGATTTGCTCAAGTGCTTTGGCAAGCCCCCTTCCGCTGTATTGGTCTTTTTGTAAATCGCTCAATGAATATGTTTTCGCAGTAGTTGAAAGTTGTTTTAATCTGCTTTGATCTAGAATTACTTCTTCAAGGGATTCAACGTGATGTTCAAGATAAAACTTCTTGGAAATTGAGTTATCAATATTTAATTCCTCAAAAAAATCATTACAACTGGGATGAGAAATTTTAATTTTAATTTTTCCAGAGCATAGATTTCTAAGTAAAAAAAAACCATCGGAATCTGAAAAATCTTTATAATCGCTATCAATAACTTCAATCACTGCAAAGCTTAATGGGGAATTTTCATGTAAATCTAAAATTTGCCCATAAACCTGTAAATCACAATTCTGGCAATAACAAAAACCCGCGGCCAACATTGATAAGCCGACCGCAGTTTTTTGTCTATTACAACTTTTACATTTACAATGTTTAGAATTAGAGTTAAATAGTTTTGCAAAAAAACTTAAAAAACTCATTCTTCAACGTGTACCTCAAACTCAATTTCAAAGTCAACCGCTCCACCAAAATCATTTCTTGTGGAGCCCGTTTTTGAAGTTGGCTCGTGGAAAAGATACCCAACAACGTCTCCAGAGGTTTCTCCAGTTGTTGTCCAGGTTGTTTTTTGAAATAGAGGATACCCTTCGCTATCTTTCGGGTCATTTGATGCAGATGATATTGAAAACCCGCTTAGTTCATCTGTGATTGCATAAAATATTTGGTGCTCATTTACCTCTTCAATAATCTCGGGTGTAATATCTTCAATATTATCTGGATCAGTATCATTATATATCATCATAGATACATTGTAACTTGAATTTGCTTCTAATTCAATTTCAAGATGTTCTCCATCATGATCGTCATGATCGTCATGATCTTCCTCTTCATGATCCTCCTCACCGTGATCGTGACCTTCTACTTCGAAATTATATTTTTTTGTCTCTGAGGATCCTACTTTAGTAACTTCCAAAGTTACCAAAGTGATAACTTCCTCCTCATGTACAGGATCTGGATCGCTGTCCTTTGAACACGATAATATTAGGATAAATAAACTTAAGGCAATAATTGATTTAATATATATACTTTTTAACATGATATTAATTTTAACGATATAGTTTGTGATTGACCCTTTTGGATCATTAAAAATTTCCGAAAAAATTACACCCCAGGTGGACCCCGAAGTTTATCATGTATATCAATAGAAAAGTAATCGCCCTGATTGAAAAAAGGGAGTTTCTTTTGGCGAAATGAGTAATCAAAAACACCATATTTATAAGATGCTATTTCTAAGCTGGGAGCAAATTGATAATCCAGTATGTCACAATCCAGTTCAAGTTCATGAAAATGAGTCTCTGAAATTTCACAAGTTTTGTGATTATGATCTTCAAATAGATGGGAAAATGAGCCTAAATAAGGAAACATTAAGACAGCCGACAAAAATAAAGACAGGAATATTTTCTTTAGGTTGATTGCCATTTTCACTCCAAGATTAATAGCTACAAAGATAGGTGTTAATATTTAATTTTAGCATATTTGCCTTACACATGATATAAAAATGAAGTTCTTAACCAATATCATAATATTAATTTGCATTTCGACACTGTATTTAAGTTGCAATTCTAATGTCCCAAAACCCATTAAAGAAATATCCTCCCAAGAACACCCCATGGGGATGGTTTGGATTCCTGAAGGCACATTTATGATGGGAAGTGAAGGGCCTCAGGCACGCCCGGACGAGAGCCCGATTCACCCTGTAAAAGTTGATGGCTTTTGGATCGACCAAACGGAGGTAACAAATGCCCAATTTGCTGCTTTTGTAGAAGCCACAGGATATGTCACCACTGCCGAAAAACCTGTAGACTGGGAAGAAATGAAAAAACAACTTCCCCCAGGAACTCCAAAACCCCACGACTCGCTATTACAGGCCTCATCGCTAACTTTTAAATCAACTAACGGTCCAGTTGACCTAAATAATTATGCTGCCTGGTGGGAATGGAAACCTAAGGCTAGTTGGAGGCAGCCGCGAGGAAAAGGTAGTTCAATCCAAGGGAAAGAAGATCACCCTGTAGTTCATGTTTCATGGGAAGATGCCAATGCATACGCAAAATGGGCAGGTAAAAGACTTCCTACGGAGGCTGAATGGGAATGGGCTGCTCGTGGAGGACTCAAAGATAAAAAATACCCCTGGGGAGATGAAGAAATCACAACCGGTTCTGCAAAGGCTAACAGCTGGGACGGTTCATTTCCCTACAAAAATACCAACAAAGACCTGTTCTTTTACACGGCTCCAGTCAAATCATTCGAATCCAACGGATACGGTTTATACGATATGGCAGGAAATGTATGGGAATGGTGTTTGGATTGGTATCACTACGATTACTATAAAACCTTAAAGGGAAAAACATCAACCAATCCTAAAGGGCCTGAGAAGAGTTATGACCCATACAATCCATACATCGCTCAAAGAATTATTCGCGGTGGATCTTTTTTATGCAACGACAACTATTGCTCTGGCTATAGGGTTGCTTCTAAGATGAAATCCTCACCCGATACCGGATCACAACACACCGGTTTCCGATGTGTAAAAGATATTTAAATATTTCCTTTTTTCATTTCCTCAATGGCATGATTTGCAGCTCTGGCCGTCAAAGCCATAAAAGTGAGGGAGGGATTTTGAGTTGAAGTGGAGGTCATACAAGCACCATCTGTTACGAAAAGGTTTTTACAATGGTGCATTTGGTTCCATTTATTTAGTAAAGAGGTTTGAGGATCATGACCCATTCGAACTCCACCCATTTCATGAATGTCATTTCCTGGCTTGCGTTGATTATCAGTGGTTTTAATATTGGTAAAACCAGCTTTTGTATACATCTCTGAAAATTCCTCAAAGAAATCCTGTAACATTTTTTCGTCATTTTCGTCATAATCAACATCTACCTTTAGCTGGGGTATTCCCCATGGATCAACCAAATTTTCATGTAGGCTAACCTTATTACCTTCCTTTGGTATTGTTTCTCCCATCATATGAGAGTTGACACTCCAAACATCGCTTTCTTTGACATTAAGAAGATTTTTGAAAAGGTCCTCTCCTATCAGGCTATCATCATAATCCATTTTCTTAGAAGCTCCAAAACCTGCGGCATAACCCCTTAGAAAATCTGTTTCCTGTCGGTAGACATTTCTAAAGCGAGGCAGATAGGCAGAAGTGGGTTTTTGCCCATCTACCCTTCGATCTTTATGTCCCTCGTGGGTTGCAGTGATAACACCCCTGTAATTATGAAATGCAATGTATTTACCTAGCAGGCCATTGTCATTACCCAAACCATTGGGAAATCTACCTGAGGTCGAATTCAACAAAATCAAATTGGTGTTAAGGGTGGAGGCATTTAAGAAAATGACTTTAGCAAAATATTCCTTTGTTGATTTGGTATGGGCATCAACAATCCTAACACCCACGGCTTTTTTCTTATCCTGATCGTATATGATTGAGTGTACAACACTATTAGTTTTGAGCGTCAATTTCCCTGTCTTCATAGCCCAAGGAATCAAGGTAGAATTCGCATTAAAATAGCCTCCAAAAGGACATCCTCTTTGACAAACATTTCTGCTGCCACAAAGCCCTCTGCCCTGCTTCACATAAATCGGCTTGGTCTCGGTAAGGTGGGCACATCTACCATAAATCACATGACGATCCTTATAGTGTTTTTTCATTTCCTTACCGAAGTAATCTTCCACACAGTTATTCCCAAAGGGTTTTAAAAAATCTCCATCGGGTAGTATGTCCAAACCGTCTTTGTTTCCACTCACCCCTACAAATTTTTCAACATAAGTATACCATGGGTCAATATCTTTGTATCGGATGGGCCAATCCACAGCAAAACCGTCACGGGCAGGACCTTCAAAATCCAAATTACTCCAGCGTTGTACCTGTCTGGCCCACATGATCGACTTACCTCCTACCTGATAGCCACGAATCCACTGAAAAGGCTTGGTTTGGATATAAGGATGCTCCTTGTCTTTAACAAAAAAGTGCATAGAGTCTTCTCCAAAAGCATAGCAACTGTTAGCGATGGGGTTTTCATCTCGGACCTTGGCAGGAACATCACCCCTGTACTTAAACTCCCAGGGTAACATATTAGTGGTTGGGTAATCCTTTATGTGTTTTACATTCCTCCCACGTTCAATCAATAGGGTATTAAAACCCTGCTCACAAAATTCTTTAGCTGCCCAACCCCCGGACATTCCCGCTCCAATAACTATAGTATCAAATTCATTTTGTTTCATCATCTTCTTTATCATTTAGGCAGAAACACAGCCAAAATATCGGTTAGGGATAAATTCGTAATTGAGGTACTCAACCATGTAACGTTCAGAGGTCATAAAATGGCGTAAAGACCACTCACGGTTTTTACGCATAAAGTACCCTAACTCACCAGGATGCCCCAAAGCCCTTTGAATTGTAAATTTTTGAATATCATAATCCAACGCCTCATAAGTTTTTAAAAAAGTCCGCTCCACAAGTCCCTGGAAGATATCAAGTCCCTGTTTATAAACCTCAAAATCTTCCTCACTCATGTTTCCACCAATTTGATTCAAAATAAATTCCATTCGAGACTCTGGAGTTGGAAATTCTTCACTTTTGGCAGGTAAAATGGCTTCAGTTAGAAGAGCTACAAGTTTTTGATTTTTTTCCTCCAGTACATGGTAAGCTTTGGGACTTGATGTACAATAGTTTAATAGACCGAACCCACCAATGCCTAGCGTAATTGTTTGAATTGCTTTTCTTCGCTTCATATTTCAAAGATACATTTACATCACAATAACTTTACATAATAAAATAACAGACTAACAAATTTAAACCTTTAGATTCCTTAATCATACTAATTACATGATCAGTTTTCGTTTTTTTTTTGATTACAGATGCAATATTTATATTAGATTGAATTTGATTGTCTGAAAATTAGATGCACTTCAAAAAAATATTTTTATTGGTTTTAATATCATTTACGGTAATTAGTTGTTTAAACCCAAAAAATAAATCCATCAAGGTAATGACCTGGAACATATGGCACGGGGGACTTCATGGTACTAAAGCCGATGGGTTTAAAAAAGACACCGCCAATACTATTAATGTTTTAAATGTGCTCCTCAAAGAAAAGGCAGATATTCTTTTGATGCAAGAAACCTATTGCTGCGGAATGGAAATTGCCAAAAATGCCGGATACACCCATTCTATACAAGCAAGTTCCAATTTGTCCATCCACAGTAAATACCCAATCATTGATTCGTTAGAAATTTTTAAACCTTTTAATGCTCATGGGGCAGTCATTGATATAGATGGGCAAAGATTATTGTTTGTCAATATCTGGTTGCACTATCTTCCTGATTCATTTGAGGATATAAAAAAATTGAATCCGGATTCTCTGATTGCTAATGAGGTTCCGACAAGATTAAAAGAAATAACCTCAATTATGAAGGTTGTAGATAGCTTAGAAAAAAAATTAAAAATACCAGTTATTATTGGAGGGGATTTTAATTCACCCTCTCACTTAGACTGGGTCCAAAGTACCAAGAAATTTCACTATGGAAAAGTGGTTCAATGGCCGGTGAGCAAGTTAATGCTCGAATACAATTATACAGATTCTTTCAGGAAAGCCCATTCCGACCCGAGACAAACTTTGGAAGGGACATGGGGCTATCTTTCCCCAAGAGATATAATATCAGACCGGATTGATTTCATTTATTATAAGGGAGAAAATTTAAAAACACTGTACTCTAAAATTGTGATGGAAGACCCTGAGAACGGCTTTTTTAATTCGGATCATCGGGCTGTTTTAACACAGTTTGAGTTAGAAAATTAATGGCTAAAAGTAAATTCTTCTATGAAAAAACACCTTTTAATACTTATAACACTTAAATTAATACTGGGGTCTTGTTCCGATAAAGAACCATTCCTAAAAGTGGGCCTGGTCGCTGATCCGCAATATGCTAACCAAACACCCTCCGGCAAAAGGAATTATAGAGAGAGCCTCTGGAAACTCCAGGAAGCAATTGACACTTTTAATTTCAATAAAGTTGATTTAGTTCAAAATCTCGGAGACATTATAAATGATAAATGGGAAAGTTACGAAGCTATTTTACCCTTGTATGACAAACTTAATCCTGATATCAATAACTACCACCTTTTGGGAAATCATGAGTTTGCTGTTGATTCCACTCATTTAAAAGATATTCTTGACCGCTTATCAATGCCCGATTACTATTATTCCTACTCTAAGAAAGGTTGGAGGTTTATTGTATTAGACGCAACAGATATTGCCTACTTTTCCAACTCATTGCATGATCTAAAAATCCAAGAGATAGATTTATATTTCCAAAATACCAAAGGCCAGTCAAATAGCTATTATTGGAATAGTGCGATTGGAAAACCACAACAAAGCTGGCTAAAACAAGAATTAGAAAATGCAGATAAATTAGGTCAAAAAGTTATTCTTTTCTCTCATATGCCTATAAGACCTTATGACAATCCTCATAATTTGTGGAATGATCATGAAATTATAGATATCATCGAGCATAGCTCCAATGTTGTAGCGTTTATAAATGGCCATAATCATTCTGGAGGATATGATTTCAAAAACGGAATCCACTACATCACCATATTTGGAATGGTAGACACTATGGTCAGCTCCTATGGAATACTTGAATTTTACAAAGATATATTGATTTTAAAAGGCTTCGGAAATCAAAAGACATTTGAATTAGAATACAAATAAATGATTTGTTATTTGTGATTTACAACATGAAACCCATCACATAAATTAATAAACGTTATGTACCTCGGGTGGGAATCGAACCCACACTCCCGAAAGAACTGGATTTTGAATCCAGCGCGTCTACCAGTTCCGCCACCGAGGCAACTTGATTTAAGGATTTAATCAGGGCACAAAAATAAAAAAATAATTCAGCCTTAATTAAAAAATCACTAATAAGGTAAAGCATTATTTTATTTTTAAATTTGCGTATATCTATTTCTTATGGAAACTCCCGCAAAAATTTTCACTTGTAGACAAAGTGTAGACCTAGGTAAAGCCATTGCCGATCATTTTGGAATTGAAATAGGAAAGGTCAACTTTTCAAGTTATAGCGACGGGGAGTTTCAGCCTTCATTTGAGGAATCTGTTCGGGGCGCTAGGATTTTTATTGTAGGCTCTACCCACCCTTCCTCCGAAAACTTGATGGAAATGCTATTGATGCTTGATGCTGCAAAACGTGCTTCTGCCCGTCATATTACTGCAGTTATGCCCTATTTTGGTTGGGCAAGGCAAGACAGAAAAGACAAGCCTAGAGTTCCTATTGGGGCAAAATTGATTGCAAAACTTCTAGAGTCAGCAGGAGCCACGCGAATCATTACCATGGACCTACATGCAGATCAAATCCAAGGTTTTTTTGAAAAACCTGTAGATCACCTGTTTGCCTCAACAATTTTCCTCCCCTATATCAATTCATTAAAACTGTCTGATTTAACGATTGCCTCACCCGATATGGGGGGCTCTAAACGTGCGTATGCCTATTCAAAATTTCTTAGTAGTGATGTCGTGATCTGTTACAAGCAGAGAGAAAAAGCCAATATAATTTCCCACATGGAACTTATAGGAAACGTTGAGGGCAAAAATGTAGTCCTGGTAGATGACATGGTTGACACGGCTGGAACTCTAACTAATGCGGCGGATTTGATGAAAAAACGCGGTGCGATATCTGTTCGTGCCATATGCACCCACGCATTGCTTTCAGGTAATGCATATGAAAAAATTGAGGGCTCCCAGCTCGAAGAATTGATAGTTACTGATTCTATTCCTCCAAAAGTTAGTCACCCTAAAGTAAAAGTATTATCTTGCGCCCCATTATTTGCTGAGGTAATGAAAAATGTACATTACAATCAGTCAATAAGTTCAAAATTTGTTATGTAAAAATCAATTTCATGAAATCGATTACAATTAAAGGATCTAAAAGAGAAAGCGTAGGCAAGGTCGCAACCAAAGCCCTACGTAATGCTGACAAAGTTCCCTGCGTTTTGTATGGAGGAGAAAATCCACTACATTTTTCCGCAAATGAACTTGATTTCACCAAGTTAGTCTATACACCAAATGCGCATACTGTTTTACTGGACATCAATGGAGATCAAAAAATAAAAGCGATCTTACAAGATATTCAATTTCACCCAGTTAGTGATAAAATTTTGAATGTCGATTTCTATCAGCTGTCTGAAGACAAAGAGGTGAGCATGGAAATACCAGTTGTCTTTGAGGGGTCTGCACCAGGAGTATTACTTGAGGGAGGTACCTTGATCATCAGCAAACGCAAACTCAAGGTAAGAGCACTTCCCAAAAATTTACCTGATGTTATTACTGTTAACATTTCATCACTCAATCTTGGGGATAAAATTTCAACTGCTGATTTGGATAGCGAAGATTTCACCATTCTCCACCCTGATAATACAGTAGTATGTAAAGTAAGAACCTCCAGAGCCTCCTTGAGCCTTGAAGAGGAGTTAGAAGAACAAGAAGAAGGAGAAGAAACCTCTGAAGAAACAGAAGCTTCATCTGAGGGAGAAAAAAGCAGTTCTGGAGAAGAATAAATAAAAATAACCTGAATCAATTAAACTAAAAAGCATCTTCAGACTAGATGCTTTTTTTAATTTTATGATATGCTATTCAAGTGGCTTTTTGGTAGTGCAAAACCCATTGACATGACTAAATACTTAATTGTAGGTTTAGGAAATGTAGGAAATGAATACCTCAAGACGCGACATAACATAGGTTTCGAGGTAATTGACTTCTTGGCAAACAATTTTGAGGTTAAAATGACCAATCTGAAATTGGGCGCAATGGGAAGTTTTAACCATAAAGGTAAAAAAATCATTCTCCTAAAACCTTCAACATTAATGAATCGCAGTGGAAAATCGGTCAAGTATTGGGCCTTGAAGGAAAAAATAGCACTACAAAACATCTTAATCGTCACAGACGATCTTCACCTTCCGTTTTCTTTGCTACGACTTAAAGGAAAAGGTAGGGATGGGGGGCATAATGGCCTTAAAGATATCGAATCCCAACTTAATACCACTTATTATTCCAGACTACGTTTTGGAATCAAAAGTGAAGAAAAAAAATTCAATCAGGTAAACTTTGTGTTGGGTAAATTCACCAAAAAAGAAACAGAAATAGTCAACAAAAAACTTCCCCAATGCATAGATATTATTATTTCTTTCACACAATTGGGCTTGGACAGAACCATGAGTAAATTCAACACCAAGGCTCCTAAGGAGAGGTCCTGAAAACTCCTACTGAAGAATGGGAAACATTTTTCTGCTTATCTATTGTAGTAACTCTCCAGTGATAATATTGATCATGGTTCAAATTAGCAGAAAAGCTATTAGTCGTTATATTTTCTGCAACTACCTTTAAATCATCAGGATCATCTCCTAAATAAACATCATAACTTTCTATATCGTTATCTAAATCAACCGCCTCCCATCTAAGAGTAAAAGCACCATTCTCTAAGCTGATCTGTGAATTATTTTCTGGACTCAAAAGTTTTGCTGGAAAAGGGAAATAACTGCTGGTTGAGAGCCCCTCCAAATAAAAAGTCCAAACTTCACTTTTGGTTATGTTCTCTGTTTGTTCAGACTGAGAATTAACCCACCAAGAATATTGTTTTCCCCTGTCCAGAACAACAGTTGAAGAAAAGCGTATTGTGCGTTTTTTTTGGTCCACATTGGTTAAAATATCTCTGACCACCAACTCATATTCGTCAGTATGATCGGCTTCTTGCCAACTAAAGTTAACTTGACTCATTTGGTTATTCAAAACTGTTGCCGTATTGCATTTATCATTATTCACAGGACCGATCAATATGGCTGGATTAGGATCTGGGATGACTTCTTTCTTGCATCCCACCGACAACAATACAAATAAAAACACATACCTTTTAATCAACGCTTCAAGAGTTTTAAATTTTCTATTCTCTCCCCAGAAATCACCCGAATAAAGTATAAACCTGGAGGATAATGATCTACTGGAATTTGATAGCTTCTTTTTAATGGATTTAGAATAACTTCTTTGCTGTGTAAAAGATTTCCGTCTAAATTGAATAATAAAATATTCGCTTTTAAAGCTTGTCCCCCTATGGATATATAAACTGTTTCTGAGGTAGGGTTTGGATATAGGCTAGAATCTTTAGCCACATAAATTTCCCTTATCAACCTACCCTGACAACTGAAATCTGAGGTAACTTCAAGTCTGTTAAGGCCAGCTCTTAAGGCTAGGCGATGCCTTCCGGTCTTTAATTTATAATCGTTACCATTGAGACGTATGTGATAATTTTCTCCACCTGATAATTCTACAGTTACCGTCAAATCGACTTCGTTAATTTGTGTAGTAAGGCCAAGTGGATCTGGATCGAATAATTCCGTGGTATAACACCTTTCAAAATCTGTATTGTTGGGGGAGCGAATACAAATTGAGTAATTTCCCTCAACTAGATTAGGAATTTTCAACTCATTTTGATTTGAAAACGATTCTTCGATTTTCAAACCATTGGGTCCGTTTAAGGTGAGTTCATAATCAAAAAATGCAATAGCTGATATAGAAATGAAACCATTATTTTTTCCACTACAGGTTGGATTTGACTTCTTCAAACTAAAATTATCGTGTGAGTAGAGATCACATAAATCTCCCAGGCCGTCACCATTAGAATCAGATTGATCTGCATTTGAAATGCTAGGGCAATTATCAAAGTTATCAGATACACCGTCATTGTCAGTATCCAAAACAACGTTACCTCTATAACAAACAGTGACAGAGAATGTATTCACAAAACCCACAATAGAATCATCATATCGGTCCTGGACCTCAAGTTTCCATCTACCTTTTAAGTTTTTACCGTTTAATACTGATAGATCTCCTTGGGGTCTATACCTCCCAGTAAAAGGGGGCACTGCAAAAACAATTGGGCTAGAGGATTCTTGATCAAATACAGTATCTATGTAGTCATTCTGATTATCACCTA
Organism: uncultured Bacteroidota bacterium; assembly: GCA_902619315.1. Lineage (GTDB taxonomy): Bacteria > Bacteroidota > Bacteroidia > Flavobacteriales > Flavobacteriaceae > UBA8316. Next base: position 47,674 of record CACNDW010000005.1, on the reverse strand, counting down.
AGTTTTGGGCTAATTTGATTCTAGTGTTGTCAGGAGCAATTAAATATAGAGAGATGTCCCCAATATAACCATGATCTATAGTTAAATTAATATCAAGATCTTGGATTATTGCCTGATCGTAAATATCTAGATTCACATCCGTGGTTTTCACTATGCTTCCAATCGCATCTTTAATTTGAACAGGCAATTCCTCAACATTATAGGTTTTACAATTGACTGTATAGGTTCTAAAATTTCCAGCTTCAGAATAGCCGCCTTCTCCACAACTGTTAATAGGCTTGACCCTCCAAAAATAGACACTACTAAAATCCAGATTCTCTAAACTAGTTGATGTAGAAAACACTGTTTTAGAATGTGTTAAACTCGAAAAAGTTTCTGATTTGGAAACTTCAATTCCATATTCAGTTGCATTTTGATGAGCAGTCCAACTGAGGCTTACCGTTCTACTTTGTTCTTGTTCTGGATTGTCAGGGGTCAAAAGCTGAATTCCCTGAAAATTATCCTCTCTAATTTTTAACTCCAAATTGATGGATCGGGTGAGATTCTGTCCCTCTGCTCTCAGAGTTAGGACCAAATCCTGCGGAGGAAGATTATTTAAACCCGAAATATTAATTGTTCCTGATGAGTCTGCAGTAGTTAGCTGGGGGTTTGAAAACTGAGCTGAAAGGGCTGAGGGAAGTTCTATAAAACTCAAACTAACACTTTGATCGTCTTCCGAAAAAACACCAAATTCAAAGGAGAAAGTCACTTCGTCTTGACAAACTTCTTGGTCATAACTATCGAAGGTCAAAACAAAAGGTGCAGATTTGATTACAATATCGTGAGAATTAACAGCAAAATATATGGAATTGTCAGGTACAATTTTGATCCTTACCTTATCAGAACTTAGCCCTCCTGGGACTGTGATCACCTCTTCTCCGTCGTTGGGAGTGGAGGAAAGTAAGCGTGTGTCGAATTTAGCTCCCCCGTCTGTGGATAAAAATACGGAGACAAATTTTGTTTCTATAGGGGCCATATCAGTTTTTGCAACATCCCAGGTCAAAATTTGTTTAGTTCCTGCCTCCCAAAGTATACCCTCATGATTTTGAGAAGTCATTTTAAAGGGGCCCGCATCAGAGATAAATTTAAGTGTTTTGATATCGAAAGCCATTCTAGCTGAACCATTGATAGATGCTGGAAAACGATCTCTTACTGTAACAGCCCATGACATTGTTCTGTCGACCAAGGAAACAGTTTCCCATTGACCACCTGTCTGGGGATTGTAAACAGTCAAATTTCCCTCCAGAACGGCACTCATTTCGGGAATTACTCTTATAGGACTAATGGAAGGCATCATTGATCTTGCTTGAGCTCCCAAATGATTGTATGGTCCAAAATTGTAAATATCCACCTGACCCGTATCCAATTGTTCCCAACAATAATGCAATGAATCTCCTTCTGGATCAGAACCAACTGCTTTTAGCTCATAGGCTGTTCCCACGGGTAGGGTATAGTCTCTGTCGGCAGAGACAGTGGGAATTTGATTTTCATTGGTAATCGACGAATAGCAGGTTTTTTCATCTGTATACTCTTTAATGTTCTGAATGCTGTGATAATGGAAATATGGATCACTATGCAGCTGAACATTATCCAAACCTACAATCCCGGCATACCCCATTATAGTTGAACCACTTCCTGGTTCTGAGCTGAACCCTTCAAACTCATTATTGTGGGAAAAAGTATGAAATGCTCCAAATTGATGCGCAATTTCATGGGCCACATAGTCAATATCAAAATGATCATTAAAATAAGGGTCATTAGCGGTGCCCTGGAAAGAGTGTGCACTAAAAGCCCCTCCTTTAATCCCATTTTGACATACACTACCCACGGTACCGGCGTTCCCGTTTCCTCCATTATTGACATATGCAAACAGATGGCCCACATCATAATTCTCAGCTCCAAATATTTCATCCAAAGTTTCTTGAGCCTGGGTATTTAAGTCACTCGTATAAGGATCAGTATCAACATTTGGAAAAATCAAATCAAGTCCTGTAACCAATTCCAAATGGATTCCCAATTCTGTTTCAAAGACTTCGTTAACCCTATTAATCGTACTAACTACAGCTGCATAAGCATCCTCCTTATTCGTTCCATTAGAAGGATCATCGTCCCCCCAAAAAGAGGTATAGCCTCCCGTGGTCGAAATTGCCAGTCTAAACGTTTTTATAACTCCAGAATTTACTTTTCTAAAACTTTTTTTATCATTAATAGGCAAGTTTAAACCTTTCCAATTGTCCTTTAAAGAAGTAGAGCAATTAAACCCATCAGGGGCACTTTGGACAGATCGTTTGTAGTAAAGATAGCGATTTTTTTGCCCTACCAAAGGCTGTAAAAACCAACTTTCACCACTTGGATAACGTATCCAAGCATTGATTCCTGTCGGTGTGTAAGAAAGTCGAATATTTATATTAGGGCGTTCTTGGCTTCTTCCAACATAAGTTCTGATCTCAGGGAATGCCTCTTGTAATTTGGGAGATAACACATCTGTTTTTTCGAGTTCAAACACTTCCTCTCTTCCGTATTCATTTGGTAAAACCATTTTTACCTGATCTTTCCCTGCCAAAAAACTGATCCCTTCGAAATTGGTCAATTTTTTTTGGAATGAGGCTGCATCAAAATCCATTACAAAGCTTCCTTTATCATCAGAAATCGATAGATTTCCAACAGGATCACCTGAAGCTAATGACCAAAATTGCTGTGCATTGGTACCCGACAAACCAATGAAAATTATCATCAATAAAAAAAGACAAAAACGATATATTGTCAAAATCAGGTTTTTTGTCTATTAATTTAAAAAAACAATGTTAAACCTGAAGCATTTTAGGTGTACTTTTGATAAATATCAAAATTTTAAGATGGAGGTTATCCATAACATTAGTAATTACTTCCCCAAAAAACCATCAATAGTGACCATTGGAACATTCGATGGGGTTCATATTGGACATCAAAAAATAATTCGTGATTTAGTTTCAAAAGCTAAAAGTGAGGATTTAAGTTCCATAGTGTTAACTTTTTCTCCACATCCAAGAATGGTTTTGCAAAAAGATACCCAACTTAAAATGATTGATACTTTGGAGGAAAAGAGACAACTTTTGGAGACAATGGGAGTCGAAATACTAGTAGTACAACCCTTTACGCAGGAGTTTTCTAGGCTAACAGCCATAGAATTCACCAGAGACATTTTGGTCAATGGCCTAAACATTTCCAAGCTAATTATAGGATACGATCACAGATTTGGAAGAAACCGAGAGGCTACCGTTGATGATCTAAAACAATTTGGTTTAGACTACAATTTTACGGTTGATGAAATTCCAGCTCAAGATGTAGCATCCATTGCGGTGAGCTCCACCAAAGTGAGAAATACCATATTGGCAGGAAAGATTAAAAAAACCAACCAATATTTAGGGAGACCCTTTTCACTGAGTGGATCCATTGTCAAAGGGGACAAAATAGGCAGAAAAATGGGTTATCCAACCGCCAATTTAGAAATTAAAGAAAAAAACAAACTCAGGCCTAATAATGGCGTTTACCTAGTTCAAAGTCATTTGAATAACAAAATATGTTTTGGAATGATGAATATTGGAAAACGCCCTACAGTCTCTGGGAAAAAAATCCAAATTGAAATTTATTTTTTCGATTTTGAAGGTGACCTTTATGGAAATAAATTAAAAATTGAACTGTTAGAAAAAATAAGAGATGAACAAAAATATGAATCACTCGAGAGATTGGGAAATCAACTCAGTATCGACCAAAAAAGCTGTCAAAAATTAATTCCAAAATACCTTTAAATTTGAATTAATCCATTGCTTTCTTCTACCTTTACACCGAAATAAAAACTCATGTTACCGCTTTCATACCTGAGAGAACATACCGAAAAAATTAAAGAAGGACTGGCCAAAAGAAATTTCCCGCAGCCAGAGCTGGTCGACAAGTTACTTGAAACAGATCAGAAAAGGAGATCACTTCAAAGCCAATTAGATGAAACCCTTTCCAAAGGCAATCAACTGGCCAAAGAAATCGGGACTCTTTTTAAATCAGGACATGCAGAAAAAGCCAATGCATTAAAATCGCAATCAACAGAATTAAAAACCACTGCAAAAGTTCTACAAGAGCAACTTCAAAATGTTGAAGTGGCCCTTCTGTCCATCCGAACTCAAATTCCAAATATACCTGATGAAAGTGTTCCATCGGGAAACTCGGAAAACGACAATGAAGAGGTATTTAGCGCAGGTGCCATTCCTGACTTAAGGGAGAATGCGCTTCCACACTGGGAATTGGCCGCACAATACGATTTGATTGATTTTGACTTAGGCAGTAAAATTACTGGTGCCGGATTCCCGGTTTATAAGGGGAAAGGCGCCAAACTTCAGAGGGCTCTTATTCAATACTTCTTGGACAAAAATACCGCTGCCGGTTATACCGAATTTCAAGTACCCCACTTGGTGAACGAAGAATCAGGATTCGGAACTGGGCAATTGCCCGACAAGGAAGGTCAGATGTATCATGTCCCTGAAGACGGACTCTACCTAATCCCCACAGCCGAGGTACCCTTGACCAATCTTTTAAGAAACCAATTAATAGAGGCCAAAGACCTGCCCATCTGTATGACCGGATATACTCCCTGTTTCAGGCGAGAAGCTGGAAGTTATGGCGCCAATGTCAGGGGACTCAACCGACTTCATCAATTTGATAAGGTAGAAATTGTAAGGCTTGAAGAACCACAAAATTCCAGAGCAGCATTGGATAAAATGGTAGACCACGTCAAAAGTATTTTAGAAGAATTGGAACTCCCCTACCGCATATTAAAACTCTGCGGGGGCGATCTAGGTTTTACCGCCGCACTGACCTTCGACTTTGAGGTCTACTCTACCGCCCAAAAAAGATGGTTAGAAATAAGCTCTGTTTCTACCTTCAAAAGCTTTCAGTCCGAACGATTGCAAATTCGATACAAAGATAGGAATGGAAAAAAACAAGCTGTTCATACCCTCAACGGAAGCTCACTAGCATTACCCAGAGTGGTAGCAGGCTTGCTTGAAAATCATCAGACCCACGATGGAATTAAATTACCAAAAGTATTGGTTCCATACACAGGTTTTGAAATAATCAACTAATCAGATGATATTATATAATGTCACATGCAATGTGGCACAGGAAGTCGAAAATCAATGGCTAGAATGGGTCGATCTTCAACTAAATAATATTTCTAAATCTGAAAAAATAAGTGGTATCTCCATTCTAAAGCTCAATACTAATATCTCAACAGAAGAGGTAGTCTATGCCATTCAGTATCAAATCAGAGACCACAATACACTTGAGAACTTTTTAAATAACGAAGACAAAACTCTAAAAGATCGAATAAATATGGATTTTGGTGATGCAGTAATCCATTTCAGCAGTCAACTAGAAATCATAAATAAATATCCATGAAAGCCGTTTCTCCTAAAAAAAAATTAGGACAACATTTTTTAAATGATCTAAACATCGCTCAAAAAATTGCAGATTTACTTCAAAATCAAAACTGTGAAAACATTCTTGAAATAGGCCCCGGTATGGGTGTACTCACCCAATTCTTGATTCCAAAAATCAAAAATCTTAAATTGGTTGAAATTGACACAGAATCCGTAACCTACCTTAACAATAAATATCCTGAATTACAAAAAAACACACTCAGCGTGGATTTTCTTAAAATGGACCTCTCCAAAACCTTTGATGGACAAGAATTTGGTATTATAGGAAACTTCCCTTACAACATTTCAAGCCAAATCTTATTCAAAGCGCTGGAATACCGTCAACACATTCCTTTTTTTTGTGGCATGTTTCAAAAAGAAGTAGCACTAAGGATATGCGAAAAACCAGGAACCAAAACCTATGGTATTCTCTCTGTTTTATGTCAAACCTATTACCAGACCCAATACCATTTCAATGTTTCCCCCACTGTGTTTTCTCCCCCACCAAAAGTAGATTCGGGGGTTCTCTCTCTTAAGAGAAAGAATAATTTGGTCATGAATTTCGATGAAAAACTACTCTTTAAAATCGTTAAAACTGGATTTCAACAACGCCGAAAAACTTTGAGAAATAGCCTCAAAAGTTTGAATATTCCTAAACTTATTTTAGAAGATAGTATCTTTGACCTGCGGCCCGAAAAATTGTCTGCGGCCCAATTCATAGAATTGACAAAAAAATTGGGGAATGCCAAAATATGATATCAATAAAAGCGGAATAAAGTTCATCGAGGAGTTGATCGATAATGGCGCAGACAAAAAACTGCAAAAAAACCTTAAAGACCTTCACTACGCTGATATTGCTGAGATCATTAACGAACTCTCCACTGACCAGGCAACCTATCTAGTCAAATTACTAGACAGTGATAAAACAGCCGATGCCTTAGCAGAAGTCGACGAAGACATTAGAGAAGGCATATTGGAAAACCTCTCTGCCAAGGAAATTGCCGAAGAGATCGAAGAACTGGATACAGACGACGCCGCCGACCTGATAGGCGAATTACCCGAAGAACGTCAAGAACCGGTCATGTCACAGATTAGTGACACAGGGCATGTAGAGGACATACGCGAACTGCTCGCCTATAAAGAAGATACTGCTGGAGGCTTGATGGCCAAAGAATTGGTAAAAGTAGAAGAAAAGCTAAGCGTACTTAAATGCCTCAATACAATGCGAGCCCAGGCAGAGGATGTGACAAGAGTACACTCCATTTATGTAGTTGATGAAAAAAATGTTCTTAAAGGGCGGCTTTCCCTTAAAGACCTCATTACCGCCAACTCAAGGGCCATCGTCAAAGACGTATACATCCCAAAGGTTGATTTTGTAACTGTAGATCAACCAGGAGAGGAAGTAGCCAACATAATGTCCAAATACGACTTGGAAGCCATCCCGGTGGTCAACAACAAAAAACAACTCATGGGTAGGATCACCATTGACGATATCGTAGACCTGATCAAAGAAGAGGCCGAAAAAGATTACCAACTGGCTGCAGGAATTTCCAATGATGTTGAAGCCAACGACGGTATTTTAGAACTCACCAAGGCTCGACTACCCTGGCTTTTTCTGGGACTCTTAGGTGGTTTGGGAAGTGTATTTATCCTCCAGGATTTTGAGCAAGTTATGGAACTGCCCGAACTAAGAAGCTTGTTCTTCTATACCCCACTGATTGCAGCCATGGCCGGAAATGTAGGGGTACAATCCTCCGCCATCATCGTGCAAGGTTTGGCCAACAATGTGGTTAAAGGTTCACTGATCCACCTGCTTTTTAAAGAGGTTGGATTGAGCCTTATTAATGGTTTGGCCCTCTCCCTTATCCTCATACTCTTTGGCATGATCATCCAACAAGACCTCGTCATCAGCCTCACTGTTGCCGGATCAATGATGGGCGTGATCATAATTGCTGCATTAATCGGGACTTTTGTTCCCATCATTCTCAATAAAAAAGGTATTGACCCGGCCATAGCCACAGGGCCTTTTATCACCACTGCTAATGATATTTTTGGTATTTTCCTTTTCTTTTACATGGCCAAAACCTTTTTAGGCTTCTAATTATACGGCATGAAAATTTTACACCTAGAGGAAAACCACCCCACCCTAATCGAGGGGCTGCAAGCCTTGGGGTTTCAAAACGATGCGGCCTATAAAGATTCACTTAAAGAAATTAGGGCCAAAATTGATCAATATGAGGGACTCATCATCCGGAGTAAATACCCCATAGACGAGGATTTATTGGCCCGAGCTAGAAAACTCAAATTCATCGGTCGTGTTGGAGCAGGACTTGAAAACATAGATGTTAATGCCGTAGAATCTCGAAACATTCATTTATTAAATGCTCCAGAGGGGAATCGAAATGCAGTAGGAGAACACGCCTTGGGTATGCTTTTGTCATTGATGAACCGACTCAATTCAGGAGATGCCGCCATCCGATCAGGCCGGTGGGACCGGGAAGGTCACCGTGGATGGGAACTTTCCGGCAGAACTGTGGGCATAATTGGCTACGGCAATACTGGAAAAAGTTTTGCCCAAAAATTATCTGGGTTCACTGTCAAAACACTTTGTTATGACATTTTGGACAATGTGGGGGATAAATTTGCTCGGCAAGTCAGTTTGGAAAAACTGCAATCTCAGTGCGAAGTCATCAGCCTCCACATTCCACAAACCCCACAGACCCTCGGAATGATCAATAATAAATTTATTGCCAATATGACCCACCCCTTTTGGCTGTTGAATACTGCCCGAGGATCGGCTGTAGTTACAGTTGATCTTGTTGAAGGACTAAAATCCAAAAAAGTCCTAGGCGCCGGACTGGATGTTTTGGAATACGAAACCCGATCCTTCATGACCACCTTCAATGAAGAGGAACTCCCCCCTGCACTTAAATATTTGATGGATGCAGACCATGTCCTGCTCAGTCCTCATGTAGCTGGATGGACCCAGGAGAGCCATGTAAAACTGGCAACCACCATTGTAGAAAAAGTGAAAAAACTGTTTTTTTAGGCCAACTCTCTCACTACAAACTGAGCAGTATCTGTAGTTCTTTGCTCGACTAAAATTTCGCCTACCTTATTTTTAATAAAATTGATAGCCGGTTTATCAAAATGGCGTATCGTATAAAGAGAAACCCCATCAACAACGTCTACTTTAAACTTTGTTTTAAGAGCCTGCAATAATGGTTCCAACTTACAATATTTATTATAGATGCATATGGAAAAACTAATGGCCGAATTTTGAATCATCTCCACCCGCATTCGATATTGATGCAAAAGCGCAAAGATCTGACTGATGTTGTCCTCTACCATAAAAGAAAAATCTTTGGAGGACAGTTTTAACAGGGTTTGGTCATTTTTGACAATATAGCAGGGAACTTTAGGATGAAGGGTTTTTCCTCTTGATACAGCTGTCCCTTTATTTTCCGGATTATCAAAGGATTTAACATAAAGGGGAATTTCCTTTCGTTGCAGTGGCTGAATTGTTTTGGGATGGATGACAGATGCCCCGTAAAAAGCCAATTCTATGGCCTCGCGATAGGAGATTTGATGCAGCAGAACTGTATCACTAAACTTCCTCGGATCGCCGTTCAACACTCCAGGAACATCTTTCCAAATGGTCACAGAATCAGCGCCCAAGGCATAAGCAAAAATGGCAGCACTGTAGTCAGACCCTTCGCGGCCTAAAGTGGTGGATAATCCATTGGAGGCACTCCCAATAAATCCCTGTGAGATAATTGTGCTTTTTCCATTGACGGCCTGTTTAACAGACTCCTCAGTATCAGTCCAGTACAAATTGGCATCGCGAAAATAAGCATCTGTTTTGATGCATTCACGGGCATCCAACCACGTGTTTTTTATGCCTTCCCTTTTCATGTAGTCACTGATGATGGTAGTTGAAACCAACTCCCCAACACTTACCACCTGGTCGTAAACCAAGCTATAATCATTTGAATTGGTAGCTTTTAAAAATGTCATAATGCTCTCAAAGAGGGTGTTCACTTTTTGTTTAGTCGCTCCACTTTCAAACTCAAACAGATCCTCTATGATATGGTAGTGATCTTCCCTAACTTTTTCTAGATCTTTGGGAAACTGCTCCTTGTTTTCAAAAAAGGAATGGACCATTTGCTCCAAGGCATTGGTGGTTTTGCCCATGGCAGATACCACGATCAGGGTATCTTCAAAACCTGTTTTTCGCAAAACACGTAAAATGTTTTTAACTCCTGCGGCATCTTTGACAGAGGCTCCTCCAAACTTGAATACTTTCATTCTTATGAATTAATTTTTAAGATATAACTGTCTATGCTTTTTTTGTCCATTTGTACACTTCTCCAATCGTCCGAAATTGTGGCACCGCTTTTTTGATAAAACTCAATGGCCGGGAGATTCCAGTCCAAAACGGCCCATTCAACCCGCTTCACTCCCTTATTGTAGGCATGCTCTAAAAAGGCGTTGTACAATTGTGTACCTATCCCCTTACCCCTCATAGGCTCGGTAACGATCAAATCTTCCAAATGAAAAGTAGGCCCCTTCCAAGTGGAATAACGAGTATAGTAGAGTGCCATGCCGACTACTTGATTGGTAACTTCGGCTACAAAACATTCAAATAAAGGATGGTCTCCAAAACCGTCTTTTTCAATTTGAGCCTGAGTAACGATTACCGCCCGCGGTTCCTTTTCAAAAATTGCTAATTCTTGGATCAAGAATAAGATCGATGCTGCATCAGACTTTTGGGCTTTTCGAATATGGGCTTTGATCATAACGGGGCAAAAATAATGGGATGGAAAGAGTGGCTGTCATTTTGTTATATTTTATCACATTTTAGTAGTTATATGTAGAAAATATAAATATTGAAAAAACTATACCAACCACTGAGTCAAAGTCTTAAAAAAAAGTAGTGGCTTTTCGGCATGGAGCCAATGTCCAGCTCCTTTGATTTCAATAATTTCAGCTTTGGGAAAATATTTTAGAATCTCTGTATCGGTCATAGGATTTATATAATTGGAGTTTTCCCCATAGAGAAAAAGAGTGGGTTGGTAGTATTGTTTTTGGGATTGGATGGCAGCTCCTATGGCTTCTGCAGCATTTTTTAATACCGCCACATTTATGCGAAGTCCCAATTTTCCCTCGGAAACCCAATAGAGATTTTTTAACAAAAACTGACGAGTCCCTGCCTCCGGGATAAAATTTTTCAAATGCTCGGCAGCGGCCTTTCGGGAGCTGACCTCTTCAAGATTCAGGGTACTCAATCCCGCCAAAATCCTCTGGTGGTGGGGCGCATAATATTTGGGAGCAATATCGGCGATGATCAGTTTTTGCACCCGATCTGGATAATTCAGGGCAAAAGCCATAGCTGTTTTTCCACCCATCGAGTGACCCAAAACAACACATTGGTTAATCCCGTGATGATTAAGGTATTGAAGCAAATCGTTTACCATTACATCATAATCAAATTTGTCGCTCCAAAAACTCCTGCCATGGTTCCTTTGATCCACCAAATGGACACAATACTCTTTTTCAGACAGGTTTTTGGCATGTGTCCTCCAGTTGTCCCCCATACCCAAAAATCCGTGCAAAATGATAAAATGATCGTCTCCCGATCCTATGATATTTGAATGTAAAACATTCATCAATTCAGGCGTTGAAGGTACATGGGGATAACATTTTCAAAACCCAAATAAAGGGACTCACTCACCAACGCGTGCCCAATGGAAACCTCCAATAAATTGAGAATGTTTTGTGCAAAAAAAGCAGTGTTTTCCAAATTCAGATCATGTCCAGCATTGATGCCGACGCCCAAGTCGTTAGCCAGCATAGCCGCCTGTGCATAGGGAGCTATTGCTTTTTTGGGATTTTTTTTAAAATTTTGGGCATAAGCCTCTGTGTATAGTTCTATTCTGTTGGTTCCTGTATTTTTAGCCCCTTCCACCATTTTTTCAATGGGATCCACAAAAATAGAAGTTCTGATCCCGTGGCTTTGAAACTCACTGATAACCTCCGCGAGAAAGTCTTTGTTTTTGACGGTATCCCAGCCGGCATTGGAGGTAATGGCGTCATCGGAATCAGGGACCAAGGTCACCTGATCGGGCTGGATCTGTAAGACCAAATCGATGAATTTTGGGATGGGATTTCCTTCGATATTGAATTCGGTGGTCAAAACGGCGGGTAAGGCTAAAGCGTCATCGTAGCGGATGTGGCGTTGATCAGGCCTGGGGTGAATGGTGATACCCTGTGCACCATAGCTTTGCAGGTCTGCCGCAACTTTGAGCAGGTCGGGGACATTTCCCCCACGAGAATTTCTCAATGTGGCGATTTTATTTATGTTTACACTTAACTGGGTCATGATTTCCTTTTAGTTTATAAAATTAAGAACTATTAATGGTATCGGCTAAATTTCGCCTATCAAAAGGCAAGCCCGATAAAGTTTTGTAATTTTGTACCTTAAGATTTTAGGATGAAGATTGCTGTTTTTTGTGCTTTTGATACACCTGCCACCATTGAGTATGCCAAGGCTACGATTACCTATTTGGAAAACAAAGGCCACAGGCTGACGTTGGACAGCCGCTTGACGGATCACCTTCCTGAGGAAGCCAAAAAGTACAATACTTTTGATGCCAGTACTACACTCGATTTGGACCATGATTATTTATTCTCCATAGGCGGGGATGGTACACTATTGCGATCCATCCCTTTTGTGAAAGACACCGAAAATCCTATACTAGGCATTAATACCGGTCGTTTGGGCTTTTTGACGAGTCTGCAAAAAGAATCACTCAACGAGGCTTTGGACAAGTTTTTTGATAAAAAATTTAAATTAATTAAACGCGATTTATTGGCTTTAGAACTCTCCTATCCATTTGAAGAAATTGATAAATTTAGTTATGCATTGAACGAAATCAGCATCAATCGGAAAAATACAACGGCCATGTTAAGTATCAAAACCCAAATAGATAAAGAGTTTTTGACGACCTACTGGGCCGATGGCCTTATAATTTCTACTCCAACTGGATCAACAGGATACTCCTTAAGTAGTGGGGGACCTATTTTGACTCCAGAAACTGAGGGTATTGTCCTCAATCCAATAGCTCCGCATAATTTGAATATAAGACCACTGGTTGTTCCCAACAAAGCCTCTATAGAAATCCGAGTGGATGGTCGAGGGGAAGATCATCTTATATCACTTGATTCAAGGATTTACACCATAGAGAACGGTACACAAATTCGCGTTAAAAAAGCTCCTTTTTCCGTCTTTACTGTTGAACTTGAAGAGGACAATTATTTTAAAACACTCCGCGAAAAGCTTTTTTGGGGTTACGATGCAAGAAACAGGCAATAATTAGGGTATTTTTTAGTTTATGAGTATAGGAAAGATTGCTAAAGTCTATCACCCTGATTTTTATATCCTAAACTTAAATGAACCGGTTGTCTCTTTTTGTAGTATTCCTGTACATTCCCCTAAATTCCAGTGGACAATTTCATGAGGTAGGTGCTTTTTTGGGTGGTGGTAATTATATAGGAGATATTGGGGGAACGTATTACGTGTCTCCTGAAAATCCTGCTTTTGGCTTTGTGTACAAGTGGAATCGAACAACCCGGTATTCGCTAAGGGCCAATGCAATGATAATGAATATAAAAAAAAGTGATTATTCTCCTTTAGATATGGCCCGCTTTAATCGCAGGTATAGATTTGAAAATCAGGTCAATGAGTTTTCGGTGGGAGCTGAAATTAATTATTACGATTTTAACCTCCATGGGAATGATAAAAAAATAGCTCCTTACTTATTTTTGGGAGTAGGTTTTATTCGCTATAACTTGTTTTATCATGAACCCAATACACTGGAGAATATAGGATATGGAAAAGGTATTGAAATTACCCTACCCGCCATCGTTGGATTAAAAGCTAATGTTTCACCTTATGTAGTTCTAGGGTTGGAAATAGGGGCCAGGTATACTTTTACCGATAATTTGGATGGAAGCGCTGCGGAAACGGAAGACGGTCTTTTAAATGATTTAAAATTTGGGAATTTGAACAATAATGATTGGTATGTTTTTACAGGTTTAACAATTTCATTTACCTTTGGCGATCTGCCCTGCTATTGTAAAGAATGATCATGAGCAACATGAAAAAAGATATGCCAAAACACCTTGCCATTATTATGGACGGGAATGGTCGTTGGGCTGAGAGTATGGGTAAAAACAGAATTCATGGACACAATCACGGAGTAAAGGCAGTTCAGGAAGTTGTTGAAGAAGCTGTTCAACTTAAGATTAAATACTTAACTCTTTATGCTTTTTCAACAGAAAACTGGAGTAGACCACAAGAGGAAATTGGCTTTTTGATGAAATTGCTTGTCAACACCCTTAGAAGTGAATTCGAAAAGCTACTAGAAAACCGAATTAAATTAAATGTGATTGGAAATACGGAACAACTTCCTGAGCCTGTCCGAACTGAATTGGATTACGTAATAGATCAAACTCAAAATAATACTGAAATGACTTTGACCTTGGCCTTGAGTTATGGTGGTAGAGAGGAACTGGCTAATGTTTTGAAACAACTAGCATACAAAATTAAAGACAATACAATTTCTCCAGAAAAAATTGACCAATCCATTATAAATGAGCATCTTTACACGCATAATTTACCAGATGTAGATTTACTTATTAGGACAAGTGGAGAAAAGAGAATTAGCAATTTTTTACTGTGGCAAATTGCCTACGCAGAATTGTATTTTTCAAAGGTATTATGGCCCGATTTTACAAAAAAACATTTACACAAAGCATTAACAAGTTACCAAAAAAGAGAGCGCAGATTTGGAAAGACAAGTAAGCAACTTCTTGGATAAGTCATTAAACCCAACCTTCATCGTCTTTTGCTCATTTTTCTTATTGGGTGGTTTTCACGCTCATACTCAAGGTTTAGACGAATATGTTAAGGGAAAACTCTATACCATTGATACCATAAGGGTTAGCGGTATCAAAACATTTAGTGATCAAACTGTTATTTCTTACAGTCAACTAAGAAAAGGACAAAAAATTAATATCCCAGGAGATGAGATAAGTTCGGTCATAAATAAATTGTGGAGCCTACAGCTATTTAGTGATATCAATTTTTACATCAACCATATTGAGGGCGATCGGGTAGCATTGGAAATTGAGATTGAGGAATTACCATCTTTGAAAAAAGTAAAAATCAATGGATTAAAAAAGACAAAAATTGAACCCATACTTAAAGAAACCGAACTCAAAGAAGGAAAAAAACTTTCGGAAAGCTTTTTGACTAATACAAAAAACTACATTATTAATAAGTTCAAAAAAGAGGGTTTTCTAAATACCAAAGTAGCTTTAAACACTATCCCAGACTCCTTAAATACAAATAACTTTGATATGGTGGTCAATGTGGATTTAGGTGAGCGTGTAAAAATTAAAACCATCAACTTTGAGGGAAATGAAGTATTTAAAAATAAAAAACTGAGGTCAAAACTCAAAAAAACCAAGGAAAAGTTGTTTTTTAGATTTTGGAAAAAGTCAAAATTTATCGAGGAGGATTTTGCAGAGGGAAAACAAAACCTGCTTGATTTTTACAAAGAAAAAGGGTATCGCGATGCAAGAATTGTTCGAGATACAATATTAAATAATGAGGACAACACCATCTCAATCAATTTTGATATGGAGGAGGGAAATAAATATTTCTTTGGAGAAATTTCATATTTAGGAAATTCAGTATATACTGATTTTCAACTCAGTCAGGTGTTGGGAATCAAAAAAGGAGATGCATATGACGGAGTGTTGTTGAAGAAACGTATTGCAGATGATAAACCCGATGCAAATGATCTTACCAACTTATATCAAAATAATGGTTATTTGTTCTCCAACATCAATGCAGTAGAGGTTAGTGCAGAAAATGATACCATCAATTTTGAGATTCGAATTTCTGAGGGCAAGTTGGCGAGCTTTAATAAAATTTCTGTAGTAGGAAATACCAAAACCAATGACCATGTTATTTACCGGGAATTGAGAACTAAACCCGGAGATTTATATAGTAAAGATATGGTGGTCAGAACGGTTAGAGAATTGGGGCAACTTGGATTTTTTGATGCAGAAAATATTAGCCCCGATTTTAAAAATGTAAATCCAAATGCAGGTACGGTAGACATTGAATACGGACTAGTTGAGGCCGGAGCGAGTCAAATAGAACTCCAAGGAGGGTATGGAGGCGGAGGATTTATCGGAACCCTTGGACTTTCTTTTAACAACTTTTCGCTCAAGAACATTTTTAACTTCGATACATATAAACCATTGCCTATGGGAGATGGTCAAAATCTGAGTTTAAGACTTCAGGCCAGTCAATTTTTCAACACCTATAGCTTTAGTTTTGCTGAACCTTGGATGGGTGGCCGAGAACCGGTGCAATTCTCCACCTCATTATCCCATACGGTTCAATACCGCTATGATTATCTTACGGGTAGGGCCGACGAAAGTCAGTATTTTCAAATCAGTGGTTTAACTCTAGGCTTGGCCAAAAGATTGAAAAAACCAGATGATTTTTTTACTCTGTCGCAGGCGATCTCTTATCAGTATTACGATCTGAATAATTATTACACTGGCTTGTTCACTTTTGGAGATGGAAGTGCAAACAACCTTAACTATACTGTATCATTATCTAGGAATAATACTTTCACTAACCCAATTTTTCCTACGGGAGGTTCAAAATTTACAATTAGCGGAAAAATCACACCTCCTTACTCTCTAATAAATGGTATTGATTTTAGCAATCTTGAAAACCTTAAAGAGTTTCAATTGGCCAATGGAGAGCCCGACGTAGCTAAAATAGATCAAGAAAAATTCAGATGGTTAGAATACTATAAACTTAAATTTAATGGTGAATGGTATACAAGTATTATTGGAAAACTTGTTTTTAAAGCTCAGACCGACTTTGGATTTATTGGAGTTTACAACCAAGAACGTGGTAGTATTCCATTCGAAAGGTTTTATCTAGGTGGGGATGGAATGCAGCAATGGGCCATGGACGGCAGGGAGACCATCGCACTTAGAGGTTATAAAAATCAGTCTTTATCAAGTAGAGATGGTTCTTTAATGTATAATAAATTTACTTTTGAGCTTCGTTATCCGATTACCTTAAAACCGAGTGCATCAATTTTTGCACTGTCCTTTTTAGAATCTGGAAATGGGTATGACAGTTTTCGAGACTTTAATCCTTTTAATTCCAAACGTTCTGCTGGTATGGGGGTTAGAATTTTTATGCCTGCCTTTGGATTGCTTGGAATTGATTTTGGTTACGGATTTGACAGTTCAAATTTCAGCAATGATCAAGCAAACGGTTGGGAAACTCATTTTATCATAGGCCAACAATTTTAATCATACTTTTTGATAGTATTAAAATAATATTCCAATGTAATCGTTTATATGAAAAGACAGGTCCTATAGGTCATGAAATTAAAATTATTACTTACTCTAGTTCTATGCTTTCTTTGCTTTTCAATTCACGCTCAAAGAGGGACCCGTATTGCATACATAGATATGGATGTAATCTTAAGTAAAAACAAAGAATTTAGGACTGCCAATCAGTTACTAGATGAGAAAATTACTCAATGGAAAAAGGAAGTTGAATTAAAAAAAATCCAACTTAAACGCCTAGAAGATCAATTTGCCGTTGAAAAAATTTTACTGACCCCTGAGCTTATATCGGACAGGGAGTTAGAAATCAAAGATTTTGCCTCTGAGATCGTTTCACTTCAAGAGAAAAGGTTTGGTCCTAACGGGGACATGATGATCCAAAAAAATCAACTTTTAAAACCAGTACAAGACCAAGTATTAAGCATAGTTCAGGATATTGCCAAGGAGAGAAAATATGACTTTGTTTTTGACCGATCTTCTGATATAATTATGTTGTATTCAGCAAAAAATTACGATATTAGCGAATTGGTCCTGAGAAGAATACAGGCACAGGAAAGAATTAAAGAAAGAAAAATTAACTCTGCCAAGAAAGTTTTAGGCAAATTGGATGATTAATATAATTAAGTTTTAAATAATGAAAAATTTCAAAAATCTATTTTTATCCCTAATGTTTATGCTAACTCCTTTGAGTATGGCAATTGCACAAGCTAAGGTTGCTCATATTGAAGTTCAAAAGCTGATTAGTGAGATGCCTGAGGTAATTGCAGCTCAAAAAGAATTAAAAAAGTTAGAAGAAACATACACTGCAGACATGGAAACTACGTACAAAGAATTCCAAACAAAGGCTCAAACTTATGCTGCCGATGCGGCCAACCAAACAGAAATCACTAACCAATCACGTCAAAAGGAGTTGGAAGGTATGCAAAAAAATATTCAAGAATATCAACAAACTGTTTCTCAGGATTTACAAAAAAAATCTGTCGATATGATGAAACCTCTCATTGACAAAGCCAAAGCTGCAATTGAAAAAGTTTCTTCTGATCTAGGATACGATTATGTGTTAGATTCCTCAGCAGGTGGAAGTGTGATCATTGCAAAAGGAAAAGATATTATGGCAGATGTAAAAAAAGAACTCGGCTTTTAAGCTTATTTTAAAAATACAAAAACTCCCCAATGGGGAGTTTTTTTTTACTTCATTTGAACCACGAGGCATAATGAATATAATTAGAAGCGATACGTTCGATTTCACCTTTTTGCAATTCAGGACCTACTTCTTTTATTTTTTTTGCAGGAATACCAGCAAAAACTGAACCATCGGGAACAACAGTATTTTTTGGCAGAACACTCCCTGCTGCAATAATGCTGTTGGAGCCTACCACACTATCGTCCATAATAATACAACCCATACCGACTAAAACCCTATCATTTATAGTACAACCGTGTACAATCGCATTATGACCTATAGATACATCATTACCTATGATGGTTGCAGATTTTTCAAAAGTCCCGTGAATGACTGTGCCATCTTGAATGTTAACCCTATTTCCTACTCGGATGCTATTAACATCCCCGCGAACAATTGCTTGGTACCATACAGAACAATCATCTCCCATAATGAGATCACCTATTAGAGTTGAATTTTCAGCAAAAAAACAATTTTTACCGTACTTGGGAGTAAATCCTCTAACTGACTTTATCAACATAACTTTACTTTTACATCTAAATTATAAAATTGAACATTAAGATCCCTGGATTTGTTTTTAGTAAATTTGTTTAAAAAAGATGAAAAGCATCCGTATAGTAGCCAGTTATAAAAAGGGAGCAACAATTGCAAAATTTAGTATTACTCCTCCTTTAGACCTTTCTGTATCCAAGACCTTTATTAATGTCGACCAGGCAGCAGATGCACCATTAGTCAAACAATTATTTTTCCTTCCATTTGTCAAGAAAGTGTCGCTTAATAACAGCACCTTAATAGTGGAACGTTTTGATATTTTAGAATGGGAGGAGGTAATCCAAGAGGTTGCAGAACAAATCGAAGATTACCTAAATGACGGGGGAGAGGTTCTTAATGAGAGAAAAAAAGTTGGGAAAGCAGCGATCACTATCTATGCAGAAAGTACCCCCAATCCCTCTGCTATGAAGTTTGTGGCAAATAAAAAAATAACTGATCATACATTTTCTTTCCAAAGTGCAAATAGCGCCAAAGATGCCCCATTAGTAAAAGAGCTTTTTAATTTTCCTTTTATTAAGGAGGTTTTTATCGATGAAAATTATATTTCCATTTCCAAAAACGATACAGTACAATGGGAGGAAGTTGTAATGGAAATAAGAGGATTCATCAAAACCTACCTGGAAGAAGAGAAAACAATTTTGGGTCCTTCCTTTTTTTCAAATGACCAAAAGTCAATCACTTTAAACCCAGAATACTCTCTAAATGATACTGAACTTGAGATAGTAAAAATTTTAGAAGATTATGTCAAACCTGCTGTGGCCTCAGACGGGGGAAATATCATTTTTGACTCCTATGAGGACACCAATAAAAGAGTTAAGGTCGTCCTTCAAGGTGCGTGTAGTGGTTGTCCCTCCTCCACCTTTACCCTAAAAAATGGAATCGAAAACATCTTAAAAGAGATGCTCCCAGGTAAAGTCGAGACGGTAGAAGCCGTCAACGGATAATTTATTCGCCAATCTTCTTAGCTGTAGTGTAAAAATCTTTAAGGTAGAAGGGTTCAAAGTATGCCAAATCTTCAAAGTTATTGTCTTGAAAAGCTTTCCAAGCTAAAGAAACCATCTCTGCAGCAGACGGATATCGAATTTCGCTTTGGTATTTAATGTGAGGCGAATCAGACACTTTTCTATACTTTTCTGCACCTTCGCCCATAAAAATCCATTGAATATTGGTTGGAAATTCTTTAAAACTTTCAGCACTTAAAACTTCAGCAAAGGTAGGCTTTAGGATTTCTTTATTTTCATTGAGTGCCATGACATAAACCTCCATACGTCGGGCGTCAAACATGGGAAATAATATTGCTTGATTTCTTGATTTATATTTTTCGGATAAGATTTGTAGAGAATTTACTGCTATCAATGGCAAGTTCAAAGCAAAACAAATGCCTTTGGCGGCAGCGACACCAATTCTCAAACCTGTAAAGGAGCCTGGACCTTTACTAACTGCCACTGCATTAAGGGAGGTTATCTCAATTTGGGCCTCCTCTAATACCTCTTTTATAAAATCATGTAAATGTTCACTGTGACTGAATTTCTCTGAGTAAAGTTCTTTCAAAGCAATAATTACTCCTGATTTACCAATGGATACAGAACAGTTTTTGGTGGCAGTTTCTATATGTAATATTACACTCACCTCACAAAAATAGAAAATTCAATAGCTACTATCTCAAATTGAGATTCATAAATCTAAAGGCTGATGGTTATTCCAAAATAAAATTCTAGTACTTTCAATTTAAAAATATAATCAAACTTAGCCCTGACAAGGTCTGAGGAAGCAGCTTCAAAGCGCTGTTTGATTTGGTTAAAATCAAATATATTCATGACACCAGCCTCAAAACGGTTGATAGCATCTTCATAGGCTTTTCTCCTTGCCAATTCAGTTTTTTGAGCTGCCTCAAAAAATTTATAGGCCCCCTCTGCATTGTTGTAGGCTTGATTAATGGTATTTTCCAAGTTGAGTTTTTCTTGCTCCAATTGATTTTGAGATCGTAATAGATTAACTTTTGTACGTTCCACCCTATTTCTTGCAACAAAACCATTGAAAATTGGAATGTTGAGACTCAAACCTATATTGTGTCCAGCATTGAGATCAAATTGCTCCCCAAAAGGAGCTGGACTTATGGCCTTATTGCCTTCAACGGAACGTAATACGGGTTCTTTGGTCGAAGATAAAAACCCAATGGGAACATCAGTGAAATTTCCATCCCCAACAATCCTATCAGCATATGATACACGGGTATTATAGCCATAAAATGCTCTGAGACTTGGCTGGAGTGTTCCTTTTGCCAACTCCACATCTTTTTCAGCAATTGCAATATTGGTTATTGAGAGTTGAATATCTTTTCTGTGGGTCAATGCCTTTTCAAATATATCCTTAGGATTTTGAAATAAAATCTGCCCAAAAGGAGCCTCTATATCTATTGATACCACATCAAAATTTTCATAATCTGTCATTAGTAGCATTTGAGCCAGATTGATTTTAGACAGCCTTAAATTATTTTCTGCTTGAATTAATGCTTGTTCCTGAGTTGCAATGGTCGCCTGAATTTCCAACAAATCATATTTTACCATGGTTCCTGCATCAATCATTTTTTGAGTCCGCTCTGCATCCTTAAGTGAAATTTCCAACTGTGATTTTTGGACATCTAATATTTCGACATTAAACAATATTTGTAAATAGGCATTTGCTACCATCAAACGCACATCATCTTTCATATCTTCCAATTGATATTCACCTGCTAAAATGGCAAGGTTTGATCTATGTAACTGATTTAAATTCCTAAGACCATTGTAAAGATCAATATTGAGGCTGGCTCCAAAAGAGGAGTATTGTGTGGTTCTGTTTTCCAAAATACCTCTGGTAATGTCCTGATTCAAACCTATATTCCAAGTGTGGTTAGCCTGAGCATTTAATGTAGGTAAGAAGCTCCCTTTAGCGTCATCTTTATTGATTTCAGCATCGCTAAGAGCTAATTCACTCAGTTTGACACTTATATTTCTTTCAATTGCCATATCAATACATTCAATGAGAGTCATGGGTTGGTTTTGAGCCATTAAATCAAAATTCGGTATCAGGAAAAAGAGTAAAAAGAAGAGTTGGATTGGTTTCATGAATAATTATTTTTTAGCAGAATCGCCTTCCTCACCAATTTTGATGGGTTCTGTCTTATTCCAAACTTTTATTTTATCCTCCATACTAAGACCTGAAATGATTTCCACATTAATTCCATCAGAAATTCCCAGTTCAATATTTTTTCTTTCAAACTTACCCTTGTTGTTTTTTACTTCAACATATGGATCATTGGAAATTTTATCAAATTGCAGTAATGCCTCAGATATGCCCATTATACTATCTTTTTTTTCAAGTACTAATGAAGCATTGGCACTGTAACCTGCTCTAATAAAAATCGAATTATCCAAATAAACATCTCCTTCAATTTTGAACTGAACGGTTCCTTGATCTTCATTACCTTTTGGAGCAATAAACTTTAACCTGGCATCAAAATCTTTGTCTTGAATGGCTCCTAGGTTTATAGTAAGAGGCATCCCCACTGTTAGCTTTGAAACTTCAGCCTCATCTACCTTACCCTCAAAAATCATTTTGTTCAGATCTGCAACTGTGGCTATTGTTGTTCCAGCATTGAAATTATTACTTTCAATTACTTGATCCCCTTCTTTTACTGGAATTTCTAATATAGTTCCCGCAACAGTTGCTCGAATGTTAGTATTAGCAATGTTAGAACCCCCAGCAGAACCAAGCTTTATAATTTGAAGATCAGAGCGAGCATTTTTCACATTTTGTTCAGCCTGATCATAGCTTAGCTTTGCATTGTCAAATTGTTGTTTGGAGATGATTTCCTTTTCAAATAGGGATTGATTCCTTTTGAATTCGACTTCAGCATTCCTTAACAAAATCAATGTATTTGAAAGTCTTCCTTTTGCACTATTTAATGTTTGTTCATTTGGCACGACTTTCACTTTGGCTAACAAATCTCCATTGATTACTAAATCACCCTCATCAACAAAAAGTTTTTCTATGATCCCTGAAATCTGAGGTTTGATTTCTACTTCATCCTCTGGGATAACTGTACCGGTAACCACAGTCTTTTTTTCAATACTTAAAATCATTGGAGTCTGAACATCATACTCGACCAAAGGTTTACTGTTGGTTTTTATGAAATAGAGTGTAGCAAAAATAGCTCCAAAAACAAGCAAAGCAATTCCTAAATATTTTAAAATTTTCATAATATAAAGTTTTGTTATTCTTCTCTTAAAGCATCTATTGGTTTAATACTAACAGCCCGCTGAGCGGGGATAAGCCCAATCAGTGTTCCCAATACTACCATTGTAAATAGTGCCGCAAGAACCAGTGGAATCGGTACAGTTGGATTGGTATATGGAAAATCAGATAAGTCCTGAGTTGTCAAATTAATAATAGCCAAAACAGCGGCTCCCAAAATAATACCAACTACGCCGGCAATGAGTGTTAAAAAAATAGATTCTAGTAAAATTTGAGTTCTTACCTCCCCTGGAGTAGCACCTAATGCACGTCTTACTCCTAACTCTTTAGTTCTTTCTTTTACAGAAATCAGTAGTATGTTTCCAATACCAATCACTCCTGCTAAAATAGTTGCTAATCCTACTACTAAAGATAAAAAAGTCATCCCATTGGCAAAGCCAGTAATCTTATTGAAGATTTCTCCAAGATTAAATGATCCAAAGGCCCTTTCATCTTCAGGGGCAACCTTATGTAATTTTTTCAATACATCCTTGACATTTTTTTCAACTGCAACAACATCAACATTGGCAAATGCTGCTATGGTCAGCCAATCGACCTCTTCTCCAGTATTATATAAATTTCTGAAGGTATTAAAGGGAATAAAAATATCCCCATCAGATTCAAAACCCCCTCCCTCTAGATACTTATGAACTCCTATTACTTGGAAATATACATTGTTGATACGAATGTATTTTCCCACGGGGTTTTCATCTTCCTCAAACAACTCCTCTTGAGTCCTTTCACCAATGACACAAACTTTACGATTGTTTTGCTGGTCCTCTTCATTGATAAATCGGCCACCATCATAAATTTTTTTTGTAGCTATTTTTGTATACTCTGGAAAATCTCCATAGATATTGTAAGAACGAGATATTTCCTTATAAACAATACTGGCAGGTTGACTGCCTCCAAATACCCCCCCTAGCATTTCTTGGAGCTATATATCTAATTTCAGGTATTTGGCGCTTTAAATCCTTAACATTAGAAATTGTAAATCGGGGATATCTTCCAACTTTAAACCCTGCATATGGAACACTAGTTCTTTGAGGCCATACAAACATAGAATTCATTGCCATACCCTGAAATTCTCGTTCAAAACCATTGTCTAACCCTTTTGCCGCACCAGATAAGGTGATGTAAATAAAAATTCCCCACAATACACCAACAACAGTAATAATAGTTCGAGTCTTATTCTTGGCAATAGAGCCAAAAATCTCCTGCCATGTATCGAAATCAAAAATAACCTTTAAGCTATTCATCTCTTAAAGCTACTATGGGTTTAATACTTGCGGCTCTTTTAGCTGGGATGTAACCTGCGACGGCTCCAAAAAGAATTAACAAAACCGTTGCAACTATAGCAGTGGAATTTTCTATGTAGGGATCAATTATAAAAAACTCCTCTAACCGATCACCAATATTACTCAATAAGGCAATTCCAAATATCATTCCGGTTACACCGGATAAAGTTGTAATAAAAATAGACTCATGCAGAACCATCCCAATAACACTTTTAGGTGTTGCACCAAGTGCTTTTCTGACTCCCAATTCTTTAGTACGTTCTTTAACAACAAAAACCATAATATTAGAAATACCTATGATCCCAGCAATTAAAGTACCAATCCCCACAAAAGCAACAATCATCTGTAATACAGTAGCAAATTGCTGGTTTTGACGAATTTGATCAGCAACATTTCTGATTCTTATTCCATTGTTATCTCTAGGGTCAATAGATTTTTTATTTTTTAAGAAAAGTCGTAATTGTTTTTCAAAAACCAGGGCAGATGCGTAACCTAGTTCAGGTCTAAAACTAACAATTATTGAGTTGATTTTGTCATTGTTCTTTTCAATCAATTGTTGTGTTGTATAGGGCATATAAATAAGTCGCTCCTCTCTGTCTCCACTTTGATCCTGAAACACTCCAATGACCCTGAAAGCACTAGATCCAATTTCTAAATGTTTTCCGATGGGATCATCTTTCTTAAAAAGGTCATTAGCCACCAAACGACCAATAACTATATTTTTAGTCTTTTTTTCAATGTCATCTTGATTGATGAAACGTCCACTCATAATTAGAGTTTTTTCTATTTTTTGATGATCAGGAGCTACGGCTCGGGTGTTATAATTGTCTGATTCTCCACTGTATCTCACCCTCACACTTCTGTTAATTCTGGGTGTGATCCCTTCTAAGAAAAATTTAAAATTGTCTTTGATATCATCCAAATCACTATTTTCGAATTCTATTCTTCTGTTAGCTTTGAATCCTCTATAAGGTTTTGAAGTCTTACCGGGATAGACAAATAATGTATTGGTAGCGTCATCTAAAAAAAACTTTTTAAAGGTATTTTTTAATCCATTTCCAAATCCAAAGAGTACTATAAAAATAAATATCCCCAAAGCAACGGTAAAACCCGACAAAAAAGTTCTCAGCCTATTCTTACGAATAGTTTCAAATATTTCTTGCCAACGGTCTCTATTAAACATGATTTTCTGCTATGACCTGATCAACTTTTTGATCATCAACAATAACTCCGTCTTTCAGCTTAACGATTCTTTTACACATGTTTGCGATATCCAATTCGTGAGTAACGACTAAAATAGTTTTACCTTCACTATTAATTTTTTGGATTAGACTCATGACTTCAGACGATGTTTTAGAATCCAATGCCCCTGTAGGTTCGTCGGCAAGAAGAACTTTTGGTTCAGAAGCCATAGCTCGGGCAATTGCCACCCTTTGCTTTTGCCCGCCAGAAAGCTCACTGGGTAAATGTGTGGCCCAATCTTTTAATCCTACCTTTTCAAGATATCCCAATGCTTTCACTTGTCGGATTTTTCTTCCTAACCCCTGGTAATAGAGCGGTAAGGCAACATTTTCTAATGCGTTTTTATAATTGATGAGATTAAAAGATTGGAAAATAAATCCCAAAAATTTATTCCGGTAATTAGCTGCAGTGGTTTCTGTCAAGCCCTCAATCAGTACATTGTCGAGTAGGTACTCTCCTTCATCTGCCAAATCAAGCATCCCCAGTATGTTAAGTAGTGTAGATTTTCCTGATCCGGATGACCCCATGATGGCCACCAACTCACCTTTTTTGATATTCAAATCAATCCCTTTGAGAACATGCAATGAACTGTCCCCAATTTTATAGGATTTGTGAAGGTTTTTGATGTTGATCATGGTAATATTTACCTAACTAAATTTACTACATACATATGTGATAACGTCCTAAAAGAATATTAATTGCGAAGAAAATTTTATCCTTTTTTTTGGAGCTTAAAAATTTGATAACCTACAAAACCAACCAAAAGATATGGAATGGCCATTAAATAGATAATTCCATTATTGATTCCCTTAGCTGTATCAAGATCCGCCCCTGATTCCAAAACTGCTCTACACATAGAACACTGGGCGGGAGCATCTACAAAAGTCAATAGGGCCAAAAAGCATAATAATACACGCATAAGATTAATAATAAGGAGATATCATTAAATATACAACTACCCCAGTAATAGCTATGTACAACCATATTGGAAAAGTAATAATTGATATTTTTTTGTGATCTGCAAATCTTTTAGAAATGGCCCTTACATAAGTAATCAAAACCATGGGTATAATCCCAATGGAAAGAATAATATGAGAAATAAGTATGAAATAGTAGATGTATTTCACTACTCCTTCCCCACCAAAAGGAGTGGGATCTGAAGTCATGTGATAGGCAACGTACATGACCAAAAAAACCATGGATAGGGCAATGGCTGTCTTCATTAATTTTTCGTGAAGTTTAATTTTTTTCTGTCTAATCGCAACATAGGCTATAAATAAGATCAAGGCGGTCAATGCATTGATGGAGGCATAAATAGGGGGTAAAAAATCCAGAGGGGCTACATTGGGCAATCTCACTGTAAAAAGAATAGCAACCACCACAGGGATCAAAACAGATACGGCTGTAATAGGCTTACTGTATTTCTTTGAAGCATCGCTTACAATTCGTTCTTTCATGCCAATCGGTTTTATTCCTTTAATAACCATTCTATATCTTCCAACAGCATATCCACTCCCTGTAACTCTTGATCTTCACGATCCAAACCAGAATAGTATACAATGGGGTTATCAAAACGATCAACTCGTGATCTTATGTAACCTTTTTTGTCGATCAATGCAAAATATCCTTGATGTTCAAAACCACCGGCTACTGCAGGATTAATTCCTGCAAAGATACTAAATCCTGAATTGGCAAGTTCGTAAACAGCAGATTTCTTGTCAGTTAAAAAATGCCAATTTTGGGATTTGACATCATATTCTTCTGAATATTTTTTGAGAACATGGGGTTTGTCATTGTCGGGATCAATACTAAAAGAGGCAATACCGAAATCTTGGCGATCACCAAAACGATCGTCCAAAATTTTCATGTTTTTATTCATAATAGGACAAATGGTAGGGCAACGCGTAAAGAAAAATTCTGCCAAATAAACTTTTCCAGTAAAATCCTCATTACCTATCAATAAACTATCTTGATTACGCATCAAAAATTCAGGTGCTTTTTTGGCTTCTCCATTAAGTTTGATATAAGCCAAAGGCTTTGCCGGAACAGTTCGATTACTCTCTACCTGGGTATTGTTTGCTATCCGATCTACAATCTTAGGGATAAACAAAAGACCAAAAACAATTAAAACAATGATTAACCCTATGTAGCTCAAATTTCTCACACTAAGGGGTAGTATTCTTATTGTACTTTTTCCATGCGCGACGATATTCGGCCAGGATTACCTTAATGTCATCGACCATTTTATTATTTATTTCGGCCACGGACTGAGCATTGAAACCATAAAGAGTTCCCCCATCCTCATCATCGTCACGACCCCTGAGGTTAAGTTCTTTATCGATGATGAAAACGTATGGTAAACTATACTTGTTACTCAGTTGTAGCGGAGTTTTCAAGCTATTGAACAATGAAGCAATTTGATCATCATTTCCAAAAACAAACCGCCATTTAATTAAGTCAGTTCCAACTCCTGCTTTTAGTTCTTCTTTGAGTTCCTCAACTTGAGCCTGATATCCCTGTTTAACAACCATAACAAAATGGAAATCTTTGAACTGATAAAAGCGTTTATAAATTTTTTGATTGAGGTTCAAGGCATCCCCTTTTTTGTTTGACAGATCCTCTCCCCAAAAACCTAAAACAGTAATACGATCCTGGAACTGAGCGGACTTACCTGTGAGGGTTTCCCATTGATGGACATCATCAACTACTGAAGTCAAAACAGGCAATAACGCGAAGTTATTTTTGCCAGAAGCAAAGAAAAGGTAGATTACTATTGGAAAGATAAATAGAATAAAGAGGACGATATATTTTTTATGGGATTTACTCATGAAAAATTTCCTATAAATTCTCTAGAAATTCCAACTCACAAACCCACTAACCATAACTTCAAAAATGTAGTCAGCTTCGAGAATTAAAATAAAAATCAAATAAGGAATTAATATGATCAGCGGCAAAACAATCGCACCCTTAAGACTGCCTCTTTCATCTCTAATGTGCATAAAATCCCAGGCAATATAGTAAGCTTTTACAAGCGTCAAGATTATAAATATCCAATTTAATAATTTCATACTCAAGAAATATTTCATCAAAAAATCAGGTTTGAGAATTCCCAATGCGACCTCAATGGTGGTAACAATTGATAAGAAAATCAGAACGCCCCAAATTTTCTGAACGTTAGATTTAAATTTTAATAATCCTCTGAAAATTGCAAGTTTGTGAGCTCCTTCAGCCATGGGTTATAATTTATGGATTAAACGAGATAGAAAAATGTAAATACAAACACCCAGACTAAATCGACAAAATGCCAATAAAGCCCAACTTTTTCGACCATCTCATAATGTCCCCTTTTTTCATATGTTCCAACGATTACATTGAAAAATATTATGAGGTTAATGATAACTCCAGAAAAAACGTGAAAACCATGAAAACCAGTTATGAAAAAGAAAAAATCAGCAAATAGTCTGTTTCCATATTCATTGTGAACGAGGTTGGCCCCTTCCACTACTCCAATAGCATTATAAATTTTATCTAAAGAGTCGTCCCTAGTGAGAACAATTTTATGACCGTTTTCATCTAATTTTTCAGTCCTGATAACTAAATTATTGTTAGACTCAAAACCTTCCAATACTTCGACTAGGGAGTAAGTGGGTAAAGCGCCTTCATTTTCGTACCAGATACCATTACTAAGTTTATGAGTACTTCGTTCGGTTGGAATTGAGACAGCAAAATCAGCGATTGCAACTCTTTTGCCAGTGTCTGAATTAACAAATTGTAAAATTTGACCTCCTTTAGTTTCCAAAGCTCCATATTCCCCTTTGATGAAGTTTTTCCATTCCCAAGCTTGAGAGCCTACGAAAACAGCACCTCCGATTATTGTTAGCAACATATAAAAAGTAACTTTCGACTTATTCATATGATGTCCTGCATCTACCGCCAATACCATAGTAACAGAAGAAAAAATCAATATAAAAGTCATTAAAGCAACATAATACATGGGTGCATCTACGCCATGAAGAAAAGGAAAATGGGTAAAAACCTCATCGGCAATAGGCCATGAATCGATGTTTTTAAAACGGGAAAATCCATAGGAAACTAGAAATCCGGTGAAAGTAAGTGCGTCAGATACAATGAAAAACCACATCATCAATTTACCATAACTGGCATTAAGTGGTCGTTGACCTCCAGCCCAAAGATTGGCCTCTTTTTCAGCTGCAGTTAATTCCATAAAGTCAAATTCAAATTAATTATCACAAATTTATATATTTTACCTGTATAGCAGTACAAATAGGTATAAATAAATCCACAAGATGTCAAGAAAATGCCAAAACAAATGAGCCAATTCAAAGCCAAGAGTATTTGATCCTGAATAACTACCTCTTACCAACCTAAAATACACCACTAAAAGGGCTATGATACCAGCAAATAAATGCGCCAAATGCAGTAAAACCAAAACATATAGAAAAGAAGTAGTTATGGAGCTTTCAGCACCTGTAAAATAATAGCCTTGGGCAATGATGTCAGCAAATCCCCTAAACTGAAAGTAAACAAATAATAAGGCCAACATAAAGGTAGTCAAGATCAAAATTTTGGTTGCCTTTATGTTTTTTGACAGGAGGGATTTTTTGGCCAAATAAAAACTAAAACTACTTAACAATATAAATAGAGTGCTAATGGTAAAAGACCCTGGTATTTTAAATTGAGATAACCAGTCGGCTCGACTACTGCTTACAACATAAGCGCTCGTCAGTCCTGCAAAGGTCATAGCCATGCTTATCATTCCCACCCAGAGCATCATTTTTTTGGCTTTGTACTGTTTCACTGCTTGTTCTTCCATTGCTAGATCCATTTATCTATGACATATATAACTTGCAAAAGGCTGATATATAAAATACTGGCATACATTAATTTTTTTGCTGCTTCTTTGCTCTTTTTTTGCATCAATATTAAGGTATGGTAAAGAAAATAAAGTCCTGCTAAAACAAGGCAAATAAAGGCGCCCAATGAAATAGTTAATGCACCGCTATACTGAGTGTAGGGAGTTATTGAAATTATGATTGTCCAAAAGGTGTAAAATACAATTTGAAAAGCGGTAGCCCGGTCGGGATTCCCAGTAGGTAACATTTTAAAGCCTGCCTTTTTATAATCATCGTCCATCATCCAACCAATAGCCCAAAAATGAGGAAATTGCCAAAAAAATTGAACCATAAAAAGTATCCCAGGTTCGATTCCAAAACTACCTGTTGCTGCTACCCATCCCAACATGAATGGTATGGCGCCAGGAAATGCTCCTATAAATACTGAGAGAGGGGTGACAGATTTTAGAGGGGTATAGATACAGGTGTATATAAATATCGAAAGTGCTCCGAAAAGAGCAGTTTTGAAATTGATGTTGTTCAAAACAAAAATTCCCACAAGTGTTAGTAGGGAGGCTATAACAAGGGCAGTAAAGTTGCTCATTCGCCCTGATGGAAGTGGACGATTCTTGGTTCGATCCATCAAAGAATCTTTTTCCTTTTCGATCCACTGGTTAAAAGCATTGGAGGCTCCTACCATTGCAAAACCACCCAAAAGTAACCCCATTAGTATTGAACTATCAATATGGTCAACAGCAAGCAAATAGCCTGCAATTGAGGAGAAGACTACACTGATGGCCAAGCGGAACTTCGTGAGCTGTAAAAAATCGTTTATAAATGTTACGAAATTGAAACTTAGTAAGGGTGAACTGTCGG
Source organism: uncultured Bacteroidota bacterium (assembly GCA_902619315.1). Classification (GTDB taxonomy): domain Bacteria; phylum Bacteroidota; class Bacteroidia; order Flavobacteriales; family Flavobacteriaceae; genus UBA8316. Next base: position 16,455 of record CACNDW010000005.1, on the reverse strand, counting down.
AGAGGGTCTTCATCATCATATATCCAAAAGCAAAGATAGGCTACAAATCATCACTGTGCAAACCTCTATGACAATTTTAAGATACTATTTTAACCTTATTGCAAACGAAAGGTAATTGGAATACTAAATGGAACCCTAACTGGTCTTCCTCTCTGTTTTCCTGGAGTCATTTTAGGTAGTTTACCTATAATTCTTGCGGCTTCTTTCTCCAGATTTTTATCTGGGCCTCGCATTCTGATGTTGCTGATGGAACCATCTTTGGATATGATAAAATTTACATATACACGCCCCTGGATACCCATTTCTTGGGCAATTTCGGGATATCGAAAGTTTTTTCTAATGTGTCTATTAATTTTTTCCTGGAAACATTCTCTCCTTTTGGATTTAGCAACTCTTTCACAACCAGGAAAAATTGGTACATCTTCAATAACAGCAAATGGGACATCGACATCCTCAAAATCATCTTCAATCTCAACCTCCTCAACCTCTACGATTTCTTCTTGATCAGTCTCAGTTGATTCAATCACAGTTTCTTCCACTTCTTCCTCATCTTCTACAACCTCAATAACCTCTGGAGCAGGTGGAGGGGGTGGAGGAGGCGGAGGAACTTTGATTTGCTCTGTAATTGGAATTTCTTCGTCATCATCGTCATCAACGTTTAATGCTTCATATCCATACCCACTTCTATCATAAGTTTTCCATTCAATGGCCTGCCATGATAAAAACAAAACAGAGGTCAAGCCTATGATGAAATAAAGACTACTGTTTCTAGATAAATCCGCTTTTTCGTTTTTTTTGGGTTGCATTTGATGGCTATATTAACAACGCTAAACTAAAAAAAAATCGATAAAAAACAAGGTTTTTTTTGTCTTTGCGGTTAGTTCGATGATTGAATTAATTGCTTATATTGTTCTGCGCTCAATAAATGTTTAAGTTGGGAGGGGTTATCAATTTTAATTTTTATAATCCATCCAGAACCATATGGTTCATTATTGACAGTCTCGGGCGTATCTTCCAGTGCCGTATTAAACTCTAACACCTCACCGCTAATAGGCATGAATAAATCAGAAACTGTTTTAACAGCCTCAACCGTTCCAAAAACTTGTTCTTTCTGCAAATTATCTCCTACTGTTTCAATTTCAATATAAACGATATCTCCTAATTCTTGTTGAGCAAAATCAGTAATACCAATGGTAGCAATATCTTCATCTAACTTGACCCATTCGTGGTCATTGCTGTACAAGAGATCGGATGGAATATTCATTTGCCCTGGTTTTAAATTTAAAAGCAAAGTAATACAATTCAATTTTAGTTTCCAAAATTATAACGAATGGTGATCCCTGACCTAATTGAAGTTTGTGGAAACGCGGTTGAAATAGCAAATTCAGAAAAATTATGATCGTAGAATAATATACTTGTTAGGTTTTTGGATAAGTTATAATTGGCAGAAAATTTAATTGACATTAAAGTTTGGCCAGCAGTTACTTGATTGTTGTCGTACTCCAGGTTTCGCAACAGAGTGATGTTTTCTCGGAAAGAAAAATCTGCTTTTAAATTGAGATCTCCACTGAGGGAAACTCTTCTCCCTCCCAAATTGGTTCTGATCCGAAGGTCTTTAAGGCGATAGCCAATACCTAAAATATATTCATTTCCACTTTGTTCTGTCAAAAGAGAATTATCCAAGCTTAACGACAACGATCGATCTCTTTTAATTTCTGCTAATATTTTGAGTGAGTTTTTGAATTCAACATCCAAACGAATCAGCGGATTAAATTGTTCTGCTAAGTTGATGTTTGAGTAAAATTTCGAGGTCATATAATTTCCTACAGGATCCTTAACAAGTGGCTGATTAGAATCATATTCCAAATTGGTTTGATAATTTGTGAGTGTATAGCTGGAACGATAACCGTGAGTTAGGGAAAATCGATTGAAAATTTTGGCCAGGGATTTGACTCTAGTTAAGCCCGTATACTTTAAATTCCAGTTTGGAAGTGGTATATTTCGTGTGGGGGCAAAAGATATTTTGTTGGGATCACTCCCAGAGTAGGCAGATAAAAAAGAAGCCACAAGAACGGTTTGGTGATTCTTATTGAATCCCTCAGGAAAGCCATTCTCGTCGCGATTGTTGATTGATGTTCCTTTTTGAGTTGCTAGTCGATTAGCAATGATCAAACGATTGTTTCTGAAATTCTGAAAATTTTTATTGACAAGACCGTCCCCACCTGAAAAAGCTGTTTTGATCAAAATAGTAGATATTCCAAAATTCCCAAATTCATTGGTATTTAGTGCGAGATAATCCCTATCGCTAACCTGAAAATTTTCATTCAAATTATTAGAGTAATTGCGTTCGGCATTAAGGTCAATGGTTAGGTCTTTTAAGGGGTTTATTTGAGCAGATAAATTAAGTTTACTGTTGTGAACTTGAACGAATGGCTCGTTAAAGTTCGGAAAATTGGTCAACCATCCTCTTTTTGCTATCTCATATCTGACATCTGCTTGACTTCCAAAAGTAAAACCAAAACTTGGGTCCAGAGTCCCTATGAACCCAACATTGGGTAGATATCCGGGAATGACTTTGCCATTGTTTTCCGAATAATTAAATTGAACTCTTTTTATAGATGAAAGTATATCAACAAAATAAATAATACCTTTTTTCAAAGGGTTGTTTTTTGGTTTTTTCTCTTTTTTTTGCTCCGGAGGATTATTGGCAATCGCAGCTCTAGCAAAAGGTTGATCAAAAAGTGATTTTTTTGATTTTAATCCTAAAATAGTGTAGAGTTTATCAAAAGAAATTGATCCAGTTAAGGTTTTCGTATTTGCATTTTGTATGGTATTTACAATACCAAGTGGCTGGCCTTCATTATTTGTCACGTCTGCCATGGCATTGGATCCTCTTTCCCAACTAAAATCACCTGTATAATTGTAATTAGCATCAATAAAATTAAGAAAAGGGATTAATCGCAAAGGAATTTTATAGTTCAGTGAAAGAGTCTGAAAATGGCGATCGGTTTGACCAGTATCCCAAATACCATCCCAAATATCCAAACTCTTATTGACTCTGCCCAATGGGTTGTTGGGGTCTTTTTCGAAAAAATTTCTAACGATATTATTATTGGAAGCTGTAAAATTGAATCGCAAAGAACGAGTGAGATTATGACTTATGGAGTAAGACCATTCAAATAGATAATTTCTGAGTTGTAGGTCTGGTAATGGAAGTTGTAGTCCCGAATCTATCCCCTCCATATATACTTGGCGAAATCGCTGACTACTAAAATCTCTATTTATATTGGAAGTAATTTCTATGTTATTCGGAATGGGGTTAAAATTAATTTCTTTCAACCATTGCCAATATTGCTTTCGGTTTAGAACTTGAATTTTTCTAAAAGGGTTAATTTCTATAGACTTGAAGGAGTGTGTGTAATTAGCTCCCAATTGCAAGTTTTTGTCCGTTTGATTTTTAATTTCATAATCGTGGTGAGATAACTCATTATAAGCGTACGAGAAATCAAAATTTTCAGGACTGTAGAAACGGCTAGGTTTATTTCCCATTTTATTTTTACGTACTCCAATCAAACTAATACTCTTTCTTTTTGTATAGTCAATGGCTTGTTGGTTAATGGAATCTCTTTGTGAAATTCTTCTAGAAGCGTCTAATCGATCTTGAAATAGTATGTCTTGATAAAAAGGATCGTATTCAGGAGTGATATAAGTTTCTCCTATGTTCAGGTTCAGAGGTATTTGAAGTCCCCATTTTTCTGGTAAAAGCTTGCCCATATTAATATTTGTGACCACATCGTACTGCTTCATGTCCTCCCGATTGCTTTGATTGGGGGTCTGATCAATGGAGCCAAATCCAATGGTAGACATTCTGGCTGTACCGGCTAAAGTAGCAAAATCAGCAATATTTGCGTCCATGGCTCCAATGGCTGCCCAGCCACCTTTAGAGTCAATTCCAGCAATTCGTAATTCATTGAACCATACTTCACCACACAAATCGTCCCCCAACTGCTGGGAGGGGTTTTTTACTCCTATCATCAAGTTCCTGATGGATCCCAGGGAGGGGTTTCCTTTAATAGCAAATTTGTATTTTTTGAATCCGGGTAATGCACTAATAGGCGAAAACTCACTAACAGGATTCATGTTTTCATCAAAATAGGAAATCCTGCCCAGACCAGAATTGTTAATGGCGGCCGCTTTTAGTTTTGCCAATAATTTAATCGGTACCTCAAGAGCATTAGATTCCGGTTGCCAAACTTCATCAGCGGTGAATATATTTGAAGAACTTTCTGAATAATTGGTGGGTTTAAGAGGAATTTCGACCTGATAATAATTGTCCAAAAAATCTGTCCCAAGTCGAATAAATGCAACCATACGTCGGTCGTAGTCATCGGCAGTTCCTTCCCCAGGTAAAGGTTTTTGACCAACGATAGATTCAGCATGTAAAAACATTTTAAGGTTTTTGTATTGTCGAATATCTACATTGACATTTTTGTAAACTGCACGGTAGTCCATTGGTTGAAGGTCGCATATTCTTAGGGACATGGATTGTTCATTTTGTCGAACAATAGTATTGTTATTGTTAATCTGTTCTCTTTGAATATCAGGTGGAAGAACATAATTTACGGGTATACGGTTTTCATTTTCCAAAATATTCACTGTGCTTATGTCCAGAGTTGTATTGTTATTTTTGGGAAGTTTATTGTTTAGTTTTCGGTTGTATCTGCGCCAATCTCCTCTCACCAAATCCAAGGTTCCAAACCGAAATACCACAGGCTGAGAAAAACCTTTGAGAACTAGTCGCATAAAACGGATGGAGCGTAAGTCTTCAATGTTATTAATGGCCTCAAAATAATCATCAAACTGGGTATCTTCATAATAACCCTTCTGAACAGGTATTTTAAATTGAATCCATCTAGTGGTGATTTCCTCACCATTAGGAACAGCTACTTTAACATTCTCCCGAACATCAGTAATGAATGGATGATTTCCAACTCCCATTGATTTTGTTATAGGGACACGGTATTCAAAATAACTGTCGATAGTATTCATACTTTGATCCCGGTTGATATCCTCAGAATCCGGTTCGGTTGTGTTTCCCCGATTGGAATCAGAAAAGGCAACGGGGGAGTTGCCTTGGGTACCGTTGTAATTTTTGTAACGGTCTAAAACTCCTCCATTAGCCGCCACGAAAAATTCATAGTTGTCTCGCGCAGGATCTTCAGGAGGTCCATTTGAATAAATCAACAGCTCTTGATCATCGTCCAGACCATCGAATCCAACATCTTGAACTGCTCTGTCCTCGGCAATAGTATTGAAAGCATAAAGTAGTGATTGGGTGGAAGGTACTTTTCCCCAAGGGGTGTTGTGAACTAAATTCTGACCGTTTATACCTGGCAGTCCATTTTCAAATTGTTTTCGTCCATCTTTAAGTATATCTTCCGAAATATTCCCCAAATGGAAATAAAGTTCCCCTAAGTTATCATGCTCGGTGATTATATCACTGAAGGTGTCCAAGAGCCAAAACTCGATAAATTCCACATTGGACTGTTCGAAATTAGTAGCATTAATTGGACGCATGATTCCCGCCCAATTTTCTGTAGCATCGATTCTAAATTCATCATCAGTGACATTGTTATAGGGGCCTATTTCATTGGGATAATAGGCCAAATCGAGTGTACTTTGAACTGTAGTAGTTCCCTGAACAAGATCTTGCTCTGGGAAAATCTCTTTGATAAAAATTCTTCTAGTTGTATTTAGCGATATATGGTCATTATTTATACCTGCTGGTCTTCCGCCTGCGTAAAAGATTGGATCAATAGAATACCAAGCGAGTTTTGCCCTTCCAAATCCACTGCTTATATCGTTATTTTTAACCTCTGATCCCTTAAAATTTTTAAATGGAACACTAGAGAGTTTCCAAGAATTAAACCCTTTTACATCTATATTGGTTTGGGCGCCCTCAAAGTCATCAATATAAACATTGGATTCACCCTGAAGTTGAGTATTTTTCGGTTTTCCGGCGATGAGATTTGCTATTTCTCCCCTGAAAGACAACATGGAAGGAGTATTAGTCCTAATGGTTGGGATTTTATTGACCCAGCGAGTTAAGAATGGAAGTTCGGTAGAAAAATTAGTATTGAACCCTATCATGGTATTATTTACTGGTTCTGTACCGTAGTTTGCTTTTTGGGTAAGTGGGTTTTCATTAAGATTCAGAAGTGTTCCACCAAAAACCACTTTATCATTTACCTTATGGACGATATTGACTCCCGAAAATCTTTTATTTTGCTGGTTGAAAAAAGAGTTGTTTTCTACAGATATATTTATCGGAACATTTGAAGCTTGCAAACCAGGATCTAAAATCTTGACCCTACCAATGGCATAATTTACGGTATAATCAATACCCTCCCTTAGTAACCGTCCTCCTGCAGTTACCCTAACCGAGCCACGCGGAACATTGAATGCACCAATAGGAATGCCATCTCCACCTTCAGATTTATAACGGCCTTTTAGCTGAAATTTATTTTTTTCGGTGGTCTCTAAACCTGCGGCTTTGGTTTTTTGGTACATTTCATTGAAAACATATTTTTTCTGATTAGCATTGTATGTTTCAACATTTTTGTATTGTTCTTTTTGTGAAGATGGATCGTCTAGAAGATCAAAAAGGTATTCTCCGAAAGGCTCTACATTCGGAAAAATAATTCTACCGTATTGAGGTTCAATGGTTATACCAGGAATGTAATCAAAGAACCCATCACCCTCGGGTTGGGGATCTTGGTAGAAGTTAAGTTGATCCAAATTAAATGTATTCAAAAGGATTCTGTCGTTCATTTTCATAGGCCAAATGGATTTGTCCACTGGAGTCAAATAATTTATTGGTGAAGGATCTGAATAAAGGATGTTGAGCCTGAAATTTTCCTCTGCGAGTTGAAAAGCACCAGTATTATATATATTTTTCATCATCAAATCCCAGATGGGTTGTCGAACATCTGTAATATTACTTTTGAGCAGTTTAACCACCAAATTATTGTTTATTATATTTTGGTTTTCCTCATTTGGATTATTGTTGACAGTAGTTGTCTCAACACTTCCGTTGGCAAATTCGCCAACTTGATAGACTTTACCCCTGTAGGTGTATTGATAGGCCACAGCCAAAACTTCGTCATTGCTCAACCGTTGATTTAGTGAAATATAACCCAATTGAGGGTGAAGTTTATACTCACTTTGGCTGAGCTTTCTAGCACTTTCCAAGACGGCATAATCAAACCCTTCATTGACCATAATATTATAGGCTCCAAAAGAACGGGATACAGATGCAATATCGCGAATTTCGTTACTCAAGATTCCTCCCCTACCGATTTTCACAGGATCCAATTTGTTATTATCATTGGAAGTAGGGCTTGAAAAGCCTTTACCATTAAAAAAGTTTGAAATTCTGTCGTCCAGTCTAACTTTAGAGGGATCACTTTCTCCCAAATCCTGAAAACCAACAATATTCCTTATATTTCTTGGTTGTGATCCTCTATTGGTAATCCAAACTTCGATTCTGGTTATCTGAACAGGTGAATTTATGTAGGGATAGTTTTTAAGGAATTGATCATAATGATCTCTAAAATAGTGCCCCAGAAAATAGTGTCGGTCCTCTTCATAGTCTAGTGCGAAAATATTAAACTCCTGAAGGGTTCCACCTCCTTGAGCAACTAAATTTTGAGATTGAGACCGTTGCTCAGAGAAAACAGCAGAAATGGAGGTTTTTCCAAATTTTAGATCGGTTCTTACACCAAAAAGACTTTGTGCACCTTGAATTAGATTACTATTCAAGGGCATGCTGATATTTCCAATACTGATATTTTGTAAAATTGCATCCTCAGTGACCTTACCGTTTAGAAATTCACTAACATTATTACCCAAGCCCATCAAATTTTGACTTGAATTGGCTTCTGCTTTTGATTTAAGATTGAGAATTTTTTGTCTGGCTTCGTTGTATGTACTTTGAAAATCACCAATTTTTTGTTGAATTCCGACTGCTTTTTCAGAAATATTTTTGGCTTTAGACAAAAGCCTATCGGCTCTTGAATTGAGCATATCACCTTGAGTATTAACTGACTCGGGGATTATTTCTGAAATTTCTGCCAATTGAGGTGGATTAAATTCTATTTTGACTAAGTTTTGAAAGTCAAAGGTAGACTCAGTGTCATAATTGGCTGTGATTTGAAGTCTGTCTCCAATTTTCCCCAACAAACTAAGACTAATCCTCTGGTCAAAATCAAAACCAAAACTTCTCCGGTTCCTGGGAGATGCCGACGGATTGTCGTTTTTTTGGTAACGGACACCCAAGTCTATACCTACGGATCCCTGTGGAACAATATCAATGATATTACTTCCAAAAATTGATTGAAAAAACTTACTGTTTACATAAACCTCAGGAAGTAAGTTTTTTTGCGTTTCACTTAAATTTTCTGTATTACCGGTAAGAGCTGCTATTTTTCCCTGAAAATAGTCTTTCATTTGTTCTGCCAACACCATGGCTTCAAATTCTTTTGGGGATATTACCAATGGGGTGTTAATTGGATAACCGTCTATGGATTCGGTATAAAAATACATTCCAGTTTCGGGATCATAAGAGTATTTTGAGCTTATACCAGACGATTGGGTAAGATTTGATTTGGACAAATCATAGCCACTATCTACCTGTCCCCACAGCGAAAAACTGCAAATCATCAGCAGGGGCAATAGGAAGAATTTTAAATTAAAATTTTTGTTCCTTAACTTATAGATCAAAGAAATTTAAAGTTTATTCAAAGCAGATTTAATTAATCCCTCTACGGAACTGTCAGGTTCGCCTTGAATGAGTTTATCAACGATTTTCTCAGAGGCTTTTCTTGAATAGCCAAGTACCTCTAATGCTGATAACGTTTCTTCTTTGATTGTATTGCTTTTAAAAACAGGAATTTCGTCGGTTCCTTGCAAGCTTTTGATCTTGTCTTTCAGTTCAATAATTAGTCGCTGAGCGGTCTTGAGTCCAATACCTTTGACACCCTGAATTGTGGCAACGTCCTCGGTTCCAATGGCATGCTGGATTTCAGCGGGAGTAAGAGAAGAAAGCATGGTCCTAGCGGTGCTGGATCCTATGCCCGAAACAGAGATTAGTAGTCTGAATACGGCTCGTTCTAAAACTGTAAAAAAACCATATAATATATGCGCATCCTCTCTTACTTGAAGATGAGTGAATAACTTAATATTTTCATCTGACGAAAGACTAGAAAAAGTGAATAATGAAATATTAATCTCATATCCAATACCATTGCAATCTACAACCACTTGGGTAGGATTTTTTTCAACGAGCTTCCCTTGGATTTGTGTTATCATTTGTTTGGTTTAAATTGTAATTTTTCTTGTGCATCAATGCCTGCTATGGCAGCCATATTAACAATTTCATCAACCGAGGCACCCAATTGGAGGATGTGAGCAGACTGTTGAAGTCCCATCAGTATTGGACCGATGGATAAAGTATCGTCCAATTCTTTAATAATCTTGTAGGTAATATTGGCCGCATCTAACGAGGGGAAAATTAAGGTGTTAACTTTTTTGTTATTGATTATGGAAAAAGGAAAACGCTCTTTAAGCATATCATTGTTAAGAGCAAAATCGGATTGGATAGGGCCATCGGCAATTAGGCTAGGAAACATCCTGTGCAAATAGCTTACCGCCTGTGATACTTTTTTGGCCTGAGGGTAAGGTGAGGATCCGAAGTTATTGTATGATAAAAGTGCAATAACAGGCTCCAATCCAAACATTTTGACTGTTTGGGCGGTCATCTTTGCAATTTTAGCTAGTTCTTTAGGGCCCGGATCAACATTTATGGAGGTGTCGGATAGGAAAAGCATTCCTCTTTTGGTGAGCATCAAATTTGTGGCGGCTACCCGATCAACTCCTTTTGCTTTACCCATTACCTCTAAAATTGGTTTAACCACTGCAGGATATTTTCTTGAAAAACCTGAGAGCATCGTATCTGCATCCCCAGCTCTAACCATCATGGCAGCAAAATAATTTCTTTCTTTAAGCAGACTTTCACATTCATAAAGGGTTTTTCCTCTTCTTTTTTGAGTTTCCCAAAAGGCGTTAGCATAAAATTGCCTACTTTTAATATGTTCCTCAGTTTTTGGATCAATGATAGAGACATCTGCCTCAAAATCAATAGATTCCATCAAATTTTTAATCTTTTCTTTATTTCCTAATAAAATAGGAATTCCTATTTTTTCTTCATAAATAATCTGAGCTGCTTTAATCATATCTAAATGATCGGCCTCTGCAAATACGATTCTCTTGGGGGCAGATTTGGCACGGTCATGGATCATTCGAAGAATTTTTTGATGCCCACCCAATCGTTCGGCCAATTCCGCCTCATAGAGCTGCCAATCATCAATTGGTTCTTCGGCTACACCAGAGGCGACCGCAGCTTTGGCAACTGCGATCGGAACTTTGACAATCAAACGGGGATCAAAAGGTTTAGGTATTATATAGTCTTTGCCAAAATTGAGCTTGGTTTCTTTATAAGCGATATTAACCTGTTCTGGAACTGGTTGTTTAGCCAATTGGGCCAATGCCTTAACTGCTGCCATTTTCATGAGTTCATTGATTTTGGTGGCCCTTACATCGAGTGCCCCTCTAAAGATAAAAGGGAATCCCAAAACATTATTGACTTGATTAGGATGATCAGACCTTCCTGTTGCCATAATAATATCTGCTCTTGTCTTACAAGCCAAGTTGTAGTCGATCTCCGGAGTGGGATTCGCCATGGCAAAAACAATGGGGTTTTTGGCCATAGATAATAACATCCCTTCATCCAAAATGTTGGGCTGAGACAAACCAATAAAAACATCGGCCTCTTGCATGGCCTCGGCCAAGGTCTCGATCTTGCGATCAGTGGCAAATTCTGCTTTATAGCTGCTCAGGTTTGGGCGGGAATTCCTAATGACTCCCTCACTGTCCAACATGACAATGTTTTCTTTTTTTGCTCCAAAAGCTTGATAGAGGCGGGTACAGGAAATGGCAGCCGCACCTGCACCGGATATTACAATTTTGACCTTTTCTATTTTTTTATTCGATAATTCCAGTGCATTGATCAGTGCAGCACACGAGATGATGGCCGTTCCATGTTGGTCATCATGCATCAAGGGAATGTCCAATTCTGCTTTGAGTCGATTTTCGATCTCAAATGCCTCAGGGGCCTTTATGTCTTCTAGGTTGATACCTCCGAATGTGGGGGCAATGGCTTTTACAGTTTGGATAAATTTTTCAGTGTCTTTTTCATTGATTTCAATATCAAAAACATCTATGTCTGCAAATATTTTAAATAAGAGTGCCTTTCCCTCCATAACAGGTTTTGAAGCCTCTGGACCAATATCCCCCAAACCCAAAACAGCAGTTCCGTTTGAAATAACTCCAACCAAATTACCCTTGTTGGTGTATTTGTAAACATTTTCCAACTGCTTTTCAATTTCCTGACATGGTACAGCTACCCCCGGAGAATAGGCCAGTGAAAGGTCTCTTTGGGTACGATATTTTTTGGTAGGTACCACCTCGGTTTTACCAGGTTTGGGTTTAGCATGATATATTAATGCATTTCTTCTTTGTTGTTTTTTGTTCATCTATTTGTCTTCAATTACAAAAGTAGTAAATCATAAACGGGTATTTTGGATAAAACCGACCTGGTTTTTGATTTTTAATCAAAACAAATACTACCCAACTAAGAAATCTAAAAGGTTCAATCATTGACCCAAAATAAATTGACCATAATGGTCAATCGGTTGGCCATTGAAAGGATCAATGATAGCATCCATAAGGAGGGCGAAGTTTCCTCGACTAATGTTCCCCATTGGGTCAACTTCAGTACCTAAGAACTTGCTAAGAGTTTTTGGATTCTTGATCCAATCAGGAATGTGGTTATCAGACAAAAAGATGGAATGTAATTTTTTAAACCAGTCTATAATATCTTCATTTTTGGTTGACACTGGAAGCGGAATGTCTCTAAAGTATTGTAAAACGGAAATAGCGTGGTCCAAATCCAGCTGAGTCAGGTCCTTTTCGGGAAAAAACCATGTTTGATTTTCCCAACCCACGTTCATTCCTGTTCCTTTTAAAATTCCTGTGGCCCCTATCCTTTGATAGGTCTTAAAACGAGGGTGATCTTTTGGGACGTCCAAGTAAGGCAAAAGATATCCCCCCTGTTCTAAAAGCTGATTTTGAACTTTTCTAACTCTCACCTTTGCAGGGGAAAGATTTTCATTGATGCTCAAAGCAGCAATCACCCCCGCTGCCTGTCCAATTTGCAAAACAACCGGTTGCAGACGGGTGGTTCCATTGACTATATTTGTTACTGAAATGGATTTTTCGGCCACAATAAAATCGTCAATACTTTTCGGAAGTAAACAACCCATCGGCAAATTGTAAGAAGGAACAGGATAAAAATGTAGTTCCGGTAAATTTTTGGCATCAGGGTGGCTAGCGTGATGGTGGTCCACAGGATAGTCGCCAACAGCAATACCAGTTCTGTAAAGAGGCTGTTGCTGTTCGTAGGGTTGGGCAAGATGATTAACAGTCAAGGTGGTGATCCCATGAATGCGTCTGGATTCTCTATGATAGGGGATCAGAGGAAAACCGTCATCGGTTGGAAATTCATCATCGGCCAATCCATAAGTATTAAATCCCAGTTCAGTTTGAAGGTAATACAAAAACTGCAAGGATTTTAATTTGGCCTTTTCAAATGATCTTTTTCGCTCTTCCTCACTTTGTTCTATTGAATTGACATAATAATCGTTCCCGTTAATGGGCCAGTTAATCATCACTTTTCCATTAGGTAAACGTCCATAGGAAAGCAAACTGTCCTTAGGCCAGAGTGTTCTGTTCATCTTTTCACCCATTTTACACTTATCGCTTTCACTGGAACAGTAAAAAATTTCAGGATTATAGCCTTTGGGTTTTTCGATGGTCATGTCTTTAAAATAATCCTTCAAAATCATAACATAGGTCAAATCTTGAATAATTTCATTATCCTTTTTTGGGGCAATTTGTTCCCCATGTTTTTTTCTACTGTCCATCCCAATGTCATAGGCCACTCCTACCCTAGCGGCGATATCACCCAATTCAGTAGCATCAATCAAAATCTTTGCAAAGAGGGTGAAAGTTTGATTGGAACTACTGAAATCAATTTTCCAACCCTTTTCTTTTTTTTCAATTGCAATGATCTTTACTCCAAAATAAGGTTTAAGCAATGTTTCACTTTTGACCATATTTTCGAAAATCTGATTACCAACAGAGGGTTCAAAAAGGTGATTACTTACCCAACCAGTCTGTAAAGCTTTTTTGCTGCCATAGCGGTTGATCAAACTGTCTCGAAATTCACCCCAAATACCCGAGGGTAATTTGGTATTACCATCTACACCACTTACTCCTGCTGCAGTTAGCATTCCTCCGAGCCATGGACCTTCCTCCAACAGCCAAGTATTTACTCCTTGACGCGCTGATGAAATTGCTGCTGCGACGCCACTAGTGCCTCCCCCAATAACCAATACGTCCGTCTTTTCAGAAGTCTTTTCACAAGAAACTCCCAAAAAGTATAATATCGAAACCAAAGTTGCTATTATCGTTCTCATATCTTAAGTCGTTTTGAAATCTCATAAAGTAGTAATAAAGCCCTAGGTACATGAAAACACCCTTTCCATTTCCCCCCTTTTAAAGGAAGTAAAACTTCCCCAGAACGGTTCAAATAACCATACCATTCCCCTCCATTTTTTTTATCTCTAAAATGATTCCAGGTGTAGTGATGAATTTTTTCAAACCATTCCCAACATGCTTCTGAGCCTGTAAGCTCTCTTCCTTTCAAAAAACAGATCATGGCCTCCAGGTGTACCCACCATAATTTTTGATCCCATTCCAATTGTTGAGGGGGATGCCCCTCAGCATCTTGAAAATAAAAAATACCTTCATGCTGTTTGTCCCATCCTTTATCTACAATAGACAAGGCCATCTCTACAGCTCGATCTATCCAGTCCTTTCGATCTAATTTTACTCCCAAATCCATGATGAACCACAAAGCCTCCAGGCCATGCCCAGGATTGATCAGACGGCCATCAAAAGAATCGGAAAAGGAGCCATCTGGAGAAATATTTTCAAGTATTACCCCTCTTTTCTGATCCCAAAAAAGATCAAATATTTCGTTTACACAGGCATGTATACGTTGTTCTTTTTCCTTCTCCGGAACCAAATCTCCCAATTCATTGTAGAGATTACAAAGAATCATAGGAAGGGCAAAGTTATTGAGGGGTCGGGATTCAGGATAAGACTTGTCCCAACGATCTTTCGGTTTTGCCGCCCTTTGGGTAATTTTATTTAGAGTTTGACCCACCGCTGTTTTGTACTTGTCCTCTCCGGTAATATGATACATTTTTCCCATTGCCATACAAGCAAATGTGTATGAAAAAATATTATAAGGAACCACCAAAGGCCGGCCTTCCCTAGTAAGGGAAAAAAACCAATTATAATCGTCGTTATGTCCATATTTTTCCAAAAAATCACTCCCAGAACGGGCAATCTCAAACCAAGTTTGTTTTTTTTCCAAACGGTCGTATAAAGTTGCGAATGTCCACTGTTGCCGTGCTTGTAACCAAACGAATTTGTCGGTATCAAAAACATTGTGCTGATCGTCAATACAAGTAAAATATCCTCCGTTTTCTCTGTCGATACTGTATTTTTCCCAAAAGGGAACTACTTCTTGGGTTAACTCTTTTAAATACAATCTAGCAAAAGAGACACTACTCATTTTTTTTCGTTTAAATACTCTAAATAACGATGGTACAAATGCCCAGCTTGCGGGTAGGAAGATTGAGGGCTCATAAAATGGGAGAACTCGAAGGTAATGGCTTCTGAAACACCCGCTTGGGCAGCCGTTTCGAGTTTATACCTCAATTTATCCCACTTGATAGGTAAGAACTTGATGGGCATATCGCGGTCAAAAGTTTCTGAATTGATCCATGAAGTGATGCCATTTTGATCGGCCAGTGATTTATTGACCTTGATAAAATCTTCAAGTTGATCGTAATCTATATGGCCATCCTGAAAGGCCACTATATCTACACTTTTTTGAATGCCCTTGAAAATGGCTTCCCAAGTTTTAAAATGTTCATCCAGTGTGATTGATTCTTCCCGATGACTTTGAGCAGTGTATTGAGAGATATTTTTCACCCCATCGATATATGGAGATATCAAAACGGGAAGTCCCCCTGAAACTTGCTTACAATACTGACCCAAAGCAGCATAAATTTCAATGATCCCACCTATATTTCGGTTACACTCCTGAGACAAATACCAGCCTCTAAAAGCTTTACTTTTTCCATACATCTGCCAAATCTCATCAATCACTTTACAATTCAGTCTTACTTCCTTTTCATAATCCCCGGAAGTCCAATATTTTCCTGAATCGTACAAGCCAAAATAAAAATCCATGTCATTCTCTTCACTCAATCGTAAAAACATGCCCACCAAATCGTTATATGGAGAAATTGTTTTTTCCTCCATAGTCAAAACCTTTGAGGGATATGTAATCCAACCTTTATAGCCACAACGTATCAAAATCACTTTATCGATGCCTACAGATTTCATATTTTTAAAATCCAAAGACCATTCTTTTTCTCCCCAATTTTGATGGGGAATGTCGTGACTAATTTCATCCAAAAAGGTACCCTTAATTAAAACTTTATTGGTCATTGAGTTACTTCTTTTTTAAGAGGATAATACCAACAATAATATAAAACCAGAGAGGTAATTGCTAAAACTGCAATAGATAGAGCCAAGGCATCCCATTTTTTGATCATCAAAAAGATAGGCCAAACCACTAGGGCCATTTGCCATATGATTCCAATCGACACATTAAACATATCTCTTCCGAACATCCGATTGGGTATAAAACTTGGATCATCTTTTTGAACTTCTAATAAAACGGGATTCCAAAAACCCCAGGGCCTAACGTTTTTATAGAAACTTTTCAGCACATCTATATTATCAGGAGAACTTAGATAAGAGCCCAACAGACAACCTACTAGAGATAAAGCAAAAATGATGGGGAAAAAATAAATATCAATCCAGTCACCAAAAAAGATGAGTTTTACTGTAGAGGCCAATAGCCCTGTCAACATACCCCAAAAGTAACCATAACCATTGAAGCGCCACCATACCCATTTTAAAACATTAGCCGCAGTATAACCCCCATATAAGGAAGCAGTAATCCAAAGTGTAATGGCATTGAGAGAAGTAGCAAAAAAACCAAAAAATATGCCAATCAAAACCAATAAAAAAGAGGTTAAATAACCATAACGCACATAAGTTTTTTCGGATTTTCCTGGCAATAAGCTGGTTTTCAGTAGATCGTTAGCAATGTAGGCAGGTGCAGCATTAATT
>CACNDW010000004.1 GCA_902619315.1 uncultured Bacteroidota bacterium | reverse complement strand
CAGACTATGATATACTGTTCCTTAATAGGAATGGTAAAAAAATAACTAGGGCAATGATTTTTACAATCGTAAAAGACTCTGCGAAAAAAGCAGGAATAGAAAAAAAAATAAGTCCGCATACATTAAGACACTCATTTGCAACACATTTGCTAGAAAATGGTGCAGACCTGAGGAGCATACAACTATTGATGGGTCATGAGAGTATAACTACGACAGAAATTTATACCCACCTAGACAACAAGCACTTGAAAAAAGTGATAGAGAAATTTCATCCAAGAAATCAATAAGTGGCATTTATACCCTTCACAACAAGCCTAAAACCCTCTCCATGAATATTTAGTATTTCAACATCAGTATCAGTTTTTAAATATTTTCGCAACTTTGCAATGTAAACATCCATACTCCTAGATGTAAAGTAATTGTCATCCCTCCAAATTTTATTAAGTGCAATTTCTCTAGGAAGTAAATCGTTAAAATGCAATACTAAAAGTCTTAATAATTGATTTTCTTTTGGAGATAATTTGATAGGATCTTCTTCAAGAAAAGATAAAAATCGAAGTTTTGAATTGAATTTAAATTTTCCTATATCAAATTCATAAATATTGGATTCAGGAATGTTAACAAGATTTTTACGGTTTAAAATCGCCTTTATTTTGGCAAGAAGCACCTCGGAATCAAAGGGTTTGGTCAGATAATCATCGGCTCCAATTTTAAACCCTCGCAAGACATCTTCCTTGAGATTTTTTGCTGAAAGGAAAAACAGGGGAATAGTTTCATTTTTTTCCCTAATCTCCTTTCCCAAGCTAAAACCATCTTTGAAAGGCATCATTACATCAAGTATACAGAGGTCAAAGTTTTCTTTTTTAAACTTTTCCATTCCCTCAATCCCATTTTTGGCTAAAACAACAAAATAATCGTTGAGAATAAGATAGTCTTTGAGAATATTTCCAAAGTTGAAATCATCTTCTACAATTAAAATTTTCTTTTTTTCAACATTCATAGGTATAAATTTATTTATGACATTAAAGAACTGGTACTGAAATTAAAAAAGTTGTCCCCTCACCTATTTTACTTATTAATTTGATGTCTCCGCCGTGTAGCTCAACTATTTTTTTTACGTACGTAAGTCCCAAGCCATGACCTTTAACATTGTGAATATTCCCACTTTGCTCACGAAAAAACTTCTCAAATATATGTTTTTGAGTATTTACATCCATTCCAATCCCTTGATCTTTAATTTTTAAATTAATCATCTTGTCCACAACATAGGTGCTGATGCTAATCTTAGGAGTTCCATCAGAATACTTAATCGCATTGTCCAACAAATTGACAATAAGATTTGTAAAATGGTTCAAATTTCCCTTAAATCTGGTTTGCAATGCTTCTAGTTGGACATAAATGCTCCCTTTTTGATTTTTTATAATCAAGTCGACACGATGGAGTGCATCCTGAACCGCATTGTGAATATCTATCTCCGAAAATTGAATAGGAGATGAGCTCTTTTCAAGTCTCGAAATCATCAGTACGTTTTCAACTTGAGAAAGCATGCGTTGATTTTCCTCTCTGATCATTTTGAGATAATTAAATAATTTGGTCTTTGTGTTTTGTATTTTGGGGTTTGAGATTGCATCCAGAGCCAAATTGATAGTAGCTATTGGGGTTTTAAACTCATGAGACATATTGTTTATAAAATCTGATTTCATCTCCGAAACTTTTTTCTGCCGGATGATTTGATAGATTGCTGTAGTCGATACTATAAGAATGAATAGGGTTAGGAAAATTGATAAGCCTGCCACACTCAAAATAGAGGAAAAAACAAATTCATCCCTATCCGGAAAAGTAACAATCAATTTGTAAGGGGTTTGACCATTTTCTTGAGTAAAAATTGGGGTTTCATATTTGGATCCTTTTTGATCTTCAATATATTCATTGGATTTCACCTTCGTGGAAAGGCCATTATTGTATATGCCAAATTCATACGAGGTTAAAATATTTCTAGCTCTAAATTCCCTGTCCAGAAGCAACCTCAATTCATCGGTTCTAATTCGCTTGTGTACAGGTATCGTCGAAGAATAATCTAAGTATGCCGAACGAAAAATCTCTTGATCAAAAACACTCATTCTTTCAACCGATTTCAATTTGGTGATGGATGTAGCAACCCTGTTCTCTTGGTTAAAGATTTTATCCTTACTCAATATGGTTGTTGTCTTTACTTTTTTAAAATCTTTTAAATTATCATTTCCAAATTCAGGATTTATATCTGAAAGACTAATGTTATAGTCCTCTTGCAGTATCCCAAATGCATAAAAAGAAGTCAAATTCGAAGTAATATCATCATCATTATCGACAAATAAAAATACATCAGTGAAGTTCGACTCGTCAGGCGTGCCAATTGAATCGATTAATTGTTGGTAAGCACTTATATAGTTTGAAATTTCTAAATCTTCAACTTTCTTGGATACGGATTGGAGAGACTGACTAACAGCTAAAGAGAACTCTTCTTCCTTGTTTTCAAATGCACTATTTATCCAATAGGCCTGAACCATAATAACGGCAACCAAGGATACGATCATTAGTGTAACCAATAAAATGAAAAAATTTTTTTTCAAATGCTACATTGTTTATAAAACTCAAATTTCATTAAAATAGATAAGTCAAATACTTAATGTATTGTTAATAAAGATAATTAATAAAGGACTAATAAGTTTTGATGAATTTCATCTATCTTTTTTAACGTTTTATCCCAATCAATATTGTTAATGATATAATCGGCCAATGGAATCTTTCTTGAATCACTCCATTGATTATTAATTCTGGCCTTTAGATCCATTGAACTAATTTTTTCTCTATTTAAGACCCTTTGTAACCTTAATTTTTCGGGTGCTGTTACCAAAATGGTAGCGTCACAATCTTTTTCTCCCCCAGTCTCAAAAAGGATAGCAGCCTCTTTTATTATGTAAGGGGTGTCTTGTTGACTGACGAATGATTTGAAATCCATCTTTACCCTTGGATGAACCAATGAATTCAGAGCCTCAAGCTTACCTTTATTAGCAAAAACCAATTTGGCCAGTTTTCTCTGATTAAATTGATTGTTCTCATAAATTTGATCTCCGAAAAAAGATTTGATTTGACTTTTCAGCTCTGCATCCATCTGCATCAGCCACTTTGCCCTTCTGTCGGATTCGTAACAAGGTATACCATAACTTGAAAACACAGACAATATCTTTGATTTTCCGCTTCCAATACCACCGGTTAGCCCAATAATTTTCATTTTCTAATTAAATAGTCCACTTTTTTGATTTTCCACTTTACATTACGAACATAGTTGGGTTTAATATCCAAAAAAATATCCAAAGAGTTAGTATCATTTATTTGGGCTTGATCATAATCGCAACTGAACTTGAAATCTCTTGCTGAAATGACATCTGCTTTTTCAATCAAAACCAAAAAAGTAATATTAATGGATTGAGGAAACAGTTTAATAGCTAAGGAATCTGGAAGATTTTTAATGTTAATAAATGCTTCTACAGATTTTTCGGTAAAACGCTTTACTTTAGTTTTTACCAATACTTCATGAGTTTCATATTGAATTTGATTTATCGGTAACAACTTTAATGTTTCTTCTATATCGCCATCAATATCATTCTCTTTCAAAGACTCAATCGACAATCCACTTATTTTGTTCACCTCTTTGGAGGGTCCATATATCCATACACTATCAGGCTGGATAAGCCAGTTCCCTGCCTGGTCGTAGCCTGGTTTAAAATTAATATTATTCGGTGGTATTATTGGAACTTTAAGTCGCTTTAACTTTCCATATTTAAAATTTAAATGGGAGGGAGAAACACGATTTAGCCTCACATTTTTATACAATTGTTGTTGAAGCCTAAATTTTTGACCCATTAGATCAATTTTTCCAGTACCTAAGTTATAATCTGCATTTTCAATTGATACGTTGATTTCATTTTTGATAAAATGGTAAATCAAAAGCTCAAAACCACTTGCTGTGATATCGGTCCTCAACCTAGCATTTGGATTTTCATCCAAAACAATCAAAGGGGGGGCATTTACAAAATTAACATCAAACTCAACAAAAGAGCTGTAGGAGTTTGAGAGTTTTGTTATAATCCAAAAGAAGAAAGACACTGCAACAAAAATCGAAAAGAAACGTAATCTCTTTTTATCTGGAAATCTTAATCTCAAATACTCAAAATTCCACTGCATTTTTTTTATTCATAATCTAGTCGGAAAAATTATTAGCCTTTTTCTAGTGCATCTATAATTTCTTGACTAACCCCAACGTTAGAAAATCCACCGTCGTGAAAAAGATTCTGAAGAGTTACTTTCTTTGTGTAATCAGAAAACATCATAACTGAGTATTTAGCACAATCTTCAGCAGAAGCATTTCCAAGGGGGGCAGTTTGATCTGCATAGCTTAGAAAGCCATCCAATCCCTTCACTCCTTTCCCTGCTGTGGTTAATGTGGGTGATTGTGAGATGGTATTTACCCTTACTTTTTTGTTTTTACCAAAAAAGTAACCAAAACTTCTCGCTATAGATTCCAAATAAGCTTTATTATCGGCCATATCGTTGTAATTGGGAAAAGTCCTTTGAGCAGCAATATAGGAAAGGGCTAGAATACTACCCCAGGGGTTCATGGCATCTTTTTGATAAAGGGTCTGTAATAGTTTGTGAAAAGAAACAGAAGACACATCCCAGCCTTTGGTCATCCAATCATAGTTTAAGTCGGTGTAATTTCGGCCTTTTCTGACATTTACGGACATCCCAATGGAATGTAAAATAAAATCTAACTTCCCTGCTAAATGAGATACGGATTGATCGATGAGATTTTCCAAATCTTCCATTTTTGTGGCATCTGCAGGGATAATTTTACTACCTGTTTTTTCAGCTAAATCATTAATGGTTCCCATCCTAAATGCAACCGGTGCATTGGTCAACACAAATTCACCACCGGCCTCTTTAACAGCCTCAGCAGTTTTCCATGCAATGGACTGATTATCTAGTGCACCAAATATGATACCTTTCTTACCTTCTAAAATTTTATGAGACATGAATAATGCTGTTAAATTGTTTAAAGATACAGTTAATTGAGTAATTGTTTGGCATGATCCAAGGCAGTTCGGGTCAATTCCTCTCCTGATAGCATTTGGGCCAATTCTTTTATTCTTTCCTCTTGATTTAACTCCCTGAGTTTAGTCATCGTAGTGTTTCCCCTTACCTCTTTGTATACCAAAAAGTGTTGTTTTCCTTTGGCGGCCACTTGTGGCAGATGTGTAATGGTAAATACCTGCATGTTTTCAGACATATAGGCCATGATGTTGGCAATCTCATTTGAGACCGGTCCCGAGACCCCTGTGTCAATTTCATCAAAAACAATGCTGGGTAATTGTTTGAATTGGGATAAGATTGCTTTGATCGAAAGCATAATCCTTGACATCTCTCCCCCTGAAGCTACTTTTTTGATGGGTTTGAAATCAGAACCTAAATTCGCAGAAAACAAAAAATCAATTTGTTCTTTACCATTACTTAAAAAATGATCAACGGATGTCAAATCAATTCTAAATCTAGCATTTTGCATTCCCATTTTTGAAATTATTTGCTCCATTTGATCACATAGTTTTGGGGAGGCCTCCTTCCGGTTTTGGTGCAATTGTTTTGATAAACTATCTAATAATTCTTTCGATTCAGCCAGCCGACCTTTTATGACATTGATCTTTTGTTCAAGATCTTGGGTCTCCTCAAGTTTTTTTTCAAGGTTATCCCTCACTTGAATCAAATCCCGTATATTATCAACCTGATGTTTTTGGAATAGATTTTGGATTTTATCCCACCGGTTCGAAAGTATCTCCAATAGAACGGGATTACTTTCTAAGGTTTCCTGTTTACTAATTAACTCGTCCAATATGTCTTTCAGCTCAATAGAAAGACTATTTGTTCGCTCATGAAAAATACTTAGATTTTTGGACTTAGATACAGCTTCGTTAAGTAAAGCATTTAAACTGGAAAATTGGGTAAGCAGTCCAACTTGTTCCTCCTCAATCAAGTGAATGCTTTTAGAAAGATATTGCTGAATTGCCTCAACATTGGACAACTGATCAATTTCCTCTTCCAAAGGGATAAGCATATCAGGAGTTAATTTCTCACTGATCAGTTCGTCATACAAAAACTGATTGTAATCTTGAACTTTTGCAGCCTCCTCATTGAGTTTCTTTAAGTGGTCATAATCCTTTTGGATATTTTGATATTCACTAAGTTTATTTTTGTATTCTTTGAGAGTATCCTGATTTCCTGCTATAGCATCCAAAACCAAAAACTGATACTCATTTTTAAACAAAGACTGATTTTCCGATTGAGAATGAACATCAATTAATACCTCACTCAATCGACTGAGAATATCTAGATTTACAGGGGTGTCATTGATAAATGCCCTTGACTTTCCAGTAGGAATGATTTCTCTTCTCAAAAAAGTTTCTGCCTCATAGTCGAGTCCAAAAGCTTCGAAAAAGCTCTGAAGATTGTAGTTGTCAATCAAAAAACTGGCCTCAATGACACACTTTTTTTTATCATCTTTGAGTACGCTCATGTCTGCTCTTTTACCCAAGACCAAACCAAGTCCACCCATAAGAATGGATTTTCCAGCTCCAGTTTCTCCAGTAATACAAGTCATACCTGTATCGAAGGATATATCCAAATACTCAATAAGAGCATAATTCGAAATCTTTAGACTGGCAATCAATTTTAATTGTTAATGCAGTTACTCTTCAAAGATACTTGAGAAAAAAAATATTTTCAAGAAATGAAACTATTTAATTTGTTTCCACTGAGGTTGATAAAAAGGAGCTATTTTTTTTAACATTTTCAAAGTCCTGTCAAAATCCACTTCAGGACCATCAGAAAAAAAGTTTACAATTTCATCTGCCTTAGCGTCAAAAAACATTTGTAAGAGCATCGCATTGGGTCGGCGATCATAAAGATTTTCAAGCGGGAGCAATGCACTAATGATGTTGTTTTTTGCTTCCAATAAGTTTTTAGTCATCAAATCCAACCCTTTACGGTGATAGATGTAAAGTGCCTCACGATATTCCCTAAAGGTATTGGAGCGAATTGTGTCACTCAACCAAAATCGATTGCGGTTACTGTCATTCTGTTTCCATCCAAGAGCTCCGCCTTGCTGAGACAAGTTGACAATCCGCTGGGCTTGCTCAAAGTAAGGGTCTCCTCCTTTAAGTTGAAGGCTATCAGCATTAATCCCCATGATCATATAAACATAAAAACTGATCAAAGAAACCAAGTTGGATTCATATGAGGCAGGACTAAAGAATAAAGGTTGAAACTCTTGATAAGTAAAGCTGATATCCTTATCTAAAAAATTCAGTAGAGGACTATCGTAGTTTGAATCATAAATAGTTCTTTGAGATTGAATTTGTAGAGTCCCCTCAAATTTAGAGGCACTGTAACTCGATAAATTGAGTACAAAACTACAAGTGATTTTTTCTTGAGGAAAAAATTCTTGACTCGACCAAGATTGCGAATTGATGAATTCATTAAGCGATCGTTCCAATGTCTCAAAAATTTGCTGATTGGTCTGATTTACAAGATCAGCATTTACAACAAATTGAGCATTAAGTTCTTGAGCATAGATTTTGATCAATGAAAGTGTTAATAATAAAAGGGTTAGGATTTTATTCATTCTCGGACAATATTTGGGAAAAAATATCTTTAGCAACTAAAATCTTAGACTTTAGCTCAAAGGGAGTAATAATTTCATTTTTATCTATATAGGTCACTTTATTAGAATCAACTGAAAAGCCAGCACCGTGGTCATTGAGAGAATTCAATACAATAGCATCCAAATTCTTGGACTTAATTTTTTGTATAGCATTGTCAGTTTCATTCTCAGTCTCTAAAGCAAATCCTACCAAAAATTGTTTTTGTTTTAGTTTACCCATATCATACAAAACATCCCGGGTTTTTCCCAACTGAATAGATTGAATTTCAGATTCTTTTTTAATCTTTTGATCTCCTACATATAGTGGTTTAAAATCAGCCACTGCGGCAGCGGCAATGACAATATCAGATTCAGTAAAATGGTCTAATGCAAGGTGATACATCTCTTCGGCGGTTGATATGTTGTAACGGTTAATCTCTGGGGAGGCTTCAAGTACACAAGGACCTGAAATGAGTGTCACATTAGCCCCCAGTTGGCAGGCCTCTTCTGCAAGAGCAAATCCCATTTTGCCGCTTGAATAGTTACCTATAAAACGAACTGGGTCAATTGGTTCAAATGTAGGTCCTGCAGTAATCAATACTTTTTTACCGTAAAGTGGGAGTACAGATTTTAAATCTTCAGTAATTTGACTAATAATTTCCTCAGGTTCCAACATTCTGCCCTTGCCAAACAAACCACTAGCCAAGAATCCTTCACCCACACTCAAGACCTTTTTACCAATTCGTTTTAATTCCTTAATATTTTGCTGATTTGCTGGATGTTCATACATATCTAAATCCATGGCAGGAGCAACATAAACAGTACAGTTACAAGACAAATAAGTAGCAATAAGTAAGTTGTTACATTTTGAGTGAACCATTGCAGAGAGAGTATTGGATGTTGCAGGTGCAATCAGAAACAAATCTGCCCACTTACCCAATTTCACATGATCGTTCCACACAGGATTATCATGCAATTGCTCTGTAAAAGTTGAATATACTGGATGATTAGAGAGGGTAGAGAGGGTTAATGGTGTAACAAAATCTTTAGCAGCAGGCGTCATGACAATTTTGACCTCCGCACCTTGGGACTTCAACAATCTAACAATAATTGGTGTTTTGTAAGCGGCTATACCACCGGAGATTCCCAGGAGGATTTTTTTTCCGCTCAGAACACTCATGATTTATACGTTGTTGTCCTCCGTGTTTCGGTGGTAAATATTTTCATTCAACCACTCCTCAATTGCAATTGCATGGGGCTTGGGCAAACGCTCGTAAAATTTAGAAACTTCGATTTGCTCTTTGTTTTCGAAAATCTCTTCAAGACTGTCGTTGTGAGTCGCAAACTCATCCAGCTTTTCATGCAACTCTTTTCTAATATCTAAATTGATTTGATTAGATCTCTTGGCAATTATGGACAAAGCCTCGTAAATATTTTCTGTGGGTGTCTCTATAGTTGTTCTGTTGTATGTTGCGGTGGAGGCAGGGGCGTTGGAATTTCTGTATTTTGTCATAACAATTTCTATATTTAGTTTGTAAAGTTATTAATTTCTTTATCAACACTATTCATTTTTTTGGTTAGGTCTTCTTCGAATAGGGTTTCTGGATAATATCTAACAATACTATTATGGATTTGTTTTAGTTCAAGCAAACGTTCATATTTTTTTGATTGAATACTATTTATGGCAATTTCGTAAGATGCTAAAAACTTATAATAGAGAGCTTCTTCTCTAAATTTAGAACCGACAAAATCTGCTACAAAATTATCTAGGGATTTAATCGCAGCCCTAAAGTCATAAATTGTATAATATTGTTTAGCTACTTCAAATTCTTTTTTTTCTATTTTATTCTGCAACTCACTAATGAGCTGATTACATTCATCAGTAAACTTGGACTTAGGATAATTATTCATGAATATCTGAAGTTTTTCAATTGCTGTGTTGGTCTCCTCCTGATCTAAACTGAAAATTGGAGACATCATGTAATGAGATTTTGCAGCAAAGAAACTAGCTTCCTCCAATTTTTGAGATTTGGGAAATGATTTGATAAAACTTTCAAATTGATAAGAGGCCAAATAATAATTTTTAGTTTGAAAATAAGAATCTGCAAAAAAGTATACTAGTCTCTCTGCCTGAGGCTTTCCACGATAGATTGGAACCAATTGCTCCAAAAGGCGATTGGCCCTTCTGTATTCACCATTGTTGTAATATTCTTCAGCCGCTTTGTACTTTAAGTTATTGTCTTCGCTGTTGAGAATTTTTTGATACTCGTTACATGACACAAGAAAAAATGTGAAAAACTTTACAAAGAAAAAGAGGTTTAACTGCTTAGACATGGCGCGAAATTAATAAATTATTTACAGTTTTGATCAACAATTCAAAACGATAAAGCACTTAAATTAGTTAACGATTGGGGGGGGTTAAATGTGCATAACCTTTTTTAACTCTTCTTTCAGTTCTAGGGTCAACTCTTTTGTGCTAGGAATAAGTGGAAGTCTTAAATTGTTTTCACACAGACCTAAAGTCTCCATCAAAACTTTAATTCCAGTGGGATTTCCCTCAAAATATATCATTCTTATTAAATCCAACAATTGATATTGGATTAAATAGGCTTTGTCAACATTTCTTGAAAGACCCTCCTTAATGATTCTTGAATATTGTTCCGGTATAGCATTCCCAATAACTGAAATTACTCCTTTGGCACCTGCCAAGATCATAGGCAGGGACATTTCATCATCACCAGATAAAATAGAGAAATTATGAGGACATAGTTTAATCAAGGTTTGAGCTTGTTGAAAGTCTCCGGATGCTTCTTTTAAAGCAACAATATTGTCGAAATCTTCAGCCAAACGTAAAACCGTCTCAGGGGTAATATTAACTCCTGTTCTCGAAGGTACGTTGTAAAGGATAACAGGAAGATTGGAATTATTTGCTATGGTTTTAAAATGCTGATAAAGTCCCTCTTGATTGGGTTTGTTATAATAGGGGGTTACTGAAAGAAGTGCAGTAAAAGACGATAAATTAAACCAATCAAACATACCTAAGAGCTCCTGAGTATTGTTACCTCCCAAGCCCAGTACTAAGGGCAGTCGATCAGAATTAACTTCAACGATTTTCTCTACCAGTTCAATCTTTTCTAATTTCGTAAGAGTAGCCGTCTCTGCAGTGGTACCCAATACCACCAGAAAATCAACACCTCCATTAATAAGATGATTTACTATTATCGGAATAGCATCAAAATCAATACTGCCATCTGCTTTGAATGGAGTAATCATTGCAACACCATGTCCTTGGATTTCTCTCATTTTTTATTTGTGAAAAAAATTTCTAAATATTTGATGCACTCAGTTATAAAAATATCAATATTTTGTGCATCAACTTCAATAATCAAATCGTTTAATGCATGATCAACACTCTTGAAGCCTACACTAAGATTTTTGCTAGATTTTGCACTTAAATATTTTAGGTTAATATCATCTCCGCTAAAAAAATTTATCAAAACATCCGAATTCTCATTACAAAAATCAAGTAATACTCCATTTAACAATCCAAAACTTGAAATATTTTTGGCGGAACAACTGTTATCTTGATTAGCTTCATTGATTTGATCTTGGGATTGAAAAAAAGTCAATACCCTCAAGTTTTTTCTTGGAATATTAAAATGGTTACCGATTTTTTTAAAATGTTCTTTATCAATTCCAAGTCTATGGTCAAGAATGACAGATATTTTTTTTAGTTTCTTTGGACTCCGTTTAAAGTCTGCTAAAGAGTTTTGTTTAATTATTTTTCGATAGACTCGACTTAAAAGTGCTCGTCTCAACCAATTATTCATAAACAAAATTAATTATTAAGAAAATTCAAGAATTAAAAATTTTTTTATATCAATTTATAATGTAAAATGTTATAAATCAAACAAACCACTAGATTAAACCTTAATCAGGTTAAAGAAAGTCGATTCATCAATGATTGGGATACCTAATCTTTCAGCTTTATTTTTTTTACTGGGCCCAATCCCCTCTCCCGCCACCAAATAATTAGTTTTGGCAGAAATGGAACCCACTACCGTTCCTCCCATGGATTCAATTATTTGCTTTAAGTTTTCTCTGGAAATAGTTTGAAATACTCCTGAAATGACGAATTTTTGATCCTCCAACAAATTATTTACTGTCGACTGTTGTTCCTCGGATTCAAAGGCTACACCTTGCTTTACCAGCCGTTCAATGAGTAAAATATTTCTTTCGTCTTTGAAATAATCCAACAAACTATCAGCGATTCGATCCCCAATCTCGTCTAGTTCAATTAATTCCTCACGACTGGCCTGTCTGATTGACTCAATTGAAGAAAAAGCCTTCACCAACTTTTTGGCAACAGTTTCTCCTACGTATCTTATTCCCAAACCAAAAAGTACTTTAGCAAAGGGTTTATTCTTAGAAGCTTCAATACTGTTAAGCAAATTATCTACCGATTTATTCGCCATCCGTTCCAATTTAAGTAACTCATTTCTATTCAAATTGTATAAATCGGCAATATTGGAGATCAAATGATTCTCATATAGTAATATTACGGTTTCTTTACCCAACCCCTCAATATCCATAGCCTTTCGGGAGATGAAATGTTGAATTTTACTCACAATTTGTGTTGGACAGCCGAACTGATTCTTACAATAGTGTTGTGCTTCACCCTCTTCTTTCACTAACTCAGATTGACACTCAGGACAGAGGGTAATAAAAGTTATTTCAGAAGACTTAAGTGGACGATTTTCTTTAGCAACTCCCACAATCTTGGGAATGATTTCTCCTCCTTTCTCAACATATACGAAGTCCCCTATTCTCAAGGCCAGTTTTTTAATTTGATCAGCATTGTGAAGTGAAGCTCTTTTAACGGTAGTTCCGGACAAGAGCACTGGACTCAAATTGGCCACAGGTGTTATGGCACCTGTTCGGCCAACTTGGTAATGCACAGACTCCAGCTGAGTCAATGCCTGCTCTGCCTTAAACTTATAAGCTATAGCCCAACGAGGAGATTTGGCTGTATATCCCAAGCGATTCTGTTGGTTTAAACTATTTATCTTGATGACTACACCATCGATTTCGTAAGACAAGTCCAACCTATTTTGATTCCAGTGATCCAAATAAAGAAAGACCTCTTCTACAGTAGCGGCCGAAATTGATGTCTCCGGAACTTTAAAACCCCAAGACCGGGCTTTATCCAATGCAGCTATTTGCGAATCAACAGCCAAATCCTCTCCTGCCAATGCATATAAAAAACACTCTAAAGGTCTTTCTGCAACCAATTTGCTGTCCTGAAGCTTGAGCGATCCCGAAGCAGTGTTCCTTGGGTTCATAAAGGGCTCTTCACCCAACCTGATTCGCTTTTGGTTAATAAGTTTAAAACCCTCGAGAGGCAGAATAATTTCACCTCTGATTTCAAAAAAATCGGGATAATCCCCTTTCAATTTCAGAGGAATGGTTGGAATTGTCCTCAAATTTAGTGAAACATCATCACCATGTACTCCATCGCCTCGAGTTAGACCTCTTAAAAATTTCCCCTCTTCATAGGTTAGGCTAATCGAAGCACCATCGTATTTCAACTCACAGGTAAATTCAAATTTTTCGTCCCCCAATACCTTTTGCACGCGCCCTACCCATTGCAAGAGTTCCTCTTTTGAATATGTGTTGGAAAGGGAGTACATCGGATAACGGTGAGCTTGTGTATTAAAATTTTTGGTCACTCCTCCTCCGACACGCTGAGTAGGAGAATTGGGATCAAAGTATTCCGGATATTGACGCTCCAAATCCTGAAGAGTTTTGAGTAATTGATCAAATTCAAAATCAGTGATCTTGGGAGCATCCAACATATAATACAGGTAATTGTGCTCATGCAAGGCATCCCTTAGTCGCTTGATTTTTTCCTTAATCTCCATTTATGATTTCACTGCTTTAAGCATTCTTTCTTTCCCAAAAATATCATTTCTAACTTCAATATCCTTAAAAGTTTTACTTTTAATAAAACCCAATAAGTTTTCCCTAAATTTAGGATTGATTTCAAGGTATAGGCATCCATTCCGATTTAGACTGTGCTGGGCAAGTGTAACAATTTTTTTGTAGAAGTAAAGAGGTTCTTCTTTGGGAGCAAAAAGAGCTAAATGGGGTTCGTATACCAAAACATTCGGCAGCATTTCACTCTTGTCCCTTGGATCAATATAAGGGGGATTTGAAATAATGAGATCTACTGGTTTATTCCAAACATCCAAAACTGCCATATCCTTTTGAATAAAATCTATTTCCACATGGTGCTTGATGGCATTTTTTATTGCAATTTCAATTGCGGTCTTTGATACATCCAGCGCCTCAATATTAAATTTACTATGCTCTTTTGCCAAACTAATTGCAATACAACCACTACCGGTTCCTAATTCTAATAACTTCATATAATTTTTAGCACCATCGAAATCGTTTAGCACCCAACTCACTAATTCCTCGGTCTCAGGACGAGGAATCAGTACCTCTTTGTTCACAAAAAATTTCCTGCCATAGAAGTAACATTCGTTAATAATGTATTGTATTGGTTTGAACTTTTTTAATTCATTCAGTGCAAAAAATAATTTATGAAGCTCTTGTTGATTAAGTTTATATCTGGGATTTAAAACAGAAAAAGTTGGTGGCCATTGAAAATAAAAATCTGTTAAGCGACGAAAAAATGCAGAGATTTCGGATTTTGAATAATGATCCGACAAAGAAATAGTAAAGTGATTTTTGAATTCATTCAACAGCATATATAAAAATAACACAATCATTTTTGACTAAATTTGACTTATTAATTTTATTATCACCAAAAATGAATGATGCCGCTTTTATGGAACGTTGTATTTTTCTTGCTAAAAAGGGTTTAGGAAACACCTATCCTAATCCTCTAGTTGGTTGTGTCATTATTTTTGAAGGTAAAATAATAGCTGAGGGATGGCACAAAAAAGCAGGTGGTAACCACGCTGAAAGAGAAGCTATTTTGAATATTAGAGATCAATCACTACTATCAAAAAGTTCATTATTTGTAAATTTAGAACCCTGCGATCATTATGGAAAAACCCCTCCCTGTACAGATCTAATATTGGAAATGAAAATTCCAAGGGTGATAATCGGATGTCTTGATCAAAACAAAAGAGTATTAGGAAAAGGATTAGAGAAACTTAAACGAGCTGGATGTGAGGTAAAAATAGGTGTACTAGAATCTAAGTGTCAAAAACTTAACCGTCGATTTTTCAGTTTCCACCAAAAAAAACGTCCATATGTAATATTGAAATGGGCCGAGAGTATGGACGGTTTTATCGCTCCAAAAGAAAATCAGAAGAAATACTGGTTGACTAATCCCCTGTCGAAACAACTCGTGCACCAGTGGAGAAGTCAAGAGCAGTCGATTATGATTGGGGTGCAAACAGTGCTTAATGACAATCCAAAATTGGATACTCGCCTATGGAATGGTAAAAATCCCGTTTCCATTGTAATTGATCCCTCCAAAAAATTATCTAAAACTGATGGGGAT
Source organism: uncultured Bacteroidota bacterium (assembly GCA_902619315.1). GTDB lineage: Bacteria > Bacteroidota > Bacteroidia > Flavobacteriales > Flavobacteriaceae > UBA8316. The sequence continues at coordinate 103,329 of CACNDW010000004.1, read as the reverse complement.
TTTAATTTAATGAAGAAGAAGTTTATCACCATTAAAAATGAAAACAAGGGTAAAAATAAAGATCAACTTTCGATTAAACCCCAAGAAATATTGGATCAGCTTTTTAACAATAGTTTACAATCCGTAATTATTGAGGGAGGAACCAAAACACTTCAAAATTTTATTGATGCTGAGCTTTGGGATGAGGCAAGAGTTTTCGTAACCAAAAAAAAATTAATAACCGGATTAAAAGGACCAGTATTTAGAAGAAATGCTAATTACAAGTCATCAAAAATTTTAGAAGACACGCTTTTAATCTACCATAAAGATTCAATAATATCCAACAACTTTTGAGGGCACCTTACTGGCTTGTTGATTTCAATATTTACAAAAGCAAGTGTAGTAGTACCATTTGCTATTTCCTTTTTCAAGGCGTTCATGATGATGTAATCAATTTTAATACTCGCTTTTGGGATCTCATTTACAAATAATTTTATTGTAAGTGGGTCATCAAAAAAAGCAGGAGATTTAAAATTAATTTGAACAGAAACAACAGGCATTACAATCCCCTGTCGCTCAAGAGCTGCATAGGAAAATCCTATTTTGTTGAACCATTCAATTCGAGCCATTTCGAAATAATTGAGATAATTGCTGTGGTGTGCAAATCCCATTTGATCCGTTTCATTATATCTAACCCTAAAAACTTCTGAAATATAGTTAATCAACTAAAAGATATTTAATTAAAAATTGCAAGGTTTCATCCGTTTATAATTTCAAAAAAAAAAATTAAAAAATCAACCCAAAAAAAAGTTTTTTTTTAGATTTTTATTTCAATATTTGTAAGGTTGTGTTCTGATCACATACCTGTAAGAGTTAGATCAAAAACAACTACACTTTAAAAACTTGAATGGAGGCACCTGCTGAAAAAATTTGGAATAATTGTTTGGTTTTTATCAAAGACAATATCCAACAACAAGCCTTTAAAACTTGGTTTGAACCTATCATCCCCCTTAAAATAACCGAAAATTCATTGAGCATTCAAGTTCCGAGTAAATTTTTTTATGAATGGCTTGAGGAACATTATGTTAAAATTCTAAAAGTAGCACTGACCCGGGAATTGGGAGATGACGCCCGTTTGATATACACAATTAAGATGGAAAATACTTTTGGAAACAAAGCTCCCTTTACGGAAAGTATTCCCAGTAGTAACCAATCCGGTGTTAACGCTCAAAAAGTTGATGCCCCACTTCAGACATATTCGAGTGAACTGAAAAACCCTTTTGTAATTCCCGGGATCCGAAATCTTCAAATAGAATCCCAACTCAATCCTAATTATAATTTTGAAAATTTCTTAGAGGGTGATTCTAACCGACTGGCCCGATCTGCTGGATTGGCAGTCTCAAACAAACCCGGAGGAACTTCTTTCAACCCTTTGATGATTTTTGGTGGTGTTGGTCTAGGTAAAACACACCTTGCACATGCAATAGGAGTTCAAATAAAAAATAAATACCCTGACAAAACAGTACTTTATATTTCCGCTGAAAAATTTACTCAACAATATATAGAGTCTGTAAAGAAAAACTCTCGTAATGATTTTATCCATTTCTATCAAGTAATTGATATCCTTATTATTGATGATGTTCAATTTTTCTCTGGCAAAACAGGAACACAAGACGTGTTCTTCCATATATTCAATCACTTGCATCAAAATGGAAAACAGGTTATTGTAACCTCTGATAAAGCACCTGTCGATATGCAAGATATCGAACAGCGTTTACTTTCTAGGTTCAAGTGGGGGCTATCAGCCGAGCTGCAAATCCCTGATTTGGAAACTAGAATATCTATACTTAAAAATAAGTTGTTCAGAGATGGCGTCACCATTGATTATAATATAGTAGAGTATGTTGCCAAAAATATTAAAACCAATGTGAGGGAGTTAGAGGGTGCTATCATTTCATTAATTGCTCAATCTTCTTTCAACAGAGTCGATATTGACCTTAATTTAGCAAAAGAGATTGTAAATAAATTTGTGAAAAACACCAAACGAGAGGTGTCGATCGATTACATCCAAAAAGTAGTTTCGGAATATTTTCAAATGGATGTTGCAACCCTTCAGTCCAAAACTAGAAAAAGGCACATTGTTCAAGCACGGCAACTAGCAATGTATTTTGCTAAAAAATATACAAAGGCTTCGCTTGCAAGCATTGGTTCACAGATTGGAAAAAGAGATCATGCTACTGTGCTTCATGCATGCAAAACAGTCGATAATTTGAGCTTTACTGACAAACAATTCAGGAAGTATGTTGAGGACCTCAACCAAAAACTTTCTCTCTGACCCTCGAAGTGAAAACATCAGTTTTATTGTTATGCTTGGGAAATATATGTATTTCGCCCCTTGCAAGGGTATTCTAAAGAAAAAATTACTCCAAGATCGTTACAGGGTAGACTCCGCAGGAACTACTGGATATCACATCGGTCATTTACCCGACCAAAGAGGTATTTTGGTAGCTGTTAATAATGGTATTGATATCCGCCATCAAAAGGCAAGAAAATTCTACCCAGATGATTTTGATCTCTTTTACAAAATCTTTGTTATGGATCTCAGCAACCTTGCCAAGGTCAGAAAAATGGCCCTGACCTCAGATCATAAAAATAAAGTCGGTATACTATCGGAAAATGATGAGGTTACCGATCTAAATTATGGGAATGAGCACGGCTTTAAAAAGGTTTTTGAGCTAATCGATAAAGCCTGTGATCAATTGAGCGATGAACTTCAAAAACCACAGCCATGATCCCCACCTTGTATCTTATTCCGAGTCCTTTAGGTGAAACGTTTAAGGAAGAAAATTTTTCTGTCGAAATTAAATCTATCATTGAAAAACTAGATTATTTCATTGTAGAAAATGAAAAAAAGGCACGAGGATTCATCAAAAAGATTGCCCCAGAAAAACTACATTCAGATCTAAAACTTTTCCCACTCAACAAACATACACCTCAAGCTGAAATGGAAGACTATTTAAATCCCTGTTTAAAAGGAAATGATATGGGGTTGATTTCAGATGCCGGTTGCCCAGGAATTGCCGACCCTGGGGCAGTAATTGCTCAAAAGGCCTATTTAATGAACATCAGAGTAAAACCCTTGGTTGGTCCTTCCTCTATTCTTTTGGCCATGATGAGCTCTGGACTCAATGGTCAAAACTTTGCCTTTAACGGATATCTTCCCATCGATAAAAAAGAACGCAAAAAAGCCATAAAAACTTTAGAAAACAGATCACAAAAATTAGATCAAAGTCAAATATTTATGGAGACCCCCTATCGAAATGAAAAACTTTTTGAAGATTTAAAGCGTATTCTGGATAGCAAAACAAACCTCTGTATTGCATACGATCTTACCCAGTCCAGCGAGTTTATAAAAACATTAGATATAGGCCAGTGGAAGAAAAAATACATCAGTTTTCACAAAAAACCGGCTATTTTTATTATTCACAAGCAGGTTTAACGGTAAACCCGATTGTTGTCAAGCCAATTGGTGTATATTTTTTTATTCCTATTATGTTCACTGCCGTTTTTGGCAAATAAATGGTATCCTGGGTTCTTAGGATTGGCTACAAAATACAAATAGGAATGTTGCTCAGCACTCAAAACTGCATTGATAGATGAGATATCGGGCATAGAAATGGGACCCGGTGGTAATCCATTGTAACGGTAAGTATTGTATGGTGAGTTAATTGTCAAGTCTTTATATAGAACACGTTTGATTATGGTATCAAAGTTGCGAAGTTTGAGTTTCATTGCATATATTACTGTTGGGTCAGCCTGTAACATCATTTTTCTTTTTAGACGATTGATATAAACTCCAGCTACACGCTTACGCTCATCTATCTTTTGTGTTTCCCTCTGGACAATGGCAGCAAGGCTCATTACATCCAAAGGTTGTAAACCCAACTCAGCAGCTTTGCTTATTCTGTTATCAGACCAAAACTTTTGGTAAGATTTCCACATTTTGTGTCTAAAATTTTCAGCAGTTGTATTCCAAAAAAAATCATAACTATTTGGTAAATACATTCCCAATGCATTTTCTTTAGAAAATCCATTTGCGGCTAAAAACTTGGGATCCAAAAAAACTTTAAGTAAAGAAACACTGTCAGGAGCTATTTGTTCTGCAACCCTTCCCGCCAAATTCTCTATGCGCTCCTGATTATTAAAAGTTACCCTTACCGTCATACTTTTTCCGCGGAGTGTGTTAATGATTTCATTGTTATTACTTCCCTTAAGAATCAAAAATTTACCTGATTTAACACGTTTACTATAGCCTTTTTTTTGGGCAGCGATTCTAAAACTTGAAGTGGATTTTAAAAGTGGTGTGATAGAAGTCAATAGATCACTAAATTCATCACCTTCATTAATGTACACGTAAACTTTTGACTCATCGAAGACGGTGTTGTCTAAATAAAAAGTTTCAGCAAATAGATAAACAAAATAGAGACCAAAAGCAAGTCCCATTGATACAATAATGGTTAATATTTTATTTCGATATTTCAAACAATCAGTTTTTGATAAATAATTTCGTCATGGTACTTTCCTTCATAAAAATTCCAATCCTTCTTTATTCCAACAAAACAATACCCTTTATTTTCAAAAAGTTGAATACTGATTTTATTTTCAACGGCAATGTGGGCATAGAGCTGATGCAATTGTAAATGGTTTCTCGCATAATTACTAATCAAATCCAATGCTGCTGCACCATATCCTTTTCTATGATCTAGTTTTCGGATGACCAATCCTACCCCTGCCCTGTGATGCAAAGGCTCAAAGTCAAATAAATCAATAAAGCCAAGAGCAATGTCCTCCATGGTGCTGATGGTAAACTTGATTTGACGGGTTTCAAAAATATCTTTGTGAGAATTTGCAATATAATTTTGAAGTAAATCCTTTGAGTATGGCTGATTTCGATTGGAATACTTCCACAACTCAACATCGTTCTCCAAATCGAAAAGGAGTTCAATATCGCGGGTTTCTAAAGCCCTTAAACTTATGAGTTTATTTTGAAGTCGAATCATTCAGTATTTAAATTACCAGAAAAAACAAAGACTGCAGGGCCGGTAAGTTTAATGTTTTTGTATTGGCCCAAGTTTTGGGTAAATGAGACTTGTAAATTGCCACCCAAAGCATTAATGTTTAGAAAATTTAGAGAAGTTAATTTAGAAAAATGAGCCGAAATGGCTGCAGCAACTGCTCCAGTCCCACAAGCAAGGGTCTCGTCTTCTATTCCTCTTTCGTAGGTTCTGATATTGAATTCATTATCATTTACTTTTTCAACAAAATTTATATTTGAACCAGTCTCAAAATAAGGTGCTCCATATCTAATGGCAGCCCCTTGAGATTTTACATCAACAGAAGACACCTGATCAACAAATTCAACATGGTGAGGTGAACCTGTGTCCATAAATATGGCTGAGTCCCTTTTTTCAATTTTCAATACATCTCCCATCTCAATACAGATCAAATCATCGGAAGTAACTGATCCCTTAATTATTCCATCAGAGGTTTCAAAAGTTCCTTGATTATTAACAATTTGATATTTTTTAGCAAAGGCAAATAAACACCTGCTGCCATTACCACAAAGGCTACCAAGATGGCCATTGGCGTTGAAATATAGCATTTTAAAATCCGATCGTTTGGAATCTCTCAATAAGATCAATCCATCAGCACCAATTCCATAATGACGATCACAGATATTTTTGACTAAATTGTAGTTATGGTCAGGAAAACTCTCTTGACGATCATCAAGTATGATAAAATCATTCCCAGCGCCTTGGTATTTTTCAAATAGAAAATTCATAGTCCAAATTTAGGGAAAATTTAACCGTAATTGAATCTGTTAAATAGTCGTTAAATCAACAATGAATAAAGAATAGAATTTTTAATTTTGTTCAAAGAAAAAAAATGAAAATGAAATCTACATTAAAAACCTTAATGATTGCAGCGGTAAGTGCACTAGTCACTCTAGTCGCCCATGATTATTTCTCAAATGAGAAAATTGAAGTTGTAGAAAATGAAAAACTTAGCTTAATTCCAACCACCTACAGTTTCAAAACTAACAGTATAGCTGCCGAAATGACGGATTTTACCAAAGCAGCAGAGAAAACTGTTAACGCAGTGGTTCACGTAAAAAACACAAGTATCCAAAAAAGCAACATATCCGGTTGGTTAAGAAATTTTTACGGAGATGACTATGATGAAAAGAGAATCGGTACTGGATCAGGTGTGATTGTTTCACCTGATGGACTAATAATCACTAATTATCATGTGATAGAGGATGCAACTGAAATTGAGGTTACTTCCAACAAAAACAAAACCTACACTGCAGAGGTTATTGGAACTGACCAAAGTACAGATTTGGCCGTTTTAAAAATTAAAACCGATGAGTCGTTACCATTTATTCCTTTTGGAAACTCTGAATTGGCTCGTATTGGAGAATGGGTGCTAGCTGTGGGAAATCCCTTCAACCTCAATTCTACTGTAACTGCTGGTATCATTAGCGCCAAGTCAAGAGACCTAAATGACAGGGACAGTAAAAATCAATCCTTTATACAAACCGATGCAGCCGTTAACATGGGAAACAGCGGAGGTGCACTGGTTAATACAGACGGTGAATTAATAGGAATTAATACAGCCATTTCTTCAATCACTGGAGGTTTTGTTGGTTATTCATTTGCTGTGCCCAGTAATATTGTCAGAAAAGTATTTGAAGATTTGATCGAATATGGAAATGTTCAAAAAGGCTTATTGGGCGTTTCCGGTAGTGCCCTCAATGCCGAATTGGCTGAAAAGTTTGATGTGAAAGAAACACAAGGGTTTTTAATTGGCAATGTTATTGAAGGCATGGGTGCCTCCGATGCCGGTTTGCAAAGCGGTGATATTATTAAAAAGGTTGACGAGGTAAAGATTAATACCTTTTCCGATTTAACAGGTTACCTCTCAACCAAAAGACCTGGTGAGAAAGTCGAGGTGACTTACAGTAGAGAAAATTCAAATAATAAAATCATAGTAACCTTAAAAAAAACAAATACTACTGAATTTTTAGGGATGTATCTTACCAACATTAATTCAGAACAAAAGGAATACTTTGGTTTGGATCAAGGGGTAATTATTAAAGAATTGATGAATCGCCGTCTATATCGTTATGGAATTGATGATGGCTTTATATTATTGGAAATTAACAATAAAAAAATCAAAGATGTATCAGATATTGATGCTTTTAATGTCAATAACCTCAACAGTATCCTTTTTTTAAAACCCAACGGAGAAAAAGAAAGAATCATTTTTGAATAAACATATATTTAAGCTTAACTTAAGAGCTATCGTTCGATAGCTCTTTTTTATTTCCACCAATTGAAATTACATTTAAGCGTATATGTATTTCAAAAAACTTTTTAGATGAGTCTTCGAAATATTACATATATCTCTTATAAAGTTCAACGAAACAAAGCCCTAAAAGTCATCAAAAGTTTTGATAAATTCTTAATTTATAAAATCTTTGCATTGTATGAGAATAGATATCATCACACTTTTTCCTGAGTTGCTCCGCAGTCCATTTGAGGAATCAATTCTAAAACGAGCAATTAAATCCAAAAAAGCAGTTATCAATTTCCACACCTTAAGGGATTACGCATATAACAAAAACAAACAAGTTGACGATTATCCTTTTGGTGGTGGAGCAGGAATGGTTATGAAAATTGAACCAATAGACCTTTGTATCAGGCAACTCAAAAAAGAGAGGACTTATGACGAAGTCATTTACCTCACCCCTGATGGTGAGCAACTCGATCAAAGTATATCCAATAATCTGTCCACCAAAAAAAATTTAATAATCCTTTGTGGACACTACAAAGGTGTTGACCAACGTGTAAGGGATCACTTGATCACACGAGAAATTTCGATTGGTGATTTTGTGCTTTCAGGAGGAGAGTTGGCTGCAGCGGTATTATGTGATAGCATCATCAGACTAATTCCTGGCGTTTTGGGGGACGAGTCCTCTGCTCTTACCGATAGCTATCAAGACGGACTACTGGCACCACCTATCTATACTCGGCCGGCTAACTATAAAGGTTGGGAAGTTCCTAAAATACTAACTTCAGGAAATACCCCTGAGATAGAAAAATGGAGAGAATCACAAGCCCTTGAAAAAACAAAAAAAACAAGACCAGATTTAATGGAAGATCACGGTTGATTTTTTATAATAGTTAATCAATGGATGTAAGTTGTTTAAATCAAAAATAGTCTTAAATTTGCAATCATTAATTGCATATCGAACGTAAAGTTTGAATCAATCAATTTAAATTTAATGGAAGCACTTGTAAATTTTGTTCAAAAAGAATTTATTCCGAAAAAAGACTTTCCAGAATTTTCTGCTGGGGATACAATTACAGTCTATTATGAAATTCGTGAAGGAGACAAAGTAAGAACTCAGTTCTTCAAGGGTGTGGTTATCCAAATAAAAGGTCATGGTCTTTCTAAGTCATTTACAATCCGTAAAATGTCAGGAACTGTTGGAGTAGAAAGAATTTTTCCTCTAAATCTGCCAACCATTAAAAAAATTGAAGTCAACAAAAAAGGAAAAGTCAGACGCTCAAGAATTTATTACTTCAAAAAATTGAGAGGTAAAAAAGCCCGAATTAAAGAGCAATAGAATAATCAAACCGCTTCAAAGCGGTTTTTTTGTTGGACAAAATCAAAAACATTATTAATACTATCATGATCCTTCATTATATTTGTCCAAACTTAATTGAAATTTAAATGTCAAAAATTGTTGTCGAGCAGCCGGTCGTAGAGATCGATGGTGACGAAATGACCAGAATTATTTGGAAATTTATCAAAGAACAATTAATTCTTCCCTACCTAGATATTAAACTTCTATACTATGACCTTAGTATGGAGTCGAGAGATAAAACAGAGGATCAGATTACAATAGATGCAGCAGAAGCAATCAAAAAATATAAAGTAGGAATCAAATGTGCTACAATTACTCCCGATGAAGATCGTGTAGAAGAGTTTGGACTTAAGAAAATGTACCGATCTCCCAACGGAACCATAAGAAACATTGTGGGTGGAACGGTATTCAGAGAACCAATAATAATGAAAAATGTACCACGTTATGTACAGGGTTGGACCAAGCCTATTTGTATTGGAAGACACGCTTTTGGTGATCAGTATAAAGCCACAGATGCTATGATAATTGGAAAGGGAAAGCTCACCATGACATTTACACCTGAAAATGGAAGTGAAGCAACTACATGGGAGGTTTATGACTTTCAAGAAAACGGTGTCGCCATGAGTATGTACAACATTGAATCTTCCATTTTTGGATTTGCAAGATCTTGCATGAATAGGGCTCTTGACAAAGGTTGGCCACTTTACCTATCGACCAAAAACACCATCATGAAAGTTTATGATGGAAGATTTAAAGACATTTTTCAAGAAGTATATGACAACGAATTCAAAGAAAAATTTAAAGTTGCGGGCATTACCTATGAACACCGATTAATAGATGACATGGTTGCTGCAGCCATGAAATGGAGCGGTGGATTTGTTTGGGCTTGTAAAAATTATGACGGAGATGTTCAATCTGATACAGTTGCACAAGGTTTTGGCTCTTTGGGTCTTATGACATCTACCTTAGTCACTCCTGACGGGGAAGTCATGGAAGCCGAAGCGGCACACGGAACCGTTACACGTCACTATAGACAACACAAAATGGGAAAAGAAACCTCAACAAATCCCATAGCTTCTATTTTTGCATGGACTAGAGGGTTGCAACACAGAGGAAAACTTGACAATAATCAACCGCTTATTGACTTTTGTCAGACATTAGAGGCCGTTTGTATTGAGACCATTGAAAGTGGAAAAATGACTAAGGATTTGGCCTTGCTAATTCACAAAGAAAATCTTAATAAAACTCACTACTTAAGTACTCAAAAATTTCTTGACGCGATTAAAGAAAACCTAGACCTTAAACTGGTATAAACACTTGATTTTATTTTTCATTTGAGATTGATAAATTCAATTTTAAGGTGTCTTTTAATAATTTCAAATCTATAATCAACCATTGGATTAATACATAAGATCTTAAGAGTTTAATAAATGCATAATTTATTATATTTTACAGTAATTTAAATTGAGAATTTATTTTTGTAAGATTGACTAATTAGTTTCGATTTATGAAGTTTGAAAAAATAACAGAAAAAGACTCCCATTACAATTCACTGGAGACAAAATCAACCAAAGAACTTTTGTCCGGAATCCATCGTGAAGACAAAGTGGCAGTATTGGCTGTGGGGCATGTTCTAGATAAAATCGAATCCCTAATCAATAATTTAGTGCCAAGAATGAAAAACGGTGGAAGATTGTTCTACATGGGTGCAGGAACAAGTGGAAGGCTAGGCGTGTTAGATGCCTCTGAGTGTCCGCCTACCTTTGGAACAAATCCAGAAATGGTAACGGGCATAATAGCTGGAGGAATAGATGCGCTACATCAATCCATCGAAAATGCTGAAGACGACTCCACACAGGGATGGAGAGATATAAAACAACACCAGCCCGATCAAAACGATTTAGTCATTGGTATTGCCGCTTCTGGAACAACACCTTATGTGGTGGGTGCACTTAAAAAATGTCAGGAAAATGGCATTGCTACCGGTTGCATTACTTGTAACCCAAATAGCCCAATTACACAGCATGCAGATTTTCCCATCGAAGTTATCGTAGGGCCAGAATTTGTTACAGGAAGCTCGCGAATGAAAGCTGGAACTGTCCAAAAATTAATTCTGAATATGATTACTACTTCAAGTATGATCAAATTAGGAAGGGTCAAAGGAAATAAAATGATTGACATTCAAATGAACAATGTCAAGCTAGTTGATCGGGCGGTTAGAATTCTTATGGAAGAATTGGATATTGATAATGAATCTGCTGCTGCATTAATTGATAAGTACAAAAGCATTAGAGCAGCCATAAAAAATTACCCGTGAATAGTCAAAAATTAAAAAAAGGGCTTCTCAAAATGGGAACGTTTATCATACTCTGTTTTGTTGCACCCGTTTTGGTCTACCAAGCTTTTAAAAATCAAGATCACCCTTTTTACTGGCCTGTCCTGGCCTTAGGAGTAGGATTGTGTATCACTGCAATTGTTTACGGTTTTTGGGCCATTAAAATATTGCTTGATGGTCTGTTAGGTAATAAAAAAACTAAGCCCTTTTAAAAATTGTATCACTCGGGGGAGTGAACTATATTTGCTGTGATTTATAATATATGATTCAAATAAAATTTCCAGATGCATCTGTAAGAAGATTTGAAAGTGGAATTACCGTACTTGAGGTTGCCAAAAACATCAGTGAAGGACTGGCGCGTAATGTCCTATCAGCAAAGTTTAATCATCAAACTGTTGAGGGATCAACTCCTTTATTTGAAGATGGAAACATACAATTGTTTACTTGGAATGACCAACAAGGGAAAGACGCCTTTTGGCATTCTTCAGCACATGTATTGGCACAAACCATTCTCTCCCTCTACCCAAAAGCAAAACTAACTATCGGACCTGCAATTGAAAATGGATTTTATTATGATGTAGATTTCGGAGATCATTCCATAACTGAAAAAGAACTCATAAATATTGAAAAAAAGTTTTTGGATTTTGCAAAACAAAAATTTGCATTTAAAATGAGATCCGCCACCAAAAAGGAGGCGCTTGATTTTTATCATAAAAATGAAAATCAATATAAAATTGAACTGATTGAAAATTTAGAGGATGGTACCATTACTTTTTGTGATCATGCTGATTTTACTGACTTATGTAAGGGAGGGCACATTCCTCATACTGGGTTCATAAAAGCTGTTAAGCTTTTAAATGTCGCAGGAGCCTATTGGAGAGGGGATGAAAATAATAAACAGCTGACCCGCATCTATGGTATTTCTTTTCCCAAACAAAAAGAATTGACCGAATACCTTGAACTCTTAGAAGAAGCCAAAAAGCGAGATCATCGAAGACTGGGAAAAGAACTGGAGTTATTCACTTTTTCACAAAAAGTGGGACAGGGCTTACCCTTATGGTTGCCCAAAGGTGCTGCCCTAAGAGAACGGCTAGAAGATTTTCTGAAAGATGCTCAAAAGAAAGCAGGATATGAACAGGTGATTTCTCCCCACATTGGAAACAAGGAGCTTTACATGACCTCCGGTCACTACGAGAAATATGGTGAAGACAGTTTTCAACCTATTGAGACTCCTGCAGAAGGTGAAAGCTTTTTACTCAAACCCATGAATTGTCCCCACCACTGCGAAATATATAACTCAAGTCCCTGGAGCTATAAAGAATTACCCAAACGATATGCAGAGTTTGGAACCGTTTACCGTTATGAGCAAAGTGGAGAACTACACGGGCTCACTAGAGTGAGGGGCTTTACCCAAGACGATGCTCATATATTTTGTACCCCCGAACAGTTGGATCAAGAATTCAAAAATGTAATTGATCTTGTTTTATATGTTTTCGGATCTTTGGGCTTTGATAAATTTCAAGCACAAGTCTCCATAAGAGACTTGAAAAAACCAGAAAAATACATTGGAAACCCCAAAAATTGGGAGAAAGCTGAAAAAGCAATCATCGAAGCCGCTCAGAAAAAGAATTTGGACTTTATAATAGAAAAGGGAGAAGCAGCATTTTATGGTCCTAAACTTGATTTTATGGTCAAAGACGCTTTAGGAAGAAGATGGCAATTGGGAACCATACAGGTTGACTATAATCTTCCGGAAAGGTTTGAACTTACCTATAAAGGAGCTGATAACCAGCAACATCGACCAATCATGATCCACCGTGCGCCTTTTGGAAGTTTGGAACGCTTTGTTGCTATTTTGTTGGAACACACCGCAGGTATATTTCCCCTTTGGCTATCCCCAATTCAAGTGAGCGTATTGATTGTGAGTGAAAAACACGAAAAATACGCTCAAAAAGTTTTAAATTTCCTGGAAAATAGCGAAATTCGCGCCTGCCTTGATAATAGAAATGAAACCATTGGAAAAAAGATACGAGAAGCCGAATTGAGTAAAGTTCCATTTATGTTGATATTGGGAGAAAAGGAAGCAAAGACAGGTAATGTTTCTGTCAGAAAACATCGAGAAGGTGATATGGGAACGATGAGCACGGAAGCATTTGTCGAACTCATAGACAAAGAGGTATACAAAAGTATTTCTAAATTTGAAAATTAATTAAAATTATTTAGGTCATAGCAATACGAAGGAGAAGATCGAATAAACCTGCGAGGATTATTAAGGAAAATCCTCACAAAATCAACGAAAAAATTACTGCCAACGAAATCAGACTTGTTGGTGACAACGTTGAGATAGGTGTTTACAGACTTTCCAAAGCAATTGCCCTGGCCGAGGAACTAGAATTAGACCTTGTAGAAATTTCTCCAAAAGCATCCCCTCCCGTTTGCAAAATTTTGGATTACAAAAAGTTTTTATATGAGCAAAAGAAACGCGAAAAGGCACTCAAGTCTAAGGCTACTAAAGTGGTAATCAAAGAAATAAGATTTGGACCGCAAACTGACGAACATGACTATGAGTTTAAGAAAAAGCACGCCGAGAAATTTTTAAACGATGGTGCAAAACTCAAAGCTTTTGTATTTTTTAAAGGTCGTTCTATAGTTTTCAAGGAACAAGGTCAAATTTTACTTTTGAGATTGGCCCAAGACCTGGAGGATTATGGAAAAGTAGAGCAAATGCCACAATTAGAGGGGAAGAGAATGACCATGTTCATTACACCTAAGAAAAAATAAAAATAAACATTCAACATAATGCCTAAAATGAAGACAAAATCCAGTGCAAAAAAGAGGTTCAAACTCACTGGTACTGGAAAAATAAAAAGAAAACATGCTTTCAAAAGTCATATCCTGACTAAAAAGTCAAAAAAGCGGAAACTGAAATTAACTCATTCTTCATTGGTTCATGATAGTGATGCTAATAATATAAAAGAACAATTAAGATTGAAATAAATCAAGAGTGGTTAAACTATGTATCACCCTGATATGTGGCCTAAAAGTGTTGAAATACCGCCCATATCAAAAAAACAAATTATAATGCCAAGATCAGTAAACTCAGTGGCTTCAAGAGCCCGTCGAAAAAAAATTATCAAACAAGCCAAAGGTTATTTTGGTAGAAGAAAAAACGTTTGGACCGTTGCCAAAAACGCAGTCGAAAAGGCTATGCTTTATGCCTACCGTGACCGAAGAACTAAAAAACGGAACTTTAGGTCATTGTGGATTGCAAGAATTAATGCTGGAGCCAGAGAACACGGTATGTCTTACAGCCAGTTCATGGGAAAGGTTAAGTCGAATAAAATAGAACTAAACCGTAAAGTTTTGGCTGATTTGGCCATGAACAATCCCCAAGCCTTCAAGGCAATTGTAGAAAAAGTAAAGTAATTATTTAATATACCGTAACCCATCTCTTAAATGATGGTTTTTTTTCATGTCTTTAACCATTTATCACAACCCCCGTTGCAGAAAGTCTAGAGAAGCCATTCAGTACATGGAGGGAAGAGGTGTTTCCCTAAGAATCGTAAAATATTTAGATCAGCTTTTTGATGTGAACTCTCTACGAGAAGTCTTAAAAAAAATCGATATGAAACCCTCTGAGATAGTGCGCAGAAACGAAATCCTTTGGAAAAAAGAGTATGATGGCAATAACCTAAGTGAAGATCAAATCTTGAAGCTTTTAGTCGAGCAGCCCAGGCTGATTGAAAGACCTATAGTTACTTTAGGGAATAAAGGGGTTTTGGCTCGTCCAATTGAAAATCTAATCGAATTTCTAAATCAGGGTTAATAATAAGGCAAACTAACATAAGACTAAGTCATTTTACAGTCAAAGCAATAATAATGAGAAGACTTTAGTTTATAAAACCTATAATTTACTCTTTTCCTTACGATCTTTAAGATATTGCATAAATGACCCAAACAACCAGTATGGAATTACAAAGGTCAAAAGGAAAATCATCAGCCAAAAACCTAGTGTAAGAATTGAGAGAAAAGCAAGAAATCCCAAGTATTGATCAAATTCAAACATTGTATAAAATATTCATCAAATTTACTATTTTTTATTTTTTGTTTTAGTCTCATGGAAAATTATTTCATTAGCCTCAAACAAAACACTTATTTTTGTAAAAACGAAAGTATCACATCATGGATCACCGCATAGAAAAAGACACACTTGGAGAGGTTAAAGTCCCTGCAAATGCGTATTGGGGACCACAGACCGAACGCTCTAGATTAAATTTTAAAATTGGCGCGGAAGCCTCAATGCCATTAGAAATTATTTATGGTTTTGCCTATTTAAAAAAAGCTGCTGCCTACACCAACTTCGATTCAGGTGTATTGGATCAAAAAAAAAGAGATCTTATTGCCAAGGTTTGTGATGAAATAATTGAAGGAAAATTGGATGATCAATTTCCCCTGGTAATCTGGCAAACTGGTTCAGGGACCCAAAGCAATATGAATGTCAACGAGGTCATCTCTAATCGTGCCCACGTATTGGAGGGAAACAAATTGGGCGAAGGAAATAAAACCTTAGCACCCAATGATGATGTTAACAAATCGCAGTCATCAAACGATACTTTTCCAACTGGCATGCATATTGCCACTTACAAAAAAGTTATTGAAAACACCCTTCCCGGTTTGGAAAAACTAAAAAATGCTTTATCGAAAAAATCCAAAAGTTTTCAATCGATCGTTAAAATAGGACGTACACATCTGATGGATGCTACTCCCCTAACCCTAGGTCAAGAATTTTCGGGCTATGTTTCTCAATTGGATCATGGCGTCAAAGCAATAAGAAACACCCTCGATCATCTATCTGAGCTGGCACTGGGAGGCACTGCTGTTGGGACTGGGATCAATACACCTGCTGGTTATGAGGAGAAAGTAGCCGCTTACATAGCTGAATTTACTGGCCTTCCCTTTATTACTGCCAAAAATAAGTTTGAAGCTCTAGCAGCTCACGATGCGATTGTAGAAACACACGGTGCACTTAAACAGACTGCTGTTTCACTGAACAAAATTGCCAATGACATCAGGCTTTTGGCCTCCGGTCCTCGCTCGGGAATTGGAGAAATTATAATTCCCGCCAACGAACCAGGAAGCTCAATTATGCCTGGAAAGATAAATCCAACTCAGTGTGAAGCGATGACAATGGTCTGTTCACAGGTCATGGGTAATGACGTAGCTATTGGTGTTGGAGGGCTTCAGGGACATTATGAGTTAAACGTATTTAAACCTGTAATGGCCGCCAATATTCTTCAAACTGCCCAGCTTATCGGGGATGCCTGTGTCAGTTTTACAGATAATTGTGTAGTTGGTATTGAACCTAATCACAAACGAATTGAAGCACTGGTTGATGATTCTCTAATGTTGGTCACAGCACTAAACACAAAAATAGGCTATTATAAAGCAGCAGAAATTGCTAATAAAGCCCATTCTGACGGAACCCCACTTAAAGAAGCTGCTATTTCTTTGGGTTACGTTACTTCTGAGGAGTTTGACCAGTGGGTAAAGCCGGAGGAGATGACGGGAAATTAAGGTAATTGTTTGCTGTTCAAAAAAGTGATTATATTGGATATAATATCTTAATTAAATATCATTTTAATTTCAACAAAACTTCAAAAAAAGTGTTTAGGTTAGTTTGACACTATATATTTGTACAAAATCTTAAAATTGGTGCAAAAAATAGATCTAGCCAAAGAAAAAAACATAGATCAAAACAAAATTTTAGTTTCTGATCTAAATCAAAAATTAGCCAAGATCAAATTGGGTGGAGGCAAGTCTAAACTGGAGAAAATCAGGTTGCAAGGCAAAATGACTGCTCGTGAGCGAGTAAACTATCTACTTGATGAAGGATCTGAAAGTTTAGAAATAGGAGCTCTTGCTGGATTTGAAATGTATAAAGATGAAGGCGGTTGTCCTGCTGCAGGAGTTGTGGTAATATTGGGTTATATCTCTCATAAGCTTTGTGTTATAGTCGCCAATGATTCCACGGTAAAAGCAGGTGCTTGGTTTCCCATTAGTGCCAAAAAAAACTTAAGGGCTCAGGAGATTGCTATTGAAAATAGAATTCCAATCATTTACTTAGTAGATAGTGCGGGTGTATTCCTTCCTAAACAGGACGAGATTTTCCCAGATAAAGAACACTTTGGTCGGATTTTTAGAAATAACGCAAAAATGAGTAGTGAGGGAATTGTTCAAATTGCAGCTGTGATGGGTAGTTGTGTTGCTGGTGGGGCCTATTTACCCATCATGTCTGACGAAGCCATTATAGTCGATAAAACTGCCAGTATTTTTTTGGCTGGAAGTTATCTGGTAAAAGCTGCCATAGGGGAGGATGTTGATAATGAAACTCTAGGAGGAGCCACGACTCACACTGAAATTAGTGGGATTGGTGACTATAAGGCCAAAGACGATTTGGATGCCCTAAAACGAATTAAAGCATTAGTCCAAAAAATTGGGGACAATCCCAGAGCAGGTTTTAACAGAATTAAAAGCGCTATCCCCAAGAAAAAGGCTGAGGAGATATACGAATTGCTCCCTTTCGATAAGGCCCTTCCTTATGATACCTACCAAATCATTGACTGTTTGGTAGATCAAAATTCTACAGAGGAATATAAATCGGATTATGGAAAAACCATTATTACTGCTTATGCTAGAATTGATGGTTGGGCAGTTGGTATCGTTGCGAACCAAAGAAAAATAGTGAAAAACAAAAAAGGAGAAAACCAGTTTGGGGGTGTCATTTATGGTGATGCCGCTGACAAATCTACTCGTTTTATTGCTAACTGCAATCAACGAAAAATTCCCTTGGTCTTTCTACAAGATGTTACCGGTTTTATGGTGGGCAGTAAAGCTGAACATAATGGTATTATTAAAGATGGTGCGAAAATGGTCAACGCTATGGCTAATTCAGTGGTACCAAAGTTCACGGTAGTTATGGGCAATTCCAACGGCGCAGGTAATTATGCAATGTGTGGTAAGGCCTTTGATCCAAGAATGACTCTGTCATGGCCAGGTTCTAAAATCGCTGTAATGGGAGGCGAACAGGCTGCCAAAGTTTTGATGCAAATTGAAAAATCAAAACTCCAAAAGGAAGGTGAAAAAATTGATCCAAAAAAAGAAAAGAAACTCTTAAAAGAAATCAAATCTCGATACGACAAACAAACACGTGACTATTATGCTGCTGCCAGAATGTGGACTGATGCCATCATTGACCCGATAGAAACTCGAAAATGGATTAGTATTGGAATCGAGGCAGCAAATCACTCACCTATAAAGAGGAAATTTAACATGGGTATCCTTCAGGTTTAACAGATTTCTAATGTACTAATAGTTTTACTCCTCATGTATTTTCCGTTATTTCTTAAAATTTTTGAAATAAAATAAAAAGCCTTTGGTACTTCGAATTTCTGCAAGTTATTAATCACTGCTATCTGTTTTTCTGCCTCTTTGAGACGTCTATTATCACCCTCAACAACCATTATGAGTTTCTGGCCCAAAACTTTATCTGGTATACCATAAAGAAAAAAAGGAAATTGGATATAGTTAGCTAATTTTTGTTCAACAACCTCTGGTGAAATTTTGACACCACCACTATTAATAACGTTATCTCTTCTTCCTAAGTAAGTAAAGGATTTTTTGTTGTGCATTTCAACTAAATCATTGGTTTGGATCAATTGATCCGTTATATCAGGAGCATCTACAATAAGGCATCCCTGTCCATCAACATTAAGATGAATTCCATCTAAGGCACGGAAAGGTTTTTTAGGAAACGAAATTTTTGAAGCTGCAATATGAGTAATGGTCTCCGTCATGCCATATGTCTCGTAACAATTGCCATGTAAGGAAACTAATTTATTGTACAATTCGGGATAGATCGGAGCCCCACCAATGATAAGAGTTTTAATTTGGTGGAGTCTTCCTAAACTATGGTGAGCTTGTAATGGAGTCATTGCAGCAAAATCATATGAACTGTAGACATCCCTCATGGGTTGAGTAGTGGGTTGAACTAAGTCCAAGGACAATCCTAAAATCATCGCACGAACCAACATCATTTTTCCAGCAATAAAATCAGCGGGCAAACAATGTAGAGCTGAATCACCAATTTGAACATCAAAAAAATCTCCGGTTCTAATTGCTGAGTTAACCATAGCTTGCTTTGAGAGTCTAATGATTTTTGGATCTCCTGTGGAACCGGATGTTTTAACATTGATAAATTCCTCTTTGTCCATCCAATCCATGATGAATTTTCCAATAGCAATCTCATAAGGGACACCTTCTTTTATAAAATCATAGCCTATGTCCTTCAATTCATCTGCAGAAAAATAATATCCTTTGAGTTGAAATCTATTATGAATCTTTGTGTAGTGTGGTGTATTCATTAAAATTTATTTGTTAATTGGCTCAACCAGTTTTTCCATTTGTACTTTTTAGCAAAAATAAAAACGATCAATGGGTAAATTAACAATAAAGTAAATATAAGTTCAACACCCAATGACGGCTCTGAGTTATCAATTAATAGAGATTCTGTTTGGAAAGCAGTCCATGAAGCAGTTACCAATAAAGCAGTCACTAAATTATTGGCAGCATGAAATCCCAAAGCCAATTCTAAACCCTCATCCATTAAGGTGATCAGTCCTAAAAACAATCCAGTACCGATGTAGTACCAGATCAAATGAATCCCCAATTTATCTATTTCAGGATTCCAAAGGTGTAACAATCCAAAAAGTGTTGAGGTAGTCAACAAAGGCATCCAGCGGTTTTTAAAAAGGACTCCAAAACCCTGCAACAAATAACCTCTGAAAATAATTTCCTCCAAGGTTGTTTGAAGAGGGATCATAATAATGCTAATCAGAAATAAAATAAGAAAAGTAAGGGGTTTAAAATTCCAGGTAAAATCCTCTGGACTCATCCAATAATCAAAAAAAACCATAAGTGTAGAAATGGATCCCCATAACATAAAAGAAAAGAATATTTTTTTATAATCAACTCTATTTCTCGCCGTAATCAAACTTAAAATTGATTGGTTATGAAGTCTCGTCACTACCAAATAAACAAAAGGAAGGACAACAGCAAAGGGGAGTAAAACCAAAAATAAAGTCAAATTCGAAGGTAAGTTATTAAATAAATCTTGTTGATTGTGAACCCCCTCAACAATATCTGATTGAGAAATAATATAAAGTGACAAAGGAATCTGCCCAATTATATGGAAAAAAACAAAAATTAGTGAACCCTTAACATACTTAATAAATGGATTTATTTTTGAATCAATACCCTCCAGGAACATCTTAAATCATCAAAAATAAAATGACATTATTAATCCAAAACAAAAAATAATCTGAAAATAAATGGTTTGAATGTTATAAAAGACAAGATCCCTGGAATTATACTTGGAAATTAATCCAATGGAAATATACAATGCATAAATCATTAGACAGAAAAGTGTTACATAAAATGGAACTTTATCAAAAAATGAAAATTCACCGGGCATAATCATAACAAAAGAAACCAGAGATAAAAAAATAAGTAAAATACTAATTAGATAAATCCATCTGGATATTTTTTTACCCAAAATGACAACTAAGTTAATTTTTCCTGTTTTTTTATCCGACTCGTAATCTGGAAATTGATTAATGAATAAAATATTTGTAGTTAACAAACCAAGTGGAATTCCAATTAAAGCTATAGTTTTCAAAATTGATGAGTTTAAATCAATATTGAAATTTGACATCGAAAACATACTACCCAAAGTAAGTAAAGGGCCAAATGTCAGAAAGATTGTTAATTCACCTAATCCTTTCCTTGCTGACAACCTGAGTGGTTTAGCAGTATAAAAAAAGCCAAGAAATACAGCAATCATAGCGATTATTGACATCATTGAAACATTAAATAAATTTCCGGTAATTATATAACTGTTGATATTTACAAATAGTAAACACATAAGAGATAAAAAAAGCATAGTATTTCCGAGTGAGCTAGTTTTCTTTAAAGTTGTCAAACCAAGTTCAATTGCCCTACTTCCACCAGAAATTTGGGCCCCTCTTAAAACTAAAGATTTAGTTCCAACATTGAAGTATTCTTTATTTTCCTCATCAGATCCATAGCTAACATCAAAATAATCATTGTACAGATTAGAAAAAATGTGCAAACAAATTACACCAAAAATTGAAATAAATGCATTTAGAATATTAAGCATTTCGTAAAATGAGAGAATATATGCAACAATTACCATTGGTAGAATAGAAGCAAGAGTAAAGCCACCCCTTGTAATTGCGATTCCCTTAATGATTTTAGTTGTAAATTTAATAGGCACATCTACTTTATCATTTAACTCTTTTGTTATACCGCAGTAACCAGTTTGCGGCTTATCTTTTCCATTCGCAAAATTTGGGGTAATTGTAATCTCAGCACCAAAAATTGAACCATCCTTTCTTTTAAAGTTAGTTTTAATAGTATTTTCGCCATCTTTATCTGCTTTTTCAAGCCAACCTAGTACATTCTGAAGTACAATTTCTCCTGGAGAAAAAAGAGATACCCTTTTATTTCCGATTAATTCATTAGGGTTATACCCAAACATATCAGCAGCTCCCTTGTTCATTTTTAGAATGATACCCTCCATATCACAAATTATAACACTCTTCATTTTTAAATAATTTAATTATTTCTCTGTAAAGTTAATGTTGTTAGCTTGCATATGGAAATTAAATTTTGATTATCATCGTAAACCTTAATCTGCCAAAGCTGAGTTGATCTGCCAAGGTGAACAGGTTTAGCAATTCCAGTTACGTAACCATTTTTTACACTTCTAATATGATTAGCAGATATTTCAATACCTCTAGTTATTACATGGGGATCTCGATTTAAAACAGCTACTGCTGCACTTCCTACGGTTTCAGCAAGAGCGAGAGTTGCACCACCGTGGAGTATACCGTCAGGTTGATATACTTTCTTTGTTACTGGCATTCTTGCAGACAGATAATCATCTCCTACATCAATAAATTCTATCTCAAGAGTTTCAATTAAATTTCCTTTTGATATCGAATTACAAAATGCTAATATTTTCTCTTTTTCCACTAAAATGTAATAAAAAATAAAACCTTCTCTAAAATAACAAATGAGAAGGTTTTAAATCTAATTTCTAAATCTGTCAGTCTTTTACTTCTTCGAAATCAACATCTTGTACGTCATCTCCATCCTTAGCTTCTTTCTTTGAACCAGGTTGTTTGGGGGGTGTGGTTGATCCATCCGCACCTTGACCCGCCTCAGCTTGGGCCTTGTACATTTCCTCGGAGGCATTTTTCCAAGCCTCATTGATTTTATCCAATGCCGAGTCAATAGCTGTTGGATCTTTAGACTCATGTGCTTTTTTTAACTCTTCAAGAGCAGCCTCAATAGGTGCTTTTTTGTCATCAGAAAGCTTATCTCCAAATTCTTTCAATTGCTTTTCAGTTTGAAAAATCATTTGATCTGCACTATTGAGCTTATCAACTTCCTCCTTAGCTTTTTTATCACTTTCAGCATTAGCTTCAGCCTCTTGTTTCATCTTTTCGATTTCTTCTTCAGTCAAACCTGAAGAGGCTTCAATACGAATATCTTGTGATTTTCCAGTTGCCTTGTCAGAGGCACTTACTTTTATGATACCGTTTGCATCAATATCGAAAGTTACCTCAATTTGAGGAGTCCCTCGTGGAGCAGGTGGAATCCCGTCTAGGTGAAACCTTCCAATGGTCTTGTTGTCTGCTGCCATGGATCGCTCACCCTGCAAAACGTGAATTTCTACCGACGGCTGATTATCAGCTGCAGTTGAGAACACCTGTGATTTTTTGGTCGGAATGGTGGTATTGGAATCAATTAATTTGGTCATCACACTTCCCATGGTCTCAATACCCAATGACAATGGTGTTACATCAAGAAGCAAAACATCTTTTACATCTCCAGTTAATACCCCACCCTGTATGGCTGCGCCAATAGCTACTACCTCGTCAGGGTTTACCCCTTTAGAAGGTTTTTTACCAAAAAACTTTTCAACCTCCTCTTGTATTATAGGAATCCTGGTAGAACCACCTACCAATATTACTTCGTCGATGTCCCCTGTAGAAAGTCCTGCATCTTCCAATGCTTTTTTTACTGGGGCCATTGATCTTTTCACCAATTGATCAGAAAGTTGTTCAAATTTGGCACGTGTTAAATTAGTAACCAAATGTTTTGGTCCTGAAGCTGTTGCAGTAACATAAGGTAAATTGATTTCTGTTTGGGCTGAAGATGATAATTCAATTTTGGCTTTTTCAGCGGCCTCTTTCAACCTTTGCAGTGCCATTGGATCATCTCTAAGATCTATTTGTTCGCCTTTCTTGAAATCATCAGCAAGAAAATCTATTAATACCTGGTCAAAATCATCACCTCCCAAATGAGTATCACCGTTGGTAGACAATACTTCAAAAACACCATCTCCCAGTTCAAGAATAGAAATATCGAAAGTTCCACCACCCAGGTCATATACTGCAATCTTACTGTCACCAGTATTTTTCTTATCCAAACCAAAGGCCAATGCAGCAGCAGTAGGCTCATTTATGATTCTCTGAACTTTAAGTCCGGCGATTTCGCCCGCTTCTTTGGTAGCTTGACGCTGTGCGTCGTTAAAATACGCTGGGACAGTGATAACTGCCTCGTTCACGTCTTGTCCAAGGTAATCCTCTGCTGTTTTTTTCATTTTTTGTAAAATCATAGCAGATAATTCTTGGGGGGTATATAAACGACCATCAACGTCTATTCTTGGTGTATTATTGTCACCTTTAACTACTTTGTAAGCAACCGTTTTGGCCTCTTTGGAGGATTCAGAGAATTTATTACCCATGAATCTTTTGACGGATGCAATAGTTTTAGTTGGATTGGTCACTGCTTGTCTTTTAGCAGGATCCCCAACCTTTATTTCTCCACCCTCGACAAATGCGATAACAGAGGGAGTGGTTCTCTTACCTTCGGCATTAGGAATGACGACAGGCTCCTTTCCTTCCATCACTGAAACACACGAATTGGTCGTTCCTAAGTCTATTCCGATTATTTTACTCATAATATTGTTTATTTATAACTTTACATTCAAGCATTGTGCCACATTGCTAACACTGACACCTTGTCATACGTAAATTAAGCAAAAAATAATTTTTACGACATCAAACTAAAAACTACTTTTATAAGCGAAAATGTCAAAAGCTACAAAAAAATATTCCCGAATCACAACCCGAACGCTTTCGGAAATGAAGGCTATAGGTGAAAAAATTGCTATGCTTACTGCTTATGATTATACCATGGCGGGTATTTTAGACAAAGCTGGAATTGATGTTATATTGGTTGGAGATTCTGTTTCAAATGTCATTGCAGGCCATGAGACAACCTTGCCCATAACCTTGGATCAGATGATTTACCATGCTTCTAGTGTAGTAAGAGGCGTAAAAAGAGCACTGGTTATTGTTGATCTCCCTTTTGGTACTTATCAGGCAGATTCTAAAGAGGCTTTACGCTCTGCCATCAGGATCATGAAAGAGGCGGGAGCTCATGCAGTTAAACTCGAGGGTGGTAGTCAAATCCAAGATTCAATAGAGCGAATCATTCAGGCCGGTATTCCTGTAATGGGCCATCTAGGTTTGACTCCTCAGTCCATATACAAATTTGGGACCTACAATGTCAGAGCAAAGGAAGATTCCGAAGCTGAACAATTGATCATTGATGCTCAAATGCTTGAAAAAGTGGGTTGCTTTGGTATTGTTTTGGAAAAAATTCCCGCAAATCTAGCCAAAAAAGTTGCTCATATGGTAAATATTCCCATAATTGGTATTGGAGCAGGTGCTCAGGTGGATGGACAAGTTTTGGTATTAAATGATATACTTGGTATGAACAAAGAATTTAGTCCGCGGTTCTTACGCCGATACCTCAACCTCGATGATGAAATCACTAAAGCTATAAAAAGTTATACAAACGATGTCAAAAAACAAGATTTCCCAAATTACAAAGAACAATATTAGCCTCACTCATTGGTCGTGCTGAAAATTTTATACGAAGACAATCATCTTATAGCGGTAAACAAAGTTGCCGGTGATTTGGTTCAGGGGGATCGTACTGGAGACCTGCCTTTAGCTGATAAAATAAAAGCCTACATTAAAAAAAAATACAACAAACCGGGGGAGGTATTCTTGGGTGTGATTCATCGGTTGGATAGACCTACAAGTGGTGTAATTCTTTTTGCCAGATCTTCCAAAGCACTCAGAAGAATGAATAAGCAGTTCGAGGAAAGGATATCTAACAAAATTTATTGGGCAATAGTAAGGCCAGAAATAAAACCTTCAGCGGCTACACTAGTCCACTGGCTCAAAAGAAATACCAAAATGAACAAATCTTTTGCTCACAAAAAAGAAGTCAATGACTCCAAGAAAGCTATACTACATTTCAAAAAGTTAAGAAATATAGATCACTACACTGTTCTGGAAATTAGGCTTGAAACAGGAAGGCATCATCAAATCAGAAGTCAACTTACCGAGATTGGTTTTCCCATTAGAGGGGATTTAAAGTATGGAGCTAAAAGAAGTAATCCTGATGGCAGTATTGATTTGCATGCGCGTTCCTTATCAATCGATCACCCGGTCACAAAGGAAAGAATTAAAATCATTGCCCCTCCACCGTCTAAACCACAATGGAACTTCGCTCTTTCCGATTGATGACTTTGGCTTTTTCGCGAATGATTTCTCTTACGGGACGGTTTTCTATTTTACTCTCCAACCATGACAAGACATCTAGGTACAAAAAGGCGCGTCGTTCATAGGGGTCATCTTCGTATTGCTTCAATTCCTTATGAAGTTTTACAAAAGCAGCCTTTAATTCATGGGGATAAATTTCACCCAAAGATCTTACAAAACGTATCATTGCTTTTTGTACTTCATGAAGATCATCCATTTTAATTAAAAACTTATAAGTTTCACGCAAATGTGTTTCCAAGTGGTAATCAAAACCTGCTTCATAGTGAGCCACAACACTCAAAACCCTTGTAAAACAGAGCAGATCCTCTCGCATCTTTAAATGCTTATTATTTATGATTTTATTTAAGTAAATTATACATTTTTCATAATCCTCTGAACCAAAATACAAACAGGCAATTTTGTAATAAAACATCATCACATGATGAGGATCAATCTGGTTTTTAAACTCTTCAATACCTTGAATTACCTCGGGAACAACAATTAGACCCTCTTTGAATTCCCCATGGAGGAAATACATATTAAATCGATTATTGTAAGAGTATAAAAAACTTAGGGCAGCAAGATTATCATTTTTAGGAAACTCTTCTGAATTAATTCTTAAGACCATATTGTCCAGAGTTTCCTTAAACTTTTGTGGATATTTAATTAAAGCAAGTGATTCCATTAAAAAATTATTTCCTTTTAGGTAAAAAACGGGATGTATAGAGATCATCTCAATATTTTTATTAAACATATCGACCCACTTGCTGGAATATTTATAGCAGGAAAGAAAATCTTGAACCAAAAAGCTGTACCAAACATGTGCCTTGTAATACCATAATTTTTCTCTAAATCCAAGCTTGTCCAACTCAAGTGTAGGCATTTTTTCATAAAAAAACTTAGTAATTTCTCTGAATTCATCGTCACTTTTAGCATATCCCGTTTTGATCAATTGCTCGTAGAGCAGTAGGGATAAATTGGATAACTGACTGGTTAAGTCGTTATGAGTACGGAGGTTATCAGCTTGAACGATTAATTCTTGCGCTCGATTGGTAAGACTACGCGTAATGTATTGAGACTCAATGAGTTTTTCAAACTCTACTATATCGAATGCAGCATATTTTTCTTCGTTTTTCAAAGCCAATGTCTTAGCTTTATCCAATATTTTTAAACTCAATTTATACAAACCTTTTTGATATAATATCGCAGCAAAATCCATTTGCTCTCGAATTTGAATTCTAATATTCTGATGAATAGGATTCAATCTAAGGCTGATCAATATTTGTTTATAGAGATGTGCCTTAAGGTTTGATAGTTGTTGTTTTGTAACGATTCCCTTGACTAAGATTGCTTTTTCGTTATACTTGTCTAACTTATCTAAAAAATTAAAAAGACTCAAAAATTTAGCATTGTTGTTGGAACCCATTCTACCAACATACAATTTGAATTGACGCTTTTCTGATTTTGTCAATGACTTAATCAACTTAAATAAATTATCTTTTTGCTCATTAATCATTGTAACAAAAAATACTTTAAAAGGTTGTATTATAGCTATTTAAATCTAAAACAAAGGTAGAGAATATTGTAATAAAATTAATCAATTTTATTAAGTATTTCTTAATTCGTACTACATTCGTTACTATAAATAATCTATCCTTTTAATGGCCAAAGGACATGTGCAAATTTTTGATACTACTTTACGTGACGGAGAACAAGTTCCTGGCTGTAAATTAGATACTAAAAACAAGCTAATAATAGCGGAACGTTTAGACGAATTAGGTGTAGATGTTTTGGAAGCGGGATTCCCCATATCCAGTCCTGGCGATTTTGACTCCGTTGTTAAAATTTCGCAACTGATAAAGAAATCTAGAGTTTGTGGATTAACCCGGGCTGTAAAAAAAGATATAGAAGTTGCTGCAGATGCACTCAAAGACGCAAAAAAATCAAGAATACATACCGGGATTGGAACTTCTGATTCTCATATTAAATATAAGTTTAATTCTGACAGAGAGTCAATCCTAGAACGTGCTGTTGCAGCAGTCAGCTATGCTAAGAGTTTTGTTGAAGATGTTGAATTCTATGCTGAAGATGCTGGAAGAACAGATAACGAATATTTAGCTAGAGTTTGTGAGGCTGTAATTAAAGCAGGTGCAACTGTTCTAAATATACCTGACACCACAGGTTATTGTCTACCCCATGAGTACGGAGCAAAAATCAATTACCTCAAGGAAAATGTAACTGGAATCGATAAAGCTATTCTATCTTGCCATTGTCATAATGATTTGGGGTTGGCAACTGCCAACTCCATGGCAGGGGTTTTAAATGGTGCACGACAAATTGAATGTACAATTAACGGTATTGGTGAAAGAGCAGGTAATACCTCTTTGGAAGAGGTAGTTATGATTATGCGCCAACACCCCGATTTAAATCTTGATACCCATATAAACTCCAAACTGCTTTATTCCACCAGTCAATTGGTTTCCGAAAGTATGGGAATGCCTATTCAACCAAACAAAGCCGTAGTGGGAGCTAATGCTTTTGCCCACAGCTCAGGTATCCATCAGGATGGTGTTATCAAAAAACGTGAAACTTATGAAATCATGAATCCTAAGGATGTTGGTGTAACTGAATCTGCCATTGTTTTGACTGCCAGAAGTGGTCGAGCTGCTCTGGCCTATCGTGCAAAAAATATTGGATTTGAATTGGATAAACTTCAATTAGATAAAGTTTATATAGAATTTTTAAAAGTTGCAGATCAACAAAAGGAAGTCTTTGATGATGACATTCCTAAAATTATTGAGGCTTGCGGATTATAAAAACCCTTATTTTTACAGGATAATGAAAAAAACACTTTTTGATAAGGTTTGGGACAAACATGTGATTCAGCAAATAGATAAAGGTCCTGATGTATTATTCATAGACCGGCATATGGTGCATGAGGTGACAAGTCCCGTTGCTTTTTTAGGTCTTAAAAACCGAAACATCAAAGTGATGTATCCAGAAAGAACTTTTGCAACTGCAGACCACAATACACCGACCATTAATCAACACCTTCCAGTGCAGGATTCCCTTTCTGCCAAACAATTAGATGCCTTAGAAAAAAATGCCTCAGAACATGGTATTTCGTTCTGGGGATTGGGACATGAAAAAAACGGAATCGTACATGTAGTCGGTCCCGAATACGGGATTACTGTCCCAGGAGCCACCATAGTTTGTGGAGACTCTCATACATCAACCCACGGTGCATTTGGCGCCATTGCCTTTGGTATTGGGACTTCTGAGGTAGAAATGGTTTTATCTACCCAATGTATCCTCCAGCCCAAACCTAAAAAAATGAGAATTACCATCAATGGAGCTCTTGAAAAAGGGGTTACTCCAAAGGATGTAGCCCTTTTTATAATCTCAAAATTGACTACCTCGGGCGCAACAGGCCACTTTGTAGAATATGCAGGAGAAGTATTTAAAAGCATGACCATGGAAGGTCGAATGACTGTTTGCAACCTCAGTATAGAGATGGGTGCAAGAGGTGGAATGATTGCTCCAGACGAAAAAACCTTTCGTTACATTAAAGGTAGAGAGTTTACTCCCAAAGGGGACGCATGGGACAAAGCTATGGACTACTGGGAGGAACTCTACACGGATGAAGGTGCCAAATTTGACAAAGAATTTTTCTTTGATGGAAGCGAAATAGAACCCATGATCACCTTTGGAACCAATCCCGGAATGGGAATTGGCATCACAAAAAAAATACCCACAGCCGCTGCTATGGAGGGCGGTGTAGCTACATACCAAAAATCGCTTAACTACATGGGTTATAATGAAGGAGAAAGTATGATCGGTAAAGAGATTGACTTTGTTTTTGTCGGCAGCTGTACCAATGGAAGGATTGAAGATTTTAGGGCTTTTACTGAAATTGTTAAAGGACGTAAAAAAGCCGATAATGTCACTGCATGGTTGGTTCCTGGATCCCATAAAGTAGAGAAAGCGATCAAAAAAGAAGGTCTTTTAGATATACTCGAGGCTGCGGGATTTGAACTTCGTGAACCTGGATGCTCAGCCTGTTTGGCAATGAATGATGATAAAATACCTCAGGGTAAATATGCCGTGAGTACCTCCAATAGAAATTTTGAGGGAAGACAAGGTCCTGGTTCCAGAACCCTTTTAGCCAGCCCAATCATGGCAGCAGCAGCAGCAGTGACAGGAAAAGTAACTGACCCAAGAACCCTAATCAACTAATATGGCATACGATAAATTTGACATACTCAACAGCGCTGGCGTTCCCCTACCCATCGAAAATGTGGATACAGACCAAATCATCCCCGCACGTTTCTTAAAGGCTACTGAACGAGTGGGTTTTGGTGATAATCTTTTTAGAGATTGGCGATATAACAACGATGATACACCCAAAAAAGATTTTATTCTTAACAATCCTACCTACAGTGGTAAAATCCTTGTTGGAGGAAAAAATTTTGGCTCCGGTTCTTCCAGAGAACATGCGGCCTGGGCTATTTATGATTATGGATTCCGCTGCGTTGTATCAAGTTTTTTTGCAGATATTTTTAGGAACAACTGTCTCAATATTGGTGTGCTGCCCGTACAGGTCAGTCCCGAATTTTTGCAAAAAGTTTTTTTTGCCATAGAGTCCGATCCCAAAAGTACTTTTACTGTAAACCTAGCTCAGCAAAAAATCGCCATCGACAGTACCACTGCCACTGAAGCTTTTGACATCAATCCATACAAAAAGGATAATATGATAAATGGTTTCGATGACATTGACTACCTTTTGAACATCAAAAAGGACATCAAAAACTTTGCTCAAGACACGCCCATTTAGGGTATTATTTTTTGATTTAAGGAGATGAAAAAAAGAACCATTGAGATCATGGATACCACCCTGCGAGACGGGGAACAAACCTCTGGTGTCTCTTTCTCAGTAGCGGAAAAGCTTGCCTTGTCCAAACTATTACTTGACGAACTCAATGTAGATCGTATTGAAATTGCATCGGCCCGAGTATCGGAAGGTGAGATGAACTCCGTAAGGGAAGTTACCCAATGGGCCCAAAGCAATGGTCACTATCAAAGGATAGAGATATTGACCTTTGTGGACGAGGGTGCTTCCATCGACTGGATGATCAAATCAGGTGCTAAGGTTCAAAACCTTCTTACCAAAGGTTCACTCAATCACTTAAAACATCAGCTTAAAAAAAAACCTGACCAACACTTCATGGCCATCGAGGAAAACGTCCTAACTGCCAAAAAAGAGGGCATCAGTACCAATGTCTATTTGGAAGATTGGAGTAATGGTATGCGCAATTCACCAGAGTATGTCAAAGACTATTTGTCATTTATTTCTAAACTACCCGTAAAAAGGGTTTTACTTCCTGACACCTTAGGCGTATTGACCTATTTCGAAACCTTTTCTTTAATTTCTAAAGTCATAAAAAATCATCCTCAAATTCATTTTGATTTTCATGGACACAACGACTATGACCTTAGTGTTGCTAATTCGATGGAAGCCGTTAGAGCTGGTTGTCATGGGCTCCATCTTACTGTCAACGGTATGGGTGAACGGGCCGGAAACACTCCTATGGCTAGTACAGTAGCTGCCCTCAAAGATTTTCTTCCTGGTATTGAAATCAATATAAACGAATCATCCCTTCATAAAGTGAGTAAATTAGTCGCTACATTTACTGGTTTTAGAATTCCAGTCAACAAACCCGTGGTAGGACAAAATGTTTTTACTCAAACCGCTGGAATCCATGCTGATGGAGACAAAAAGAAAAATCTATATTTTAACGACCTTCTTCCTGAACGCTTCGGAAGAACAAGAGAATATGCCCTGGGTAAAACCTCTGGAAAAGCCAACATTCAAAAAAACTTACAGAAGCTGGGGATCACCCTCAATGATGAGGAAATCAAAAAAGTAACCCAACGCATAATTGAATTGGGTGACAAAAAAGAAATTGTCACAACCGAGGACCTACCTTACATCATCTCCGATGTGCTTAATAGCGATATAGAGCAAAAGGTAAAGGTAAACTCTTATGTATTAACCCATGCTAAAGGACTGCAACCAAATACAGTCGTCTCCTTGGACATAAAGGGAAAAATATTTGAGGAAAGCGCTGCGGGTGACGGACAATTTGACGCTTTTATGAATGCACTGAAAAAACTATACCAAAAGAAAAAAATGGCACTACCTGAATTGATAGACTATGCCGTGCGTATCCCCCCAGGCAGTAATTCTGATGCTTTGTGTGAAACCCTTATAACATGGAAGAATCGTGATAAAGAATTTATTACTCGTGGATTGGATTCTGATCAAACCGTATCAGCCATTAAAGCAACAGAAAAAATGTTAAATATCATCGCTAACTAATGC
Source organism: uncultured Bacteroidota bacterium (assembly GCA_902619315.1). Lineage (GTDB taxonomy): Bacteria > Bacteroidota > Bacteroidia > Flavobacteriales > Flavobacteriaceae > UBA8316. Next base: position 71,155 of record CACNDW010000004.1, on the reverse strand, counting down.
AATTAAAAATCGCCTTATTGGCTGGAGACGGAATCGGTCCCGAAGTCATAGACCAAGCTGTAAAAGTTTGCGATGCCATCGCAAAAAAGTTCAAACACGACATCCAATGGATTCCGGCCCTCACTGGTGCCGCTGCTATAGATGCTTTTGGAGAACCCTATCCTGAAATGACACATGAAATTTGTGCCAGTTCAGATGCCGTATTGTTTGGTGCCATTGGTCACCCGCGATTTGACAATGATCCCTCGGCCAAGGTCAGACCTGAACAGGGGCTTCTCAAGATGAGGCAAAAACTAGGTTTGTTTGCCAATGTGCGACCGACCTTTACCTTTCCTTCTCTGATCGATAAATCTCCCTTAAAAAGAGAACGCATAGAAGGGACTGACCTTGTTTTTTTAAGAGAGCTTACCGGTGGTATATATTTTGGTGAAAGAGGACGTAAAGACGAGGGTAAAACTGCCTTTGACACATGTACCTATACTCGGGAAGAAATCCAAAGATTGGCCAAAAAAGGTTTTGAACTTGCAATGACCCGCACTAAACAATTGTGCTGTGTGGACAAAGCTAACGTTTTGGAAAGCTCCCGACTCTGGCGCGAAACCGTTCAAGCCATGGAAAAAGATTATCCCGAGGTGGAGGTCTCCTATGAGTTTGTTGATGCCGTGGCCATGCGATTGGTACAATGGCCCAACAGCTATGACGTATTGATCACCGAAAACCTTTTTGGAGACATCCTTACCGACGAGGCCTCGGTTATCTCTGGTTCTATGGGCTTGATGCCTTCAGCCTCTGTTGGTTCGAAAATCAGCTTGTATGAGCCCATTCACGGCTCTTTCCCTCAAGCTGCAGGTAAAGACATTGCCAATCCCCTGGCCACGGTGCTATCTGCCGCTATGATGTTTGAAATGTCTTTTGGTTTACAAAAGGAGGGGACTTTAATACGTAAGGTTGTCGATCAATCCCTCTCCGAGGGCATTGTAACCGAAGACTTGGTAAAAGGGAATACTAAAGCTTATAAAACTTCTGAAGTAGGAGACTATTTGGCTTCAAATATTGAAATTTACAAATCCTCTCCCGGATAAGTATCTTAAAATAAAATAGATATAAAAATGAAAAACAACAATTACCTTATAATAATCGCTATCATTTTCCTATCCTGTCAACCAAATAATGAAATTGGTAATTTCAAGCTCTTGCCACATCCTAAAGAATGGAATATTGCGGGTAACAGTGAACTAAAATCTTCAGACCTAGAATTTTACTATAACTCAGACGGAATTGAACTTCCTCCTGGAAGTGATTTTTTAGGAGATATCAAGGCAACAGAAAATAAAAGTAATGCCCAATTAGTTTATAATATAGATCCAGAACTTGATCTTAAAGAGGAAGGTTATCTTATGGATATTTTTGAAAATCAAATTAAAATCACTGCCAAAGATCAGGCTGGGCTGATCTATGGTTTGGCAACTTTGGAACAATTAATGGAGGACGCTAAGGAGCAGCAAGTAAAGCTTCCCTTATGTCAAATTAAAGACTATCCCCTTCTATCATATCGTGCAATTCATTGGGATGTAAAACATCATATGGAAACATTAGACTACTATTACAAAATGATTGACAAACTTAAAAAATATAAGATAAACGCTATCATTGCCGAGGTAGAAGACAAAATTAAATACAAGAGACAACCCACAGTTGGTTCATCCGACGCTTTAACCATTAAACAATGGCAAAAACTAAGTGAATATGCACATGCCCGAAATATATCGATTTCACCACTGGTTCAAGGATTAGGTCATGCCTCCTTTATTCTGAAGCATGATAAATACAAATCCCTCCGCGATGATCCACAAAGTGATTGGGCATTTAATCCTCTAAACCCTCAAACTTATGATGTACAATATGACCTGTATCTCGATGCTTTAGACGCCCTACCTCATGGAAAATATCTTCACATAGGTGGTGACGAAGTAAACACTAATGGAAGAAATAGCGGAAAGTCTGCGCTTGAATTACAATTGATATGGTTGAATAAAGTATGTCGATTTGCAGAGGAAAAGGGAAGAACCCCAATATTTTGGGATGACATGCCTCTAAAACAAACGGGGGTTTATTATCCAATGTACAAGCCTGAAATGCCAAAAGCGAAAGTAGACAGTATATGGAATGCTAATGAAAATATTCTTAAAGCAGTTTTACCAAAATTTCCAAAAAATTGCATCTACATGCGTTGGAACTATCACAGTCCTGAATCATATGGTAATACCAAGTCTATGCAATGGTTTAGGGATAACGGACTTAAAGTAATGGGAGCTACTGCTGGACAAACAAGGTGGGTATTGATGCCCCAAAGGGAGAGTAATATGGATAACATTCGTTCATTTGCCTTATCCAGTATTGAAACAGGTTCAAATGGCCTTTTATTGACACTTTGGGACGACGACTCACCACATTTTGAATTGTACTACCGGGGTATAATTGCTTTTGCAAATGACACCTGGTCGGGTGACCAAATTAGCAAAAGTGAACTTAAAAGTGCTTATCGACAAAGAGAATTTTCATATAAGTTAGCTGAAAACGATTTTGCTTTCATCGACTCACTTGAGCAATCAGCTGGCCATTGGAAAAATATTTTACTTAAAAGCGATAAAAGAAATTACCTGAAGGAAATGGATAATCCTGAGGAGGATGGGTTGATCTCTCTACCAGATAGCAGAAAACCTGGTAAATGGTCGATTGAAAATAAGATAAGACTGGCCAAAGCAGATAAAATGATTGAAAATACATTTAAACTGGGTAAAAAAATTGAGCAAATGCAAAAGCTAGTCTCAAGGAATTCTTTTGCACTTGAAGTTTATCAAAGGGTAAATGAAATAGTTGGTTTCACCCCAAAAATTTTGATTGCCTTAAACCGTTTTGATCAAGCATCCAACGATGAGCAGAGACTAATCGAAAAAGCAAAAATCATTCAGTTAAAAATGGATTTTATAAACTTGAAAGATAAGGTTGAGGAAACATATTCTAAAACAAGGATAATTCACAAGCCCACTGACTATATCTTAGATCAAGACCATCATCATCATTTGGCAAATCAATTTCATACATTTGATTGGCAATTTTATTCTGAGTTACTTATGTTTGATAAGATCGATAAACAACTCCAATGGCAAAGGAAACCAATTGACTAATTTCCTATCAAATCTGTTTTAACAATTCAGGCTAAATAGTTTTGTTAATAAATAAATCTCGTTTTAAACCTTTAGAGTAAATCTACGAACTTAAGAGGCTACTTTTTTCCTCATTAGATCAAAATTATGTAAAGGTAAATTTGGTCGTAGAGATATCAAAAAACTCAATATTATAAGATATAATCAGAGGAAACAAAGTTTGATTCATTTGAATTCAACAAACTTTCCAAAATTTCATTGTTATACGGATTGTCCTTTGAAGCTACAAAAGTTCTAATAGAAAATGACCTCAAGGCGTCAAAAACACTCAAGGTGCTTACCGCAGAGTTTTTTCTGCCTGTAAATGGATACACGTCAGGTCCTCTTTGACATGCACTGTTAAGATTAACGCGGCAAACCAAGTTAGCCAATATATCAATAAGCGGTCCGATTTTTTGTACATCCTTTCCAAACAGACTTACTTGCTGGCCGTAGTCAGAAGCTGCCATTGCATCCAAAGGCTCATTGATATCCTTGTAAGGTATGATTGGAATTACAGGTCCAAACTGTTCTTCATGGTATAAATTCATTGTGTCATCTACTGGACAAATTACTGCTGGATAGGTATAATTCACAGACATTTGGCCTCCTTTTTTGTTAACCACTTTACCCCCTTTAGAAGTTGCGTCCTCAATTAAATCCATGATGTATTGAGGTTTATTGGGTTCAGGAAGAGGGGTCAAAAAGACATCTTTTTCCCAAGGGAGTCCAAATTTTAATCCGTCAACTGCTTCTGAGAATTTTTTGTTGAATTGGTCAATTATAGACTCGTGAACATACAAAACCTTTAATGCGGTGCATCGTTGTCCATTATAAGACAATGTTCCGGAAATACATTCTTTCACAGTATGGTCGAGGTCAGCATCGGGTAAAATAACCCCTGGGTTTTTAGCTTCAAGTCCAAGTACCAGCCGAAGTCTATTTTTGTTTGGGTGCTCGTCTTGCAATGAGACCGCGGAAGAACTGTGACCAATCAAAGCCAATACATCAACATGACCAGTCTTCATTATGGGTTGGGCAATTTTTCTTCCTCGACCAAATAGAATGTTTACTACACCTGGAGGGAAACATTCTTTAAACGCTTCCAATAAAGGGGTAATTAAAAGTACACCATGCTTGGCAGGTTTAAAAACCGCTGTATTTCCCATTATAATTGCAGGAATTAATAAACAAAAGGTTTCGTTTAGGGGATAATTGTAAGGTCCTAAACACAGTACTACTCCCAGTGGACTTCTTCTTATGTGAGCATGTATACCACCTTCTTTTTCAAACTTAGCACTCTTTTGGTCAAGCTTCTTATAAGCGTCAATAGTGTCGTATATATAATCAACCGTTCGATCGAACTCTTTTTCAGAGTCAGAGAGTGTTTTACCAATTTCCCACATCAACAATTTGACAACTTCCTCACGGTGATTCTTCATTTTATCAGCAAAACGTTTAAGACAATTCAATCGCTCTCTTACCCTCATAGTAGGCCATTGCCCTTTCCCTCTTTCAAAGGCTTTTTTAGCAGATTCAAGTGCAATTAATGCGGATTCAGATTCCATGTCAGGAACAGACCCTAAAAGAGTAGGAACAATTTCACCACTTTCATTTTCAGTCCTTATGGTAGAGTAAACATCTGCCATTTTACCATTCCAAACTTTTAGCTCTCCATCGACTAAGTATTGGTTGAAGTTATTTTTTTGTGGCCGAAAAGGTTCCGGGATATCATTGATTTTAAGATGCTCAATATCTAGTTGGGTCAAAACATTACTCATTACTTTTGTTTTGTTTTATTTTTATTAAACAAAGTTAAACATTTTTTTAGAGCAAGAGTAAAGGAAATAAACTTCCTAATAACCCTTAACTAAATATTAACTCTAAATTGATTAGAAATAGGTGGATATGAATTACTTATTAAACTATTTTCTTCATTGCGGTCATTGACTCCCTCAAATCATATCCGATTATCTCAACCGGATGAAAGCGAATGATTTCATTAACATCGATCAATTGACGATTGTCTACACCATTTCCATCAATTTTAGCAAAAGGTTTTCCAATAACGTCAGTGTCAATATCTTTCATAAAGTCGTTTAGTATGGGTTTGGCAGCATGATCAAAAAGATAGCAACCATACTCAGCAGTATCTGAGATAACGCGGTTCATTTCAAATAATTTCTTTTTGGCGATAGTATTTGCAATCAGAGGTGTTTCATGAAGTGATTCATAGTAAGCAGATTCCTCTTTGATACCTGAAGAAACCATAGTATCAAAAGCCAATTCTACTCCGGCACGAACAAAAGCAACCATCAAAACCCCATTATCAAAATATTCTTGTTCTGAAATTTCTTGGCTAGTAATTGTAGTTTTTTCAAAAGCAGTTTCACCAGTAGCAGCTCTCCATTGTAGAAGTTTTTTATCCTGATTTGCCCAATCCTCCATCATAGTTTTAGAAAAATGACCGGACATGATATCGTCCATATGCTTTTGGAATAAAGGTGTTAAGATTTTTTTTAGTGTTTCAGAAAGTTCGAAAGCTTTAATTTTTGCAGGATTCGAAAGACGGTCCATCATATTGGTAATACCACCATGTTTAAGTGCCTCCGTGATCGTTTCCCACCCGAATTGGATAAGTTTCGCAGCATAAGCAGGATCGATACCTTTTTCAACCATTTTATCAAAACAGAGAATGGAACCGGTTTGCAAAACCCCACAAAGGATAGTTTGTTCTCCCATCAAGTCAGACTTAACCTCAGCAATAAAAGATGACTCTAAAACACCAGCACGATGACCCCCTGTCGCCACTGCATAGGCTTTTGCATATTCCAGGCCACGACCGTGAGGATCATTTTCAGGGTGAACGGCGATCAATGTAGGTACACCGAATCCTCTCAAAAATTCTTCTCTAACCTCAGATCCAGGACATTTCGGTGCTACCATTATCACTGTCAAATCTTTTCGAATGCTCATCCCCTCTTCTACAATATTAAAACCATGAGAATAAGAGAGGATTGCGTCTTTTTTCATCAAGGGTACAACTGATTCGATAACTGAGCTATGGTTTTTGTCAGGAGTCAAATTGATAACTACATCAGCGTTTGGAATCATCTCGTCATAGTTTCCAACAGAAAAATCATTATCAACAGCATTTTGATAGGAAGTTCTCTTTTGATCAATAGCCCCTTGACGCAAAGAGTAACTAATGTCTAAGCCCGAGTCACGCATGTTAAGACCTTGGTTAAGACCTTGAGCACCACATCCTACAATAACGATTTTTTTTCCTTTAAGCTCATCTACGCCTCGGTCAAATTCAGACTGACTCATAAAGCGGCATTGCCCCAGTTGATCTAATTTTTGTGCTAATGAAAGTTGATTGAAATAATTGGCCATTAGAATTATAAATTTATATTAATTATCTGATTTAAATTTTTTTAGGATTTCACTGATTTCCATTTTTGATTTCGTTACTGAAATTCTTCCCGAACGAACGAATTGAAGCAAGCCAAAGGGCTCTAAATCATGATACAAACGATCGGTTTCATTTCGGAAACCTGTTTTTTCTATTACAAAATACTCTGGGGAAACAGTTACGATATTTGCATGACTATCCTTGATAATATTTTGAATGTGTCTTTCCTCAAATAAAGCACTAGATTTAACCTTGTAGAGAGCGCTTTCTTGAAAAATTGTTTCCTCATCGGTATGATAGAATGCACGGATCACATCTACCTGCTTTTCAATTTGATTGATTAGTTTTTTGACACCTTCCTCTTCTAATTTGACTATAATTATAAATCTGAAAACATCATTGATCTCAGACTGTGAAGTAGTCAAACTTTCAATATTGATATGACGTTTTAAAAAAATTGCTGAGATACGATTTAATAAACCTACGTTGTTTTCAGAATAGATCGAAATAGTATATGTTTTGACCATTGTTAATTCGATTATTTAAGACGTATATCAGAAACCGATGCTCCTGATGGAATCATTGGAAAAACATTATCTTCTTTTTCAACACAAACCTCTAAAAAGTATGGTTTTTCAGAGGCTATCATGTCAGCCACCGCAGAGTCTAAATTTTCTCGTTTATCAACCTTTTTGGCGTCCAAATAATAACCTTTTGCAATTGCTATAAAATTAGGGTTTACCATTTCGGTAGATGCATAGCGTTTGTCAAAAAACAACTGTTGCCATTGTCTCACCATACCCAAAAACTCATTGTTTAAAACTACAATTTTAACAGCAGCTTGGGTTTGGAAAATGGTTCCCAACTCTTGAATTGTCATTTGGTATCCCCCATCCCCTATCACGGCCACAACTTCTCTTTCAGGAGCGCCCATTTTAGCACCTAAAGCAGCCGGCAAAGCAAACCCCATGGTTCCCAAACCTCCCGAGGTTACATTACTTCTGGTATGGATGAATTCTGTGTACCTACAAGCCACCATTTGGTGTTGACCAACATCGGTCACCAAGACGGCATCGCCACGGGTATGTTTGTTGATCGAGACAATGACTTCTCCCATAGTTAGCCCATCCTTTTTTGGGTACAAGTCCTTATTGATCACTTGATCTACCTCCACTTTCATCAATTCATCAAAACGTCCCATCCATTTATTATGAGATTTTTTTTCAATTAGCGGTATAAGGGCATCTAAACTTTCTTTACAATTTCCTAAAACTGGTAAATCTACTTTTACATTTTTATTGATTTCAGCAGGATCAATTTCAAAGTGAATTATTTTGGCCTGTTTAGCATAAGTCTCCAAATTTCCAGTCACCCTATCATCGAAGCGCATTCCAACAGCAATAAGTAAGTCACATTCGTTAGTCAATAAGTTGGGACCGTAATTCCCATGCATTCCAACCATTCCTACGTTAAGTGGGTGAGCGGTTGGCAGTGCAGACAGTCCTAATATAGTCCAAGCAGCTGGAATCCCCGACTTTTCAACAAAGGATTTGAACTGCTCCTCAGCCTGGCCAAGGATAACCCCTTGACCCCACACAATAAATGGTTTTTTGGCCTTGTTGATCAACTCCGCAGCTTTGGTAACCGCATGGGTATCCAAAGCATGAAAGGGTTTATAACTTCTTACTCCCTTACATTTTTTATATATAAAATCAAAGGTGTCGAATTGTGCATCCTTGGTAATATCGATTAGTACCGGTCCGGGTCTTCCAGATCTGGCAATGAAAAATGCTTTTGCAAAAATTTCAGGGATTTCAGAAGCCTTGGTAATTTGATAATTCCATTTAGTCACAGGAGTAGAAATACCTATGATATCGGTTTCTTGAAAGGCATCAGATCCTAAAAGGTGTGACCCAACTTGACCGGTGATGCAAACCATTGGTGTGGAATCGATCTGTGCATCTGCTATTCCAGTAACTAGATTTGTTGCGCCTGGTCCGGATGTAGCTATAGCTACTCCAACCTTTCCAGAGGTTCTAGCATATCCTTGTGCAGCATGTGTTGCCCCTTGTTCGTGTCTAGTCAATACGTGATTCAATTGATCTTGAAACTTATACAATTCGTCATAAACAGGCATAATTGCACCACCAGGATAGCCGTAAATCAAATCTACACCCTCAGCCAAAAGACATCTTATGACAGCTTCTGCACCAGAAATTTTAATACTTTCACTTTCTTGCTCTTGTAAGGCAATTTGCTCTTTTGTTTTCATCTGATTAATTATCGGTTACGCAACCCTGAGAGGCTGTTGAAACACTTTTTATATACTTTAGTAATACCCCCTTTGAAAACTTATAAGGAGGTTGTACCCAATTAATTCTTCTTTTTTCAATCTCTTGATCTGATAAATCTACACACAAGGTGTTGGTTTCGGCATCAATGGTGATGATATCACCATCTTTTAACAAAGCAATAACTCCACCCTCTTGTGCCTCAGGAACAATATGTCCTACAACAAATCCATGGGTCCCACCGGAGAATCTACCATCGGTAATCAAGGCAACATCCTTGCCCAATCCAGCTCCCATTATGGCTGCGGTTGGCTTCAGCATTTCGGGCATTCCAGGACCACCTTTTGGCCCTTCGTAACGAATCACTACTACATCTCCTTTTTTTACTTTTCCTGTTCCAATTCCATCATTAGCTGCGAATTCACCATCAAAAACACGTGCTGGCCCTGCAAATTTAAGTCCTTCTTTTCCAGTGATTTTGGCAACAGAACCCTCTAGGGCTAAATTTCCCTTGAGAATTCTTATATGACCAGTAGATTTAATAGGATTATCCAAAGATCGGATCAGGTCTTGCCCCTCTTTTAAACAATTAACATCGGTCAAATTTTCTGCCAAAGTTTTACCGGTAATGGTCATGCAATCTCCATTAAGCAAGTTGTTTTCAAGCATAAATTTTAATACTGCAGGAATACCTCCAATAGCATGGAGGTCTTTCATTAAATATTTACCGCTGGGTTTAAGGTCTGCAAGGAAAGGTGTTGAATCACTTATTTTTTGAAAATCGTCAATTGTCAAATTGATATCAGCGGCATGGGCAATAGCCAAAAAGTGTAAAACAGCATTTGTAGATCCTCCTAGAATGGCTATCAAACGTAATGCGTTTTCCAAGGATTTTTTGGTAACAATATCTAAAGGTTTTAGATCCTCTACGATAAGGTGCCTCATGGCCACACCAACAGCTTTACAATCTTGAATTTTTTCTTGACTTACAGCAGGATTAGAGGAGCTAAAGGGCAACGACATCCCGAGAGCTTCAATGGCTGAGGCCATAGTGTTGGCTGTATACATTCCTCCGCAAGCACCAGCACCAGGACAGGCATTTTGTATTACCTTTTTATATTCGTTTTCGTCTATTTTTCCAGCCACTTTCTGACCCCAAGCTTCAAAAGCTGAGACAACATCTAATTCTTTGTCTTTGACACATCCCGATGCAATGGTTCCTCCATAAACCAATATGCTTGGGCGATTTAGTCGCAGCATCCCAATCAAAGCTCCGGGCATATTTTTGTCACAACCCACTACCGTAACCAAACCATCATAGGACATTGCTTGTACTACAGTCTCTATTGAGTCTGCAATTACATCTCTGGAGGGTAAAGAAAAACGCATACCTGGAGTTCCCATGGAAATTCCATCACTCACACCTATGGTATTGAAAATCAAACCTAACATTTGGTGGGGTGCAATTCCCTCTTTTACGTGCACCGAAAGATTGTTTAGGTGCATGTTACAGGGGTTACCTTCGTAGCCAGTACTGGCAATCCCAATCAATGGTTTATCAAAATCCTCATCGACCATACCAATTGCATGAAGCATTGCTTGAGCAGCAGGTTGTGTGGGATCTTGTGTTACCCGTTTGCTGTATTTATTAAGTGTCATTTTACAAATTCTTTACTAAATTAATGGCTAGGAACCGTAAGCTATGAAATTTATGTTGTTGTAAATTATATCCAAATTAATTTAAATCAATTTAATTAAATGATTATCAGCTAATTAAATGATAGTTAATAACACATTCAAACAAAAAAAAAATATATGAAATCTATTTGAATTATATTTATAAAAACAAGCCTCAAAAATACCAAACAATGGAATATAATTCAGAAAAGGCAGTTGATAATTTACATCAAAAGCAAAAAAACTTTTTCAATACTCAAATCACTCAGACCACAGTTTTTAGAATTAAAAAACTAAAAGCTTTAAAGAAAGAGATACAGAAGCGAGAAAAAGACATTTACGATGCGCTGAAGAAAGATTTAAGTAAATCGGGCTTTGAGTCGATGACATCTGAAGTGGTATTGGTGGAGAAAGAGATCAGTAAAATGATAAGAATGCTCCCCCTTTGGAATCGTAACCATCGAGCGAAAAGTAGCCTCATCAATTTCCCCTCTAAAGACTACATATTACCGGAACCTTATGGTAATACTTTGATCATCAGTCCTTGGAACTATCCGTTCCAGCTGGCGATTACTCCACTAGTTGGTGCTGTTGCGGCTGGAAATACTGTAGTTTTAAAGCCTTCGGAGTTTGCACCTCAGACTGGAAATTTAATTAAATCTATAATAAAAGTTGTTTTTGACCATGACCACGTTGCCGTGGTCGAAGGAGATGCATCCACAGCAACATTGCTACTAAAGAAAAAATGGGATTTTATTATGTTTACTGGTAGTACTTCGATTGGAAAAATCGTCGCCAAAGCTGCTGCTGAACACCTCACTCCTACAACTTTGGAATTAGGAGGAAAAAGTCCTTGTATTGTTGATAACACTGCTCCTATTCGCATTACGAGTAAAAGAATAGTATGGGGTAAATTTCTTAACTGCGGGCAAACCTGTATTGCTCCAGATTATTTATTGGTACACGAAAAAATAAAAGATCAATTAACCCAAGAACTGATCTTTCAAATCGAAAAAGCTTATGGAAAAAATCAACAAGATTCTCCAGACTATGGTCGAATCGCTCACCAAAACCATTTTAATAAATTAAAAGCCTCTCTTGCCAATCAAAACGTTATTTATGGAGGAAATACAGATGAAAAGGATTTTTTTTTCGGGCCGACATTGGTTGATAATCCAAATTTAGACAGTGAATTGATGAAGGAAGAAATATTTGGACCCATTTTACCTATTATTAGCTATAGTAATGAGGAAATGATTCATAAACTTCTTGAAAACAGGGAGCGCCCCTTAGCCTTTTATGTTTTTTCTAAGAGAAAAAAATTCATCGATAAGCTCTTCAAACGTTACTCCTTTGGTGGGGGTGTAGCCAATGACTCGATAATACAATTTGCAAATGATAACCTTCCTTTTGGAGGGGTAGGTCATAGTGGAATGGGGGCTTATCATGGTAAGTATAGTTTTAAAAATTTCTCACACGAAAAACCGGTCATTAAACGCAGTTTTTTATTTGACCTTCCAGGACGATATGCACCTTATCCAAAGTCCTTATCTTTGTTGAAGTTTTTATTAAAAAATCTTTAATGTGCGAAAAGAAAGTAAGTGAGGCAATCGAATATCGCCGCTCGGTGAGGGTTTTCGATGATAAAAAAAACATTAACTCTAAGACAGTTAAAAAGTGCATAGAGCAGGCTATTTTAGCTCCCAACAGTAGCAACCTTCAACTTTGGGAGTTTTACCACATCACCGATGCTGAATTAATTAAAAAGATAGCATTAGAATGTTTCAATCAGCCTGCTGCCAAAACGGCTAAACAGTTTGTAATTCCTGTTGTTAGAAAAGACCTTTGGGAAAAAAGAATAGCCTCCAATGTGGATTTTATAAAATTGGAGTTTGAAAAGTCAAAAAATAATGATCCAAAAAAAATCAGAGCAGCAACATCCTATTACCAGAAAATACTTCCTAAAATATACAGTGTTGGGAATTTTGGTGGGTGGATAAAAAGTATAGTTGTGTATTTAAAAGGAATAAAGCAAGTGGTTTATCGACAGGTTAAAAAATCAGATATGCGAGTTGTAGCTCACAAAAGCACAGCATTGGCCGCACAAAACTTTTTGGTAAGTATGGCTGGTTATGGTTACGATACATGCACCATGGAGGGCTTTGATTCTAAGAGGGTAAAAAAAACATTAAATCTGCCCAAAACAGCAGAAATCAGTATGATCATTGGTTGTGGCATCCGAACAAAAAAAGGAGTTTACGGCCCCCGATTTAGGATTCCTTTTGATGAAGTCTATTTTCAAATGTAAATAAACTCCTAACAAACATTTAAAATTATCGATTAAATTTGCTTTTGATGAGACCTTATATCTTATCGGAGTGCACTTGGAAAGATCTTAAATCCAAACGCTTCGAGTTGGCCGTTTTACCTTGGGGAGCAACAGAGGCCCACAATTATCATTTACCCTATGGTACGGACGTATATGAAGCCAATGCTATAAGTGAAGAATCTGGAAGAAAAGCTTGGGAAAAAGGAGCAAAAGTTATCATATTACCCACTATACCCTTTGGAGTAAATACTGGGCAAACGGATATCTATTTAGACATAAATATGAGCCCAAGTACTCAAATGGCAATACTTAAAGATATTTTAACCGTTATGAACAGCCAAGACATTAAAAAATTTTTGATCCTTAATAGCCATGGAGGAAATGATTTTAAAATGATATTAAGAGAATTGGGATTGGCCTTCCCTAAAATGTTTATGAGTACTTGCAATTGGTTTCATGCACTAGAAAAATCAGAATACTTTGAAGAGGAAGGAGATCATGCTGATGAAATGGAAACCAGTATAATGATGCACATAAATCCTGATTTTGTTTTACCACTTTCTATTGCTGGGTTGGGTAAAGAAAAGAAGAGTGCTATTAAAGGATTTCGTGAAAAATGGGCTTGGACAGAGAGGAAATGGTCTAAAGTTACTGAAGATACTGGAGTGGGAAATCCCAAAAAATCAACCTCAGAAAAAGGAAAAAAATTTTTTAATGATTTAACTGATAAAATCAGTGAATTGATGGAGGACATCTGTAAAACCTCCATTGATCAATTTTATCAATAAGAATATCATTATGAGTATTTCCTTTAAGAGAATTTTATTACCTATAATTTTAATTTTCATTTTTCAAAACGTATGTAGTCAAAAAATCAATAATGATTACGTAATTAAAATTGGAAAGGTTTCGGAAAAAATCATTTTAGACGGGCAGCTCAAAGAAAGCATATGGGAAACTGCTGATGTTGCCGATAATTTTTCCATGATCTTACCTCAAGACGACCTAAAGGCAACTCAGTTCTCTGAGATAAGAATGGCTTATGATGACAAAAATATTTATATCGCTGTAATTTTCTTTAACAACACAATAAAAGGTGATTATGTAGTGGAATCCTACAAAAGGGACTTTAGTTTTGGTAAGAACGATAATTTTATAGTTGCGATTGACCCCTTTAATAACATGAATACAGGTTTCGCTTTTGGACTCAATGCCTATGGCGCCCAATGGGATGGAACCATTTTCAATGGTAGGAGTGTTGATCTAAATTGGGACACAAAGTGGTATTCAGAAGTCGCTTTCGATAATGAAAAATGGATCGCAGAAATCGCGATACCTTTCAAATCCATCCGGTATAAAGACAACCTTACCCAATGGGGAATAAGTTTTAGCCGATTAGACCTAAAAGCAAGTGAAAAGTCGGGTTGGACTCCTGTGCCTAGACAATTTCCATCCATTACCATGGCTTACTCAGGAGTGCTTGAATGGGATGCGCCACCCCCCAATCAGGGATCCAACATTTCTCTCATCCCATACCTGTCTGGAATTATAGACAGCCCTGAAAAAAACGTCACCTCTAATCAGTTTAATCCAGGAGCGGATATTAAACTCAATTTGACCTCCTCACTAAACCTGGACATTACCATTAATCCAGATTTTTCCCAGGCCGAAGTCGACCAGCAAGTCACCAATCTTGATCGTTTTGAACTATTCTTTCCAGAAAGAAGACAGTTTTTTCTTGAAAATGCAGACCTATTTGGAAACTTTGGATATGAAAACATTAGACCTTTTTTTTCAAGGCGAATAGGTCTTGAAAATCCAATAATCGGTGGAATTAGGCTGAGTGGAAATGTAGATGAAAAATGGAGGGTTGGTCTTCTTGATATTCAAACTCAAGAAGATTCAGAAAAAGGTTTACCTGCACAGAATTTTGGTGTTTTCTCATTGCAACGCAAAGTTCTGGATCGCTCTACCATTGGAATGATTTTCGTTAACAAACAGAGTAGTGGCGAACTTAAAAAAACGAATACTTCAATCGAAGACTATAACCGTAATATCGGACTTGAATACAACTATTTTTCGGCAGATAATTTATGGAATGGTAAATTGATGTACCTGAAGTCTTTCAGTCCAGAGATAAGATATGACAATGCCATCTTTGCCTCAAACATCACCTATAACGATAATCATTTCTTGGGATCTTTACAGGCAGAATATGTAGGGCAAAACTACAATGCCGAAGTGGGCTATGTACCAAGGAGCAATTACTACAAATTTGACACTACTCTAAAATATTTAATTTTTCCCGGAGAAGATTCAAAGGTTTTGTCGCATGGTCCCTCGATTGGCAGCATACAATATTTTAATTTTGATGGAGACGGTATCGATCGTAGAACAAAGTTTGGATATGAAGTTAATTTTAAAAATAGAAGTGAAATGATGCTGGCTTTTGAAAATCAATTCATAGTTCTCCAAAATCCATTTGATCCCATAAGGACAGGAGTAAGTAGTCTTGAGGCCCTAACAGAGCACCGATGGAATAGTATCAATTTATATTTCAGCTCCAAACCTCAAAGCCTTTTTACTTACAATCTAAAATCGTCTTACGGAGGTTACTTCCAAAGAGGAAATAGATGGCTATTCTTCAGTGAAATGGGATACAGATTTCAACCATATGTGGAATTAAATTCCTTAGTAAGTTATAATCATATTTTACTCGAGAAACCATGGGGGGTCAACGGATTTTGGTTGCTAGGGGTTAAATCGAATTTTACATTTACCAAAAATGTTTTCTTTTCCAATTTATATCAATACAATGAACAACAAAGGTTGTGGAACTTTAATTCAAGATTTCAGTGGAGGTACAAACCTGCTTCAGACATATTTTTAGTGTTTAACAGTAGCGATTCTAATATGCTGGTACCAAACAGAAATTGGAACATAACCCTTAAAATTAATTATTGGATAAACCTTTGAGGTTATTTAGAAAGCATAGCCACTGGGCTGTTTTGTAATTTGTCGATGTAATTCCAAACCTGATTGCAGCCAGTCTTTGTAAGTTTTAGCGTTTGTATATTGAATTGGAGAGTTTAGTATGGTTTCATCTGCAGACATTAAAACATAATAGGGCTGTGAAGCAGATGTAAAATTTAGGCTTTGAAAAGTTGCCCATTTTTCACCTATTGTTTTAATGGTCTTTATTCTACCACTGGGATATTTAAATTCAAATTTTTGTCCTTCGGGTAATTCTTTTCGGTCGTCAACGTAAAGTGAAATAATCACAAAATCTTCATTTAATAAATTAAATATTTCCGGTTGTGACCAAACATTTTCCTCCATCTTTCTGCAGTTTACACAGGCCCATCCTGTAAAATCTAATAAGATGGGTTTATTCTTAGCCTCAGCATAAGCCCTTCCACTGTAGTAATCTTTAAAGCAATTCAATCCAAGAGGACATTCTGAATTAGAAGAGTAAACACTATAGAATACTGGAGGAGGAAAGCCACTCAACAAAGAAAGTTGTCCATCTTGGTTTTTCCCCAAACCTGGGACCAAATAGAAAATAAAGATCAATACCAAAAAAGTAAAAAATCTTTGCATCAAGGGAATTTTGGACCCTTTTTGATCATTGGGAAATCGCAACCATCCTATCAGGTAAATTAATAACAATATTGAAATTACCAACCATACGCCTATAAAAATCTCGCGCTTAATTATCCCCCAGTGACCTACAAGATCTGCGTTGGACAAAAACTTTAAGGCCAAGGCCAATTCCAAAAAGCCGAGAGTAACTTTGACTTTAGTCATCCACCCACCAGACTTGGGAATAGATTTTAGTAAATTAGGAAAAAATGCTAATAAGCCAAAGGGGAGGGCCAAAGCAAATCCAAATCCGGCCATACCGACAGTCAACTGGTCAGCTCCACCCTCTGCAGTTAGTGAACCAGCCAATAGCGATCCCAAAATAGGGCCTGTACAAGAGAAGGATACAATGGCTAAAGTAAGTGCCATAAAAAATATTCCTAATATACCACGACCAGCTGAAGCCGCATCAGATCTATTTCCCCAACTGCTTGGTAAGGTCAACTCGTAGTATCCAAAAAAGGAAAAGGCGAAAAATACAAATACAGCAAAAAAGATTATGTTCATCAAAATATTTGTAGAGAGAGTATTTAATATTTGGGGATCTAATACATCCAGAAAATGAAAGGGTAAACTCATCATGATGTAGATCAATAGAATAAAAAGCCCATAGATTAATGCACTCCCCACCCCCCTACTTTTACTTCCACTCTGCTTAAGAAAAAAGGAAACAGTAAGCGGGATCATAGGAAAAATACAAGGTGTAAGCAGTGCAATTAAGCCTCCAATGAATCCCAATAAAAATAAGTTTAGCAAAGGGTTATCACCATTTTGACTTTGATTTTGCATCAATAACCGCCTGTTTTTTAATGGCAATTGCAATGCTTTAGATTTTTTTAAACTTTCGGGATCTACAGTTCTTTTTACCTCTGCAATGGCTTTTGAAGAATTCAAAACGAAGCTAAAGGGTTCGTTTCTGAAAATACAAACTTTATCATCACAGGCCTGAAAGTTGATTTCACCAGAAATAGCAGCTACCTCGGGTTGTAAAAGTCGAATTTTCTGCTGGAAAGCTGCCTCTTTTTCAAACCATGACAAATCCATTTCAAAGATGGGATCGAAAGCTGTAACGGTTTCACTTTCTTTGGTAATTCCAACAAATTCAAAAGCTGAACCTACCCCTTCAAACACAAACTCCGTTGGTAAAGGTCCGTCTTTGGGAAGTTTTTGTGAATACAAATGCCATTTAGGTTGCATTGATGCTTTAAAAATCAGCAAATATTCAGTATCTGATAACTGTTTAAAGTCAGTGACCCAAACCACAGGTTCTTGAGCCTTAAGTAAAAATGTCCAAAAGAACAACAGTAAAAAACCTTTTTTAATCATGATACCGAATTAACCATTTGTCTTTAGTATCAGCATTGGCCAAAAAACGTTGATCGCCTCTTTTACCGATCACCCATACAATATTCTCTCCAGAGCAAAGCAACCATTGGGCTTCCTTTTCCAAAAGTGAATATTTCTCGTCTTTAAAATATTTGCTCAATTTCTTACTTCCCTTTAGACCGCTGGGATAAAAATAATCACTTTGTTTCCATTTTCTTAGTGTCAAGGGAAACTTTAACTTGGCTTTGTCTAACATCAGGCTTTTCGATTCACCTATTTTAAAGTTTTTTTCTTGCATAAAAGTCAGCCTAATAGGAATTTCAATGGCAGACAACTCCGATTCAATCGAATAAGATTTGTAAGGAGATTCTTCGATGGGGGTCAATAAAAAATACTCTCTGTCTTTGATCAATCTATGGGTATCGGAAAAAAGTTGTTTACCACTTTGTGAATGCATCAAATGCTCAAGATCATCCAAATTTACAAACCCGTAAGGAGCAAATAAGGCATGCAAGTAATAACTTAATGATGATAGGACTCCCAACTCATGTATCGATATTTTAAATCCTTGCTGAAAAGGAATAAAATTTTTGTTTTTAAAATCCTCAAGGACATTATCCAACACTACTTGTGCTTGACCCAAATATTTGAGTGTCTCTCGAAACTGCTCGTCAAAATTGGAATCCCTTTTTTTCCACTTCGGGATCACCTCGTGGCGAAGTGCATTGCGCAAATAATCCGTTTTTGCATTGGACTCATCTTCCCTGTGTAGAATCTTGTTTTCTAAAGCATATTGTTTGATCTCCTCACGGGAAAAAGGTAATAGAGGACGTAGGATTTTTCCTCTACGCTCTGGTATACCCAACAAACCTTTAAGTCCAGTGCCACGCATGACATTGATCATAAAGGTTTCCAACACATCATCAGCATGATGGGCTACAAAAATAAAATTATATTCATTTTGCATGGATAAGGTTTCAAACCATTGGTATCTTAAATCCCGAGCTGCCATCTGAATAGATACTTTTTTATTAAGCGCGTAGACTTGGGTATTAAAGTTTTGAACATGAAATTCCAAACCTTTTTCTTGAGCCAAAGCTTCAACCCATCGTGCATCGTTATCACTGGCTATTCCTCGCAATTGAAAATTGCAATGGGCCAGCGCAGGACGGAAACCTAACTTAAAAATGAGATCCAACAAAACACAACTGTCCAATCCACCACTCAGTGCCAAAAGTATATTTTGATCCTTGATTTGCGGAAAATTTGTTTCTAAATGTTTTTGGAACTTTATAAACATGTGTAAAATTAAGGATTTATAACAGCCTATTTCTAAAAAAAATTAGATGAAAATATCATTTGAATTTACTTTAGCAGGCCAAATGTTAATGATTAATCTTTTTTGATGATTTTGTCAAAAAAAATAAAATTCAGATATTTGCACTTCAAATGATAAATGCAACGACATACTCTATTGGATTCGCCGCCATTTCAAGACCGGCTCCACTTCGTTCACGCCGCCCCTAGCGGGTATATTTCTCTATTGGAGACTAAGGTGCGTCCGGTCTCACATTCCAAAACTTATAATCTATTTTTTCAACCTAAAAATGTTTGTCAATAATGGAATTAATTATTGCCAACTCAAAACATATTATATACGCCAAGGAGATCAGTTTATGCATCGGCGAATCAGCTAAAATGCGGGGTACTGGTATTGCTAGAAGGAGTCCTGAGTACATCAGTAAAAAGATGGAAACAGGTGATGCAGTTATTGCTCTTGAAAACAATAAATTTGCAGGTTTTTGTTATATCGAAGTTTGGGGTCATGGAAAATACGTTGCTCATTCCGGCCTAATCGTTTCTCCCGAACACCGTGGGAAGGGACTAGCTAAACAAGTCAAACAGAAAGTATTTGATTTGTCCAAAAAGAAATTTCCCAATTCCAAAATCTTTGGTATTACCACTGGTAAAGCCGTCATGAGAATTAATTATGAGCTGGGATATCAACCTGTTGCATTTTCAGAATTAACAGAAGACCCCGAATTTTGGAAAGGGTGTCAAACCTGTAAAAATTATGACGTACTAACGCGAACAGAAAGAACGATGTGCCTCTGCACAGGCATGTTATATGACCCAAGACAATGATAACATTTTAGCAAATCAAAAATGGAAAATAAAAAATTAGTATTGGCCTACAGTGGTGGTTTAGACACCTCGTATTGCCTGATGAAACTCTCTCAAGAGGGTTATGAGGTTCATGCCATCAGTGTAAATACTGGAGGTTTCAACACCAAAGATATACAGGAGATGAAATCCAAGGCCTTGCAAATGGGAGCGAAGACTTACCAATCCATCAATGCTTTGGATACCTTCTACAACAAGGTTGTCAAGTATTTGGTCTTTGGTAATGTTCTCAAAAACAATACCTACCCCCTATCGGTTAGCGCTGAAAGAATAGTTCAGGCAACGGAAATTGCGGCATATGCAAATAAGATCGGCGCCAATGCCATAGCACATGGGAGCACGGGAGCGGGAAATGACCAAGTACGGTTTGATTTAATTTTTCAGGTTATGGCACCAGATATTGAAATCATCACTCCAATCAGAGACCAAAAGCTTTCCAGAGAAGCTGAAATTGATTATCTCAAAGAAAATGGAGTTACCCTATCATGGGAAAAAGCACAATATTCTATCAACAAAGGTTTGTGGGGAACCAGTTTAGGTGGTAAGGAAACCTTAACCTCCAATGAAAGTCTCCCCGACTCTGCTTACCCATCACAAGTTCAAAATAAAAAGCCAGAGAATTTAAACCTTCACTTTGAAAAAGGTGAATTTGTAGGAATTAATGATCAGATGGACAACCCGGTAAACAATATTATTAAACTTCAAGACCAAGCCAAAAAATTTGGGATTGGCAGAGACACCCACGTGGGAGACACCATTATAGGTATCAAAGGTAGGGTTGGTTTTGAAGCTGCAGCACCACTTTTGATAATTAAGGCCCATCACTTGCTCGAAAAACACACTCTAAGCAAATGGCAACAATTTCAGAAGGAACAACTGGGAAGTTTTTATGGGATGCTACTACACGAAGGGCAATATTTGGATCCGGTTATGCGAGATTTGGAGGCTTTTTTAATTAACAGCCAAGCAACCGTTAGTGGCAAAGTTTTCGTAACTCTGCACCCTTATAGGTTTGAACTCAACGGTATACATTCTGATCATGACCTTATGAATGCTAGTTTTGGCAGTTATGGTGAGATTAACAAAGGTTGGTCGGCAGATGACGCCAAGGGTTTTATTAAACTTCTTTCCAATCAAAACAAAATATACCAGATCGTAAATAAAAACAAATGAAGAAAGTAGGAATCATAGGCGGTTCAGGTTATACTGGTGGAGAATTGATACGATTAGTTTTGCACCACCCAAAATTGGAATTAGATTTTGTGTATAGTACCACTAGACCCGGTACACCCATACACGACACACACGGAGATTTGCTGGGGAGCCAAGCACCGGATTTTACAGCAACTATCAATCCAAATGTTGATGTCGTATTTCTCTGTTTGGGACATGGCAAATCGGTTGGATTTTTGGAAAAAAATAAGTTTTCTGAAAATACCGTTGTCATTGACTTAAGCAACGATTTTAGACTGAAAAAAGACATGAAATTCCAGAATTACGATTTTGTGTATGGATTGCCCGAAAATCAAAGGAAAAAAATCGAAAAAGCAAATGCCATTGCCAATCCCGGTTGTTTTGCCACGGCAATACAATTAGCCCTTTTACCATTGGCTAAAACGGGAGCGATTCAAAAAGCCATTCACATCAACGCCACAACAGGTAGCACAGGAGCAGGAGTCGGATTAAGTCCTACCGGACATTTCAGTTGGAGAAACAATAATATCTCATGGTACAAGCCTTTTACCCACCAACATTTAGGTGAAATAGGAGAGACACTTGGCAATCCAAAAATCTATTTTCTCCCACAAAGAGGAAATTTTACAAGGGGAATTTTTGTCAGTTGCTATACCTATTTTGATGGAGAACTCAAAGAAGTCATTGAAATGTACAAGGAATATTACAAAAACCATCCTTTTACTCATGTATCGAATAATGAGCTTAATTTAAAGCAGGTAGTCAACACCAATCATTGTGCCTTGCATTTGCACCAATTTGAAGATCAGTTGCTGATAACATCAGTGATTGACAATTTAGTTAAAGGTGCCTCCGGTCAAGCTTTACAAAATTTAAACCTAATCATGGGCTGGAAAGAAGACTTGGGTCTTCAACTCAAACCCAGTGTGTATTAAAATTTAAAGAAACAAAAATGAAAATAGCCATCATAGGATCAGGAAATTTGGGATTAAGTATTGCCAAGGGATTGGTATACAACAATACCTACACCTCCCTTTACCTGACAAAAAGAGAACTTAATTCCATCAAAAAATGGGAAGAGTACAACAATGTCAAAATCACAACAGATAATCAAGAGGCTGTGAAAAATGCTGACATCATAATATTCACGGTTCAACCGGGACAATTTGACGGCATCTTGGAACAAATAAAAGGTGTGCTTACAGAAAAACATATTTTAATTTCTGCCATTACAGGTTATAGCATACAGAGAATGGAGACACAATTGGGAGAGAATTATCCCATAATTAGAAGCATGCCCAATACTGCGATTTCAGTAGGTAAATCGATGACCTGTTTATGTTCTAATGTAGCCGGAGAAAAGAGAATAGCGATTGCAGAAGCGATTTTTAATGGGTTAGGAACTACCATCAAAATTGCCGAGAAACAAATGCAGGCTGCAACTGTAGTTTGTGCCAGTGGAATTGCTTTTTGGATGCGACTGATCCGTGCCACTACTCAAGGGGGAGTGCAAATGGGCTTCGATGCAGACGAGTCTATGCGTATGTCTATGAATACTGCTTTAGGGGCTGCAAGTTTGTTAATCGAAACGGACTCCCATCCTGAAACAGAAATCGATAAGGTCACTACCCCTAAAGGTTGTACCATTACAGGTTTGAACGAAATGGAACACCAAGGCTTAAGTTCATCCCTGATTAAAGGACTTATGGCTTCTTTTGAAAAAATCAATGAAATTAAAATGCAATGATTCAGATACAAGGTGTTAAATCAACCTCAAAAATTTTAAACCCATGAAATTATTTGACGTATATCCACTCTATAATGTTTGCCCGGTAAGGGCAAAAGATGTTTATGTTTACGATGAGGCAGGAACAGAATATTTAGATCTATATGGTGGTCATGCAGTCATTTCTGTTGGACACAGCCACCCCCATTATATTAATCGATTAAAAGATCAATTGCATAAAATTGCCTTTTATTCCAACGCTGTAGAAAATCCACTTCAACAAAAACTTGCAGATGAAATCGGGGAACAATCATGTTTGCACGAATACCAACTATTTTTGTGTAGCTCGGGTGCTGAAGCCAATGAGAATGCATTAAAATTGGCCTCTTTTCATACAGGTAAGAAAAGGGTGGTGGCCTTTAAAAACGCATTTCATGGCCGAACCTCCGCAGCAGTTGCAGCAACTGACAACCTAAACATCAATGCTCCATTGAATCAACAGCAGCAAGTTACTTTTATCCCTTTTAATAATGAAGAGATGTTGAAGAATGAATTGAAGAAAGGAGATGTTTGTGCAGTTATTTTTGAACCCATCCAAGGAGTAGGCGGTCTGGATCAGCCTGAAGATGATTTTGTTATAAAAATGGAACAATTATGTCATCAATATGAAACTGCCCTGATAGCAGATGAGGTTCAATCCGGCTTTTCGAGATCAGGTACCTTTTTTGCATTTCAAAAAAACAATATCAAACCTCACATCATTACTATGGCCAAAGGGATGGGCAATGGTTTTCCAATAGGTGGCATACTGGTTCACCCCGATGTCAGACCCAAATACGGGATGCTGGGGACTACTTTTGGAGGGAATCACATGGCCTGTACGGCTTCTTTAGCGGTTTTGGAAATCCTGAAAAAAAATAAGCTCCAAAAGCATGCCAGAGAAATGGAAGCCTATTTCAGGAGCAAAGCAGAAAAAATTAAAGGAGCCAAAATCAAAGGGAGAGGACTAATGCTTGGGCTTGAATTTGATTTTGAGGTAGGTCCTTTGAGAAAAAGACTTATCTATGAAAAACAAATATTTACGGGTGGCAGCAGCAATAAAAACGTATTGCGAATATTGCCACCATTGACCGTTCAAAAAGTACATTTTGATCAACTTTTTGACGCAGTAAAAGATATATTATGAAGCATTTTATCACCTTAGCGGATTTACCCAATTTTAAACAGACCCTTGATTTGGCAATGGATTTAAAAAAGAATCCTACAAAATCTTATGGTTTGGGCAAGGACAAGACCTTGGGTCTTTTATTTTTTAACCCAAGTTTAAGAACCCGACTCAGCACCCAAAAAGCTGCTCAAAACTTGGGACTCCCCACCATGGTCATGAATTTTAGTCAAGAATCTTGGGCCTTGGAATTTGAAGATGGCACCAAAATGAGTGGATTGAGATCTGAGCATGTCAAGGAAGCTGCTGCAGTTGTTTCCCAATACTGTGACATGGTCGCAATAAGAGCTTTTGCCTCTTTGTCAGATAAGGAAAAAGACGAGGCGGAGACTGTATTGAGAAGCTTTGCAAAATACGCTTCCATACCCATCATCAATATGGAAAGTGCTACCGCTCACCCCTTACAAGCCCTGGCGGATGCGATTACGATTGAAGAGTTTAAACCTAAATACAAACCCAAAGTAGTGTTGAGTTGGGCACCTCATCCTAAAGCCCTTCCCCATGCGGTTGGAAATTCTTTTACCCAAATGATGAAACATATGGATGCTGATTTTATAATAGCGCATCCGGAAGGCTATGCCCTGAATCCAATAATTACTGAGGGGATAGAATGTATTACCGATCAAGAAAAAGCCATTAAAGGAGCTGACTTTATTTATACCAAAAATTGGTGTTCATACGATCATTACGGACAAATACTCAAAACAGATGATCAATGGATGATCACACCCGATAAAATGGAACTGACCAACAACGGAAAGTTCATGCACTGTCTGCCCATCAGACGAAATATTGTTGCAACGGATGGTGTCTTGGACAGTGCCAGGTCATTGGTCATTCAACAATCTCAAAACAGAATCTATTCGGCACAAGCTGTATTAAAGCAACTTTTGGAAAATGGATAAACTGTCGGTAGTCAAAATCGGAGGGAATGTCATTGAGGATGCAGAAGCTCTGCAATCTTTCCTTGCGGACTTCACACAAATGCAAGATGCCAAAATTTTGGTGCATGGTGGAGGTAAAAAAGCTACTGCTATGGCCAAAAAAATGGATATACCCGTACAAATGGTTGAGGGCAGAAGGATCACCGATGCTAAGAATCTCGATATCATTACCATGCTATATGGTGGCAAAATCAATAAAAATATAGTAGCACAATTACAAAATTTAGGATGCAACGCATTGGGACTATCTGGAGCCGATGGCAATGCTATCCAATCGGTTAAAAGACAAGTAAAAAAAATCGACTATGGTTTTGTGGGAGATGTAGTTGATGTCAATGTCGAACTGTTTCAAATGCTAATAAATGGTGGATATACACCCGTTTGTTGTGCCATTACCCACGACAAAAAAGGACAATTACTCAACACCAATGCAGATACTATTGCTGCTACCTTATCTAGGAATTTGTCACAATATTTTGAAGTATCCCTATGGTATTGTTTTGAAAAGCAAGGAGTTCTAAATAACATTGACGACGACAGCAGCGTAATTGAAACAATTACTCCCAAAGTATATGACAATCTTAAGGAGGGAAATATCATTCACTCAGGAATGATTCCAAAAATTGACAACTGTTTTGATGCATTAGCTTACGGGGTAAGCAAAGTGAAAATTGGAGCCCCAAAAATGATCTCAGGAATTACTAAACACACCACGCTAACTTTAAAAGATGAATGAGTTAACCACAGCAGCTATTGATTTATTAAAGGATTTGATTGCAACACCATCTTTTTCGCAAGAGGAAGAAAAAACGGCTAACAGAATTGGTCAATGGTTTGATAAATACAGTATACCCTTCAGGAGAGTAGGCAACAACATTTGGGCACAAAACAAAGCTTTTGATCCAAAAAAACCAACCCTTTTGCTCAATTCTCATCATGATACTGTTCAGCCGAACTCAGCCTATACCAACGACCCTTTTGAACCCAAAATCGAAGATGGAAAGCTTTTCGGTTTGGGCAGTAATGACGCGGGTGGGGCCTTGGTTTCTTTGATTGCCTTGTTTACCCATTACTATGCGGCGAAAAATCCTAAGTATAATTTGGTGATGGCTGCCACTGCAGAAGAGGAAATTGCAGGAAACCATAGTTTGATAGGACTATTGTCCGAATTACCCAAAATTGATGTGGCCATAGTAGGTGAGCCCACAGAGATGCACCTGGCGGTTGCAGAAAAAGGATTGCTTGTTTTTGATGCTGTCATTACAGGAACTCCAGGACATGCAGCTCATCCCAACAATGACAACCCCATTATGAAACTTCCCGAGGTACTCCAATGGTTTCAAAACTATTCATTAGAAAAAAAATCCGATTTTTTGGGAGATGTCAAAATCACAGTCACACAAGTCAATGCCGGAAAAGAACACAATGTAGTACCAGCTAATGTTCATTTAGTTATAGATGTGAGGGTTAATGACAAATACAGTAATCAAGAATTGGCTAAAATACTTGTAAAGTCTGCCCCTTGCGTAATGACACCAAGGTCTTTACACCTAAATTCCTCTTCAATAGGAATGGATCATGAACTGGTTCAAGCGGGAATTGCCATGGGAAGAAAAACTTATGGTTCACCCACCCTATCCGATCAGGCTGCATTGGAATGTCCTTCACTAAAAATGGGTCCTGGTCTGTCAACTAGATCGCATTCGGCTAATGAATTTATCTTTGTTCATGAGATTGAAGAGGCGGTAAAAATATACATTGAACTACTAGCAAAAATACTTTAATTATGAAACTCTGGGAAAAAAATCAACCCCCTAACAAAAAAATAGACCACTTTACGGTGGGGAAAGATCGGGAGTATGACCTGCATTTGGCTGCCTATGACTGCCAAGCTTCCATTGCTCATGCGCAAATGTTGGTGAAATCTGGGATATTGAACTTAGAGGAGGCCGATAAACTTGTGGTGGTATTAAAAGATTTGAAAAATGAATCTGAAAAAGGGAATTTTGTCATCGAAGCAGAGTTTGAGGACATGCATTCCAAAATAGAATATGTACTTACCCAAAACCTCGGCGATTTAGGAAAAAAAATACATACTGCCAGGTCACGAAACGATCAGGTGCTGGTTGCTCTTCATTTGTATCTAAAGGCAGAGATTGAAACGATTAAAAAA
The DNA here is from genome assembly GCA_902619315.1 of uncultured Bacteroidota bacterium. GTDB lineage: Bacteria > Bacteroidota > Bacteroidia > Flavobacteriales > Flavobacteriaceae > UBA8316. The sequence goes on along the minus strand of CACNDW010000004.1, from coordinate 43,823 downwards.
CTGACCAATAATTTTTTTAAATTATTGATGGATTTAGCCGATCATCACAAGGATAAATTATTACCGGGTTATACACATTTTCAGGTGGCTATGCCCTCATCTTTTGGGTTATGGTTTTCGGCTTATGCCGAAAGTTTAATTGACGATGTGACTTTACTTAATGGTGCCTACCAGATTGTAGATCAAAACCCATTGGGTAGTGCCGCAGGCTTTGGAAGTTCGTTTCCGATAGACAGAAAAGCTACAACCGAGATCTTGGGATTTGCCGATTTAAAATACAATGTCATTGCAGCTCAAATGAGTAGAGGTAAGGCCGAAAAAACTACAGCTACTGCAATAGCCTCATTGGCCTCTACCCTTTCTAAAATGACAATGGATATCTGTCTTTACATGGGTCAAGAACACAATTTTATCAGCTTTCCCGAGGAGTTTACCACCGGATCCAGTATCATGCCACACAAAAAAAATCCCGATGTGTTTGAACTAATCCGAGGTAAATGTAACCTGCTTCAGGGACTGCCCAATCAATTGACTTTACTGATGGCTAATTTGCCCTCTGGCTACCACAGAGAAATGCAACTTGCCAAAGGCCCCATCATTGAGGCAATCAATGAATTAAAATCTTGTTTGGAACTTTTTACTTTCAGTCTAAAGGAGATAAAGGTCAAAGAAAATATTTTGGACGACCCAAAATACCAATATGTTTTTAGTGTTGACACCCTTAATGAATGGGTAAATGAAGGAATGACTTTCAGAGATGCCTACAAGAAGATGGCAGAGGCCATTGCAGAGGAGGAATATGTCCCAAAAAAAACATTGGATCACACTCATCTGGGAAGCATAGGGAATTTAGCGCTTAATGAAATTGATCTAAAAATGAAAAAGGTTATGGGATAAATACCTTAAAAGTGCGCCAAATATTATTGAATTGATCCAGCTAAAATTCCCTATCAGATATGTAAAGGACGATTTTCAGATGCTGCTAATGCAGCTTCTTTTACCGCTTCGGCGTAAGTAGGATGCGAATGACTGATACGGGCAATGTCTTCGGCAGAGGCACGGAACTCCATGGCAACAACTGCCTCGGCAATCAGATCAGCTACACGAGCCCCTATCATGTGCACCCCCAGTACTTCATCTGTTTGAGCATCGGCTAAAATTTTGATAAATCCATCGGTATCTCCGCTGGCGCGTGACCGTCCAAGGGCACGCATGGGAAACTGTCCACTTTTGTAATTTACCCCCGCCGATTTCAGTTCCTCTTCGGTTTTGCCTACGGCTGCTACTTCGGGCCAGGTATAGATAACATTGGGAATGAGGTTGTAGTCGATGTGAGGTTCTTGTCCGCCAAGTATTTCGGCGACCATCACACCCTCCTCCTCTGCCTTATGGGCCAACATGGCCCCACGTACTACATCGCCAATTGCGTAGATATTAGAAGCAGAGGTTTGCAGGTGTTCATTGACTTCAATTTGACCTATTTCGGTAAGTTTTACCCCTGCAGCTTCTGCGTTTAATCCTTCAGTGTAAGGCTTTCTGCCAACTGAAACCAGGCAGTAATCTCCTTCAAAAGTTACTTCCTCCCCTTTTTTATCTTTGGCAGTTACGGTGACTAAATCTCCATTGCGTTCTACCTTGTTGACTTGGTGAGCTAGGTAAAACTTAATTTTTTGTTTTTTCATCACTTTGGTCAATTCACGAGACAAAGCACTATCCATAACAGGTGTTATACGGTCAGAGTACTCAATAACAGAAACCTCTGTCCCGAGTCTCTTGTATACCTGACCCAATTCCAAACCAATAACCCCTCCTCCGACGACGATCATGTGTTTGGGGATTTCTCTCAACTCTAATGCCTCAGTCGAGGTGATGATGCGGTCTTTGTCTATATTAATAAAAGGCAAGCTCCCAGGTTTTGAACCTGTGGCAATGATAATGTTTTTGGCAGTAATATCCTCTGGCTTTTCTCCTTCTACATGAATGGTGGTACTATCTTTAAAGGAACCCAAGCCATTGAAAACGGTTACTTTATTCTTGTCCATCAAAAAATCAATGCCTTTGGTGGTTTGTTCCACTACTGAGGTTTTTCGGGATATCATTTTTTTCAAATTGACCTTAACCTCACCAGGAATTTCAATCCCGTGTTCTTCAAAATGCTTTACGGCATCTTCATAATGGTGAGATGAATCCAGTAACGACTTAGAAGGAATACAGCCAACATTGAGGCAGGTTCCTCCTAAGGTATTGTACTTTTCAATTAAGGCGGTTTTCATCCCCAACTGTGAGCAACGAATGGCAGCTACATAACCTCCGGGTCCAGATCCGATTACGGCAACATCAAATGATTGCATAATTTAAATTTCGATTTACAGTCAAAAATACAAATGTTTAGTGCGTTAAAATAGTTTTTTTATGGGAATCGGTTTTATTAAATATTTATATTTAAATATAAAATCAATTTAATTTATATTGTAGGATATTGATAAGAGTTTGAAAAAACCTCAGTTATCCCTATCGGTTGCTTTACTCCCATTGATCATTTTGGTCGTGCTCTTGACCTATAATGTCACTGTTTTTGGGGATGATGCATTGAGTGGTTCCAACCAGTTTATTCTTTTATTAGGGGGGGGTGTAGCAGGCTTGTTAGGTCATCGAAACAAAGTCACCTATGGGGAAATGTTACAAAAGGTTGGGGAAAACTTACAATCGGTCACTGGTCCAATTTTGATTTTACTTTTGGTGGGGGCTTTGACAGGAACATGGTTGTTGAGTGGTATCATTCCCGCCATGATTGATTTTGGTTTACAAATTGCCAACCCTCGTTTTTTCCTCCCGGCATGTGTACTAATCTCGGCTTTGGTTTCATTAGCCACGGGGAGCAGTTGGTCCACCTCAGCGACTATCGGGATTGCCTTGATTGGTATAGGGAAAGCTTTGGACTTACCCGTGGGTATGGTGGCCGGTGCTGTGATTTCCGGCGCCTATTTTGGGGATAAACTTTCCCCCTTGAGTGATACCACCAACTTGGCTCCTGCAATGGCAGGAAGCGAGCTCTTTGCCCATATACGTTATATGCTTTACACGACCCTCCCTTGCATTGTGATTACCCTTTTGTTGTTCATTGTTTTGGGATGGAGTTTTTCAAGTTCAGGGGAAGTAAATACTTCATTTCTAAGTGAATCCATTAGAAAAAAATTTAACATCACCCCCTGGTTGTTTTTGGTACCTCTAATAGTTATTATAATGATTATCAAAAAAACTCCTTCGCTTTTAGCACTTTTTGTTGGAACACTTTTGGGTGGTCTTTTTGCGTTGATTTTTCAACCTCAATTGCTGATGGATTTGTCCGGAAGTTCGGTGTTGAATTTTAAAACCATATATATAAGTATTTTTAATGCCATTACTGTAGATACCCAAATCGAAACCAATGACCCCCTTTTGAACGAATTGTTTTCATCGGGAGGAATGCAAGGGATGTTGGGTACGGTTTGGTTGATTATTTGTGCTATGGTTTTTGGTGGGGTGATGGACGCAATTGGTGCCTTACAGGCCATTAGCAATGCTTTTTTAAAATGGGCTCAAACCAATTTTCAACTTATTGCCGGTACGGCAGCAACCAGTCTGACGGTCAACCTTACCGCCTCTGACCAATACTTGGCCATTGTGGTGCCGGGAAAGATGTTTGCAAAAGCCTACCGAGATCGAAATCTGGCTCCTGAGAATCTGAGTAGAACATTAGAGGATGCTGGAACTGTAACCTCTGTATTGGTGCCTTGGAATACCTGTGGGGCATATCAATCGGGGGTATTGGGCGTGGGGGTAGCGGAATATTTTTTCTACGCTTTTTTTAATTGGCTCAGTCCCTTAATGACTTTGTCTTACGCCTATTTTAAAATTAAAATCAAAAATTTAAATACTGATTGATTTTTTTTGAAAGATCAGAAATTCTTATACACCTAAAGAAATTTGTTATTATCACTTGTAAATTTTGTTCTAAATAAATTTAAATTTGGAAAATGTATAAAATCTAAACCAAATACCTATGGATAATCATGTTAATGGAAACGGTGACATCGCAAAATGCCCCTATTTAGGCGGAGTGTTAAGAGAAAGTGCTGGAGGTGGAAATGTTAATAGAGACTGGTGGCCAAACCAATTAAATTTAAATATTCTCCGTCAACACTCTTCTCTTTCTGATCCAATGGATCCAGATTTTGATTATGTGAAAGAATTTAAAAAACTAGACTTAGCAGCTGTTAAAGAAGATTTACATGAACTGATGACCAACTCTCAGGATTGGTGGCCTGCTGATTATGGCCATTATGGACCATTCTTCATCCGCATGGCATGGCATGCTGCCGGTACATACCGAATTGCAGACGGACGTGGTGGTGCAGGAGCAGGTACTCTTCGTTTTGCACCACTGAACAGTTGGCCTGATAATGCAAACTTAGAAAAGGCAAGACTACTTTTGTGGCCGATCAAAAAGAAGTATGGGAAAAAACTTTCTTGGGCAGACTTAATGGTATTAACAGGTAACGTTGCTATGGAGTCTATGGGGTTTAAAACTTTTGGATTTGGAGGAGGTCGTGCAGATGTGTGGGAGCCTGAAGAAGACATCTATTGGGGTCAAGAGGCAGAATGGCTTGGAGACAAAAGATATACGGGAGATCGTGAACTGGAAAATCCTTTGGGAGCAGTACAAATGGGGCTGATCTATGTCAATCCAGAAGGGCCAAATGGAAATCCCGACCCACTAAAATCGGCAATTGATATTCGTGAAACCTTCGGTCGAATGGCAATGAATGATTACGAAACAGTAGCATTGATTGCTGGTGGACACACTTTCGGCAAAACACACGGAGCCGCCGATGCAGATCAGTATGTAGAGGCTGAACCTGCTGGTGCCCGAATTGAGCAAATGAGCATGGGCTGGAAGAATAATTATGGCTCTGGCAAAGGAGAACACACCATCACCAGTGGTTTGGAAGGCGCATGGACAACTACTCCCACAAGGTGGAGCAACAATTACTTTGAAAACCTTTTTGGTTACGATTGGGAATTGACTAAAAGTCCCGGAGGGGCACAACAGTGGACGCCAAAAGGTGGTGCTGGTGCCGGAACGGTTCCAGACGCACATAATCCAGATAAGTCTCATGCTCCAATGATGTTGACAACTGATATAGCTTTGCGCATGGATCCCGTTTATGAGCCCATTTCGAGACATTTTTATGAAAATCCCGGTGAATTTGCCGATGCTTTTGCAAGGGCATGGTTCAAGTTAACCCACAGAGATATGGGGCCTATCGAACGTTATTTGGGGTCAGAAGTTCCTGAGGAAACTTTGATTTGGCAAGACCCTGTTCCTAAGGTAGATCATGTGTTAATTGATGAAATAGATGAAGCTACTATAAAATCTAAAATTCTGGAATCAGGTTTAAGTGTTGGTCAGTTGGTCAGTGCAGCATGGGCATCAGCCTCTACTTTCAGAAACTCCGATAAACGTGGCGGCGCCAATGGAGCAAGAGTTAGTCTTTCTCCACAAAAATACTGGGATGTTAATCAACCCATCCAACTGGGGAAAGTTTTAGATGTATTGACAGACATCAAAAACGAATTTAATGCTATGAGTGAAGATAAAAAAGTTTCTTTAGCCGACTTGATCGTTTTGGCAGGGAGTGCAGGAATTGAAAAAGCCGCATCAGATGCAGGACATCAGGTTAGAGTTCCTTTTACTGCTGGAAGAACAGACGCTACACAAGATCAGACCGATGTTGAATCTTTCTCTGTTTTAGAACCTTTAGCAGATGGTTTTAGAAACTACACGAAAAATAATTATGATGTAGGGGCGGAAAAATTATTAGTTGACAAAGCTCAATTGATGACATTGACAGCTCCCGAGATGACTGCTTTGGTCGGAGGAATGCGAGTATTGAATACCAACTTTGGAAATTCCAAGCATGGTGTTTTGACTAATCGTCCTGAAACCCTAACCAACGATTTCTTTGTTAATTTACTTGACATGAATACTACTTGGGAAGCGACAAACGAGAGTGAAAGTGAATTTGAATGTCGTGACTTGAATACTGGCGAAATCAAATGGACCGGTACAAGAGTAGACTTAATATTTGGTTCTAACAGTGAATTACGTGCCATTGCCGAAGTTTACGGCTGTGAGGATGGCGAAGAAAAATTTATCAATGATTTTGTGGCGGCTTGGAGTAAAGTAATGCAATTAGATCGTTTTGATTTGGCATAGCTCTTTGTGAATACTTTACAAAGTTAAAACCCCTATCAATTATGGTATTGGGGTTTTTTTAGTCATAGGATTTCGGATGAATTTGTATTTTTGTTTGATAAGCATCATTCATGGCCAAAAAACTCCCTGATTTTCCAGAAGATAAAAATCCCCGCACCAGAAAAAGACAAATTCTTTTTGGGAGTTTCTTGCTGATTTTGGGATTTTTGATGACTGTTTCTTTTATTTCTTTTTTATTCCACCACCAATCCGATCAAAGCACCCTGGAAGTATTTTTTGAAAAAGAAGTTCAGTCGCAAAACCTTTTAAATAAAATAGGAGCCTTGGGTAGCCACTTTTTTGTCTATCAACTGTTTGGAATAGCTGTATTTATCCTCCCCTATCTACTTTTCTATACAGGCTATTTACTTTTTTTTGATCGTGATAGAGAGAATCTTATAAGCCATTGGAGTTGGGCTGTGCTTTATTTGATGTGTTTGTCTATTTTCTTCGGATTTTACCACATGGATTCTCCATTATTAGGTGGGTTAGTTGGCTATGAAATCAATAGTTTTTTAGTGGCTTATCTTGGTAAAATAGGGGTGTCTGGTTTACTTGTTTTTTTGTTGATTGCTATATTGGTAATCCAATGGAAATTAACCCCAGAAAAATCCATATTGTTTTTTAGATCCCTATTTAAAAATAAAAATACTGTATCTGAGCTAGGTATAGAGAACAGCCTGGATTTAGAAATCAATGATTTTGTGGAAAAGTCTGCTCCCGATTTTGAGGCAAAACAAATTGATCCCGTTGAGGTTGAAAAATCAACATCAGAGGATGAGGTTACTATGGAGGTAGAAACTTATAAAGAGGAAGAAAGTTTGACTAACAATTTGGCGCAATCTTTGGTAGAAAAACATGGTTTTATCGATCCAAAGCTGGAATTGAGTAAGTACCGTTTTCCGATTCATGACCTGCTAAAAGATTATGGAGAAAGTTCCATCACAATCGATCAAGAGGAATTGGGATTAAATAAAGACAAAATTGTTGAAACCTTAAAGAATTACAACATTGGTATCTCAAAAATCAAAGCAACCGTTGGTCCTACAGTAACACTTTATGAAATAGTCCCTGAAGCGGGAATTAGGATCTCCAAAATCAAAAATTTAGAGGACGATATTGCTCTTTCCCTTTCTGCATTAGGTATAAGAATCATTGCACCCATTCCCGGAAAGGGAACTATTGGAATCGAAGTTCCTAACCAAAAACCCAGTATAGTTTCAATGCGCTCAGTGATCACATCTAATAAATTTCAAACCGCTGAAATGGAGTTACCAATAGCCTTGGGTAAAAACATCAGTAACGAAACTTTTGTTGTGGATTTAACTAAGATGCCACACTTGCTAATGGCCGGGGCAACAGGCCAGGGAAAATCGGTAGGATTGAACGCTGTAATTACTTCTTTACTTTACAAAAAACATCCCGCTGAGATCAAATTCGTTTTGGTTGATCCAAAAAAAGTAGAACTTAACATCTACAGCAAAATTGAGCGTCACTACTTGGCCAAATTACCTGATACCGAAGAAGCGATCATTACTGATAACACTAAGGTGGTCCATACCCTAAACTCCCTATGTATAGAAATGGACAATAGATACGAATTGCTCAAAAACGGAATGTGTAGGAATCTAAAGGAATACAATCAAAAGTACCGAGAGCGAAAATTAAATCCTGAGAATGGGCACAACTTTTTACCATATATCGTATTGGTAGTAGATGAATTTGCCGACTTAATCATGACTGCAGGAAAGGAAGTTGAGACACCAATTGCACGATTGGCACAATTGGCAAGAGCTGTAGGGATTCACCTTATTATTGCCACCCAAAGGCCCTCAGTAAATGTCATCACTGGGATCATCAAAGCCAACTTCCCCGCAAGAATTGCATTTAGGGTGACATCAAAAATTGACTCTCGAACCATATTGGATTCAGGAGGGGCTGATCAATTGATCGGCCGTGGAGATATGCTCTACACTCAAGGCAACGACTTAACTCGAATTCAATGTGCTTTTGTAGATACACCTGAAATTCAAAAGATTACAAATTACATCGGAACGCAAATAGGCTATGCCAGTGCTTATGTTTTGCCTGAATATATTGAAGAAAATTCGAGCAGTTTAGACCTTGATCCATCGGATAGGGACGAACTATTTAGAGAAGCCGCAGAGGTAATTGTTACAGCTCAACAGGGATCGGCGTCACTCTTGCAGAGAAAACTTAAACTTGGTTATAATAGAGCAGGAAGGATCATTGACCAAATGGAGGTGGCAGGAATTGTAGGTCCATTTGAGGGAAGTAAGGCAAGACAAGTACTGATCTCTGACTTAAATTCTCTCGAAATACTTCTGAATAATGAAGATTTATAAATTTACTTTATGAAATTAAAAAATCTCTTTCTACTTTTTTTAATAGTACTATATGTAGACTCAGTCTCGCAAACATCCGATCAGGCTGAAAACCTTTTGAACTTGGCATCCAAACAAATGGAAAGTTATAATAACATTGAGTTCGAATTCAGCTATGTGCTCAATAACCGTATTGAACAAATTAATCAAGAAAGTTCGGGTCAGGTAACTGTAGCAGGAGAGAAATATAAATTAGATTTTCTTGATGCCATTCAGCTTTTTGACGGAAAGTCACTTTATACAATCGTTCCAGAAAATGAAGAAATAACAATTACAAAGGCCCATGAGGTGGAAGATTTTGGAATTAACCCCAGAGAATTGCTACAATTTTACAAAAATGGATATGATTACCATTGGGATATAAGTCAAAGATTAAAAGGAAAAAACATACAATTTGTTAAATTAATTCCTGTAAAAGGAGGTGGTGAGACCGAGTCTCTTTTAGTGGGAATTGATACTAAACAAAACCATATCTACAAAATAATTGAAATAGGATACAACGGAACAACAACCACACTAACAATTAATAATATGAAAGTGAACAGCTCTCTACCGGAGAATTTCTTCGTTTTTAAGGAAGCAGATTATCCCAATTATTTCATTAACCGTTAATGTATTGAAAATACTTGATAGGTATATTATTGGTCAGTACTTGACTCGCTTAGTCAGTGTTTTTGCAATTTGCATGCTGATTTTTGTGGTACAAACCTTTTGGTTGTACATAGATGATCTCGCGGGAAAAGGTTTAGATTTTGAAACGATTTTTAAATTTTTGGGGTACTTTACCCCAAAGTTGATCCCTATTGTACTTCCCCTATCAATACTATTTGCTTCCTTAATGACTTTTGGAAGTCTTGCTGAAAATTATGAATTTGCTGCTATGAAATCTACAGGGATTTCTCTGATACGTTGTATGATAGGTTTGTTTTTGGTCCACATTTTCATTGGTATAGGAAGTTTTTATTTTTCAAACCACTTAATTCCATACGGTGAAGTAAAATCTTATAACCTAAGGAGAAACTTGGCCAAGTTAAAACCTGCTATTGCGATAAGAGAGGGGATTTTCAACGACCTTGGACAAATGAGTATTAAAGTTAAAAGAAAATATGGTGTTGATAAAAGGTTACTTGAGGATGTAATCATTCACGAAAAGACTAATGATTACAAGAATAGGATAGTAATCAAAGCAAAAAGGGGAGAATTAAAAAGTAAAACTACAGACGCAACCCTTCAACTGGTCTTGTACGACGGGAATCGATATGAAGAAATTGCAGGTAAAGACTATAAAGAACGAATGAGATTTCCTCATGCAAAAGTTCATTTCGAAGAATATATCATGAATATTGATTTGTCAAAATTCAATAATGTAGATCTTAACGAGGAAAATTATACAACCACATATAAAATGCAGAAAGTGAGCCAGCTCAAAGTAAGTATTGATACTTTGGAACGCGATTTTAGTGCCCAAAGGAAAATTTTCAGCGAAAACTTCAATAAAAAACACTATTACAGTCACATCAAACCCATTGAAGATATCGTTAACTTTGTTCCAGATTCAATTTTAAAGGCTAATATTCTAAATATTCTTAAAACAGATGATGATTGGAGATCAAATCAGATTGTAGGTCGATGCATGGCTGATGTTGATGCGATAATAAGGAGTCTAGAAAATAAAAAAAGAAATTTTTTTGTCTTTCAGAAGTTGATCAACTTACACAAAATGATCATGTTAGATAAATTCACACTGATTTTCTCATGTATCTTTCTGTTCTTGATAGGGGCCTCGATCGGCGCAATAATCAAAAAAGGTGGACTGGGATTGCCTCTTGTAATATCAGTACTAATTTTTTTGTCCTATCATTACATTGGAATTTTTGCAAAAAATGCATCTGAAGATAACAGTATCCATCCAATTTTGGCCAGTTGGATCTCAACAATGGTCTTGACACCGTTCGCGATTTATTTAACCAAAAGAGCTTCCTCTGATGAGGGATTTGTGAATTTGGAATTTATTTCAGTTCCCATTCAGAGGATATACTCTAAATACATGGGACCAAAATCATAAAATACTTATGTCAAAAATTTTACTCAATACGATAGAAGAGGCAATAGAATCGATCAAAAGAGGAGAAATCATTATAGTAGTAGACGACGAAAACCGAGAAAACGAGGGGGACTTTGTAGCTGCAGCTGAGGTAATTAGTCCAGAAAAAATCAATTTTATGGCTACTCACGGAAGAGGTCTAATATGTACTCCACTGACTGAAAAAAAATGTAAAAAACTCAAATTAGATCGTATGGTAAATTCTACTTCAGACCCAATGGATACTGCTTTTACCGTTTCAGTAGACTACAAAGGAAAGGATGTTACAACAGGAATTTCTGCTGCCGATCGATCTAGGACCATCCGTGCAATGATTGATAAAAAGACACGCGCAATAGACCTAACCCGACCTGGTCACGTTTTTCCATTAATTGCTAAGGACGGCGGAGTTTTACGTAGAACGGGACATACAGAAGCTGCAATTGATTTTGCAAGATTAGCAGGTTTTGAACCTGCTGGTGTTATTGTGGAGATCATGAATGAAGATGGATCCATGGCACGACTGCCAGAACTCATAAAAGTCTCTAAAAAGTTTGATCTAAAGATTGTTTCCATTGAAGATCTTGTTGCCTACAGAATGCAATATGACAGTTTGATTGAAAAAAAGTGGGATTTTAAGGTGGAAACCCGTTTTGGCCCATTCCGACTAAGAGCATACCAACAAACTACAAATCAACAGATTCACCTAGCACTGACCAAAGGAAGTTGGAGTGAGGACGAAGCTGTATTGACTCGAATAAATTCATTGAGAATCAGCAATGATATTCTAAGTATGTTGACTGGAGAGGTCAGTAGAAGCTTAGATGATATTTTTGCGCTAATCAATCAAGCTGAAAAAGGGGCTGTCATTTTTATCAACCAACAACAATCTTCAGAAAATCTTTTATCGAGAATTGAAAAGTTTAAGGGTATGCAACAAAAAGGTGAGGTTGATAAAGCACCACCAATTGTAATGGACAGTCGAGATTTTGGTATTGGAGCTCAAATTTTACATGATCTCAAAATAAAAAACTTGAACTTGATAAGTAATTCCAATAAAATGCCAAGAGTAGGAATTACAGGTTATGGTATTAAAATAGTTGGGTATGTCAATTATTAGAATGCCTTTAATAGGCATAAATATTATCTATTAAATCGACGTATTGAAAATCAATAAACATTATATTTGCACGCGTAGGAGAAATGGCAGAGTGGTCGAATGCGGCAGTCTTGAAAACTGTTGAGGGTCACACCTCCGGGGGTTCGAATCCCTCTTTCTCCGCTGAATAGCCCTAAAGAACCAGTGTTTTTGGGGCTTCTTTTTTTTAGTTGCCTGTAGGGTTGCACTCAAGACACTGATTAAATGTGGATGCCTTAAATCCCTAAAATTTCTTAATCTAATAACCTTTATATTTTTAAAGTTACTACCTCAATTTAAATGACCCAGACTAAAACCAATGAACTAATTTCAGATTAACACCCCTTTGTCTTGGTATTAATTCATTTTGAACCAAATAATTATCATTATAAATTAAATACAAATTTGAAAGCCCTTTGAACCTCCATTGGAGTCTAGAGTTTATTCCGAAATTCTCTGATTGAGAGCCATACTGAAAAATTGTAGCCCAATAAAGGGTTTTGCTAAATGTAAAATCAAATTTAGAGCTTGCTAAAAGTATATTGGTTGTCGGAAAATTTGAACCCAATTTGATTTTATCGTAATTGAGCTTAAGACTTGATACTAATTTTGGTTGAATCCTGAAATAAACATCATTACTTAAAGAAACAATTCTACCTCCAAAAAATTTTCCGCTTTCACAAGATAATTCATATATAAAGTCTTTAGTTGGGTCCGACGAATATTGGGCTTCAAAAAATTCTGAAAAATAGTTTTTTTCACCTTTAATTTTATTTAAAGGATTAACTCCAGTTGGATCTAAATCATAGGGAATATATTCAGTTCGGTTTATATATCTCAAAGAAAATTCACTCTGATTTTTAAATCGAATAGTAGAATATAACCACGATGTATTATAATGTACATTTTCAATTTGATCATTATGCTTGTAATAAAAAACATACTGATATCTAAATGAAATTGAGTTAAGATTACTATTCCTTGGATAAATAGTATACTGGTAATGAGGTTTTAGTTTAGATACTCCCTTCCTTCTCATAAAGCCCAAATCCGATCTAAAATCATCTCCTAAATAGTGATAATTAATTCTCAAACGATGATTTCTTGTAGTTCGATTTATGGTAAAACCTACACTTGTATTATCATCCTTGCTGACACTTTCAAAAGATTTATAAAAATAAGCTCTTCCATTCCATTTGTTTTTTTCTGTTATTAGATCATACTCCATCCCAGCAACTCTATTAAACTTATCTTCATAGTTTACAAATTCATAATCTTGTGAATTTTGTCTATTTATGAAAAGAAATTTGACAAGTGATCTTTTAAAAACTCTTTGATGAAGTGAGAAGACAGAATTTAAGTTCATAGGAATATAGTTATTCAAATCTTCATCTGTTAACATATTCAAAAAACCAAGTTTAAGGTTATTATTTATCTTTCCACTAACCCTAATTCCCGTCAAAATTTTATTTTCAATTAAACCTCCTTCTTTGTTTCTTGCCAGTCCTATTCTTCTTGAAAAAAATGGGTTCATCATTAGATCTTCACCAAAATTGCTATAGATATCGTTATTTTCAACAAAGAATTGACGTTTCTCTGGCATTTTAAATTCAAACCTTGTAAAGTTAACTATCTCATCATCTATTTCAGCCTGAGAAAAATCTGAATTAAAAGTAATGTCTAAGTTTAGTTCTGACTTCAAAGGAACACGGACATCAAGTCCATATTTAAAATTATTTTTCGATACATTTTCTGAAAAATCTTTATCAGTAAAAGCATTTAAAAATGGAATTAACCAAGTTTTCCCTTTAGATTTATTTAGAGGACGTTCAAAGATTATCTTGCCCATAAATGCTAAATTATAATCTGTAAACTCCTGAGGAATACGAGCCCAAGTTGTCCTTTGATTCTCCTCAGTATCGAATCTAAAAAAATTAAACCGCCATGATTTAGAATTTTCAGGATAATTAAAAGTAGAAAGAGGAATCTTCATTTCAATTAAATAAAACCCATCATAAACTTTACCTTCAACATCAAAATTCCCATTCCATGTCCTGTTAAGGTCTGATCTTGGGGAACCAACACCACCATTTGACACAAGTATATCGCTTTTAACTCCAAGCATATTTGACCCAAACATGTAGGCATTGTTTCCATCACTGAAAGTGTCAAAAAGGAAATTGACTTTATCTGATGCAGCGCCACTAAAATCCCACTTGAGGGAGGGTATTACATAATCTTTTGATTTGGAGAATGATTTGCATAACAAATAAATGTTTTTATCATCAAATAGAATTCTCACCTCAGTTGAGTTGTTGAATTCATTGGTTTCATTGGGAAAATGTTGCCAATTAGTATACATTTTATTTGCTAATTTCCATGAATTTTCGTCAGCAACTCCATCAATTTTAATTTCATCTGAAGAAAATTTTACATTATAGTCTAATTTCTTTTGTTGAGAATTTAAGTTGGTAATAATCAATAAAAATACCATTAACACTTTGGTGTTAATAGATTTAACTGTAGGAAGAAGTTTTACTAAAATCGAAAAAAAATAAAATTTAATTTTTAAATCTTAGAGTATTTATGAGAGTTGACTAAACTTCATGAATAACAATTATGCTATTCAATTGCAGAAAAAACATATGATTCAGAAAATCCCTCATCTTCTCTATCGAATTCCCATAATGTTTCAGATAATGAACTAATATTTCCCACCCATTCATCATCAACACTAAACTGAGTTTGTTCAGTATTTATCCATGACCAAGTTCCAACATCAATCTCAAGAGGAGATCCTGTTTCATCAGATGTTATTGTTACATAAGTTCCAAATGTTGATAAATTTACTTGAAAAGAGGTTGGAATTATACAATCTGGATCTACAGTGACAGATTCAGCATCAGTTTCAGAGGAATAATCATAATCTTCACAGAAAGTTCTTAAAACACCAGAAAGATCCATACCATCAGAATCTGAATATGAGGTCATTATCCAGTTTCTAACTAACTTATAATGATTGGAATCTAAATCAGCTCCAATTGTTTCTTCCATTGCATCTTCTTTTTCAGCTGAATAACTACCTCCCAAATCTGCACAAATAATATCAATATCGGCAAGATCGATTACAAAATCAATATCAAATGTTGCGTTGAAATCAGATTCTGTCTCAGTTACTATAATATTAGTTAATGTAGCAAGATGAATATCAGATCCAGATACAGAAAAATAAAGCCTGACCTCAGTTACCAGATCACCATCCTCTATCAACTCGTAATTTCCAAAAATATTACCGCTTTCAGGAGTAGAACCTCCCTCGCCTATTGAAAGATTCAATATGTAAGATGAATCTGTAAATTCGATGTAATTAAAAATACATTCAGATGATCTAGTTGAATAAGATCGATTTGAAGAATTAGAATTCCCAAGGTTCCATTTTCCAAAAATTGTTTTTTTGGCTTGCTCAGCGGATTGCTTGGAAACATCTCCAGAAGCAAAAATATTTGTTAATGCAGAATTTCCCATTCTGGGTTCAGCAACCTCTGATGAATCATCATTACTTTTTGAACATGAGTAAAAAATAATTAGTATCAGAAAAATTATTTTTTTCATAAAATTTATCTTTTTTATAAATATAATAAATTTGAGTTGATTAAGTATTTTAAAATGCTGAAAACTAATTCTTTAACAAGTATTTTTATCAATATATTACCAAAAAATAAAACCCACTATAATGTTAAAAACCATTTATCTCCAACTTTTATCGTGTAGAAAAAAGACTTTTCTTTACTGGTATTCTCCAGGGTAAATTTAATTTTTTTAGGGTTATTGTTAATTATCTCCTTATCTGTAATAATTATTGATTTGTAGTTATCAGAATTTGTAGTTTTATTTTTCGTGCTGAGGGTTTCGATTCTCGATTTAATTATATTTTGTGAAGAACTATCATAAAGCTCTAACAACTCATCATAATTCATATTAACAATTGACTCTACAGCTTTATTTATAACATCTACAGGTTCTTCAATTTGCTTAGAGCAACAAAAAAACAATAAGGAAAAAGAAAAAAAAATCTTTACTTTCATTTTATAGTTTTTTCATTTGTCTGGTTATAATTAACGCAATATAATAAAACTGTATCAACTGCTGAACTGCTTGCTCACTTGCCTTAACGGAAGTATTTTTATTTTAAAAGGGATATTATTCAAGCAATTGATTGTGGAAAACTACTGGGCTTTCTATGCCGTTTTTTCCTACTGTCGATATTCCAAAAAAGAAATTGTCAATGACAATACCATTGAGATTGGCTTCGGATACATTACCTACAAATCGGCTTTTATCCCATGTAGGTGAAGTAGTATCTCTCCAATAAATTTTATATCCTTCAACATTGGAATCATCTACCTTCTTCCAACGAAAACGAACAGAAGCTTCTACAATTCCTCCAATTGCAAATTCAGAAACTGCTGGTGGTGACCAAGCTAATGCTGCCATGCAAACAGCATTTACAGCCGTTAGTTTTTGCGCGTAGCCAAAATTTACAGCTTCAAACACATCACCATAGACCACACCGTTTTCTGTGCGGAGGTCTTGATGTTGTTGGGTATAATTTTCATGAGCTTCCATAATTCTCACTCCTGCATAACCAAGGTCGTTAAATGGGCGATGGTGTCCTCCTCTTCCAAAACGATCTAGTCGATAAATCATTTTGGGATTCATCTCAGGCATATATTTTTTGACTGTTTTATGTATATATCGTGCTAATTGTCTAGAGTTACCGTCAACCTCTCCACCGTAATAGCGTCTTGCTATTCTTGTTTGCTCTTTCTCATTGGCTGGTGTAGCCTCTGAAAAAATTCTAAAAGTTCTATTATCTATGACTCCATCAACCCCTTTGATGTTTCCAATCATATCATTGTTGAGTACACCGATAATCTCCCATCCCTTTTCTTTTGCCCATTTTGCCAATCCAGCTCCTCCATACAAACCCTGTTCCTCGCCCGAAAGTCCAGTGTAAATGATACTATTCGGGAATTGATATTGCGTTAATATCCTAGCAACTTCGATGGTACCTGCCATTCCGGTGGCATTATCGTTAGCACCAGGGGCATCTGAGGTGAAATCGTTAGGGTCAGAAACCCGCGAATCAATATCACCACTCATTATTACGAAGCGATTGGGGAATTTATTTCCTCTTTGGATAGCCACTACATTGTTTATCCATACTGGCTTTATCAATCTTTGACCATTAGCGTTATGAAAATTTTTTTGGTAAAAAACCTCTAAGCATCCATTGCATTTATCTGAAATCGATCTGAACTGTTCAAAAATCCATCTTCTCGCTGCCCCAATACCTCTGTTTTGAGATAGGGTGTCACTTAATGTATGTCGCGTACCGAAATTGGCCAAAACTCTAACGTCTTCTTTAATATTATCTTTAGATACTTGTTCTATGATGTTATAAAAATTGGAACTATTTTGAGCATTTAAATCCAATATAGTTGATGAAAAAGCTAAGCAAATCAAAAGGTGGATGATGGTATTTTTCATTTTTTTATGAAAAAAAGAGTTGTCATAGTCATAAACAATAATGGATGTCATCTTTAGATTTTTGATGAGCAAATTTAATAATTTTACCACTTTTGAAACAGCTCTAATTAAAAGGCTGAAAAGTAACCTAATTCAATTTCTCATAAAATTTTATCTATAATTGATTGGTTTCTGTGGTTTATTGAAAGTTTAATAATTTTACTTAAATAATATATTAATAAAGTTTGATCAAATTAATTAGAATCTGTATTAAAGATTAATTGATAAAACCAGTAGAAATTTAAAATTTGACTATTAATTAATGTGCCTTTTCTATTATAAATTCAAAAAAATTAGTTTTTTAATGAATTTTAAGATTATTAATTTTTTGGGTTATAATTAATAAAATTGGGTTTTTTCAATTCCCACAAGTTTTTTGATTTGAAGAATGAATTTTTAAAAATAAAATTTTCTAGCATGCATAAAACATGTAATGTTATATTACCTTTTATTTTTTTATTTACATCCTCCATTTTACTATCTCAGACTAACTACTATGTAGCAAAAAACGGATCAAACTCAAATTCGGGTACATCCGTATCTAGTCCTTTTTTAACTATTTCTCACGCAGTATCTCAAATTAACCCTGGTGATAAGATATATATTAGAAGAGGTACTTATCATGAAGCTATAACAATAGATAATATTGACTCAACTAGCGGAAATGAAACTTTAATAAGTAATTACAATAATGAACAAGTTATTATTGATGGAACAATTGCTGTAAATGGTTCTTGGATTGATGATACTATTGGTGGAGTAGCAGTCAAAAAAATTGAAAATTTTACAGAATCAATTTCTCAGCTTTTTGTTGGTAATAATCAAATGGTCATGGCGAGATGGCCCAATGCTCAATTTAATGATTTATCAATTTATGATCATGATAATTGGGCTCATGGGGAGGAGATAGGAAGTACTGATGGATCTTTTCTAATTGATGAAACATATGATAACCCTGGTTCATTGAGTCTTGCAAATTCTATTGGAATTTTAAATGTTGGCTCATTTAGAACCTTTAATAGAGAAATTGCAACACACACCCAGCAAGGAGGAGATGACATCATTACCTACACCACTCCAATAGGTGAAAATGGATTAGGCGCGGGACTATCAAATAATGGAGAATTAAAAGATAAACATCATTACTTCTTCTTTGAGAGGAAAAAAGAATTTATTGATGTCGAAAACGAGTGGTTTTTGGATACAACCAATGATGAGCTGTATTTAAATCCACCAAATGGAGTTGAATTGTTTCAAACTCCAGTCAGAGGAAAAATTAGGGATTACTCTATAACTATAACTGGAAGTGAATACTTAAAAATTAATGGCTTAACTTTTTTTGCCACAACAATTCATGCCAGTGGAAGTAACAATCTAAAAATTTCTAAATGTAATTTCTATTATCCCTCCCACTCTAAAAGAATGTTGGGAGATTTATCAGGGGCAAATGCTACAACTTTTGGAACAGGATCTGGAAATACAGCAAGGGTTGATTCATCAACAGTAAGCGGCTGTTTATTTATTGATACTGAGGGAGAGGCGCTTGTAATCAGAGGAAATAATAATACCATTAAAAATTCATATTTCAGGAATATAGATTGGTCTGCCACTGAATTAAATGGGCTGATGGTATCAGTATTTATTGATGGTACAGGAAATAATTTTACTGGTAATGAAATATATCACACTGGAGCCTCAGCAACTGTTTGGCCTGGAGAGCAGTCAATTTTTTCATATAATATAGTATCAAGTACCGGTCATGCTCAATCAGATGGTTCTGTTTTCCAGGGTACGAAAAACTACGTTTATGGCTCTGAGGTACACCACAATTTTGTTTATGATACAGAAAAATATGCTTTCAGATATGATGCCCCCGGAGGAGATGCTGCACAAGCGGGAAGCTTTGGGGTTATGCACCACAATATTGCAGACAATACTTTGGGCTTAATGATTAAGGGGAATAACCAAATTATTGCTCATAATACGGTTATAAACACCATTAATAACAGAAATGACATAATTATTTTAGCAGAGGACTGCTCCAATACAAACACTTGGCTCTACAATAATTTAGCTGAAAGAATTGGTTCCCATAGAAGTGATGTCTTGTTCTCAGCTCCGTCTAATGGGCCAATGCCAATTGGAACAGAAGGTTATATAGAAAATGGAGATGATTGGGAGGTTTGTGATTCTAATGATGGCGCTCTATATTCTGGAACTGGAACTGGAAGCTCTACCGGGAATATGGATTCAATTAATGTATCTAGGCCTGGGATTGGATATAATTCAAATATTGAGAATTTAATTGATTATAACCCTGGGAATGGTAAAACAATTTCGGATTATCAGCCAATTAGTAACCAAATTATTGACCAAGGTGTTTCATTAACAAATACTGTCTCTACTTCTCTAACCGCAAGCAATCAATTGAATTCAATTGTTCCACACACCCCAGTTGGATCTGGAACTGATATTGGTGCTATTGATGGAAATTCACTATGGACTCCTGGAGTTCAGGGATGGACACCCCAACAGAGTATAAACCTAGAAGATATATTTTATAATCCTGGAATTGTTAAATCAAATCTTCTATTACACTTTGATTTTGCTAATTCAACATCATATCCTGGCTCCGGTGACAAGGTTTATGATCTATCAAATAATTACAATCAAGGCGATCTTAATGGTAATCCCAGTATGATAAATAATCATGGAGGAGAGATAGACCTTGATGGTACTAATGATTATATACAATTAAATGATCCTTTTTCTTATCAGGAGCACTCAGTGGAAATGTGGATTAAAATGAAAGACAGTAATAATGCTTTTTTATGGGATGCGAGAGACGCTAACGATGATGGATATCTTCTTTGGTATTTAAATGAATTTAGATATTTTATTATGACAAATGATCTAAACAATTCTCAATCATATAACGATCAATGGGTACAAGTTGTCGCCTGCTACAACGGTGAAAAGTCAAGGATATTCATCAACGGACAAAAGGTTGAACAATCTAACACCCTTACTAATAATAGTGTCATAAATAATAATACTAATGTAAGAATTGGTATAAGAAGTTTTGATCCTGCTTCTCATCCATCAAAGGCAGAAATCGGGATTGTAAGGTTTTATAATCAAACCTTATACAGTGCTGATGTTTTGCAAAACTATAATGCTAACGCTCCTAGATTTGGACTAACATCTAACCCAGTATCCCCAACATCCATTGACATTACCCAACCAATTCCAACTAGAGGACTAAAACTCTATCTTGATTCAACTAAATCTGATTCCTATCAATCTGGAGGTAATACGTGGTTCGACTTAAGTGGAAACGATTATGATTTCACAGTAGTAGGAAACCCTACTTTTGATTCATCTATTAAGGGAGGAGTTATTGATTTTCAAGCAGGGGGTGATTATGCTACAAACAATTCTGATCCGATTTTAAACGTAAATTCATACACAAAATTTGTAGCATTTTATCCTAAAACGCCTCATTCTACAAATAACTTAATCTCAGGTGGTGATCAATCCAAGCACGCTTTTTGGATGAAGGGAAAAAACGACAGAATACAAGCCGGCCACAATAATACATGGGCACTAGTAAATTATTACCCTAACGGTCAAAATAACTCAATTTTAGATAGTTGGCATCTAGGTGCAGTAAGTTTTGATACCAACAATGGATTTGACCTTTATCATAATGGTAATCTAGTTGATTCAAACTCCTCTCAAACAACCATAGCTCAACAAACATCACCACTTGTTAATATTGCTAAATATCATACTGGCAATTACTTCAATGGATATATACCTGTCGCGATTATTTATGATAGAAAACTTTCAAATCATGAGGTAAATAGCCTAAGTAATCACTTTGCCTCGAGGTATGGATTGTCTCATTCTAATACTTCCTCTCTTACAATAGATGAAGGAGTTCCAATTAATTCAATATTAGCAAACCTTAGTGCAACTGATCCAGATTCAACACAATTTATTTATGAACTTGTTAGTGGGAATGGAGGAATTGATCAGCACAATTCATCCTTTACAATTTCAGGGACTCAGATTGTTGTAGGTCAAATAATATCATTTGATAATACCCCATTAATGAATATTAACCTAAAGGTTACTGATGAATCAAACAACAGTCTTACTCAGTCATTAATTATCTATGTAAATGATTTAAATAGAGCACCTACTGATATTGGTATTTCATCAACTACATTTTTAGAGAGTGTTTCTGCTAGTTCAACTATTGCTACTTTATCTGCTGTTGACTCTGATACAAGTGATACACATATTTTTTCCCTTATTAATGGTGATGGATCCAATGACGCTGATAATTCAAGTTTTACAATTAGCGGCACCAGTTTAATTATAAACTCCACAGCTGATTATGAAACTAAAACAAGCTATAATATATACATCAATGTTAATGATGGGGTAAATGATTTTGCTAAAGCATTAACTTTAAGTGTAACTGATGTAAATGATGAGCCGCCAAGCGATATATTCTTTTTAGACGTTGATACAAATAATTTAGTTCTTTACTTAAATGCAAAAAATAGTGATTCCTACCCCACATCAGGAAATAAATGGTTTGATTTAAGTGGAAATTACAATCATGGGTTAATTAATGGAGCTACCTACAATTCCTCAGCTGATGGAGGGTTTTCCTTTGATGGATCGAACGATAAAATTGTAATTCAACATGATAGCTCACTAAACTTTGAAAATGATTTAACCTTAATCTATACCCTAAAACCTGATTGGAGTAATTCCTCATATAGTCCTGGATTTTCCAAAGGAGAAAACAAAAACAGTAATTTTTCTACTTGGATAGGCAGTGACAAGCAAATCGATA
Organism: uncultured Bacteroidota bacterium; assembly: GCA_902619315.1. Taxonomy (GTDB): domain Bacteria; phylum Bacteroidota; class Bacteroidia; order Flavobacteriales; family Flavobacteriaceae; genus UBA8316. The sequence continues at coordinate 21,437 of CACNDW010000004.1, read as the reverse complement.
TCTCAACGCAAGTAGGGAATAATCAAACAGAAAATGTCAACTCCCTAAGACCAGCATACGATGCCACTAATGATATAAGTGAGGGTAATTGGTACACTATTGCTATAACTATTGACTCATCAAACAATCAGAAAACATATATAAACGGATCTCAAGTTGGCGCTACGAAGTCTATAACTCTTGGAGCAACGAATTCTCTTAATCTTACTATTGGAGAGCTTCCTGGTTATAGTCACTCAACAAATGGAGGAGGTGAAATAGGAAAAGTAATACTATATAACTCTGCTTTGACATCTGCTCAGGTAAGCTCTAATTTTAATCTGATGTCCAATAGCTCTACCCCAACTTCGACATATGCTTCTATAAAGGAGGGATCACCAATTAATTCATTAGTTGGAAGTTTTACAGCTACGGATTCTGACACATCTATTTTCACATTCTCCATTGTTCAAGGTAATGGAAATAATGACCAACATAATTCATACTTTACCATATCAGGTAACCAATTACTAGTTAACAATGGAAATATTAATTATGATCTAACTCCTAAATTATTTGTTAATATTCAGGTAAGTGATGGTTTGCAAACCTATTCAAAGCCTTTTGAAGTAGTAGTCATCGATTTAAATAGAGCACCTGTAGACATCGGGCTTTCATCAAATACAATTTCAGAGAGTGTTTCTGCCAGTTCAACTATTGCTACTTTATCTGCTGTTGACTCTGATACAAGTGATACTCATGTTTTTACTTTAATTAATGGTGATGGATCCAATGACGATGATAATTCAAGTTTTACCATCAGTGGAACTAGTTTGATTATAAACTCCTCTGCTGATTATGAAGCTAAAACAAGCTATAATATATACATCAATGTCAATGATGGAATAAATAATTTTGCTAAAGCATTTACAGTCAGTGTTACAAATATTAATGAGGCTCCAAGTGATCTTGGATTTTTAAGTAACGTTCTAACAATTCCAAACAATGGTTTGATTTTACATTTGGATGCTTCAAATTCAAATTCATACCCAGGTAATGGAAATACTTGGTTCGATTTAAGTGGACAAAATGCTCATGCTGAGGCAACTACCCTTCCGCCATTTGGACTTAATGGAGCTCAAATCAATAACTTTGATTTTGAGGATAATAGTCATGGTTTTAATAGTTTAGATTTAAACCAAGAGTATAGAGACCTGATAGTTATAAAAAAATTAGAGACGGGAGGAGGCATTAAAACCGTCTTCGGTCATTACGATTTTCAAGATGATTCATTTAGAATTAACCAAAGTGAAGTTAAAGTAGAAAATACTTTTGACACTAATGATTGGCAACATGGATCTACCTCAGATGTTTTTGTAAATGGATCATTTATAACTCAAAACACCAATTTGCTAAACCAATGGGTATTTATTAGAACCTATCGTTCAAACAATGTCGGTTTTGGAAATAGTTTTAGATATGAGATTTCAAAAGGTCATGGCGGGGGAACAAGATCTTACAGGGGAAAGATGAATCTGATATTAGCATATAACAGAAAATTAACCAATCAAGAGGTTCAAGACATATATCAAACTTTATCTCCCAGATTAAATGGAAATCAGACGTCTTTAACTGTTTCCAGTACTTCCTCTCAAACTTCTATTGACGAAGAGGTATCTATTGGAACAGTTGTTGGCACCTTAACAGCAATAGATTCAGATACTACCAACCTAACTTTCAGTCTGGTCTCAGGAAATGGGACTAATGATCAACATAACTCACTATTTACTGTATCTGGTACTCATTTATTGGTAGACGGAAATATTGATTATGAAACTGACTCAATTTTGAACATCCTCGTTCAAGTGTCCGATGGTGAGAATACTTATCAAAAAGCAATGATTGTTAACGTAAATGATGTTAAAGAAACTCCATTGATTCAGGTAAGCGACATTGTAAAAACATTTGGTGGTGCAAATTTTGATTTGACTGCCACTTCCTCGAGCACTGGTGCATTTACTTACACTGTTGCCGACCAAAGTGTGGCTTCAATAAATGGAAATACAGTAACGATTTTAGGAGCTGGTTCAACATCTATCACTGTAACTCAGGCTGAGGATAATAACTTTACCTCTGCTACAGCCACATTTTCTTTAACAATAAATAAGGCTGATGTAATAATTATGATTGACGATATAACAAAGAACTATGGTGATAATGATTTTAATTTAACTGCTGTTTCTTCTAGTACATTTGTATTAACATCAGATTTTATTACCCTTTCTCCACCTACAAATACAAATCCAACTTATTGGTATGTGAGCTCTGTATGGAATAATAATTCATTTTATGAAAATGCGCCTCCAGGTTATGCAGATAATAAATATTACACACCTTGGTTGGACTCACCTCAATCTTGGACTGCAAAGTTTAATAATACATCGCAATGGATTACTCTTGACCTCCAAGCTGAATCAATGGTTTACCAGGTCATAACAAAAGCGAGGACTATTAGTGATCAGAATTACAATCAATATGTAAAAAAAGCAAATATTCTTTACGGTAGTGATAACACTAACTGGACAACAATATACAATAATACGAGTCTCCAAACTGCATCTGATGATATTCCAGTTTCAAAAGTACTTCCCGCTCCTGTTCCTGCCAGATATGTAAAAGTTGAGCCAACTGAATGGAATAATAATATATCTATGCGAATGGGTGTAGTTTATAGAACAATTAGTCAATCACTTGTAAGTGATGGTAGTTTAACTTTCTCAAGTTCAAATAACAATGTGGTTTCCACCTCCAGTAGCTCAGCTACTATAAATGGAGCGGGATCTGTAAACATTACGGTCTCTCAAGCTGAAACTTCAAACTATAATTCTTCAACTAGCTCGTTTACTATAACTGTTAATAAAGTTGATCCTACAATCACATTTGATAATTTGACAAAGACTTATGGAGATGCTAACTTTAATCTGGTAGCAACCTCTTCAAGTACAGCAGCCTTTACCTTCAATATTATAGATGCAAATGTAGCTACAGTAACTGGTAGTAAAACAACCATAGTTGGAGCGGGAACTACAACTGTGACTGTAACTCAAGAAGCAGACTCAAATTATAATGCTGCAACTGCGACCATGACTCTTACAGTTAATAAAGCAGATCATACAATCACGTTTGATGATTTGACAAAGACCTATGAAGATCTCGACTTTAATCTGGTAGCAACCTCTTCAAGTACGGGAGCCTTTACCTTTAATATACTAGATGGAAATGTAGCTACAGTGACTGGAAGTATTACAACCATAGTTGGAGCGGGAACTACAACTGTGACTGTAACTCAAGTAGCAGACGCAAATTATAATGCTGCAACTGCGACCATGACTCTTACAGTTAATAAAGCAGACCCTTCAATTATCTTTAATGATGTTATTGCGACCTATGGACAAGTTAATTTTGATCTTACATCAACCTCTTCAAGTACAGGAGCCCTGACATACAATATACTAGATGCAAACGTTGCAACTCTATCTGATAAGACTGTTTCAATAGTGGGAGCAGGATCTTCTACTGTAACCTTAAATCAAGCAGCAGACTCAAATTACAATGCAGCTACAGCAACTATGACCCTTACTGTAAATAAAGTTTATCCTTTAATTACCTTTGACGATATAACAAAAATCTATGGAGATGCAGCCTTTTTTCTCACTGCAACCTCTACAAGCACAGCGGCATTTACCTATAATATAATTGATACAAACGTGGCAACAGTGACTGGAAGTAGCACCACAATTGTAGGAGCTGGCTCTACCCTTGTAACTGTAAGTCAAGCGGAAAACTCAAATTACAATGCTGCTACTGCTACTATGACATTAACGGTAAATGAAGCTGACCCTACAATTACATTTAATGATGAGAATAAAACATTTACAGATCCTGACTTTAATCTAACAGCTACCTCCTCAAGCTCAGGAGTGTTTACATACAATATATTAGATAATAATATAGCAACAGTATCAGGAAATACTGTAACTATAATAGGAGCGGGTACGACATCCGTAACAGTTACTCAGTCAGCAGACTCAAATTATAATGCTGCCACTGCGACTATGACTCTAACGGTTAATAAAGCAGATCCTGGAATTGGAAACTTCAATAACATTAATAAAACTTATGGTGATTCAGATTTTGAAATTATTGAACCCTCAAAAAACAATCTTAATAATTCTAATTTCATTTACAGCTCTAGTGATTCAAATATTGCATCTATCTCAGGTAATACAATTTCAATAAAACAAGCAGGCTCTGTTGTTATAAATGCAAGTTTACCCTCTGATAATAATTTTAATGCTTCAGTAGTTTCTGCAACTTTAAATATTAATAAAGCAAGTCAGTCAATTTCAATTGGAAGTCTCCCAACAAGCCTACCACTTAAAGATTTTAATTCAATTTCACTCACTGCAAGCTCAACTTCTGGAATACCTGTTAGTATAATTCTTGCAAATGGTTCAGCTGCTAGTTTAAATGGAGGACCTGGGAATTATAATCTTGAAAGTATACAACAAACTGGACTTGTTACAATAACTTATTATGTTGACGAGAATTCGAGTGTTAATTATTCAGCAGCAACAGTAACTCTTGTTGTTGACGTAGTTAAAGTAAATCAGAATATTTCATTTAATTCGTCACCAACAAGCAACTTTGAATATTCCGAGAACCTATCTATCCCAATTGATGCCTCAGCAAGTTCATCACTGACATTATCCTATAATTTAATTAGTGGAAATGCCTTATTAAATTCAAACATAATTTCAGTAAATGGAACTGGTCAAATAATTGTTGAATTGAGTCAAATAGGAAATAATGAATTTAATGCTGCCCCGCCATTAAACTACTCTGTAAATATTGGCCAAGGAACAACTCTTCTCTCAGGATTCAGTGTACCATCTAAATATGAGGATGACATACCATTTCAAGTCACTCCTCCAACTTCAAATAGGTTAGGTGAAATAGTATACTCCAGTTCAAACCTTCAAGTCGCTACAATTTCTGGAACTGTCATAAGAATTTTAAATGATGGCCAAACTATAATTACTGCGAATCAAATTGCTAATAATAATTATAGGTCAGCAACAATAAGTACTGTATTTATTGTTAATGAAGCTATTATTCCAGATAGTGATAATGATGGAGTTGATGATGAAAATGACAACTGTATTACAAACTTTAATCCACTCCAAGAGGATTACGATAATGATAACATTGGAGACATTTGTGATAATGATGATGATAATGATGGATATTTGGACTCAAACGACGAATTTCCTTTAAATCCAAATGAATGGTCCGATTATGATAATGATGGATTAGGTGATAATCAAGATAATGATGACGATAATGATAATTGGCCCGATAGCATAGAAATTAGTTGTAATGCAAACCCACTTGACAATTCTAGCTATCCAGGGGATTATGATGGGGACTTAATTCCAAATTGTGAAGATCAGGACGATGATAATGATGGTTATCTTGATGATCAGGATGAATTCCCAGAAAACGAACTCGAGTGGAAAGATAATGATCAAGATGGTATAGGAGATAATGAAGATCAGGATGACGATCAGGATGGATACACCGACAATGACGAATCAACTTGCAATAGTGACCCCCTTGATCCTGACTCAACACCTGATGACTTAGATCAAGACTTTATACCAAATTGTACTGATTTAGACGACGATAACGACGGTTGTTTAGATAATGAAGATTCTTTCCCACTTGATTACTATGAATGCCTTGACAATGATAATGATGGAATTGGAGATAATGCTGACAATGATGACGATAACGATGGAGTTTCTGATTCACAAGATGCATTTCCATTAGATCCAACCGAGCAAAAAGATACTGATGGAGATGGAATTGGGGACAACTCCGACTCAGACTATAATTCAGATGGATTACCTGATGATGTAGTTTTTCCAAGTCAATTTTTTTCACCTAATGGTGATGGGATCAATGATACATGGAAGGTTGTAAATACAAACCTTTTTCCAAACTGCGAGGTGTGGATTTATACCCGCTCAGGTGAGTTGATTTACAATAAAAAGGGCTATACTAATGATTGGGCTGGATTGCTAAACGGTGAACCTCTTCCTGAGGCATCATATGTATATATGGTAGACCCGGATGGAGATGGTACTATAGATTTAAAAGGGTGGATCTATTTAACTAGATAAAAATGAAAAAACTCATATACCTTGTTTTTTTATTTTCATTTGTGATTTACTCACAACAAGAGTCATATTACAGCCTTTATAATTACAATATGCAAGTAATTAATCCAGCTTACACTGGAGCTGAAGCTGATTTGTTATTTTCTTTTCTTAACCGCTCACAGTGGGAATCATTAGATGACTCTCCCAAAACAATGGCATTTTCTTTTTCATCAAAGAGAAAAAACAATGTAGGACTTGGACTTTCTGTTGTTTCTGATAAGGTTTTTGTAGAAAGGCAAACTTTTGCTTACGTAGATTTCTCATACTTGCTAGATATGGGGAAAACTAGAATATTTCTTGGTTTAAAAGGGGGTGGTAATTTCTATAGAGCAAGTTCTCTAGATTTAGAAGATTATAATTCTACGATTGATCCCGCTCAAAGTGAATTAAGTAGATTTAATCCTAATGTTGGTGCAGGTGTATACATAAAAAATAAAACTTATTGGTTCTCTTTTTCTATACCACGACTCTTTAATGTAAAAAGGAATGAAGACTTAAATCTTGGTGCAAAGGACAGGGTTCACTCATATATTGGGGCTGGTTTTGAATTACCTGTAAATAAAAATTTGACGTTTAAGCCAATGATAATGTTAAGAAAAGTAAAGTCTCTTCCCTTAAGTACGGATATTGGAGGCTTTTTGAGTATTTCAAATAAATTTGATTTAGGAATATCTCATAGGTCCAACTCATCGTTTTCAGCAATGACATTGGTAAGAATTTCCAAAAGTTTTGATATTGGTTATGCCTATGAGGCACCAACGAATACCTCTCTTTTAAACCAGAGTATTAAAACAAATGAATTTTTTTTAAGAATTAAAATAAATAAGTCCGAGAAAAAGGATCCCCCAAAGAAAACAAATGATGAGTCTATATGATTTATGAAAATTTATCTTTTCCCATTAATATCATATTGAGACACAAAATTCCATATTAACTCAGCGGTGCTAAATCCCTCAAAAGTTGAGTCAAACCAAACATGTTCTCCACCTATATATTTTAAGTGCTCTACAGAAACTGAGTTGTCTTCTTTATCATATATGTAATGTTCAATGGGAATTGATCCACTGTTGTCGATTTTCGTAGTTGGATTTATTGAAGTATTGTTAAAATTTATCCAATATTCCAAAATGCTTTGAACAGAGGGATATTCACTATTCCCATTGTAAGGAAGATCATAATCAGATGTTCCATGAAGATGTAGTATGGGCATGGGGTGGCTTGTAGATCCAAAGCAATCCAACATGATTCCAGATACACATGCAATAGCGGCAATCAAATCACTTTTATGATGGGCAAGCCCATATGCCATCATTCCTCCGTTTGAATATCCTGTGGCATATATTCTCTCCTGATCTATATTATATTGAGTGGAAATATCATTAATCATAGCTTGAATAAACCCTAAATCATCAGCAGTACTTTTATTATCTCCCCCCCTAGGACATGGATTCCAATGCGATAAACCATCAGAACAACTTCCTTGAGGATAGACTAAAATGAATTCATTAGATTCTGCAATTGATCTCATATCAGCGTATTTCATATAATCATTTGCGGTATAAGAAAATCCATGAAAGTTAATCATCATTGGAGTTGCTGATGTCTGATTATAAGAATCAGGAACATAGATCAAATATTCTCTTTCAATATTGTCGTGAATTATTGACTGGGCATCAGTGTTTTCAGAGCAGGAATTAAATTTTTTATCTGAATTAACCCTGCTACATCCAATTATAAATAAAATTGATAAAAGTAAAATCGATTTTTTCATGAGCTAAAAAACAAAACTCCAAAACTATTTCGTAGTTAATATTTACCTTAATTAAATCAATAAACAAGTGGAAAATTAGAATATTTGAATTTTATAAGGATAATTTTTTGAGATTAATTTAGTTGTACAACTAATTTAAAAGACAAAAAACAAGATGTTGAGTTGATAATGGACTATTCAAAAATTATCTCAATTCTTCTATTCAATATAATATTTCTTTCAGAGTTTTCCTCATACAAAGGCTTTTGACTTCCGAAAGCTTGAATTTTTATCCTACTTGAATCTATTCCTAGGTTTATTAAATGAGTTTTAACTGCCTCTGCTCTTTGCTCAGATAATAAATAATTGTATTGGTCACTACCTTCACCAGAGGAGTGTCCCTGAATCACAATATATTTTTCAAGATTAGAATCAAGGTAATTTCTTACCTCCAAAAGCATATCATAAGCTTTTCTCCCTAAAATAACTGCTTTACTAGCAGGGAAGTAGATCACCAATTCATCACTTTTTTTGTCTTTAAGATCTGAATTTTTTTCCTTGGAAGGATTTACGTCGTCAACTTCAATGATTTCATTTTCAGAGGAAACAGAAGAAACCGTGTCAGAGGTAGTAATTGATTCTTCAGGGGTAACTATAACTAGTTTACAGCCATTATTTTCAATTGGACCAAACTCATCAGGACATTTATCCTCCTTATCTATTATACCATCTCCATCAGTGTCTGGACATCCAAAGAATTCCTGTGTTCCAGCCTTATTTGGACAATTATCTTCTTTATCAATTATACCGTCACCATCGGTATCAGGACATCCGAACAACTCTGGGGGGCCTGCTTCATCAGGACACTTATCTTTTCTATTAATTATTCCGTCACCATCTCTGTCGTTTGTTCCAAGTCCAAAATATATTCCAGCTTGGTGTCTAAAATGGGTAATTCCTGTATCCTCTTTAGTTTTTACAAATGATGATGAAATTTGAATCCCTAAACTTTTAGTTAATGCTATATTAAAACCTATTCCGGGTTCTAAAGACTCAGAAAAGTATTGGCTAAATTTTAAGCCCTCACCACCAAATATACCTCTGTCAATTCCTGAAACTCCGTAACCAACTCTAAAATATGGGCTAATTTTTTTATTTGAGTAGAACCTTTTTTGAATATAGAAATTACCTGAGTAATATGGATAATCCATATTATTTCTCCCATTTATCTTCTTTATATTATTGATTGACGCCTCAACTCCCAGATAAAAACTCCTAAAAATTAATCTTGAAATTGAAATTGATTGACCTTCAATATTCCAGTGGTCTGAGATATTAAAAAAATCCTCTAAAATTTCACCTTGAGGAAAATATGGATTATTTTCATTTATTCCAGTTGGATAAAGGTCCACGGCATTAATTCCGGCAGATATAATCCATTTTTTATTTACTTTTTGAGCAGAAACTCCCGTAGTAAATAAAATAAAAGAGAGGCATATTAGGCTTCTTCTTGAGGAAAAAGTGGTGTGAATTAAATCAAAAATGTTGACACCTATTTTATACATTTAAATAACCTAATAGTTTAAGTATAGCCATCCTTTTTTTACTTCATTGGTCTCGGGGACTTCAACTATATAGTAATAGGGACCTGCGGGTAAATATTCACCCGTCTCTTGATAATTTCCTGACCAATCATTTTGATAAGCTGTTTTCTCAAATACTAATTGACCATTTCTGTTGTAAACATAGACTTTAGAATTTGGAAAATTTTCAATATTTATTATTTGCCAAGTTGACTCAGGTCCAAAAGTATCTGGAGTAATAAGCTTAGATACTTTAATTTCGTTTTCATCAAGTGGGCAACCCTCACACATAGGAAAATCAGGGTCACAATAATCACCAACTCCATCAAAATCAACATCCGATTGGTCAGGATTGGCCACATCGGGACAATTATCTAAATCATCAGGTATACCGTCTTCATCAGTATCTCTAGGTTTTACAACAAATGGAGCACTGATAGATGCTGATTTATAGAGGTCAGTACTATTGATAAAAGCTGTAATATTACAGGTCCCAACTCCAATGATAACAATTGTTGTTCCGGAAACTACTGCAACTTCTGGATTATCACTTTCATATCTAATTGTCCCATTTCTGCTAGAATCAGGCGGATTAATTTCAAAATCATCTTCATAAACAAATTTTTCTGGGATAGAGAAATTAGATAATTGAGTATTTCCTGGTAATATGGTAATAACTCTGTTTGCAGTAGAAGCATTATAAAACTCATCTCCTAACTGGTTGGCAGTAATATATACCTGGCCAATTTCATTTACTTTCAATACTTTATCATCTAAGGAATTAGAGCTGTAATCTGATTTTTCAACATCTACTATTAAATTAGAATCAGAAATAGCATTTATTTGAAGCTCTAAATTCTCTGAATAAGTGATTTCAACAGGAGGCTCTGGTTCAAAACTTATATTTTGATTTAGTTTAACTACATCTAAATTAAATTCCAGTGTGGCAGGGAAAAAATTGGGATGATCATTTTCAACAGTAAAATAGGTTATTGTTACAATTCCGGTTTGATTATTTGTTACAAGTTCATAGTTGCCTAATGTACCTGAAATTGATGCTGCCGAACCTGGTGCTACTTTAATATAAACTGGTGCACCTGAGGTTGACGAGGCTGATATGGGTAAAGATGTAAAATCCTTAAGTGGAGTTTCACTGGGCAAATCAGAGGGTATGATCACTTGATTGGCCTTGGTAATATCTAGAATCACACTTATGTTTGCATCTAAATAATTACTGGACCTCTCAAACCTTGCAGTTAAAATGACCCTTCCTATCTTTTCAAGATTAACTGTTTTACCATTTAAACTTGCAATTCTACTATTTGAGGTTGAATATCTTATAATTCCATCGTAAGAGGATGGGTAAGTTGGCTCCTTAAGCTCAAACTGACCGATTGTGTAGATTTTTATAAGGTTTGACTCATACCAGGAAATATCAAAAGGAGCCTTATTTACAACTAAAGTCATAGTAGCTGTTCCAGCGTTATATTTTGTGGTTGCCACTTGATTGACTGTTACGATAGTAGAGCCAGCACCCTTAATCTTAACAGTGTTTCCGTCTAATATAGCTACTGAAGTATCCTGTATTGAGTAACTCATTGCACCATTACTATCAGAAGTTGCAGAAAATGAAAAATCTGGATCTCCAAATATTCTAGTTTCATCGTCAAAAATTATATTTGGATTTCCCTTACCTACAGTCAAAGTTGTTGTGCCTGAGATAGATAAATAGTTTTCATTTTCTTGAATAGTTACTGAAACTAAAGTTTGACCAACCCCAACAATTGTTAATGAACTTCCTGATGAATTTGCTATTGAAGTGTCAGAGACAGAGAATGTCCTTAATCCGGTATTACTTGAGGTAACAGTTGGAGAAAATTCAGGATCTCCAAGATTTTTTGATATTTCTGGGAAAATTAGATCGGGAGTAGCCTTATTGATAGTAAGATTTATCACCTTGGGTATAGGGTTGTAAAAATCATTTGCCTCTTGTGTAATGGTTATTGAGGTTGAACCAGCTTTTATTATTGATAATTGATCACCTGATATTGATCCTATTGATCCATCTGAAATTGTATATGTAAAATCTCTATCTGTAATACTAGAGGTAGCAGATAGCGGGTAGGCCAGATCACCGAAAGTTAAAATTATATCATCGGCATTGATATCTATGTCTTTTTTATTGATTGTTAAAGTCATATTTCCACTACCTGAAATACAGGAACTATTTTGACTGGCTGTAACTGTAGTAATTCCAGGTTTTTTAATGGTGATTTCACCACTAGATCCATCAATTGTTGCAATACTTGTATCAGCAATTGAATAGGTAATTGGAATTCCTAATTGATTAGATGTAGCTGTAACAGTAAAAACTGGATCTCCAAAAGTTCTAGTTTCATCGTCAAAAGAAATCACTACTGAATTCCCTGAGCATGCTTGACCCCACAATGGTTGGAATGCTGCATTACCATTAAATGGTGCGCCAGCAGAAAAACTGGTTGGAGCTGTACCAATAGACTGAACACACCATTGAGAAATATCTTGATTAAAACTAGTTCTATAAAACATCCAAGCCATATTAGTAACATTAGAAGTATCCCAACAATTTAAAGATACACCTTGATTATCAAAATTTCCTGTTTGATCAAACATTTGTGCCATGTTTGTAGCACTCGAAACATCCCATTCGGATATATCTTGATTGAAAAGACTATTCCTAAACATTGCCCTAAAGTTTTGGACTTTACCAACATCCCAGTCCCCTATATCTTGATTGAAATCAATTGCACCAGCTAAAGAAAAATTTCCGGTTCTACCAAACATAAATTCCATGGTTGTAACGTTTGAAACGTTCCAGTTATTTAAAGGCTGATCAAATTTAAATGCAAAATAAAACATGAAACTCATATCTGTAACACTTGAAACATTCCAATTATTTATTGGTTGATTAAATTTAGATGCACTACGAAACATTGCTTTCATTTCGGTAACACTCGAGGTATCCCAACTATTAAGTGGTTGGTTAAATTCATCGGCAGCGGCAAAAAGAAAATTCATCTTTGTCACTTTACTTGTATTCCAGGTATTGATGTTTTGATTAAATTCCAATGCTCCATTGAACATGTAACTCATATCTGTAACCTCTCCTGTGTCCCAAGCACCTAGTGGTTGATTAAAATTCTGAGCGGAAAAAAAGGTTCCATACATCGATGTTACTTTGCTTGTATCCCATATACCTATTGGTTGATCAAATAAAACTGCTCCAGAAAACATCATGTCCATATTGGTAACATTTGATGTATCCCAATGAGATATATCCGAGTTGAAAGTATTTTTATCCTTAAATTGATTAGACATATCAGTTACACGAGTTGTAACAATATTGTAATTATTAGCCGCAATTTCATCTGCAATTGAAGCATCATCTACCACCTTATAGTTTATTCCACCTAATAGATAACTGTTCCCTGTTACAGCAGATGCATTAGCGATAATTGTCACACCGTTACCCGCCAATGATATTTCTTGAGAATAGCCTTGTAAACTTGAAAAAAGTAATAACCCAAAATAAAATATATCTCTAATTTTCATTATAACTAGTTTCATTATTGCGACTTTCCAGGATTTGAAATAGTTTTTTTCTTTAAATCAATTCTGATCATTAATTCATGAGTCGAATTACTAATTTGATATCTATCATCTCCCGTAAGGAACTCATAACCATATCCAATTGTAAAACCTTTTTTACTTTTCAACTTGAAAAAAGCTCCTATTGTATTGTTATTGGTATGTATTGAGCCAAGTGAGAATCTATCACTATAGTCAATCTCGAGGATTGAATTAATTAAGTTTGGCCCTCTTGGCATTGATCTGTAAATGGCAGATGGCTTAAGCATAAATTTTTCCGACAAATTAAATTTAAAACCACCACTCAAATGAAGGTAGGTATAGTCTCTGGAAGTTAGTTCCCAATCTTTATTTTTATTAAAACCTATCTTATTGAGTAATCCTGGAGTTGAAACCCCTAAGAAAATATTTTTTGAAATAAAACTCAGCCCTACCCCTAAAATTGGAGAAAAATAGTTGCCAAGGGAGGAGACGGATTGATTTGGTACAGTAAAAATTCTAGGAATATTGTTCGTATCAACATTAAAAAACATTCCACCGGCCTTAATTCCCAATGATATGTTGGAGTTATCCGACAGTTGAAGTCGGTAGCTGTAGTCAAAAGTCAAAAGGGTTTTATTTTCAACAAAAACCCGGTCATTCTGAATAGATAATCCAATGCTAGCATTTTTTTTCTCTGGAAAGTGAACAATCAGATAATTTGTTAAAGGAGCATCTTCTAATCCAATCCATTGGGCTCTTGTATTTAGATTTATTGCTGATCCCTCAACTCCTGTGAATGCCGGATTAAAGACGCTTAAATTTAATCTATTAAAAATCAGGCTAGATTCTTGGGAGAATATAATTTGACTAAATAAAATTAATATGTAGATGCTAGACCTTGACAAGTTTGAAAATTTCAATTTAATTATCTTATATAGAAACCTCCAACTTCAAAATCCCCACCTGTATCAAGAACGTGAATAGTACCATCTATCCATATGCAAGGATAACCAGTATCATTGTTAATTTCTGGTCCATCACCATAATCATATGGAACTCCGTTAGGATTTAAAAGGTAGTCTCCCGTTAACATTCCAACTACAACAACTTTTCCATCAACAATAGCTATATCAGTAGCCTTACCTTGATCATATTGTTTTCCATTAACGGTTGTCCCTTGTAGTATATATTTTGTTTGATTTTTCCAATATGTTGGATATTGTCCATCCATGTTCATTGTCCAACCAGCCTGGTATACAGTATTTCCATCTAGCGCTAGACCATGGACACCAGAATTTTGCCAACCTTGATTAACACTTCCTATGTTGGCAACCTTTCTTTGACTTCCAACCCAGTAGGCAGGTTTGGTAAGCATACCAAGAAAATTATGTGGCGTAGTTACTAAACCTCCGAAAACTCTTTTTCCATCACTTCTAATTTGAACTGTAACTGCCTCACCATCAGATTGATTGTTAGGTCTCGATAAATTTGATCTCTGATTATTATTCCAGTATGCTGGAAGAACATAGTGGTGGTTGTTAAGGTAGTATCCAGCAAGAATGACATTTCCACCTGTCGTCACAGCTATTCCAAAAGCAGCATGATCACCATTTCGAGGTGAGTTATCATACTTAACTCCATTTTTCCAGTAACATGAGTAAGCACCACTCATTCCATCAGCATGAGAATAATATCCCCCTACATAGACGTCACTATTACGTACAATAATTGACTGAGCTTCACCCTCAAATCCGGGAAGATCGTTTTGGGTTATGTTTTGTCCATCAATCATCCAATAGTGCGCTACTGACCCATAAGTATAGCCACTAACAAAAATTTTACCATTATTAACTGTGATATCACTTGCAAAAGAATTTACATTGATAGAGTTTTTTTGTCCATTGACCCAATAGACTGCTCCTTCAGTCTCTGATGTCCCGGATATAAAAATATCTCTACCTGGGATTTTCTGAGGACAATCGCTACAAATATTTGGAGCTAGGTTGGGATCATTGTTTTCACCAGGGGTGTTATCGACAAGAGGGTCTGTTCCATCAATTTGTTCTTGCTGATCGGATACTCCATCATCGTCAGTATCACTATCAAGTGGATCGGTTCCACTAATTTGTTCGTCCTGGTCAGAAATCCCATCATTATCATCATCAGAGTCAGTGTTATCTCCAACACCGTCATTGTCTGTATCAGTATTTTCATTAGGATCTTCTGGAAATGCATCTTGCGTATCGGGTGTTCCATCATTGTCATCGTCAGTATCTAAATTGTTATTGGTCCCGTCATTATCTGTGTCCTCATGCCCATGAAGATTTTCCTCTAAATTAGAGATAGTATTATTCACTCCCTCAATAATTTCATCAAGCTGATTTACTTGATTCAGTAGATTATTTAGATCTCCTGAAAGATCACCTGATTCTTCTATCATTTGACCAACATATTCAGAGATTGTTGATACATTATCTTCTAATTCATTAACATCAGAAATAGTATTTTCTAAAAGATTAGAGTTTTCAGTAATGGATTCAGTATTATCTGAGACTTGTTCTGATAGCTGATTAGTTGCTGTTTGTTGATCAAGAATCCTCTCTGTTAAGTCAACTATTCTTTGACTTAAACTATCAATTTGATTCCTCAAGGCAAGGTTATCAAATTGAAGGTCATCTATTGTTTGGCAACTGTTGTAAGAAACAGATATAATGACTATAAGAAATAGAGTAGGAATGGATTTGAAAATATTCATTAAAATATTCATTTAGATTCTAATATTTATAAATTTTGAAGTCAATACTAAATTAATTAAAAAAATTAAGAATTATTTGCACAAAGAGGTTTTGAGTTTTTAAGAATTAACAGTAAATTTTTAAAATATTACTGAAACAAAAAATGTTCATCTATCCAGTATACCTCTTAAATCTTGTATTAATCCTTATTATTTTCAGAATAAATAAATTGACTAATGATGGTAATCGATACTTTTTGGCATATCTAAATTTGCACTTTATTTTTCAGCTAATTACAACTTTAAACATTTCATTCTTTAACATTTTTGGTTTCAGCCTACCTGTTGTTTTAGTTTCTATCGGTCGAGTATTGGCTTTTGTTTTTTTTCTTTTATTTATGGTCTCTCTTGTCAAAAGTAAAAAGGCTAGTTTAAATTTTCTATACTTTATACCTTGCCTAATCTTAATCCTTGTAAACCATTTAAACGGCTCAGAAAAAAAAGTTACTAATTTCATAACTAATAATATAACCTCGGAAAATATTCTTGGATTTAATACAACTGACTTTATAGGAAAGGATGACCTTTTTATAGTTTGTTGTTTAAATGGTATTCTTTTTACCTCTTTGATCTTCTACAATTATTTCAGGATATTAAATGCAAAAGAAGCCTCTAACAAACTAAAGAAAAATATTTCTGATTTCGTGATTAAGTACTACGCTTTAATTACGATCACAATGTTCTCAACTCTTATTTTGGTAGGCTTTTATTTAGTTGGCTTCAATTTTCCATTATTAATAGGATTTTTAAAGATTTTATCAATTATCACATTGTTAATTTTAGTTATTAATCCCTCAATACTTAAAAAATTAAGTAGCATTAATAATATTAAACAGATTGATGAGGGATTAGAAGATGTTTTTAAGAAGATTAAAATTTTGTTTTCTAATAGTGATGGATATTTGAACCCAAATTATATAATTTCAAATATTTCAGTTGAAACTGGTTACAGAAATGAGATAGTAAGAGATAGTATCAAAAAAAATGCAAACATGTCTGTTCCTCTTTTTATTAATTCTTATAGAGTTGATCATGCTTGTAAGCTCATAGAGAAAGGATACTTAGATAATTTTTCAATGGAGGCCCTTGCTGAAAAATCTGGATTTAAATCCCAAGAAAATTTTAATAGAGTTTTTAAAATATTAAAATCATGCACTCCATCCGATTATTATAAATCTCACAACAAAGTTTGACTTTCATTAAAAGTACCTGAAAACAACTCACAATTGAAACTCAGTTGTTGTATATTTATTTATATAAAACCAAAAATGGCCAAGGTGTATACATAAATAACTTTTAATCAATGAAAAATTAAAATTATTCTTGTAAAGTCTGTATGAGCATTTAAATTATAATTTATGAAAATTCAATCTTACGGTATTCAACTTTTAATGATCCCAGTTTACTTTTTATTATTTGAATGTGATCTTTCTGATAGAAACTCTGATAATATGCTATTAAAACCATGGAAAGGTCCATATGGAGGTGTCCCTGATTTTGATAAAGTTAAGGTTGAAGACATAGAAAATGGAATGCTACATGCTATGGAATTACATTTGGAAGAAATTAAGACTATTGCCAATGATACGACAGCTCCTAGCTTCGAAAATACCATTGTTGCCATGGAAAGAAGTGGAACTGAGTTAGAAAGGGCATACGCATATTATGGGGTGTTGTCAAGAAATCAATCCAGTCCAGAATTTAGAGTAGTTCAGAAAAAATTGGCTCCTCATTTTGCAGATTATCGTTCAAAAATTATTCAAAATGAAAAGCTCTTCAAAAGGATCACTACCATTCATGAAAATGCAAAAAAAGATCCATTGGAAGCAGATCAACAGCGACTTTTAGAATGGACTTATCAAACCTATGAAATGAGTGGTGCTGGATTGGACAGTGAGAAAAAAAATCGATACGCAGAAATTAATAAAAAATTATCTCAGCTTTACACATCATTTTCTGATAATGTGCTACATGATGAAGAAAATTACATCACTTTTCTGACTGAAGATCAATTAGGAGGTCTCCCAAAGGATTTTATCAAATCATCTGCTCAAATAGCTAAAGATATGGGCGAGGATGGCAAATTTGCCATCATCAACACTCGTTCCTCAATGGACCCATTTCTAACTTTTTCTTCAGAACGTGAATTAAGAAAAAAGGTTTGGAAGAATTATTATTCTCGTGGAGACAATGGAGACGATTACGATAACAAGGAGATTATTGCTGAGATATTAAAACTCAGGCATGAACGAGTCCAATTATTGGGATATGAAAATTTTGCAGAATGGAGATTGCAAAACAGAATGGCTAAAACACCAAAAAACGCCTTAAATCTTCTTGAAACCATTTGGCCATCAGCAATTAATCGAGTGGCAGAGGAAGTTGCTGACATGCAATTGATAGCCAATCAAGATCAAGCGAAAATAGAACCTTGGGACTATCGCTATTATGCTGAGAAAGTGCGTCAAAAAAAATATGAACTTGACTCTGATAGGGTAAAGCAATATCTAGAATTGAACAGACTCACCGATGCAATGCATTATGTTGCTGGTAGATTATTTAATTATGACTTCAAACCAGTAGAAGAAGGCAAAGTACCAGTTTTTAATAAAGATGTAAAGGTTTGGGAAGTAAATGATAAAATATCAGGTAAACACATCGGACTTTGGTATTTAGACCCATTTGCTAGGGCAGGTAAACGCTCTGGAGCCTGGGCCACTACTTACAGGAGCTACAGTAGTTTTGATGGTGAAAAAAATGTACTAGCATCCAATAATTCAAATTTTGTGAAACCTGCACCTGGTGAACCAGTATTGATATCGTGGGACGATGCGACTACTTTTTTTCATGAATTTGGTCATGCTTTACATTTTTTTGCCTCAAATGTTCGCTATCCTACTCTTAATAGTGGTGTCAGGGATTACACAGAATTCCAATCTCAGCTACTGGAAAGGTGGTTATCCAGCGATGAAGTGATTGAAAATTTTTTAGTTCATCATCAAACTGGAGAGCCCATTCCAGATGATCTGGTAACAAAAATTAAAAATGCATCAACTTTCAATCAGGGATTCGCAACTACTGAGTATTTAGCCTCTGCATTAATGGATCTTAAACTGCATATGTCAAATCCAAAAAACATTAATATAAAAGATTTTGAGCGAGAAACTCTTAAATCAATGAACATGCCAAGGGAATTACCAATGCGTCATCGTACACCTCAATTTAGCCATGTATTTTCCGGTGAGGGATACGCCACTGCATACTACGGTTACATCTGGGCAGATGTTTTAACTGCCGATGCAACTGAGGCATTTGTAGAGGCGCCTGGAGGATTTTATGATGAGCAGTTGGCTAGACGTTTAGTTGAATACCTTTTTGCACCAAGGAATTCTATTGATCCGGTGGTTGCTTACAGAATGTTTAGAGGTCGCGACGCTAAAATTGATGCACTAATGCGGGCAAAAGGTTTTACAGTAACCAATTAATAGATTCGAATTTTTGGATAATCTGACATTGATAGCAACTGTAACAATTGCGCATTTAATAGCACTTATCAGTCCAGGCCCAGATTTCATTGTCGCTTGTAGAAATTCCATTCAATATTCTCGTAAAATTGGATTATGGACTGCTGTTGGATTTGGAATTGGTGTTTGTTTTCATATAAGTTATGTGTTTTTCGGTTTGTCTTGGGTTGTTTCAAAATCAGACACTTTATTTAATGTTGTGAAGTATTTAGGCTCAGTTTATTTGATTTATCTTGGGGCTTCATCTTTATTTTCACAAAACTCAAAAATAAATCTAGCAAGGCATCAAAGCAGCCAGAAGATAAAATGGTTTATTGCAGTTAAAATGGGGCTACTAACAAATCTAATGAACCCTAAAGCAACTTTATTTTTTTTGAGTTTATTTACTATTGTTGTCGGACCAAATGTAAATCCAACGGTTTTTGGTATACTAGCATTTATTCTCGTTAGCTCCACTATATTTTGGTTTTCATTGGTTGCTTTTTTTCTTACACACGAGAAAATTCATCATTTATTCATGGGATATCAAAAAGAATTAAACTCGTTTTTTGGAGTAATATTGATGGTAATAGGAATACGAATTATTTTATTTTAAAACCATTTGAGATTTAAATAAATCCAATAAACTAATAATTAGAGGTATTTTAAAAAAAGTTAGGACACACGAGGATGGTCAATATAACATTCGAATATCTAAACTTAAAATAAACCATTTAAAATGAATAAAATTGATTATGCTGTCATAGTTATTTTTTCATTAGTAATAGTTCTTGCTGGACTAGCCTTCCGAAAAAGAGGGGGTGATATGAGGTCCTACTTTGCTGCTGGAGGAGCTGTTCCTTGGCCAATTAGTGGATTATCCTTATTTATGAGCTTTTTCTCAGCGGGTACTTTTGTCGTATGGGGTTCAATAGCTTATGAACTAGGTTGGGTATCCATAACAATACAACTTACCATGTGTGTCAGTGGATTTCTAGTGGCTTATTTTATTGCACCAGCTTGGAGAAAGACAAATAATCTAACGGCCGCAGAGTTTGTTAGAGATAGATTGGGGGAAGGCGTTCAGAAATTCTTTACCTACTTGATTCTAATTCTTTCTTTGGCTTACAGCGGAGCATTTTTGTATCCAGTGGCCAAAATCATTAATGTATCAACCGGTGTTTCTATCAATGCTTGTGTTATTATTTTGGGTTTATTGATAGTATTATACACAGTTGTTGGTGGGTTGTGGGCAGTAATAATAACTGATGTGCTACAATTTGTTATACTTTCTGCCTCTGTTGTTATTGTGGTCTACCTATCCCTTATAGAAGTTGGTGGTTTTGAACGATTTTCAAGAAATGTACCGGATAATTTCTTCGACTGGACAAGTGGTGAGTATTCATGGTGGTTTATTATTGGAGTAGGAATTTTCAATACAATTTTTATTGGAGGTAACTGGGCGTATGTGCAGAGATATACTAGTGTTAAAGGGCTTAAAGAAGCAAAAAAAGTAGGATTGACTTTTGGATTTCTGTATCTGATTAGTCCATTTTTGTGGATGTTACCTCCAATGATTTACAGGGTTTTAAATCCCTCTCTGGTTGGTTTGGAAAATGAGGGAGCCTACCTATTAATGTGCAAACAAGTACTACCTATGGGATTATTGGGATTAATTCTTGGAGGAATGATTTTTGCTACAGCAAGCTCGGTAAATACTACTTTAAACCTTTCTGCCTCAGTGATTACCAATGATATATTTAAATTACTAAAGCCAAGAGCTTCTAACAGTCAGATCATGTTTGTAGCAAAACTCTCTACCATCTTATTTGGAATAGGTACGATAATTGTTGCACTTATGGTTCCATCAGTTGGCGGAATTGTTAATGTGGTTTTGAGTGTTGGGGCCGTTACAGGCTGTTCCCTATACGCGCC
>CACNDW010000003.1 GCA_902619315.1 uncultured Bacteroidota bacterium | reverse complement strand
ATTGGAATGGCTGCTGCCATGGCTGATGGAAATCTGATTGTTCCAGTGATCAAAAATGCTGATCATTTGAATATGGTAGGTTTAGCTAGGGCGGTAAATGACTTGGCACACCGGGCCAGAACTCAGCAATTGAAGCCAGAAGAAGTTCAAGGTGGTACTTTTACCTTTACCAATATTGGTAATTTTGGATCGCTAACAGGAACCCCTATCATCAATCAGCCACAAGTTGGGATTGTCGCAGTGGGTATTATTCGCAAAATGCCTGCGGTCATTGAAACCAAATATGGAGATTCAATTGCAATTAGAAAAAAAATGATAATTTCTCACAGTTACGATCACCGTATCATTAATGGAGCCATGGGAGGTAAGTTCATCAAGACCATGTCCGATTATCTCGAAAATTGGGACAAAGACTTCTCCATATAAACTTCAACCTATGAAATTAAAACTCAACAGACCCCTCTGTTTTTTCGATTTGGAAACCACAGGAGTTAATGTAACCAAAGACCGAATAATTGAAATAGCAGTATTAAAATTACATCCTGATGGAACTAAAGAGGATAAAGTTTGGCGCGTCAATCCCGAGTGTCCCATTCCTGCCCAAGTATCAGCTGTTCATGGTATTTACGATGATGATGTAGCTAATGAACCAAATTTTAAGACACTTTCCAAAACCATTTACAATTTTATAAAAAATTCCGATTTGGCCGGATATAATTCTGATCGTTTTGACATCCCCTTATTAGCAGAGGAGATGCTCAGGTCTGAGATTAATTTTGACATGTCCGATTTTAAATCTGTTGACGTTCAAACTATTTTTCATAAAATGGAACAGCGCACTTTATCGGCGGCATTGAAATTTTACTGTAATGAGGAATTGGTTGATGCCCATTCTGCTATGGCCGATACCCGAGCAACTTTCGATGTTTTAATGGCACAATTGGAGCGATATGATGAGTTGGATGGAGACGTTGATTCATTGAATGTATTTACCACCCGAAAAAAATCTGCTGATTTTGCAGGCTTTATCATTTATAATAAAGATGGGGAAGAATGCTTTTCTTTTGGCAAACATAAAGGTAAAACTGTTGAAAGTGTATTGGAGAATGAGCCTGGTTATTTTGGTTGGTTGATCAATGCCGACTTTCCGATGTACACCAAAAAAGTTCTCACCAACATCCGCTTGAGAAAATTAAACACATGAAAAACTATTGTCAAACCCCAAAACCACTATTTAATAGGTCAACAACAAATACCCCAGTAACATGATTAAATTTCAATTGCCAACAACTTTCTTTATGTTTAACAGATGAAAATTATTTGTATCGGGAGAAATTATTCTCAACATGCAGAGGAATTGTCTAATAAAAAACCGGAGTCCCCGATTATCTTTATTAAGCCTGATACGGCAATACTTCAAAGTAGGCTACCATTTTATATCCCTCCTTTTTCGAATCAAATTCACCATGAGGTGGAGGTGTTGGTTAGGATCAATCGCATTGGCAAATACATCGAAGAAAAGTTTGCCCATAAATATTATCAAGAAATTGGACTTGGCATTGACTTTACCGCCCGTGATCTCCAACAAAATTTGAAAGAAAAGGGTTTGCCTTGGGAAAAGGCAAAAGCTTTTGATGGATCTGCTTTGATTGGGAATTGGTTCAATAAAAACAATTTTTCGGATTTGAATCAACTGGATTTTGAACTTGTTAAAAATAGTGAAACTGTTCAAGAAGGGAATACCTCCCAAATGATATGGAGTATTGATACTTTGATTAATGTAGTGTCTAGATTTTTTACTCTTAAAATTGGTGATATAATTTTTACAGGAACTCCCGCAGGAGTAGGACCTGTGGTTGAAAATGACGTTTTAGAAGGGTATTTGGAAGGCAAAAAAGCATTCACGTTAAAAATAAAATAAAAAATGAAAGCTGAACTGGTTAGTATAGGAGATGAGATTTTAATCGGACAAATCTTAAATACCAATTCAGTTTTTTTGGCAAAAGAGTTGAATAATATTGGCGTGGAAATTGCTCAGATTACTAGTATCTCTGATCAAAAAGAGATCATTAAAAAGGCACTAGACGAAGCCCGAAATAGAGCTGACATCATTATCATGACCGGAGGACTTGGTCCTACAAGTGACGATGTAACAAAACACGCACTTTGTGAGTATTTTGACGATCATTTGGTCAAGAATGATAATGTTTTAGAACATATCGAAAATATCTTTAGAAAATACGTAAGTACTCCCATCAGCGATATGAACCGTGAACAGGCCAACTTACCTTCTAAGGCTAAAATACTTCATAACCAATTTGGCACTGCAGCAGGCATGTGGTTTATCAATCAAGCAAAGGTATTTATTTCTCTACCAGGTGTACCTTATGAGATGGAGGCTCTAGTAAAAAAAGAGGTTTTGCCTAAAATTCAAGAACAATTTGTTCTCCCTGCCTTGTATCACAAAACCATTCTGACATATGGTTTGGGAGAAAGTGTCATTGCGGGAAGAATTGCAGATTGGGAAAAAAATCTTCCTGAATCTATTAAGTTAGCTTATTTGCCGAGTTTAGGAAGGGTGCGATTAAGATTGTCCTCCAAAGGTGCCGTTTTGGATACTTTGAAAAAACAAGTAGACGAACAAATTGAGAAGGTTATTCCATCAATTCAGGATATTTATTTTGGAACAGAAGAAGATCAGTCCATCGAATTTTTAATTGCCGATAAATTAAAACGATTGGGTAATACACTTTCTTGTGCTGAGAGTTGTACAGGTGGAGCAATTGCTACAAAATTTACTTCTCACCCAGGGGCTTCATCTTTTTTCCTAGGTAGTGCAGTAACCTACGCTGTTGATTCAAAAACTAGTATATTAGGGGTAGAGAGGAGTATTATTGATCAATACGGTGAAGTAAGTGGTCCGGTTGCATCTGCCATGGCTTTGGGGGCTCAAAAAAAATACAAGTCTGATTTTGCGCTTGCCACTACCGGAAATGCAGGACCTACAAAAGGGGACATGGGGCAAGAAGTGGGTACTGTCTTTATAGGATTAGCCTCTCCTGAAGGAGTTGAAAGCTTACAATTTAATATGGGAAACAATCGTACTCGAGTAATCAACAAAACCGTGAATCAGGCCTTTGAAATACTTTATAGAGCACTATTTTAGTGATGTTTTATTATTATTTAAATTTTTGAAACTATATAAAAAAGTGTAAATTTGCAAACTGTAAAATAATAATTACCATGTCGAGAGTTTGCGATATTACGGGAAAGAGGGTAATGTTTGGAAATAACGTTTCCCACGCCATGAATAAAACTAAAAGACGCTTTGATATCAACTTGATAAAAAAACGTTTTTACATCCCCGAAGAAGACAAATGGATTACCTTAAAAATCAAAGCTTCCGTTTTGAAAACAATCAACAGAAAAGGAATTAGCGCTGTGATTAAAGAGGCAAAAGCTCAAGGCAAATTATAAATATAATCATGGCAAAGAAAGGCAATAGAGTTCAAGTGATATTAGAGTGTACAGAACACAAAGATTCTGGTCACCCAGGAACATCTAGATACATCACAACTAAAAATAAAAAGAATACGCCCGATCGATTGGAGGTCAATAAGTTCAATCCTATCTTAAAGCGTATGACCCTTCACAAAGAAATTAAGTAGTTATGGCAAAGAAATCAGTGGCGACCTTGCAATCAGGTTCGAAAAAATTGACAAAAGCAATAAAGATGGTTAAGAAAAATAATTCTAATTCTTATTCTTTTGTTGAAACTATTATCAACCCAGATCAACTAAATGAATGGTTGAGTAAGAAATAATCTTTACATCTCTCCAAAATATAAGCTACTTTTACAGTAGCTTTTTTTATTAGTAAACCTATGAGTTTTTTAAAATCAATTTTTAGTCCAGAAAAAAAAGAGCAATTGGACAAAGGTCTCTCAGCCTCCAAAAAGTCCTTTTTCTCAAAACTGGGAAAAGCTATTGCAGGAAAGTCAAAGATCGATGCTGACCTTCTTGATGAATTGGAGGAGGTGTTGATTAGATCCGATGTAGGGGTAGCCACTACGTTAAAGATCATTGATGCTTTGGAGGTGAGGGTAGCCAAAGATAAATACCTTGGTACGTCCGAATTGGGGGAAATTTTACGAGAGGAAATTACCACTCTTTTTAAGCAACATCAGGAAGATGAGATAAAAGGTTTTGATGCCCCTTTACCCAATCATCCACAAGTGATTATGGTGGTGGGTGTTAATGGAGTTGGAAAAACAACTACTATAGGCAAGCTAGCATATCAATATAAGGTTGCAGGGAAAAGTGTTATGTTGGGTGCAGCTGATACTTTTAGGGCCGGTGCTATTGATCAGTTGCAGGTTTGGGCAGATCGCGTGGGTGTGGAAATTGTTAAGCAAGAAATGGGTAGTGATCCTGCCTCTGTTGCTTTTGATACAATCCAGTCGGCAGTTGCCCAGAAAAGTGATTTGGTCATTATTGATACGGCTGGGCGATTGCACAACAAGATAAACCTGATGAATGAATTGGCAAAAGTCAAAAAGGTTATGAATAAAGTAGCTCCCAATGCTCCCCACGAAGTACTTTTGGTATTGGATGGATCTACAGGTCAAAATGCTTTTGAGCAAGCCAAACAATTTACCGCTGCCACTGAAGTAAATGCATTAGCTATTACCAAGCTTGACGGAACCGCCAAAGGTGGTGTAGTTATGGGAATTTCTGATCAATTCAAAATACCCGTAAAATACATAGGTGTAGGGGAAGGATTAGAGGACTTGCAGTTATTTCATGCTGGAACGTTCGTTGGGAGTTTTTTCAATTAAGTCCGAGCTATGAAAATTATAGAAAATACATTATTTGTAATGTCCATTTTTTTTGGAATATTCTTTTTAGGTCCAGAGATTGAAGCTCCCAATTTGGAACTGCCACTGCCTAAAATTCCGTCTTCTTTGTACGAACTTGAAAATTGGATCAAAACTCAGGAAGCTGCTTTAGACAATATTAAACCTGACAATGCCTCACAATTAGAGTTTTATGATTCTATCCCCCAAAAAACAGATTATAGTGTACTTTATTTACATGGCTTTTCTGCCAGTTCGAAAGAGGGCGATCCAGTACACCGAAATATTGCCCGTGCGTTGAAAGCTAACCTTTACTTGCCCCGATTAAGTGATCACGGACTGATTGAGGAGGAACCCATGTTAAATTTTACAGGTCAAAAATATATTGATGATGCAAGAGAAGCTCTGGCAGTAGCCAAAAAAATTGGTCAAAAAGTGATTGTTATTTCGAGTTCCACTGGGGGTACTTTGTCACTGATTTTGGGTAACGATCCGCAGATTGCTGCTTTGTTAATGTTCAGCCCCAATATCGAAATTTACGACCCTAGATCTAAACTATTGACACTGCCCTGGGGACTTCAAATCGCACAATTGGTATTGGGGAGTAAGTATCACATTATGAACAAGATCACTGAGCAAAAAAAGAACTATTGGACTACACGTTACCGATTGGAGCCTACAGTTGAGCTTCAAAAACTAATAGAAACTGGTATGCGTCCCGAGATATTTAAAAGGATTACTGCCCCTGTTTTTATGGGGTATTATTACAAAAACCAGGAAGAACATGATAAAGTGGTTTCTATTCCTGCCATGATGAAGATGTTTGATCAACTGGGAACCTCCGATGGTAAAAAACAAAAAATGGCTTTTCCCGATGCAGGAGATCATGTAATTACCTCTCGTTTGAGCTCTCCCAATCACCTCCAGGTCGAACGGGCCGCCCGGTTATTTCTACAAAAACAATTTAATGTTCAATTAAATTAATTAAAAGTCGTTGAGAACCAAAAGTAGAAATCAAAATATAATCAATATCATCACTATGGGCTGTTCTAAGAACCTCTATGATTCGGAGGTATTGATGGGGCAATTAAAAGCAAATGATAAAAATGTGGTGCACGAGAAGGAGGGTAATATTGTTGTGGTCAATACATGTGGCTTTATTAACAATGCA
Organism: uncultured Bacteroidota bacterium; assembly: GCA_902619315.1. Lineage (GTDB taxonomy): Bacteria > Bacteroidota > Bacteroidia > Flavobacteriales > Flavobacteriaceae > UBA8316. The sequence goes on along the minus strand of CACNDW010000003.1, from coordinate 130,336 downwards.
AAAGAGGAATCCATTAATACTATTTTGGAGCAAATTCATAAAAAGGAGGCAGGCGTCATCGATCAGCTATTTGTTACTGGTTGTTTAAGTGAGCGATACAAAACCGATTTGGAGCTGGAGATGCCACAAGTGGATGCCTATTTTGGCACTACCGATTTACCTCACCTACTACAAGCATTGGGGGCAGACTACAAGCACGAATTGTTGGGAGAACGCCATACGACAACTCCTAAAAATTACGCTTACTTCAAAGTTTCCGAAGGTTGCGACCGTCCTTGTTCATTTTGTGCCATTCCCTTGATGCGAGGTAAACACCGTTCTACCCCTATAGAAGAATTGGTTAAAAGGGCTGAAAAGCTTGCCCAAAATGGAGTCAAAGAACTACTGTTGATTGCACAAGATTTGACTTATTACGGCCTGGATATATACAGAAAAAGACGTTTGGCAGATTTACTTAAGGCCATCGTAAAAGTTGAGGGAATTGAATGGATCCGATTGCATTATGCCTTTCCCACAGGTTTTCCAATGGATGTTATAAAGATTATGAAAAAGGAGTCCAAGATTTGTAATTATTTGGACATTCCTTTACAACACATTTCTGACCCTATTCTTAAATCCATGCGAAGGGGAACCACTCAAAAAAAAACAACGGATTTGATTAATAATATCCGAGAAATACTACCTGAAATTGCTATAAGAACAACACTGATTGTGGGTTATCCTGGCGAAACAGATGACGATTTTGAAATTCTAAAGCAATGGGTTAAAGCAATGAAATTCGAGCGTTTGGGCTGTTTCACATACAGTCATGAGGAAAACACGAATGCCTATAAATTAGATGATAATGTTTCTCAGCAAATCAAACAGGAACGTGCAAATGAGATCATGAAAATTCAATCCAAAATCTCTTGGGAACAGAATCAAAAAAAGATTGGAAAATCCCTACTATGCGTGATTGATCGAAAAAAAGGTGACTACTATATTGGCAGAACCGAAATTGACTCACCTGATGTGGACAACGAAGTTTTGATCGATGCAAAAAAATATTACCTGAAGCTTGGGGATTTTGCAGATGTTGAAATCAAAGATGCAACAGATTTTGACCTTTATGGTATCCCGACAAAAAATAACCCGCTTGGAGATTAAAAAAACACTTCTATCTTTAAGCTTAAAATGGTCATGAAAGCGCATCAGATTCCCTTTATCGAAACTGGATTTTTTTCGGGATTGATATGCGATTATCTAAATAATAAGAAGGAATTACAACCTTTTCACAGTGGTATACCCAGCTTTGAAAACCTTTATCAACAATCATTAAAGAAAAAAAAGGCGTTTTCCTCTGAGATTAGAAAAACACTATGTAAAACTTTGAATAAACAATACAGTGCCACAGAGTTTTCATCATCGATAGCTGAGAATCTTCAACTGCTAGAGCATGAGAATACTCTTACGGTTACCACCGGACATCAATTGTGTTTGATGACCGGACCGCTCTATTTTATCTATAAAATTGTCAGTACAATTAAATTATGTCGGCAACTAAGGGACAAATATCCCGATTTAAATTTTGTGCCCATTTATTGGATGGCGACAGAAGACCATGATTTTGAAGAGATCAGTAGTTTTATTTTTCGAGGTAAAAAATTCCATTGGAATACTGAGTCCGGTATTGCTGTGGGAAAAATAAATACCAAGAGTTTAAAGCCACTTTTAGATTTATTCAAACAAGAACTGGGTAATAGTGTCAATGCTAATACTTTAAAAAAATTGATCGAAGAAAGCTATGGGGCTGGAGGTGATTTATCTGAGGCGACAAGGAGGTTTGTCCATTCTCTTTTTAATACCCACGGATTATTGATCATTGATGCTAATGAGAAGGCACTGAAAAGACATTTTATTCCTTATCTGAAGGAAGAAATAGAAAAGCAAAGTTGTTCTAGATGCGTAGTTTCTCAAATCGAAACTCTAAAAAGGGATTATAACCCTTTCTATAAGCCTCAAGTCAATCCTCGAGATCTGCATCTATTTTTTTTGGATGATGCTGTAAGGCGTCGGTTGGTAAGGAATGAAAATGGGTTTTCTTGGGAGGGAAAAGAAGGAAGTTTTGATTCAACTGAAATGACGGATTGGGTGGAGAAATCCCCTGAAAATTTTTCCCCTGATGTACTTATGCGCACACTATACCAAGAGGTCATTTTACCTAATATTGCCTATGTCGGTGGAGGAGGGGAACTGGCTTATTGGTTAGAACTTAAATCGTTTTTTGATAACCAATCGGTTCCTTTTCCGCTTTTGATTTTAAGAAATTCAGCAATAGTTATAAGTCAGAAAAATGTCCGTAAAATAAGCAACTTTAAATTGGAGTTGAAAGACCTTTTTTTAAAAAGAAACTTATTAATTAACAAAAAAGTTAGGCAAATCAGTAATATTGATTTGGACTTGTCGCCTTTAAAAATAATCCTAAATGAACAATTTAAACAATTAGAGTCCTTGGTATTAAAAACTGACTCCTCTTTTAAAGGAGCCGTCAAAGCTCAAAAATCGAAGCAATTAAAGGGTATCGAACGGTTGGAACTTCGCCTGCTCAAGGCACAAAAGATAAAGTTGAAAGATAACGTGCAGCGTTTGGTTCATTTACACGAAAAAATTTTTCCTGGAGAACAACTGCAAGAAAGGGTGGAAAACTTTAGTGATTTTTATCTCCAACACGGAAGTGAATTTATCGATTTTCTTATGAAAACTTTTGAGCCGCTATCTGCTGAATTTTCTATAATAGAGGACTGAGATTTACAAACATTTTTTTTTAATAAAATCCCTTTTTCGCCAATTCAAAACAACTTAATAAATTGTATTTTTAGCCTATGCATAATAAAGTATTGATTCTTGATTTTGGGTCACAATACACACAATTGATAGCTAGACGTGTTAGGGAACTATTTATCTATTGTGAAATCCATCCATATAATAAAACACCAAATAAAATAGGGGAATTCAATGCAGTTATATTATCCGGTTCTCCATATTCGGTTCGATCTGATGATGCGCCTCACCTAGATCTTTCAAGTATAAGAGGTAAATTACCCTTGTTGGCTGTTTGTTATGGAGCGCAGTATTTGGCCCATTTTTCTGGTGGGCTAGTTAAGCCTTCCAATAGCCGTGAATATGGGAGGGCGAATCTATCGTTTGTTCAATCAGGAGAAACCTTTTTCGAAGGAATCGATAAAGGCAGTCAAGTATGGATGAGTCATAGTGATACTATTGACCAACTACCTGATGGAGGCAGCTTGCTGGCCAGTACCAATGATGTCAAAAATGCTGCCTTTTGCATTGATGGGGAAACTACTTTTGGTATTCAATTTCACCCAGAGGTTTATCACACTACCGATGGAAAAAAAATATTGGAAAACTTTTTGATCAAAATTGCCAAAATCCAACAAAAATGGACTCCAGACTCTTTTGTGGAAATGACAGTAAAACAAATAGCCGAGACTGTTGGTGATGAAAAAGTGATTTTGGGACTCTCCGGTGGTGTTGATTCAACCGTAGCAGCCGTATTATTAAACAAATCCATTGGAAAGCAGTTGCATTGTATTTTTGTCAATAACGGTTTATTGAGAAAAAATGAATTTAAAGGCGTATTGAATCAGTATAAAGGTATGGGATTGAACGTCAAAGGCGTTGATGCCTCAGTTGAATTTCTTGAGGCTCTAAAAGGTGAGATCGATCCAGAGAAAAAAAGAAAAATAATCGGAAATACATTTATTAATGTTTTTGATAATGAGTCCAAAAAAACACCAGGGGTAAGTTGGTTGGCACAAGGGACTATTTATCCCGATGTGATCGAATCCATTTCTGTGAATGGCCCATCAGCGATCATCAAATCTCACCACAATGTTGGGGGATTGCCCGATTATATGAAACTCAAATTGGTTGAGCCTCTTAAGATGTTGTTCAAAGATGAGGTTAGACGAGTGGGGGCCAGTATTGGGATTGATCCTGATCTGCTTGGGCGTCATCCTTTTCCTGGCCCCGGACTGGGTATTAGAATTTTGGGAGATATCACAGCAGAAAAGGTAAAAATCCTCCAAGATGTTGATGCTATTTTTATTAATGGTTTAAAATCATGGGATTTGTACGATCAGGTATGGCAGGCAGGTGCAATGCTCTTGCCCGTTAACAGCGTTGGGGTGATGGGAGATGAGCGCACTTACGAAAAGTGCGTGGCCCTTCGGGCAGTCCAATCTACTGATGGGATGACTGCCGATTGGGTAGATTTACCTTATGCGTTCTTGCAAAAAATATCTAACGAGATCATTAATAAAGTTAGAGGAGTCAATAGAGTAGTTTATGACATTAGTTCTAAACCGCCTGCTACCATTGAATGGGAATAAATTGAAAAAAAATAAAATCTTTTTTCTTGCTCTTTTTTTGTGTGGAATTCTTTTTTCCAATGCACAGGAGATGCCTGTGAAGTTTCTTCCTCATAAGGTCAAAAAAAAAGAGACCATCTTTGGTATAACTAAAAAATACAACATTACAGAAACCCAGTTGAATGAGTACAATCCCCTTCTAAAGAAAATAGGGTTGAGAAAAAGGATGGTTTTGCGCATTCCCGTTTATCCGATGTTGGTTGAGAAATTACCAGAGCAACTGGTACAGTTAGATCAAAGCACCCAAGCCTATATCGTAAAACCTAAAGAGACTAAATGGCGTATAGCCTATAATTTTCAGATCACTATTCCAGAATTGGAGGCCTTAAACCCTGAGATCAAAAAAGGACTAAAGGAAGGTCAGGAAATTCGAATTCCTATTGTGGCTTCAACAACTGAAAGTGAAACCATTGATTCGGCTTGGGACAGTAGCTTCAATTATTACAAAGTACTTCCCAAGGAAGGTTATTATCGCATCGAAAAAAAAATAGGGGTAACCCAAAAGGTATTGGATTCCCTCAATCCCAAACTGTCTGCTTTGGGATTACAGGCAGGGATGATATTGAGGGTTCCTGGTGAAGCCAAAGGTGAGCTGAAGATTCAGAATGACCTATTAGTAGAGCGTTTATCACTTTTGGACTCTCTTAAAGAATCCCACGAAATTGAGTTGGTTCTTCTATTGCCATTCAAAGCCAATCAAATAGAATACGACTCTATAGAAGACACTCGTAGGTTGTTGCAAAGCCGGAATTTGCATACCCTCTCTACAGATTTTTATTCAGGTGTTTTGCTGGCAGCGGATACTTTGAGTCACTATGGGGTTTCACTAAAGCTCAATGTCTTTGATACTCAAAACAGTATCTCAAAAGTGAATGAAATTATCAACACCCATGATTTTTCTCATACTGATGCCATAATTGGCCCATTGATTCCTACCAATTTTGATTTTCTATCGACTAAGTCTCTAGTTCGAAAAATTCCTAAGATTGCTCCCCTTTCGACCAATCCAGTGGCTCTAAGGGAGGCAGTCTATCAATCGGTTACATCCAAAAATTTCCTAAGAAAAAGAATGTTTGAGTATTTGGACAGAACATTGAATCGAGAAGACAATATTGTTTTGGTCGTTGATTCTTTGAGCCGTTCTGTGGAAAATGACCTTTTGGAATTGTTCCCCATGGCAACGATTTTGCGTCCCGAAAAAAGTAATTATATATTGCCTGATTTGATTGATTCCCTTTTGGTGGATACCCTTCCCAATAAGGTGATCCTAGAAAGTCAAGACTTTTCATTGATATCAAGTGCCAGTTCACAGATGAGTGCCCAGCAGTCAGAACTCAGAGAAGTTCAATTATTTACTACTTACCGTGGAAATGTATACGAAAATCCCAACTTATCTAGGAAGCAACTGGGGGATTTGAAATTTACCTATACCACGGATCGATTGCCCTTAAAGCTGGGAGAATACAATCATTTTCAAAATCACTACATCAGCACCTTTGGAAAACCACCCAACCGAACTGCCATTCGTGCCTATGACCTTGTGATGGATTTGATCCTGAGAAAAGCTTATTCTGGCAACTTTAAATCAATTGACAAGATTGCAGAGACTGATTATCAGGAACATCGCTTTCTCTATAAAAAACAAAATAAGAGTTTTGAAAACACTGGCTATTTTTTACTTCAACACAAAGATCTTGAAATCATTGAACTCAAGAAATAGTAGAAATGCAACAAAAGTAAGTCGGGATTTTGTAAATTTGAGCTCGGTTAGTCATTATAGAATACAAACCGGATGTCGGATATAAAGTATATTTTTGTTACAGGAGGGGTTACTTCTTCCCTAGGAAAAGGAATAATAGCCGCATCATTAGCCAAGTTACTTCAGGCGCAAAGTTTTAAAGTTACAATTCAGAAGTTCGATCCTTATATTAACGTTGATCCCGGTACGCTCAATCCATATGAACACGGCGAATGTTATGTTACCGATGATGGAGCGGAGACAGATTTGGACTTAGGCCATTACGAGAGATTTTTGAATATCAATACTTCCCAGGCCAATAATGTGACTACTGGAAGGGTATATCAAAGTGTGATCGAAAAAGAACGCCGGGGAGAGTTTTTAGGAAAAACCGTGCAGGTAGTTCCTCATATTACCAATGAGATTAAAGAGCGAATGCAGTTACTAGGTAATAGTGGGGACTTTGATATTATTATCACTGAAATTGGCGGGACGGTAGGTGATATTGAATCCCTGCCTTATATTGAATCTGTTCGACAACTAATCTATGAATTGGGAGAGGAAAATGCAATGGTAATTCATCTTACATTGATTCCCTATCTCTCTGCTGCAGGAGAGCTGAAAACAAAGCCAACTCAACATTCCGTCAAAACTCTTATGGAAAGTGGAATCAAAGCAGATGTTTTGGTCTGTAGAACAGAACATAAATTATCCGAAGATCTTCGTAAAAAATTGGCCCTCTTTTGTAATGTAAAGCCTGAGGCGGTCATTCAATCAATAGACGTAGATACCATCTATGATGTTCCCTTGAAGATGCTGGAAGAAGGTTTGGATCGTGCGGTTCTAGATAAATTAAAATTGACCGCCAATTCTAAGCTAGACTTGGATCAATGGAAGTCGTTTTTAAAAAAATATAAAAACCCCAAACGAAAAGTAAATATCGGGTTGGTGGGAAAATATGTTGAGTTACAAGACTCCTACAAATCGATTTTAGAGGCCATTATTCATGCGGGAGCTGTAAATGAGACAGAGGTTGTGGTTGTGAGTATCCACTCTGAATTTTTAAATCAGATAAACGCTGAAGAACAGCTCAAGGAGCTTCACGGTCTTATCGTAGCCCCTGGTTTTGGAGGCAGGGGGATCGAGGGTAAAATAGACGCCATAAGGTATGTCAGGGAAAATAATATTCCCTTTTTTGGAATCTGCTTGGGCATGCAAATGGCAGTTATCGAATATGCTAGAAATGTATTGATGCATACCAATGCCAACTCTACCGAGATAGATGAAAACACAGATTATCCTGTTATTGACCTGATGGAGAGTCAAAAAGGAGTGGTCAACAAAGGCGGAACCATGCGCTTGGGAAAATGGAATTGTAACCTTAGCAAAGGTAGTAAAGTAGCTGAGGTATACGGAAAAGAACAAATCACGGAGCGCCACCGCCACCGTTTTGAGTTTAACAACCAATATAAAACAGAGGTTTTTGAAAAGGGAACTTTGAAAGTCTCTGGAGTCAATCCAGAAACAGATTTGGTAGAAATTGTTGAAAATCAAGACCACCCTTGGTTTATTGGTGTGCAATTTCACCCGGAGTATAAAAGTACCGTTTCAAATCCACACCCCTTATTTGTAGCGTTTATAAAAGCCAGTATTGACTATCTTAGTCAACAGTAACCGAATTAAAGCTCATGGAAGAAAGAAAATTTGATCCCTACCAATTCATTGGATTCGTTCTCATTGCGATGATCCTTACATGGATGCTTTATGTCAATAAGCCTGAAGAAGTAGTAAATCCCGCTGTTGAAACCGAAAAAACCGAAGTTGCTAGCCAACCAAAGGAAGCGCCGCCTATTCAATTAAATGACTCCCTTCAAAAAATAAATCTTCGAAGTACTTTCGGGATTTTCAGTAATTGGATGACTGATCAGGGAGCTGCTCCCCAAATGCTGGAAAACAAAAATCTTTTGATAAAAGTGAGTCCCAAGGGTGGGTTGATTACGCTTGTTCGGCTCAAAAATTATACCGATTACCTTGATCAACCCCTGGAATTGGTCAAAGAAGGTAATAGTCAATTCAACCTAAAATTTATCACCAAAGACGGTCGAAGACTCAATACCAAAGATTTTTACTTTACTCCTCAACTTAGTTCGAAAAACGGAAAACAAACACTATCTCTTAAAGCAGCCATTGCACCTAACCAGTATTTGGAATATGTTTATGCCATTGATGCAGAGCGTTTTTTGGTTGATTTTACCATTCAATCCTCGGGAATTGCCGATCTATTGGACAGCAGTGAGCCGGCGATATTATCCTGGGAAACTAATGCTTACCGCAATTCCAAAAGTATTGACTATGAAGGACGCTATACTGAACTCACATACGGATATGACGGGGATAAAATAGATTATCTATCCCTGAGCGGAAGCGACGAGGAATCCCCGGAGGAAGTGAGATGGGTTTCTTTTAGACAACACTTTTTCAGCGCCATTTTGATCCCAGAAAACCCGATAGACCAACTCACGGTTACCACCGATAATCTGGCAGATGAAAGGTCTTTAAACCAGGTTTTTACCAAAAAATTTGGCGTTCAAATCCCATTGGCATATAAATCTGGGGAGTTTGGAAGTCAGTTTGAATACTATTTTGGAACTACCGATTATCAAACTTTAAAATCATATGATAGAGATTTAGAATCATCGATTCCATTAGGTTGGGGTATCTTTGGCTGGCTCAACCGATTTATTTTTTTGCCTTTATTTGGATTCTTATCTTCCTTTTTACCGCATGGGATCGCCATTATCTTAATGACTATTATTGTTCGTTTGGCTATGTCTCCCGTTACTTACAAGTCCTATGTTTCCCAAATTAAAATGAAAGTATTGCGACCCGAAATTGAGGAACTGAACAAAAAATACAAAGACAATGCAGTAAAGCGTCAGCAGGAAACGATGAGCCTCTACAATCGCGCAGGAGCTAACCCTATGGCGGGTTGTATACCTGCTTTGTTGCAACTCCCTGTTTTTTATGCCCTTTTCACTTTTTTCCCAGTTGCTTTTGAATTACGTAAAAAAAGTTTTCTTTGGGCTGACGATCTGTCTTCTTATGACTCGATCTTAGACCTGGGATTTAACATCCCATTTTACGGTGACCATGTCAGTTTGTTTCCTATTTTGGCCTCTATAGCGATCTTTTTTTATACCCAGATGACCACCGGCCAGCAAGCCATGCCCCAGCAACCCGGAATGCCCAATATGAAGATTATCATGTACCTCATGCCGCTGATGATGTTATTTTTCTTTAACAACTATGCCAGCGGATTGAGTTTGTACTACTTTGTTTCTAACCTGTTGACCATTTTTTTGATGTTGGTGATCAAGAATTATATCATTGATGATCAAAAAATCCATGCCCAAATAGAGGAGAACAAAAAGAAACCCAAAAAGGTTGGAGGCTTCTCCGCACGTTTGCAAAAAGCAATGGAACAAGCTGAAAAGCAAAAAAAAGCCCGCGGTAGATAGGCCCTATCATAAGGATTAGAATTTAATTTGTTGGTGTAACTTTGCTCTATGAAAAAGAAAAGGGTTGTTGTGGGTTTATCTGGAGGGGTGGACTCCAGTATAGCGGCCTATTTGCTTACCCAACAGGATTACGAAGTCATTGGGTTGTTTATGAAAAACTGGCACGACGAGTCGGTAACCCTCTCAAATGAATGTCCATGGCTGGAGGATAGCAATGATGCCATGCTTGTTGCCGAAAAGCTAGGAATCCCTTTTCAAACCGTAGATTTAAGTGCTGAATATAAAGAACGCATCGTTGACTATATGTTCGATCAATATGCTGCGGGAAGAACTCCCAACCCAGATATACTTTGTAACCGAGAAATTAAGTTTGACGTTTTTTTAAAAATCGCCCTTTCTTTGGGTGCAGACTATGTGGCTACAGGCCATTATTGTCAAAAAGAAATAGTTTATATTGAAAATAAGAGTATTTACCGCTTGATCAGCGGTGTTGATGGCAACAAAGACCAATCCTATTTCCTATGTCAATTGACTCAGAATCAATTGGCAAAAACCCTTTTTCCAATTGGTCACCTGCAAAAATCAGAGGTACGTAAAATTGCCCGGGAACTTAATTTGGTTACGGCTGAAAAAAAAGACTCTCAAGGTCTATGCTTTATTGGGAAAGTGAGTTTGCCCGATTTTTTGAAGCAGCAATTGCAACCCAATGTAGGAAACATCATTCAAATAGCCGAGGATTTTTACAATGGCAAAGACCTCCCCAAAACCTTAACTGACAAATCTCAAAAAATACGATATCAAGCTAAAGATGGAAAAATCGTGGGGACACATAATGGGGCGCACTTTTTCACTATAGGCCAGAGAAAAGGCCTTGCTGTAGGGGGAACACCCGAACCTTTATTTGTGATTGATACCGATGTGGTTGAAAATGTTGTCTATGTAGGACAGGGTAAAAGTCACCCAGGTTTGTTTCGTAATGCCCTTAAAGTCAATTTGGATGATATACATTGGGTGAGGCAAGATTTAAGTAACATTCAAGAAAAAAAAATGGAGGTTATGGCAAGAATACGATACCGTCAAAACCTTCAAAAAGCTACCCTTTTTTTTCATACAGATGCCCTATATGTATTGTTTAATCAACCTCAATCTGCTGTTACTTCTGGTCAGTTTGTGGCTTGGTACAAAGACTCAGAGTTGTTAGGATCAGGGGTTATTGCTTAGGCTTTTTGCTCAGCACTTTCTTTAGAAAAAACAATTTCTAACTGATTGTGGAGAATGTCCTCAAAGGTTTCTTTTTTCCGAATCAAATGAGCTTTGCCATCATGCCATAGCACCTCTGCAGGCCGGTAACGGGAATTGTAGTTGCTGGCCATAGAAAAGCAATAGGCGCCACAGTTTCTAAACACCAATAGGTCTCCCTCGGTGATCTCTGCTATTTTTCGGTTGCTGCCAAAGGTGTCTGTTTCGCAAATATACCCTACCACGGAATAAAAGCGTTGTTTCCCGTTGGGATTGGAAAGGTTTTCGATATGGTGATAAGAACCATATAGCATAGGGCGGATCAGGTGGTTAAAGCCACTATCTACCTGAGCAAATACTGTAGACGTGGTTTGTTTGACTACGTTGACTTGAGTTACGAAATGGCCGGCTTCGCTGACCAAAAATTTTCCAGGCTCAAAGATCAGTTGTAGGTCATGTCCGTATTCCTTGCAAAAATTAACGAATCTTTTTGATAATTTTTCACCCAGCTCTTCGAGATTAGTTTCAATATCATTTTGTTGATAAGGAACTTTAAAACCACTACCAAAATCTATAAACTCAAGATTTTTAAAATGTTTTGCGGTATCAAATAAAATTTCGGCCGCATGTAAAAAAACGTCGATGTCTAATATATCGCTGCCAGTGTGCATGTGTATTCCGTTTATTTTCATGGCGGTATTTTCTACGATTCGCAGTAAATGTGGTATTTGATGTATTGAAATACCGAATTTGGAGTCAATATGTCCAACAGAGATGTTATTGTTACCGCCCGCCATTACATGGGGGTTGATGCGAATACAGACGGGTGTTTTGGAATGTTTAGCACCGAATTGCTCTAATAAGGAAAGGTTGTCAATATTGATTTGAACCCCCATTTTGGCAACTTCCTCTATTTCATTTAGGGAAACCCCGTTTGGAGTATAAATGATGGCATGGGGTTCAAAACCTGCAACCAATCCTAATTTCACCTCTTGGATGGAGACAGTATCCAATCCCGAACCCAATTGCCGCATCAGTTTTAAGATTGAGACATTAGACAATGCCTTGGTGGCATAATTGATCCTAAGATTTCTTATATTACTAAATGCAGAAGTCAATTTTTGATACTGAGAGGCTATTTTTGCTGAGTCGTATACATAGATTGGATTGCCAAACTCCGAGGCAATGGCTAATAAATCAAGGTTCGTCACTTTTATCATATTTAATTTATCGCAAAATTAATCTCAAAAATCAAACCACTGTCCAAAAACATCATATGTTATAAAAATCAAACATATTGTTTTATATGTAACATTATACTTTTCCACTAATGGTATATTATTCACTGCTGATTTACTATTTTTGGGACATAAAAACCAAATAATGAATCTACACGAATATCAGGGCAAAAAGATTTTAGCCAGCTTTGGCGTAGCCGTTCAAAACGGTATTGTAGCTAACAATTCTAATGATGCGGTTTTAGCAGCCCAAAAGCTAACATCGGATACGGGAACCTCATGGCATGTAATCAAGGCACAAATCCACGCCGGTGGAAGAGGCAAAGGCGGAGGGGTCAAATTGGCCAAGAGTTTGGATGAGGTGAAATCCATATCTGAACAAATCATTGGGATGCAATTGATCACGCCTCAAACCCCTCCTGAGGGTAAAAAAGTCAATAAGGTATTAATCGCCGAAGATGTATACTATCCAGGTGATTCAGAACCTAAAGAATTTTATGTTTCGGTTCTACTCAACCGATCTACTGGAAAGAACATGATTATGTATTCCACTGAAGGAGGAATGGATATTGAAGCCGTAGCCGAAAAAACACCTGAGTTGATTTTTACCGAAGAAATTGACTCTGCTCATGGGCTTCAAGGCTTTCAAGCCCGAAATGTTGCTTTTAATTTGGGTTTGAATGGTTTGGCCTATAAAGGAATGGTAAAATTCATTACCGCGTTGTACGATGCCTATGTTGGAGCAGATGCCTCTCTATTTGAAATCAATCCCGTTTTGAAGACTTCTGATGACAAGATCATTGCAGTTGATGCCAAGGTAACTCTGGACGACAATGCCCTTTTTCGACACAAAGAATACGAAGAACTCAGAGACCTATCCGAGGAAAACCCTACCGATGTAGAAGCGCGTGAAGTAGGACTCAACTACGTAGCACTGGACGGAAATGTGGGATGTATGGTAAATGGAGCAGGATTGGCCATGGCGACCATGGATTTGATCAAACAATCCGGTGGTTCTCCGGCCAACTTTTTAGATGTAGGAGGTACCGCTGATGCAAAGCGGGTTGAGACAGCTTTTAGATTGATCTTAAGGGATCCCAATGTAGCCGCGATTTTGGTCAACATCTTTGGTGGGATAGTACGTTGCGACCGGGTGGCTCAGGGAATCGTGGATGCCTATAGAAATATGGGAGATGCCATCAAGGTCCCAATTATTGTTCGTTTACAAGGAACAAATTCCGACATTGCCAAGAAATTAATTGATGATTCCGGACTTAACGTTTTATCTGCCATAGCCTTTGAAGAAGCCGCGCAAAAGGTCCAAGATGCAATAAGATTGTCATTTTGACATGAGTTTTAAGAAATTTACAGACATATTGTCATATATTTTTTAATGGTATAGGGTTTGAAATAAGTTTTATAAAAAGTTTAATTTAAAATCTTAATATCATGAATTTAATCAAAAGACAAAATCCATTATTTACCTCCTTGATCGATGATCTTTTTCTCAATCAAGATTGGAACCACAATAGTAATAATATTCCTGCAGCTAATATCATCGAAGCCGATGATCATTTCGATATTCAATTAGCCGCTCCAGGTAAGAAAAAAAATGATTTTAAAATCGAGTTGGAAGAGGGTGTATTGACTATCTCCTCTCGAATCGAGAGTAACTCTAGCGAAGAAGACAGTAGCTTTACCCGAAAGGAATTTGGATACAGCTCTTTTATAAGATCATTCAACATTCCCGAAACTGTGTCAACTGATAAAATTAGTGCGAATTACAAAGAAGGAATTTTGACAGTCAGTCTCCCTAAGAAAGAGGAGGCTTTACCCCAACCAAAAAAATTGATTTCCATAAAGTAAATGAATTAATTTTGTTTATCACGAAAAGGCTCGGTCACCGATCGAGCCTTTTTTATTGCAGTATGTTTTGTAAAGATTTGATCTCATCTCTAAGTCTTGCGGCCTCAATAAAGTCCAAATCTTTGGCGGCAGCTTCCATGGCCCTTCGCGACTCACGGATTTTCTTTTCTACCTCTTCTTTACTCAAATATCGGTTTTTGGCCTCGGCGGCTTTTCTATCACTTAGCTCCAGGGCATGCGTGGCTACCGAATTTTTGGATAAAGCATTATCCAATGACTTGTTAAGAGCCTTCGGAGTAAGATTGTTTTTTAGATTATATTTCTTTTGTTTGTCCCTGCGATAGAGGGTTTCATCGATTGTTTTTTGCATGCTTTTGGTAATGTTGTCAGCATACATGATGGCCTTTCCATTTACATTTCTCGCAGCCCGACCTATAGTTTGTGTCAAGGAACGGTGACTTCTTAAAAAGCCCTCTTTATCTGCATCCAAAATGGCCACCAAGGAAACTTCTGGTAAGTCCAAACCCTCTCTCAGCAGGTTAACCCCTACCAATACGTCAAATAATCCTTTACGCAGGTCCTGCATTATTTCTACCCGTTCCAAGGTTTCCACATCACTGTGGATATATCGACAACGGATGTTGACACGAGCTAAATATTTGGTCAATTCTTCCGCCATTCTCTTGGTCAAAGTAGTCACCAGGGTCCGCTCGTCTTTTTCTACTCTGATTTGAATTTCTTCGATAAGATCGTCGATTTGATTCAAACTGGGTCGAATCTCTATTTCAGGATCCAACAGTCCAGTCGGTCGAATGATTTGTTCAACATACACCCCCTCAGTTTGTTTGAGTTCATAGTCTGCTGGAGTAGCACTGACATAAAGTACTTGATTTTGCAAGGCTTCAAATTCTTCAAATTTTAAAGGTCGGTTGTCCATAGCAGCTGGTAAACGGAAGCCATAATTTACCAGGTTTTCCTTTCGACTTCGGTCCCCTCCATACATGGCATGAACCTGAGAAATGGTTACATGGCTTTCGTCCACAACCATCAAAAAATCGTTTGGGAAATAATCAAGCAAACAGAATGGTCGAGTTCCGGGTTCTCTTCCGTCAAGATAGCGAGAATAATTCTCAATTCCAGAACAATATCCTAATTCACGGATCATCTCCAAGTCAAATTCCGTCCGTTCATGCAATCGCTTGGCTTCCAAAAAACTACCGTTGGCATTAAAATATTCGACCTGTTTTACCAAGTCATCTTGGATTTGAGTGATGGCGTTTTGGAGGATTTCCGGAGAAGTAACAAACATATTTGCGGGAAAAAGTGTCACTCGATCAAATTTTTCTAAAAGTTTGTTTTCTATGGGGTCAAAAGATTCAATTTCTTCGATTTCATCGCCAAAAAAATGGATTTTATAAGCCACATCTGCGTAGCCGGGGAAGATATCAATGACATCACCGTTGACCCTGAAATTACCTCGGTTAAATTCACCCGTTGTGCGCGAGTAAAGGCTTTGTACCAATTGCAGCAATAGTTGGGTTCTCGAAATGACCTCCCCTTTTTCAACAGCGATGACATTTTTTTGAAATTCGGCTGGGTTTCCAATTCCATACAAACAGGATACAGAGGCGACAACTAATACATCCCTTCTTCCTGAGAGGAGGGAGGAGGTTGTACTCAATCGCAGCTTTTCAATTTCTTCATTGATTGAAAGGTCTTTTTCAATATATAAGCCACTAGTTGGAATATAGGCTTCTGGTTGGTAGTAGTCATAATAGGAAACAAAATACTCTATAGCATTGTTTGGGAAAAACTGTTTGAATTCAGAATAAAGTTGTGCGGCTAAGGTCTTATTGTGGGCCAAAACCAATGTAGGTAGTTGTAACTCTTGTACTGCATTTGCTACGGTAAATGTCTTACCAGAGCCTGTAACCCCTTGTAAGGTGACGTATTTTTCTCCTTCTGAAAAACACGTAGTAATCTCACGGATAGCCTCCGGTTGGTCTCCGGTGGGTAAAAAGGTGGACTCCAGTTTAAATTCCATCCAGTAAAATTAAAGCTTAAATCACTGTTCCCCAATTTTACACTATTGTTTTACCTTATTAAGCAATTATAGAAATACAATGCGGAAAAAGAGGTATTTTTGAATAAAAAGTAGAGTGGAGGAGAAATTGATATCCAAAAAAAAGCCTTTTTTTCCAATATCCGATGCCTTGATGCATTTTTTAAAAAAGTACGATCGTTGGATGGAGTCTTCGATTTGTTATGAAGATTTGTTACGATTTTCTGGCTCTGTAATCGTACACGATAAATATGATAATGATACCCTATGGGTTAGGGTTTACTATTCAGATTCTGATCGTGAGGAAATAGATTACCAACTCAAAACAATATATACTCTTTTACACTCGGATGGTAATGATTCTTCTATACCCGATTTGAATATTGATGCGATCGATTACTGCACTTTTGGCAATTCTAAACCTTTTCGGATTAAAATTCGAAATATTCTGAACGATAATTTTACCTATTTCTATGTAAAGAAAACCGATGCATCTCGAGTTTACGGTTTGGAGTTTGAACATACACTTTCACCCTACAACTTAAATTATATGGTTAATCATGATACTTTGATTGAGGAACATATTGCAGGAATTCCAGGGGATATATTTATCAAGGATTATCTACCAGATTGCAGTGCTGCTGAAAAAGCTCAAATTGCTAAAGAGTGTGTTAAGTTCAATGAACGATGTATGGTACGCTTGCTTGGGGATATGCGCGCCTACAACTACGTTGTGATCCCTATTCACGATTTTGATCATGTAATCTACAAGATCAGGGCCATAGATTTTGACCAACAATGCTTTGAGGGGAAACTATCGGTATATAGACCCCAATTCTTTAAGGAGAATTATCCATTGATGATGGTGATTAAAGATAAGTTAAATCACGAATCCATCATCCAATACAAAATTGAGGAACGTTCTATAGTTTCGCGTCGATTGATCAATTCGGGCAACCGAATCGATTTTCTGGTTAACATCATGAAAAAAGATCGTTTGTCAATTCCAGAAAATTTAGAAAAACTCAAAAATGAAATTTTTGTTTTTACTAAAGACGATGCCTTTACTAAAAGTAAATCCATGGGAGAGTTGATGCAAGCCTCATTTGATTATATGAAGAGGAATTATCAAAATGTAAGTTTGGGGGACTTACTTTAATAGAATTGGTCACCTTCAAATTCATCTTCTTCTAAGTCACCTTTTTCATCAATCTCATTCTCATCAAAGTCTTCTTTTGCAATAAAATTTTTAGCTGGAGGGGTTTCCGGGACTTCACCATGGGAAAAAATCAGACTAGGGTAACCTTTAAGGTGGTCTTTTTCAGCAGTTTCAATCAATTCTACAAAAAAAGTCCAAAGGTTGAGGAAATCGTATACGTATATCAGACGATTTTCATTTTCTGATAGTATTTTATTAAGCGGTCTTTCGTTGAGTGGTTTTTCTCCCACTCCCATATCGACCAAGGGTAATTCCTCACCTTGGGCCCAATTTTCATCAGAGCGATAGAAGGAAGCCATTTCGTTGCCTGCAAACCCAAAGGATTGTGAGACCGCGTCGTGCAGTTCTTCTAGTGTGGCGGTGGCTTCAATTTCAAAATCTCGGATTACATCGGTTTCGGTGTCTAAAATTACACGCATTCTATAGATCATAGGAGTTTCTGTTTGAGGTTATTTGTAATATAAAAAAAGATTGTGCCCCGAAAAGCATGGCCGCGATGATTAAATGTAAAGGTTGAGAACTGAAAGGAAAATCGAAATAAAACATCAAAATACCGCTAAAAATCTCCAACCCGATCAATCCCAAAATTTGATTGAAGACCTTGAAATTGTGTTTCATTTTTCGCAATATCCAAAATAAAATTAAATGAACTCCCAAAACCACTAGTGAAAAAGTTCGGTGGACATAAAATTTGATTGGCGCAGGGTCGAGCCATTGACCGGGAGGTTCATGCATTTGTAAATCTACAAATTGACGGACTTGGGTTCCTAACCCAATTTGAAAAAGCGTAAGTAACACCGCAAACCATGCCAATACTTTTAAAGTAATATTTCTAGGTATTGAAATTGTCTTTTTTTGATTTGAAAAGAGTAAAAAAACTAATCCTAATACAATCAAAAGGGCCATACCCATATGCAGGCTGACTCTGTAGGGTGCCAAATTAGAATCCACAACCGTTTTTCCCAACCAAGCTTGGAATCCCATTCCTAAAAGAATTAAAACGGAAATGAAAGTATGGGAGATATTTTTTTTCCATTTCCAAAAAGATAAAATCGTCATGATCAAAACTGCCAATCCGGCTAATACTCCTAACAAACGATTTAAATATTCAATCCATGTCTCGTAGGGATCAAAAATGGCATAGTCATGCTGTGTGTAAAAGCCCCAATTAAGGTCACTAAATGTTTTGGAAGACTTAAAGTTACCATTGGCGACCCTGAGTTCTTCATTTAGAATAATGACCTGTCCTTTGGTGTATTGGTGACCAGGTTTCCAGTCAAGTTGAGTCCTTTCGGTTGGTGGAATCCAATAGCCAAAACATTTGGGCCAATCAGGGCAACCCATACCACTTCCTGTCATTCGGACAATGGAACCAGCTGCAATAACCAAATAAACCAAGATTAGACTGATCTTGACCGACATTTTAAAACTATTCTCCATAGGCTTCAAGTCCTATTTCACTTCCTTTTTTTATCATTAAGGCAAAGGCTGCATTGTATTCATTGGGAATCTCACCTTCCAATATTGCTTCTTTTATGGCTTCTTTGATCATCCCTATTTCTTTGCAAGGTCTTAAATTAAAATGATTCATGATCACTTCTCCGGTTACAGGCGGTTGAAAATTCCTGATTCGGTCTCTTTTCTCGACTTCTTTGATTTTTTTCCTTACAATCTTAAAATTATTGCGATATCGTTTGAATCTATCAGGATTTTTGGTGGTAATGTCTGCCTCGCAAAGGGTTATCAAATCCTCTAAAATTTCACCTGCATCGAAAACGAGCCGTCTTACAGCAGCGTCAGTAACAATGTCTTCTGCAATGATAATGGGTCTGGAGCTCAACATAACCAGTTTTTGAACGTATTTCATTTTTTCATTTAGTGGCATTTTAAGACGCTTGAAGAGTTTATGGACCATTTTGGAGCCAACGAACTCGTGCCCATGAAAAGTCCATCCAATTTTAGGGTGAAACTTTTTGGTCGGTGCCTTTCCAATATCGTGTAAAAGTGCTGCCCATCGGAGCCAAAGATTTTCTGTGTGTTGTGAAATGTTGTCAACCACCTCAAGGGTATGATAAAAATTATCTTTATGACTTTTGCCTTCAATTTCATCTATTCCTTTGAGTTGGATCAGTTCTGGCAGGATGCCTTCCAAAAGATCATTTTGTTCCAGCATGAGAAACCCACTGGAGGGTTTAGTTGTCAGCAATATTTTATGAAGTTCATCTACAATACGTTCTTTGGAGATTATTCCAATTCTATGCGCATTTTTTTTGATTGCTACGATTGATTTGTCTTCAATTTTAAAATTCAATTGGGTTGCAAACCTTATTGCACGTAGCATGCGGAGAGGATCATCGGAATAAGTAACTGTAGGTTCCAAAGGAGTCCTGATAATACCATTTTGGAGGTCATCCAAACCATTAAATGGATCTATGAGAGTCCCTTTATCCTTTCTATTCAGGCTGACGGCCAATGCGTTAATGGTAAAATCTCTCCTGTTTTGGTCGTCCTCCAAAGTTCCTTGGGTGACTTTTGGATTTCTACTGTTCTGTGAATAAGATTCCTTTCTTGCACCTACAAATTCCAAACTAATATCTCGCCATTTAACCATTGCGGTTCCATATGATTTAAATTGCTGAACTGCTTGTGTACCGGGTAATTGTTTTTGTACCGCTTTGGCTAGTTCAATTCCTGAACCTACAGTTACCACGTCAATGTCTTTGGCTTTCACTCCTCCGAGTATATGATCGCGAACAAAACCGCCTACCAGATAACTCTCAAGGGACAAATTGTCCGCACAGCGGGCTAAGGCTTGAAACACTTCTTTTTGAAGAACAGCATGGAAGTCTTTGTTTAACATGATTAGGGTCTCAAAAGGGATATTTCCCCCGACGGTTCAATTTTTATGATTCTTGAAGGCTTTTTATTCACTTTATATTTGTCTAAATTAATTATATGGTCAACTCCATTTATAATTTCCGTATCAATATCTGAGAATTTATAAGGGTGTGAAGCACCACTGATGTTGGCAGAAGTTGAAATCAAAGGTTTTCCAAAGGCCTTGATCAAAGGGGTGCAAAAGTGATGATTTACCACTCTGATAGCTACCGTATTTTCCTGAGCGATTGCATTTTGTGCAATGCCTTTGGGATCTTTATAAATGATAGTAGTTGGTCTTTGGTCATTAATGTAATGATGAAGTTTTTTAGGTAAATATTCAATGTGTTTTTGGAGCATCTTCAGATCAGCTACCATACATATCATGGCTTTGCTATCGGGTCTTTTTTTTAAATTATAAACTTTGTCCACAGCACTTGGGTTAGTGGCATCACAGAGAATTCCCCATATGGTATCGGTAGGGGAAAGGAGAAGCTTTCCGGCTTTCAAAATTTTAATTACCTGTTTCATTGATGGTACAAAAATAGTGCTTTCTCTTAGCTTGATCAATATTAAAATCCCTTAGAAAACAATTCACGCCAAAATGGAATTAATACTTTTAGGATTTCTCTTTTAGAGGAGTCGATAAAACTCAACAAATACAATTCAACTTTCTTGTGGAATTTTAACCATCGGTGTGCCCATCTTTTATTATTTCCTAAAAAATGCTTTTCAATGTAAATGTGGGTAGATTTAATGACGGCTGCTTTGGTCTTTATTTTGGTTTCTAAATTACTACGGGACGAAACTCCATGAGAGTGGAGGCATTCCCATTCATTAAGTAAAACCCTACTGAGTTTAGCATCAGCAGCTCTTTTGGATAAATCAATGTCTTCACAATACATCCAAAACCGATCGTCCCAGCCTCCAATCATATCAAAATGTTCCTTGTGCATCATCACAAAGGAACCTGAAATCCATTGGGGAAAGGCGATTGGGTTTTTGGCCATTGCCTTTTTGGTTTGGTCGGGATACAAAATCAATCGTTCCATAGATCGCAGTAGTCCCGCACTGTTCCATATATTAGGAAAAATGCCATAGGGATGTGTGTTTTTTCCGCTTTCACTCAATTGTTTGATGGTGATCAAATGAAAGTCGGGATGTTGATCACAATAGGGGATCAAAGTCTGCAAACAGTCTTTGGGCAGTCGCGTATCGGGATTAAGAAACAACAGCCATCGGTTTAAGATGTTTTGTGCTCCCAGATTACAGGCCGCAGCAAAACCTGCATTGGTGTCATTTTTAATCCACTCTACCCAGGGGAATTTTTCAATAAAACTTTCGAGCACTCCATCGTCGGAGTGGTTGTCTACCACAATTACCTTCTCTGCCTTTTCTTTTTGATGGTCAAGACTTGACAGGCAGCACTCTAGTTTAGGCCAAGAACGGTAGTTGACAATAACAATGGCGAGATCGAGCATAATTCAGTCGGCCTTATACGGCTACATCATGTTCTCTTAGCGCATTGTTCAAGGAGGTCTTTTTATCCGTACTTTCTTTTCTTTGACCAATGATCAAAGCACAAGGTACCTGATAATCTCCTGCGGGGAAAGTTTTGGTATAACCTCCGGGAATGACCACGGATCTTTCGGGGACCACTCCACGGTATTCGACCGGGCTTTCTCCCGAAACATCAATTACTTTGGTTGAGGCGGTGATGACTACATTAGCACCCAATACAGCTTCTTTTCCAACTTTGGCTCCCTCTACCACGATACACCTTGATCCAATAAAAGCATTGTCTTCGATGATCACAGGAGCAGCTTGAAGGGGTTCTAACACTCCTCCGATGCCTACACCACCACTAAGGTGTACATTTTTTCCAATTTGAGCACAACTGCCCACAGTTGCCCAGGTATCCACCATGGTTCCTGCATCAACATAGGCACCGATATTCACATAGCTGGGCATGAGAATGACTCCGCAGGAAATATAGGCTCCGTATCGTGCGATGGCATGGGGAACGACCCGAATTCCTTTTTCTTTATAGCCTCTTTTTAGAGGCATTTTATCGTGAAATTCCATGGGACCAGCTTCCAAAGTCTCCATCTTTTGGATGGGAAAGTAGAGTACGACTCCTTTTTTGACCCATTCGTTGACTTGCCAACCCCCATCGGTGGGACTTGCTACTCGCAATTTTCCGGTGTCTAATTGACGGATAACTTCTCTAATGGCTTCCTGGGTTTCACTTTTTTCGAGTAATGATCGATTTTCCCATGCGGATTCTATGATGCTTTGCATATTATTTTTTTTCAAAAATACTCAATTCAGTAGTTTTAATCGCCATAATTGTCTTCTCAAAAAAAGTATATTTGCATACACAATGGCAGTACTGATTGGAATTGATTTCGGAAAAAAACGCACAGGATTGGCTCATACCGATGCTAAGCAAATTATTGCAAGTGGTTTGACTACCGTGGAGACTCACAAGGCTCTTTCCTTTCTTCTTGATTATCAAAAAGAAACCTCAATTATTAAGTTTGTTGTTGGACAACCCAAACAGAAAGATGGAAATCGACCTGAGATAGAAGCAGACATTCTACTCTTTATTGGCCGATTAAAAAAAACATTTCCAACAGTACCTATTGTTCGCCAAGATGAGCGTTTTACCTCAAAAATGGCTTTTAGCAGTCTCATTCAAACAGGTGCAAATAAAAAGACCAGAAAAGACAAAGCAGTTATTGACGAAATCAGTGCTACCTTGATTTTACAGTCTTATTTGATATCAAATTCTAAATTAGTTTTATGATATTACCGATCATAGCTTATGGATCCAATGTTCTAAAAGTTAAGGCATCTCCTGTAGATACTGAGGATCCAAATTTGGATAAACTGATTACAGATATGTGGGAAACCATGTACAATGCAAATGGAGTCGGTCTTGCCGCTCCTCAAATTGGAGAATCATTACGTCTTTTTGTGATTGATGCTTCTCCTTTTGCTCAAGACGAGGATTTAGCTGCTGAGGAGGTGAAATTTTTAAAGGATTTCAAGTGGGTTTTTATCAATCCTAAGATGATATCTGAGACCGGTGAAGAATGGAATTATACTGAAGGATGTTTAAGTATTCCAAACATAAGGGAGGATGTTTCCCGAAAAAAGGAAATCAACATTTACTTTTTGGATGAGCAATTTAAGGAACAGACATTGACCTTAAATGGGCTTGCTGCTCGCGTCGTCCAGCACGAGTACGACCATATTGAGGGTATATTGTTTACAGACAGACTTAGTCCACTAAAGAGAAGATTGCTTAAGGGGAAATTGAGTAATATTAGCAAAGGCAATGTAAATTCAGATTATAAAATGCGTTTTTTGGCAAAAAAAACAAGAAAATGAGTGAATCTAATCTAGATAAAATTTTAACCATTGCTGGCAAACCCGGTTTATTTAGAATGGTTGCTCATACCCGAACAGGGGTGATTGCTACCTCACTAAGCGACCAAAAGAAAATTGTCACCAACAATAGTCAACAAGTGAATATATTGTCAGAAATCAGGGTTTTTGGATTAAAGGATGAAATTCCTATTAGTGATGTTTTTGAGCGAATGTATCAGCTGGAAAAAGGCCATCCTGCCAGGATAAAACCCAAAGCCTCTAGAGAGGAACTGGAGTCCTATTTTTTTGAGGTTTTTCATGACTATGATGAAGACCGTGTATATGCCAGTGACATCAAAAAAATCATACAGTGGTACAACCTGCTATTGGATTCAAACGAATTAGAATTTGACCTGCCAAAGGAGGAGAAACCTTTTGAAACAGGGAGAGTTTAAATGGGATCTAGAATAATACAGCTTCAGTCTTTAGAGCGTTTACTTAATATTATGGATGAACTTAGGGAAAAATGTCCCTGGGATCGTAAACAGACTTTTGAGACCCTTCGCCATTTGACAATAGAGGAGACTTATGAATTGGGAGACGCAATTTTGGAAAATAATTTAGATGAAATCAAAAAGGAGCTTGGAGATCTTCTCCTTCATATATTTTTTTATTCTAAAATAGGGAGTGAAAAAAAATCTTTTGATATTGCTGACGTAGCCAACCAAATTGCAGATAAATTGATACGACGGCATCCTCATATTTATGGTGAAACCAATGTTGAAGATGCTGACCAAGTTGTCAAAAACTGGGAAGACATTAAGTTAAAAGAGGGTAAGAAAAGTGTTTTGGAGGGAGTTCCAAATAGCCTTCCAGCTTTGGTAAAGGCCTATAGAATTCAAGAGAAGGTATCAGGAGTGGGTTTTGATTGGGATAAAAAAGAGGCTGTATTGGAAAAAGTGAAAGAGGAGTTCGATGAACTAAGGACTGAAATCGATGCAGGAGATTCAAAAAAAATGGAGGCGGAACTTGGCGATGTGATATTTTCATTGGTCAATTATGCACGCTTCCTCAAGGTTAATCCCGAAAATGCTTTGGAACGAACCAACAAAAAATTTATTAGGCGTTTTAAATATATTGAGGACAAAGCCCTAAAATCTCAAAGAAAAGTGACTGAGTTGAGTAATGAGGAAATGGAGATTTTATGGGAGGAAGCTAAAAAAACTAAATGACTTAATCTTTTGTTCCACTGTTTTCTTCCTCAATCTCGAGGTTCTCTCCCTCAACCAGAGTATTTTTGGCACTTATTTCTCTTTTTAGCTTTCTCAAACCATTCAGCTTTTCTTTGTGCTTTTCGATTTCAGATTTGAGTCGATCCAACTTGGAGGTTACTTCTGTTAAAAGGGGATTGTCGCTGCTGGAATTTGAAAAATAATCGAGATTATTTTCTAACTGTCGTGCCTCTGATTTAAATTCTTCTATGACTCTTTTAATGTTTTGAATTTCTCGACTCAATTCATTTGCATCGTCTTTGATAATGGATAAATTTATATGGTTTATTGCCTCTGACATTGAACTCTTTTCCATATCTGATTTTTCAATCAGTGCAATGAAAGCATTGTTGAAGTCCTCAATACTTTTGGCTTTAGTATTGCCACTTAACTCCCCCAACTGATTATACTCCTCCCATTGAAAATTAAAAAATTCTTTAAACGGATCGATTTCGGATGGAATTTGAAAGCCTATAATTTTATTTATAAAGGCTTCTTTTTTTTGGTTGGCCTCCAACTCATTTTTATTTATTCTCTGATAACCGGATTTTATGCGGTCAAAATATAGATTGCATTGGGAACGAAATTCCTCCCAAAGGGAGTTGGATATCTTTCTCGAGATAAACCCTATTGCCCTCCAATCTTTTTGAATGTTTTTCATTCGGTTACTGTAGCTCTTCCAATCATCATTATCCAATATTTCTTTTACCTCATTGATTAGTGCTTTTTTAAGGTCAATATTCTTTTTTTGCTCTGCCTTTTGAAATTTATAAAATTTGTTCTTTTCTCGATTGATTTCCCGGCTAACTTCCCTGAATCTAGCCCATGTAGTTTTACTGAATTTTTTTGATACCTGCCCTATAGATTGAAATTCAGCTCTCATTTTATTAAACTCATCAATGCATTTACGCCACCCATTATGATTTTGTGGAGGATCGTTTTTGATCTCCTCCATACGATCAATAATTGAGTTCTTTTTGTTTAGATTTTCCGCAAGAATACTATCATACTCTTTATCAAACTCTTGCCTTCTGATGTGAATGATTTGACTCGCAGCCTGAAAACGGGACCATAATTCTTCTCGATGCTCTTTGGCAACCGGTCCAAGGTCATTTTTCCATAATCTATGTAAGGTATTGAGGTCACGTGAGGCTTTGAGCACATCGGGTATTTGAGAGAGTTTTTCGGCTTGTTCTATGATTTTAATTTTCTCTTCATAGTTGTGTTTGAAATCCAAATCTCTCAATTCGCGATTCAGGTGAAGAAAATCATAGAATATCTCAGTATGATGCTTGTAAGTTTGCCAAATGTTGTTGCTCTGAGCCCTAGGAACAGGTCCAGTTTTGTGCCAACTGTCTTGAAGGTTTTTAAATTTTTTGTAGGTCATATTGATGTTTTCATCAATATTGATAAGTTCTTTGAGGCTTTCTATAATTTCTAATTTCCTGTCCAGATTGAGTTTTTGTGATTCATCTCTTTCTTGAAAAAAGGTCCTTTTCTTTTTTTTATATTCTCTATATGTTTGATCAAATGTGTTTTTGTATTGGGGTTTGAAATAAAAGTCTATTTCGTTTCCTCCCTCTTTGATGAAAGCTTCTTTTTTTTCTTGAATTTCAGTTCTAAACTTTTTTTCGAAAGTATTGATAATTTCTTTTATATTTTTTTCATCAGTATACCATTTTTCTGCTTTTACTCTTTTTTGAAGTTTTTCTAATAATTCTATCAAGGTCAGTTGACCATAGTCATTGGTATCTTTTTCTACTGGTTCATTGTTTTTTTTATACTCCTCGTTCGATAATATTTCTTTTGAAGAGTCATTATCTAATTCTGACATGGACTTACTTTCTTCCGAAGCTACCTCAGGCAGGTTAATCGCCTCAAACGATTTGACCTTTTTCTTCTCCTGAGGATCATTGGCTATGTCTTTTGTCTTTGCCATATCAGCTACCGTTTGGAATAAATTTTTTTAAAATTTACGAAAAAAAAAAATTTCTGCCTATTGATTCCAAATCTGCCAAGACTTTTCAGCCTGGTATTCAAGCATTTTTTGTCCATTTAAGGTTTTACAACCCCTTTTTTTTCCTTCTTGAAGAAAACGTGTTTCAGGTGGGTTATAGATTAAGTCAAATAGGACATGATCATTTGTCAAAAATGAGTAGGGCAGCTGAGGGGCTAAATGAATATCTGGGAATGTCCCTAGAGGGGAAGCATTAATGATTAAGTGATGTTCGTTCATCACTTTTTCATCTACCTTATTGTATTCAATGGCATTTGCTCCTGCACTTCTAGAAATATAGGTATACTCGATATTTAATTTCTTCATCACAAAAGCTACTGCAGAGGAAGCCCCGCCAGTTCCGAGGATCAATGCTTTTTTTGGT
Organism: uncultured Bacteroidota bacterium; assembly: GCA_902619315.1. GTDB lineage: Bacteria > Bacteroidota > Bacteroidia > Flavobacteriales > Flavobacteriaceae > UBA8316. The sequence goes on along the minus strand of CACNDW010000003.1, from coordinate 103,122 downwards.
GGGGTACTGATGATTTCCAGTAATGATTTTTGAAATCCATATACATCCGTATTATGACCACTGACAGTCCCATCTTTATGGAATTTTATGGTGTTTACAGCATTCATTTTTTCTGCAGTAGGCGAGAGGCGATCTAAAAAAGGAACTACTTCTCTTTTGAATGGAGTTGTGACATTGAGTCCGTAAATATTCTTTTTTGTAAGTATTTTATTTAACTCCTGAATTTCATTCAAATCAAAGTTTTCATAAGTGCATTTCTCTAAATTTTCAGTTTCAAATTTTTGTTTGAAATATCCCCTTGAAAAAGAATACGCAATATTCCTCCCTATCAAACCATAACGCTTTATTTTATTTTCTTTGGACCCCATATTTTTCCAATAAGCTTACAATAAATATTCCTAAAATTATGAATAAAGTGATGAACCAAAAATCAGTATTAAAAAAATCAGGCAAGTAATAATCATAGTATTCAACGATCGGATTGCCAAAGGTGTTATATAGCACTCCTCCCAAATTATCTTTCATGAAAACTTCATTTCTCCAGGGCCAAATTACACCCAGTGAACCTGCGATGAAACCTGTGATAGTAGCAAGTGTCAGATGTTTGAATTTCTTTAAAACAAAATTCAAAACATTTGAGAACATAATTAGTCCTGCAATGGATCCGACAAAAAAAATAAAGGCTAATTGGAGTAGCTTCATTCTGGAATGGTCTTCAATAAATTCGAATTCCAACCAAATTACATCTGTCAGAGTATAATATATGGCATTTACTGCATCGACCAATAGAAGGGTGTAATTTCCCAATAAAAGTAATAGAAATGAACCTGACAATCCGGGAAGTGTCATGCCGGAAACACTTATAATACCGCAAAAAAGAACAAACATTAGATCATCATTCTCAGGTGAAGGTTTGGACAACATTATGACTATACCTATCGACAAGCCAATCAGGAAAAACAGAAATGTTTTGAAATTCCATTTTTCAAGCTGAAAGTATATGAAATACAGTGAAGCAAGGATCATTCCAAAAAAAACTCCCAAAACCTGCATTTCAAAATTTTTGATCAGATAATCTAGAATCAAAGAGACGCTAAAATAGCTTATTAAGACGCCCAAAAAAAGTAATACCAAAAAACGACCATTAATGTATTGGTAGAAGGGACTCCAGCCTCTTCGAATCAAAATGGTGAACGCTTTAAGGTTAATTTTCTGAAAGGAGTATATCAATTCTTCGTAAAACCCAGCTACAAACGCAACGATGCCTCCCGATACTCCTGGAACTTTATTGGCTGCTCCCATTGCAATACCCTTAAAAACTAAAATTAAATCCTTTCTGAAAGATGAATTCTTCTGACTCACTTTGGAACTGTTGTATTTTTTTTTCTTTCCAAAATCCATACTAAGCAAAGCCCTATCATAAAAAAAATAACAGCAATTGCAAGTTGGGGATTATCTGTATACTTTAAAGGTGATATCGGCTTCGATAACGTTTTGGAATTTTCACCAAGAGTCCACTCAAATTTTTGTTGCCAAGGCCATAATTTATGAAGTGCACCAGCCATCAAACCAATCATCACTGTCATCGTCATATCGTGTTCTTTGTCAAATAACCACTTTAGGATGGAGGCAAAAATTCGGAGTCCTGCAACGATGCCAAGAATAAATACGGAGAGTTTGGTTAAATTGGCAAACATAATTTCTATCTCAAGACTGGTAAAGCTTGTTATGGTCTTCTTGATAAGACTGATTACTGTGCTATATGTTCCCAGTATGAGCAGAATGTAGGCACCTGATATTCCTGGTAAAATCATGGCAATTATGCCGAAAAAACCCGAAATAAACAAATATAGCATTCCTATTTCTACGTCAACAGGTGTCATTTGAGTAAACATAAAAGACAAAGCGGCACTAAAAATTGCAATTATTGAATTGGAAGTGCTCCACTTATTCAAGGTGTTTTTCAAAATAAATATACTTGCTATTAACAATCCCAAAAAGAAGGACCACAGAGGAATGGGATGTTCGATGATGAGCCAGTCTATAGCAAAAGAAAAACTTAAAATGGCAGTTATGATTCCTAAGAATAGAACAATTAGAAATTCCCCATTGATATTGACCCAAAAAGGATTGATACCATTATTCCTAAGACTTTTTAGATTCTTTAGGTTGATGGAGACAATGGACTGAATAAGTTCTTCATAGACCCCTAATATTAGTGCAACTGTCCCGCCTGACACCCCCGGCAGTAAATCAGCAGTGCCCATGGCCATTCCCTTTAAGAACAAAGTGAATTTTTCTTTTGTAATAAGATTTTTCAAAAATCGATATTTTGCGCAATATAGAGCGAAAAACCGAATTAAGAGATTTATCCTTGATGGATTAAACTTTAATCAGTTCAGGAAATAAGTGGTTAATGTATCTTGGAATTATGACATTGTTTTTTATTTTGTCGAAAATAAAGAGTGCTTCATTTTTGTTACCTAACCTGAATTTACATCCAGCTAAGCGATACAATACAGAAGAGTTTTTTTTGTGATAATTTAATGCTTCTTCTCCAATTTCTAGAGCTTTTTTCCAATCATTGATCAATATAAGGGAGTCCATCCAAAGCGTCCAATTCAAAATATCATGATTTCCCAAATTGATAGCATTTTTACAACCTAGGGCAGTTTCCTCATAAAAATTTAATTGGAAGTGAATAAACGCACTTTTTTTCCAAAATTCTGAGTTATCAGAGTTAGCTTGTAAAGCTTTATTGATATATTTTTGTGCCCTTACGTACTCCTTGGAGTCGATTAAAAAATCTATGAGAGCCATCCAGCTTTTTTCATGGTTTGGTTCAAGTTTAATTGATTCTTCAAAATATCTGATAGCTAAATTCTCATTACCTAATTTCAAATGACAAAGGCCAATTCTGTGGTTTACAAAAGCATTTGGATCGTTGAAATTTAGGGAGAAATTATAGTTAGCAATTGCTTCATTGATACGTCCCATTTGTTCTAATAATTTCCCTTTTTCGATGTAGGCACTTGTGTAACAATCGTCGCTGATGATGGCAAATTCAAAGGCTGAGAGGGCCTCTTCAGGCTTGTTGATTTTGATATATATTTTTCCGAGTTGATGCCATGCAACCTCACTGTACGGATTGATTTCAAGAAGATTATTCAATGTGTCGATGGCTTCTATATTTTCACCCAACTGCTCGTAACAGTATAACAAGTTATAAAGTGATTGATAGTCAAGTATGTTCTCATTTACACATTTATGAAAATATTTTTTTGCTTTTATGTAATCTTCTTGAAATAGGTATTCCATTCCCAATAAGTTCCAAATTTCAGTTGGTTCTTCGGAGACATTTAATGCTTTTTTTAGAAATTCGATGGCTTTAGGATGATTCTTTTTTTTGGAGAAAATATTAGCCCTTTGCAAAAAAATTTCCTCGTGTTCAGGAGATATCCTTTCAATATCATTGAGCATATTCTCAGCTTCATTAAAATAGCCGTCAACAAGAAACAACTCACTCTTCAACAACATCAACTCAACATTATCAGGGTGTTGTTCCATTCCCATTTTAATTGCCTTTTTAGCAAGGTTGAATTGGGCAAAATCTATATAGTGATGTATGATATTTTCGAATTCAAGTGCGTCAAAGAACAACACTTGATTGGTTTTGAGCATTTGCTCAAATTTGATTAAGGAGGAGTTAGTATCTTCCGATAAATTATCGAACATATAACTAAATTATATTCTAAAATTATTGAAGAATAGAAGATACATTTAGTAGAGTAGTTTATTCTTTTCAACAAATGTATTAACAATCATTCATATTTGATCAAGGGTCTCTCTAATGATTTGACACCCCTTAAGTATCTCCTCCTTGGTAATATTTAATGGCGGGGAGATTCTAATGGCATTTTTTTCCCACAACAACCAAAACAACAAAAGCCCTTTTTTAATGCAGTGATGTACTAAAAAATCAGGAATTTCGGCTTGTTCGAAAATAGGGGCTAACATTAGTCCCTTGCCGCTGATCTTTTTGATCAAGGGGTGTTTCAGGTTTTCTCTGAAGATTTTTTCTTTTTGGTCAATTTGATTTATCAATTTTGTGGAAAGGATCTCATTGATGGTGGTTAATGCTGCTGTAGCAATGACAGGATTTCCTCCAAAAGTAGTGATGTGTCCTAGTTTAGGTCTGTCTTCCAATTTTCCCATTAGTTTTTTGGAGGCTGAAAAAGCTCCGATGGGTAACCCGCCTCCGAGTGCTTTTCCCATTACAACGACGTCCGGAGCAACACCAAAATGTTCAAAACCAAACATTTTACCCGTTCGTCCAAATCCCGGTTGAATTTCGTCCAGCACTAGCAAAGCGCCCATTTCTTCACATCTCCTTTTGACTTTCTTCAAGTAATCATCTACCGGTAAAATAAACCCTGCTCCACCTTGAATGGTTTCCAATAAAACTGCTGCGGTATTTTCATCAATCTGGCTTAAATCTTTTTCAGAATTAAAGTTAAGAAACCGCACTCCAGGCAGAAGTGGGCGGTATCCTTTTTTTTGTTGTTCGTAACCCAGTAAACTCAGTGCTCCATGTGTACTGCCATGATAGGACCTATTTGCGGCAATCAGTCCGGATCTTTGGGTCACTCGCTTTGCCAGTTTTAATGCGCCTTCTATTGCTTCAGTCCCGGAGTTGGTCAAATAAACGACTTCATGGTTTTTGGGGAGTAGCTTCACCAGTGTTTTACAAAGTGTTACTGCAGGGGCCTGTGCAAACTCTCCATAAACCATTACATGCATGTATTTTTCGATTTGAGACTTGACGGCAGCGACTACTTTAGGGTGCGAATGACCTAACGGGAGTGCTGATACACCGGCTACAAAATCTAAATAGGACTTCCCTTTGGTATCATAAAGATAGCTGCCACTGGCATACTCGATTTCCAAGCCAAGAGGATGGGGAGTAGTTTTGGCTTGATATTTTAAAAAATCATCCAGCATTTATTCGTCTATTTTTTGCAGAAAATCCTCAGGTATGCTTACCTCTTTGATTTCAGTGGGTTGAAATTGATTATCCTCTTTACTAAAAAGCTCCTGTATGGTATTGGGGCGCTCATCCTCTCTCCAAATAAAACCTTCGAGTTTTCGTTCGTTAAGGGGTAAATCTTTGTCTGGAAATAAGTTTCCGTCTGGACTGACAAAGAAAGTAATGTCCTCAATCTGATTTTCCCTAGTAACCATTTTAAGTCGGCTACACGTGGTTTTGTCAATCCCAATCAATTCATTGTCTTCATCCGAGTACATATAATAAACGACCTCCGTATTTTTACTAACGTCAATTTCACGAAGTTCTCCTTCCTTAAAAAGACCATCGAGTACTCCGCCCTTAATTTGATTAAAACCGGTATCACTTATGGAATCTCTTTCAATAATCCAGCTGTTGCCAATAATTTTAAGGGAATCCAGTTTTTTGGTTTCCATGTTGGAGGTAAGAAATATTTTATCTCCTGACATTTGACTTCTTCCAAACCATAGAATAGGATTTTTTTTGTTTTTTTGGCTGGCTGTTAATATTTGACTTTCCTTCCGGCTCAGCGGTAATTTAAGTAATTTGATAAGTCCTGTACTTTGATCTAAATGAAGTGAATCTGATTTTCCTCTGAGGTCTGTTTTAAATATTCTCACATCATAGTATCCCCTCAATATTTTTTTTTCAGTTGGTCCTGTAGCAATGAGTGTATCGGCGTGTATGTAGAGCGAATCCTGATCGATGATGTTAACGGCCAAGCCTCTTCGGGTGATAATGGCAGAATCCTTAGCTTTGAAAACCTCACCGTAATGGCCATTGATGACAGATTTGTTTAGGGTGTCAATCACACTGATGTTGTTGGTTGCAGCGGCATAATTTTTTTCATTTTCAAAATACAAACTGTCCCCTCTGATTTCTTTATTGTCATAAAAGATGACTGCATTTTCCTGAAAATTACCTCTTTGCAATTGGGTGTCATAAGCACCCTTTTCACAATAAATGTCGTATTCCTCTCCCACGATGGTTGTTTTTCCATAAAAGAAGGCCTTGTCACTTTCGGTATAATAGTCCAGTCGTTGAGAATTGAGCAGGTATTCTGGGTCGTCAATTTTTACACTAGAGATGAATCGGTATTTTTTTTCATCCATAAAGTAGATCCCTCTGATGCTAGTGAGTTTTCTTTTTTCATCTTCGATGGTTCCAAAAGAATTATAAAAAGCCTTAGAATTGGCTCGATCCAAAAAGAGGGTATCTGTTTTGAGATTCATATCGGGTCTTTCAAGAACTACTTTTCCCCATGCTTTGGCAAGTTTACTGGTACCGTCATATTCGATTTGATCACATGTCATTTTTAGACTATCGCCTTGGGTAAAGATCACGTCACCATTGGCTCTAAAAAAATTTTCCTTGGGATAGAAATAAGACACATCGGATTTTATCAAGGCACCCTCGTGAAAAAGGTGAACTCTGATTCCCTCTTTTTTTACCAATATATTGGCACCGGGAAAATTAAACTGATCTTGGGTGGAGCCTCCAGCCTGAATGATTTTAATTATCTTTGGTTCTTCTTGTGCTACTGCTTTTCCTATCGCAAATAGAAAAACAAGCTGAAGTATGCCGATTTGAATATGCTTTCTCACAGTAAGTAGTTGTTGGTACTAAATTAGAAAATCTACCTCAAAATGGTCTGTTTTCTATCAGGTCCTACAGAAACAATTTTAATTGGTGTATCGAGTTCTCGCTCAAGAAATTTGATGTAATCTATAAAGTTTTTGGGAAGTTTTTCGACCAAATTGACTTGAGTTATATCTTCCTTCCATCCAGGAATTTCAATGTATTGAGGAGATATGGATTCATTATTGATGTCGAAGGGAAAATGGTGGATTACTCCATGCTCTGTTTTGTATTGATTACAAACCTTGATTGTGTCAATTCCGGAGAGCACATCACCTTTCATCATCATCAGTTGGGTAACACCGTTAACCTGAATAGCGTATTTTAGGGCAACTAAGTCAATCCATCCGCAACGTCGAGCTCTTCCTGTGGTGGCTCCAAACTCATTTCCGATTTTAGCAATGCGCTTACCGACATCGTCAAATAACTCAGTTGGAAAAGGTCCGCTGCCTACTCGGGTAGTATAGGCTTTAAAAATTCCAAAAACCTCTTTAATTCTATTGGGGGCAATACCTAAACCAGTACATGCTCCTGCCGCCGTTGTGGTCGAGGAGGTAACGAATGGATAAGTTCCAAAGTCAACATCGAGTAACGATCCTTGAGCTCCTTCAGCTAAAATCTTTTTTCCAGCCTCTTGAGCTTTATTTAGAAAGTTTTCACTATCTACTATTTTGCATTTTTTAAAGGATTCAATGGATTCGAAAAATTGGGTTTCTAATTCACCTAAGTCATATTCTAAATCTACATTGTAAAAATCCAACATTTTGAGGTGTTTCTGGGTCAATGCCTTATAGCTATCTTTCCACCTTTTGGTTAAAATATCTCCTACACGCATCCCATTTCTTCCGGTTTTGTCCATGTAGGTTGGACCAATTCCCTTTAAGGTTGAGCCAATTTTGCCTTTTCCTTTAGAAGCCTCCGAAGCGGCATCCAATAATCGGTGGGTAGGAAGAATCAGATGGGCTTTTTTTGATAAAAATAATTTTGTCGAAAAATCAATATTGTAGGGACTCAATTTCTCCAATTCTTTTTTAAAAATAACAGGATCGATCACCACACCATTACCAATCAAATTGATGGCACTTGGGTGAAATATCCCTGAAGGGATGGTATGTAAAACGTGTTTTATCCCATCAAACTCTAAAGTATGACCGGCATTGGGCCCTCCTTGAAAACGGGCAATGATGTCATAGGATTCGGTCAATAAATCTACGATTTTACCTTTCCCTTCGTCGCCCCATTGAAGGCCTAGCAGTAAGTCTACGGACATATTTAGTTTATGAGTTTACTCTTTTTTTTGTTCCGTAAAAATAAAGAGAATGGTTGTGTATTTTAATATCGAATATTTCTTCGATTGTTTCTTTTATATTTTGAATTCTGGGATCACAAAATTCCTTTACCTCTCCTGAATCTGTGAAGATAATATGGTCGTGTTGATGATCAAAATAGGACTTTTCATACTGGGCTTGGTTTTTACCAAACTGATGTTTTCTAACCAATCCACATTCCATAAGTAGTTCGATAGTGTTGTATAGTGTTGCTCTGCTTACTCTATAATTTTTGTTTTTCATGGTGATGTACAATGATTCTATATCAAAGTGTTCATCACTATCATAAATCTCATATAATATTGCAAATCGCTCAGGAGTTTTACGGTGGGCATGCTTATTTAGAAAGTTTACGAAAACTTCCTTAACAATTTCTTGATTGGATTTGTTTTTTTTCATTTTTACAAATATAAGTCTTAAATCATTCCCTGATAACTTTATCTACACCTTTTACCTTTAAAATCCTATTAATCAAACGATTGAGTATTGTTTTATTTTTGACATTTACACTGATTAAGCCTGTAAAAATACCATCCTCACTATCAAAACTCAGTTTATTGATATTTATACTCATATCTCCCGTAATCGATTTGGTTACCTCACTAACTATACCCATGTTGTCAATACCCGAGAGTTTTAATATAGCGGTAAATTCATCGGAGGATGAATCCACCCATTTTGCTTTAATGATTCTATAAGCGAAGTTAGATTGTAAGGAAAGGGAATTGGGACAATCTTTTTTATGGACTTTAATTCCTTCATTAACGCTAATGTAGCCAAACACTTGGTCTCCTGCAATTGGATTACAACAATTAGATAAAGAGTGTTTTAAAGTTTCCATTTCCTTACCAAAAACCAATGTATCAAATCGTTGTGTGATTTGATCTTTGCCCTCTTTTTTATGTGGAATAGTTTGCTTTCGAATTCTTTTTTTAAAGAAATTGAGGAAGCTGCTATTGTATTTGGTTGAGAAATCTTTTAACTGTTTGTTATCAATTGTACCCAAACCAACGCGGTAATACAAATCCAAACTATTATTGAGATTGAAATACCTCAGCATCTGACTTACGATTTTGTCCTTTAGAGTGATCTTAAGTTGCTTTAATTTTCTTCTGAGGGTTTCTCGCCCATCATCAGCAATTCTTTTCTTTTCGTCGTTTAGTGATGACTTAATTTTTGATTTTGCCCTTGAGGTTTTTACAAAATCCAACCAGTTAGAAGTGGGTTTAATGTTATCAGAAGTGATAATTTCAATACTCTCACCACTTTTTAGCATCCTGCTTAATGGAACTAGTTTACCATTGACTCTAGCACCTCTGGTTTTCATTCCGATCTCGGTATGAATACTAAAGGCAAAATCCAAAGCAGTGGCACCCTTTGGGAGGGATTTAATGTCTCCTGTTGGAGTGAAGACAAAAATTTCTTTTGCGTAAAGGTTGAGCTTAAAGTTTTCAACAAAATCAACAGGGTTTTCGTTTTGGTTTTCCAAAACCTCCTGGAGTTTGTCTAGCCAAGATTCAATTCCAATATCTTTTTGTTGCCCTTGTTTGTACTTGTGATGCGCAGCATAGCCCTTTTCTGCTATTTCATTCATCCGCTCAGATCTTATCTGAACTTCTACCCATTTGTTGTTTGGCCCCATCACAGTTATATGCAAGGCTTCATAACCGTTTGATTTGGGAGCGGTAATCCAATCCCTCAGGCGTGTCGGATTTGGTGTAAAATGATCTGTGATGATAGAATAAATTTTCCATGCCAAAAACTTTTCATTACGGTGCGTGGATTTATAAATAATCCGAATGGCAAACTTGTCAAAAACATTCTCAAAAGGAATATTTTGAATGGTCATTTTTCTATTGATAGAGAAAATAGATTTACTGCGTCCTTTAATTTGATACTTTAATTTTTCTTTTGCCAGAGCAAATTGAATAATTTCAGAAAAGGAATTGATGTATTGATCTTGTTCTTCCTTACTTTCCTCGATTTTATTTTTAATGGTTTCATATCGGTCAGCTTCAGTATACTTAAAACTAAGATCCTCCAGCTCAGTTTTGATGTTATAGAGTCCAATACGGTGTGACAATGGTGCATATATATAAAGGGTTTCAGAAGCTATTCTAATCTGTTTGTATTCAGGCATCGCATCAAGGGTCTGCATATTGTGCAGTCGATCAGCAATTTTGATAATTATAACCCTAATATCATCATTCAGGGTTATCAGTAGTTTTCTGAAATTTTCGGCTTGAAGGGAGACATTACTCTCTTTACTGAGTTTAGAAATTTTGGTTAACCCTTCAACGATTCTCATTACATCACTTCCAAAAAGTTTCTCAATATCTTCGAAGCTGTATTCAGTGTCCTCTACTACGTCATGTAATAGAGCAGCTGCAATAGAGGTGGCATCCAGACCGATCTCGTGAGCTACGATTTTGGCAACACTAATTGGGTGATAAACATAGGGTTCACCAGACTTTCGGCGCTGATTTCTGTGAGCATTAACAGCAGTATCAAAGGCTGAACGGATCAGTATCTTATCCTTATTAGATAGGGTTTGATAACTGATTTGAAGCAGTTCTTTATACTGCTTGACAATCTCTTTATTCTCTATTTTTTCACTGACAATCATCGGTAGAATAAAGGTAATCGAAACTTTTAATTCAACAAAATCATTGGTCTCCACAGTGATACATCAAAATCCCTGCCGAAACAGACAGATTGAGTGAATCAATGGGAAACTTTACCGGAATTTGTACAATATGTTTTGCCTTTTTCAACCATTTTTGGTTAAGACCTTTGTCCTCAGTCCCGAAAACTAGAGCCAACGGCCTTTGGTATTTTACTCTTTTAAAGTGTTTAGCTTCATTATTCAAGGCTGCAGCTGATATGTTAAAAGCATTTGCCTCCAAAAATGAGATTACCTCATCGGAACTAGCGGAGGCAATTGGAAGACAAAAGACACCCCCCATACTGTTTCGGATTATTTGGGGGTGGTAAAGGTCAGTTTTGGGATTGGCAATAATAACCGCATCCCACCCAGCGGCAGCAGCGGTTCGTAATAAAGCCCCAATGTTACCAGGTTTTTCTGGAGCTTCCACCACTAGAACACGACTGTCATTATCGACAGTAATATCTTTGATATGATGGCTTTTAGTCTCTAATATGGCAATGACTTCTTCAGAGCCCGATCGTTTGCTTAGGCGGTCAAAAAGATCGGAACTTAATTCGAAAACACTATCAGAATAAACTTTAATAATTTTTTTATAATAATCCACCCTGTAGAAAAGAGTTTCTACTTTATAGCCCATTTCAACTGCTCTGCTAAGTTCCCGCTCACCCGATACCACAAATCGATTTTCTTTTTTACGAACTCTTGATTTACTTATCAAAAGATTCAGTTTTTTGATCATTGGGTTTTGGGCACTGCTGATATATTTCAAAGCTATTTTTTTATAAAGTTATTGGGTAATTACAAGAGTAACATCAAAATCGCTTCTCATTTTTGTGATAGTTGATCAGCAAACCCACCATTTCATTGTAACTCTTTAAACCACTTTTTTGGCCATTAGCCCTAAGGTAACTATGATAGGTTTTGTTAAAAATGATTTCTAAAGGGTTGTCATATTTTTTCCAAAAATCATTCACTTCTTTGAAGTTTTTGAAAATGCCTGGATTTAAAAGCTTTAATTTATTTCTTGCTTTTTTGGGATCCAGCTTTAACAAATCATTAAATAGATATCTAAATGCAAAAATGTTACCAGCATACTGAATGTAAGGATCCTTAGACTTGATAGCAGATAGATAAGCGATAAAATTGGCTTCTTTCTCTGAAGCATACCCCATTTGATGTGCAGTTTCGTGGAGTGATGTAGTAATCAAACTTTGAATGGGCATTTTAGCATTTGCTTGAGACTCTAATGTAAAGGGATTCAGATATCCCGAATATCCCATATAGGACAAAGGCAGGCTCAATAACGATTTTTTTAACGCGGAGGGATGAACAATCGTTTCTTGATTCATGGGATTATAAAGGCTGATTTTTTCTAAGACTTGTTTTTTGGAAAAAGGAAATGTTACAGCCAAAGTATCTGAGGAAACAAGAAGATTATGCGATTGATTTGATTCTTGAATAATTTTGTCTAACTGTCTTACTAAATCTTTTCTAGTATATTCAATAGGTATCTTAAGTTGAATATTTAGTGCTAATCTATGGTAATTGAAACCCCAACTTAGGTGGAAAATCCAAAGAGTAATAACTACTAATGATCCTATATCTAAAAACACATTAAGTGGCTTTGCCCTCCAGTAGATTATTTTTTGAAAGATTGCTTTTATAAAATAGAGAATTATTATAATGTAAAGCACATCTCCCAATGAGAAGGGTACTAAATCAAAAAAAAACTTATGTACATCAAAAGAAAGGGGATAAAAAAACCTACTATAGTACTTTTCAATGAATTCAGGGTTATTTCGAGCAAAGCCAATCAACAACCATAAAGGAATAGCTGAGTACCAAACAAAAGTGGTTGCTGTTTTACTCATGGAATATAATATTAAATGGAAAACAGGAAACGAGTTTAAGGGGTTTCCTATCTAAAATCGACCAACTCTACCTCAAAAATTAAGCTAGTGTTTGGAGGGATAACACCTCCAGCGCCTCGAGAGCCGTAAGCCAATTCACTTGGAATAACCAGTTTTGCCGATGATCCTTTTTTGAGTAAAGCAATACCCTCATCCCATCCTTTAATTACCCTGCCCATTCCCAGAGGAAAAACAATGGGTTCATTCCGTTGATATGAAGAGTCAAAAACTGTTCCATCTGGCAGCATTCCTCTATAGTGAACTGAAACGTTTTCCCCTTTAGAGGGATGATTTCCAGACCCTTCTCGGATGATTTTATAGTAAAGTCCGCTATCGGTTTGCTCCATCCCAGAAGTCAACTTTTCAAGTTCTTTTGCATATTTTTCTTTTCTTTCCCTTTCTGCTATTATTTCCTGTTCAAAATAATTTGAAAATACTTTTGGAGCGTCAAATTTTTCAGCGTTAACTCCTTTTCTAATAATAGATACATTGACAATACTGTCATTTTGTATAATACTGTCCACAACCGCTTGGCCCTTAATTACTTTACCAAAAACAGTGTGTTTCCCATCGAGCCAAGGGGTTTCTTTATGCGTAATAAAGAATTGACTACCATTTGTAGCAGGTCCTGAATTGGCCATTGAAAGAATGCCGGGACCATTGTGGGTCAAATCAGTAATTTCATCAGTAAATTTATAGCCTGGTCCTCCAGTTCCTGTTGCGGTTGGATCTCCACCTTGAATCATAAAGTCATTGATGACTCTGTGAAAGATTAATCCATCATAATATTTCTTTCCCAAAAACTTTTGTAATACTTCAGGGTTGTTTCCCTCTGCTAGTGATACAAAGTTGGCAACTGTAATAGGAGTTTTTTCCAATTCCAATTGCAAAATTATATCGCCTTTATTTGTTTCAATATTGGCATACAAGCCTTCATCTAATTCAGGAAACTTTTCAGCACAGCTGATTATCGACACAGCAAAAAGCAGCTTCAGCAAATTGTTTATTTTCATCATTGATTAATTTAGTTTTTTTCGTGTTTTAAAAGTTCTATTGTAAAACGAAGAGGTTGATTTAAACCAATTTTTTCTCCATCGCCTTGGTAGCCGAAACAAAGGTAGGAAGGAAAGAGAAATACACCAATTTCTCCCAATCGTAAATATTTTATGCCCTCTCTTAGTGCAGGGATCAAATCCTCTTGATCCACCACAAAGCTAACATCACCTAATTCTTTTTCATTGTATAGTAGATTTCCGTTAATGTCTTCTATTCGATACCTGAAAGTAACACGATCCCCTTTTATGGGGTAGCTATCTCTCAAAGGTGTTTTATTTTCATATGCAAACCAAAAGCCTTTAGGTGAACTTTCAAAAGACAACTTTTCTTCCTGATTTATAATTTTACTAAATAAAGACTGCTCAATGGCAATTATATTTTTGTTTCGTTTGGCAGATTCATTAAGAAAAACCTTCTTTTGTATATTGATTGGTTGACGAGGCTCAATATTTTGACATCCTAAAAGAATCAAAGAACTAATTAACAAAAAAGTGATCCTAACCATAAAATTGTGATTTTTCCTCTGCTATTACCTTGATGAATTGCTCAACAGTTTCATCTAAAGTTAAACTTGACACCCCACCAGCTGCATTTATGTGCCCTCCACCATTGAAATGTTTCTTTGCAAACTTGTTTACGTCGAATGACCCTTTTGATCGAAAAGACATTTTGATAATTTTTTCAACTTCATTTTCAATCATGATCACTGCTAATAATATGCCTTTGAGACTAAGACCATAATTGACAAAGCCCTCAGTATCTCCTTTCTTGAATTTATTTTGATTTAATTCCTCTTGTGAAAGTGTAATATAGACTACCGGGGTACTCTCGATTTTCTTTAGGTTTTTGAGTGCAGTACCTAATAATCTTAATCGATTAATAGAATTTGTGTCATAAATTTTTTGATTGATCAAATGGGGTTGAGCACCGTTTTCAATAAGCTTACTTACAACCTTATGTGTTCTGGCTGTAGTTGAGGGAAATCTGAATGAGCCTGTGTCAGTCATAATGCCAGTATAAAGACAAGACGCGATAGCCTCATCCATTTGATCACGATCCAAATGACTAATCAATTCATACACCATTTCACAAGTCGACCCCTTGGTACTATCTGAGAAGGTGATCGATGCATAATCTCCCGGGTGTTCGTGATGGTCAATCATTATTTTTAAAGCATTACTTTTTTCTACGAAAGGGCCCAATTTATCAATTCTGCTCAACTGATTAAAGTCCAATGTGAAGATGATGTCTGCAGTTTCTATCGTTTGGATCGATTCATCTATAGCATCTGAAAATTTCTTAATTTTCTTTTGACCGGGCATCCAATCTAGAAATTCTGGGTATTCATTGGGGGAAATTATTTGTGAATTATGTTCAGTTTTGGTTAAAAAAGCTTGAAGGGCAAGACAACTTCCCAATGCATCGCCATCTGGATTTTTGTGAGGTATGATGACGATTTTTTTTTGGGTGATAAGTGCTTTTTTAAATTCTTCTAAGAGTTGCTTATCCATTTGTCCAAATATACCAAAATTTGGTCCTTTTTTGTTTCGATCAATTTGATAAATATTTATAATTATAGCTGGAATAGCAAAAGATTACATTTTTTATAAATTTGCATCAAAATCAAAAGCTATGCTTTATAATAGAACTTTCACAATGATTAAACCTGATGCTGTGGAAAAAGGATACGCAGGGGCGATCCTAAGTAAAATAAATGCTTCGGGATTTAGAATTGTCTCAATGAAAATGATACAAATGTCTCAACGTGACGCTGAATTGTTCTATGCGGTTCACAAAGAACGCCCATTTTTCAATGATTTGGTATCTTTTATGAGCCGGGGTCCTATTGTTGTAGCTATTCTTGAAAAAGAAAATGCAGTCGATGATTTCAGAACTTTGATTGGAGCCACCAACCCTGAAGAGGCCGCGGAGGGTACTCTGCGCAAACAATTTGCTACTTCAGTTGGAGAAAATGCTGTACATGGCTCTGATAGTAATGAAAATGCACAAATAGAGGCAGCATTTCATTTTTCTTCAAGAGAAATGTTTTAGCGCAGTACAATTTTTTTGAGCACTTCACTGCCCAATTCTTCATTCATCATTTTTCTGATTTTTTCTTTACCATAACTCAGCTCTTCTCTCAAGGCGGCATTGTTTAATGAAATAATAATCGTATTTCCTTTGAGTAAAACTTTATCAGTATAATTTGTCATGTTTGATCCCATTAATTCGAACCACAAATCTTTGATTCGGGTATTGGTAATTCCCATCTTTAATGCTTCTGAATTCACTATTTGGTCTATTACTTTACCAATGCTTTGAGGTTCAAATTTTCTTTTAGGTGATTTCATAGGTCAATTTGTTTTGTCAAACCTTTTGTAATGATATCTTTTTTCCTGATGTTCAAGAACCAATTTATTTTCATTCAACTTAATAATTTTTTCTTCCCATTGATCCCAAACCGTTTGAAAACTCAAATAATAATTTTTATTAATAAATTTAATATTAAAGTTATTTAAATCTTTGGTGACTAAAAATTTATTATTCAATTGAGGTTGTGTTTTTTTTCTGATACCCTCTCTGTCATTTACCTCATAAAAATCTAGAAGCTTGGTTACACCTTTCGGATAAAAAGTTTCATTCTTGTAAGTGATGTACTCAATACTCCAATAGCCGTTGAGTAGATCAAGTTCGCTTGACTTAATTTTATTATTACAACCTGTAAATAAGATAAGTGAACTAAGGAAAAAATATCTGAACATTTGCTAACTAAGGTTAAATATTTCGTAACTAGAGGAACTCATTTTCAATGCCGCTAGGATTCTGTCTTCGTGGGTATCAGAAATAAATATTTGTCCAAGACTTTCATTTTCGAATAATTGGATGGTTTGGGTAACTCTATCTTGGTCTAACTTATCAAAAATGTCATCCAGCAGCACTATGGGATTGATACCAGACTTTTCCTTTATAAAATCAAATTGTGCAAGTTTGAGAGCAATAAGTAAGGTTTTCTGTTGCCCTTGACTACCAAATTTTTTGATTGGCATTCCCGAGATTAATAAATCCAAGTCATCTTTGTGAATACCAACAGAGGTGAATTGGAGTATTTTGTCTTTTTCTAAATTATGATCGAGTATGTCGGACATTTTATTTTCAAAAAGATCAGATGCGTATTGAATTTCCACCTTTTCAGAACCTTTGCTGATGCTGAGGTGTCTTTCTGCAAATATGGGAATGAAAACTTCCATAAATGCTTTTCTCTTTTCATAGATGGGTTGTGCCAACTCACTCATTTGATGATTATAAATACCCAATGTTTCTTGATCAAAAGTCCGGTTTTGTGCAAAAAACTTAAGTAGCGCATTCCGTTGAGCCAATATTTTATTGTAGTTGGATAGTTTCTTTAAATAGGTTTTATCAGTTTGTCCTATTACTCCATCAATAAACTTTCTTCTAGTACTGCTGCCCTCAATGATCAAATTCCTATCAGCAGGTGAAATGATTACTAAAGGGATTAGCCCAATGTGTTCTGCAGCCTTATCATAAACTTTACCGTTTCTCTTTACAGTCTTTTTTTGACCTTTTTTAAGACTACAATTAATTTTTTCTTCTTTACCGTCTTTGTTGAATTTTCCTTCAATCAAAAAAAAATCCTTACCAAACTGAATATTTTGGACCCCAGATGGATTAAAATAGCTTTTGGTAAAAGCCAAGTGGTAGATGCTATCTAAAATATTTGACTTTCCAATTCCATTATTACCAATGAGGCAATTGATAGATGCCTGAAAATCGAATTGAGAAGCCTCAATATTTTTGTAATGGGTTAGGGTCAATTGCTTCAAAAACATGTATGCAAATATAGTTTGGTTTAGAAAGTTAAAACAAAATTTAAATTTTTAAAGCCAACTAATTTCGTTATTTCACGAGTTTTTGGTTTTGCACCAAAAAAGGTTAATTTTGGGAACTTAAAAAAACACAAATGGCTACCTACAAAAAGAGAGGTTATAAAAAATCAATTTCACCAGCCGCCGAAAAAAAAGTAGAGTTAGAGAGCACAACTGCGGAGGTTTTCGAAAAATTAGATACTACCGCATCTAGAACCGAAGAGTGGGTTTCCAAATTTCAAAATTTCATTTTGGCAGGTGTAGGCATAATCGCTTTATCCGTATTATCCTACTTAGGCTATCAGAATTACATTTTTGAGCCAAAAAAATTGGAGGCGGTCAGTGAACTGAGTCAAGCTCAATATTATTTTGAATTAGCCGTCAATGGTCAAGAACCTGATTCTTTATTTCGTAGAGCACTGAATGGAGGGGAGGGAAAGTACGGTTTTTTGGATATTATAGAAAATTACAAAGGAACACCTGCAGCCAAATTAGCCACCTATAGTGCAGGTATGGCTTACTTAAATCTGGAAGATTATGTCAACGCGATTGAATATTTAGATCAATTTGACACAGAGGATGTGATGCTCAAATCCCTTGCAAAAGGCGCTATTGGGGACGCTTTTGCCCAAATAGATCAGCCTGAGGAAGCGTATGAGTATTATGTAGCAGCTTTTGAGTCAAGCCAGAATTCTTTCAGTGCACCGAAATACCTTTTCAAAGCAGGAATTTTGGGAGCTACACTTGGTAAAAAGAGTGAAGCACTAAATTATTTCAAAAGGATACAATCTGAGTATTCTGATTCCAAAGAGGCCAGCATGGTAAGAGTCCAAATAGGTTTGCTGGAAAACATTAAATAATGGCTACTGCCAATAATAACCTTTCCAAATATGATGTTTCCAGAGTTCCAGATGGAAAAAACTCTCGCATAGCTCTTGTTGTTTCAGAGTGGAATAAAGAAATAACTGAAGCTCTTTTTCAGGGAGCCAAAAACACATTGATAGATCACAATGTCTTAAATAAAAATATTGTCAGAATTGATGTTCCTGGCAGTTTTGAGCTTATTTATGGAGCAAATAGTGCACAGCGAATGGATTTTGACGCCATCATTGCTATTGGATGCATCATTCAGGGAGAAACAAGACATTTCGAATTCATTTCAAATGCAGTTGCACAAGGCATAAAAGACCTAAACATCAATGGTAAAGCACCTGTAGTTTTTTGTGTATTGACAGATGAAACCATAGAACAATCCATTGCAAGAAGTGGTGGGGATAAAGGTAATAAAGGGGTAGAGGCGGCTTTCACCGCTTTGAGGATGACCAGCCTTTAGTTTTTTCCACTACAAATTTTACAAACTGAACGGCAATTTCGTTCACTTTCGCTAAATTTGGTTGTATTAATATTTCGCCCCATCATCAATTTACGTCGCATGAAGATCAGTCTTTTCAAGCTGAAAAAAAACCGAAGATACAATTATACTCCCCGCTATTTCAGCGGTAAGGAGGTAGGGAACCCTTATGATTTTGATTCTAGATTTTCAAAGTATCGGGATACCTACAACCATAATGATTTTGGTCAGCAATGGAATGAAGCTCGTCTAAAAATGCGAACTCGGAACAACCGAGGAATTTCATTCGGCTTGGTCATCATCATCTTTATTTTGGTTTTGGCTTTTCTTTATGTTATCGATTTTGATTTATCTCTATTTAAATTCTGATGGATGATATCATTTCGCTTCTACCAGATCATGTAGCTAACCAAATTGCTGCAGGTGAAGTCATTCAAAGACCAGCCTCTGTAGTCAAAGAACTTTTAGAAAACGCCATTGATGCAAAGGCAAGCGAAATTCAATTATTGGTCAATGGTTCTGGTAAAACTAAAATTCAAGTAATCGATAACGGTATAGGAATGTCAATCAATGATGTGAGATTAGCTTTTGAACGCCATGCGACATCCAAAATTAAATCTGCTGATGATTTATTTTCTATTACCTCTAAAGGCTTTAGAGGTGAAGCTTTGGCTTCTATTGCTGCCATCTCTCATGTCCAGGTTTATACTAAAAGAGAGGAGGATGAAATGGCTACCTGCCTCAAAATATCAGGAAGTGAGGTGCAAGGTCAGGAAGTTTCAGTTGCTCCAAAAGGAACTTCCATTGCAGTGAAAAACCTTTTTTATAACGTACCTGCAAGGAGAAATTTCCTCAAATCAGACAAAGTTGAATTACGTCACATAATTGATGAGTTTAATAGAGTAGCCCTTATTCATCCTGAAGTTAAACTTACTTTTATGAATAATGGCTCAGAACTTTTTGAACTACCAGCGGCAAATTACAGAAAACGAATAGCCAATATTTTTGGTAATAAAATCGAAGAGAAATTAATTCCTGTCCAGGAGATGACGACTCTAGCTGGGATTGAAGGATTTATCGTAAAACCTGAATTCGCGAAAAAATCCAGGGGTCAGCAGTTCTTTTTTGTAAATAAACGTTACATCAAAAGCCCCTTTTTAAACCACGCAGTAAATTCTGCTTTTCTTGGTATGATACGTGATCAATTTCATCCAGGTTATTTCATCTTCATTCAAATTGATCCAAAAACTATAGATATTAACATTCATCCCACCAAAACAGAGGTCAAGTTTGAAGAGGAGCAAAACCTTTATGCAATCATAAAATCAATGGTAAGACATAGCTTAGGAATGTTTCAAGCGACACCAGTCTTAGATTTTGATAGGGATCCCAGTCTGGACATCCCTTACGGACTTCAGCAAAACCCTCCTTCAAATTTGCCCTCAGTAGAGATAGATTCCAGTTTTAATCCTTTTAATAACCGTGAAAAAGGCATAATAAAAGCTTCAAAAAATAATTGGGAAAGCTTGTACTCTGGACTGGAGATTATGAATGAACCAGAAAAAAGGGATGAGGAATTAAAACTCGCTTTAGATGAAACTCCCAAGGTTTTTCAATTACTGAGAAAGTTTATTGTTACCACCATCCGATCAGGTCTTTTAGTCATTGATCAGCAACGGGCCCATCAAAGGATTTTATACGAGAAACTTCTCACCAGTATTACTAAAAGAGATATGGTAAGTCAACAATTGATATTCCCAATGGAAATTGAGTTAACCAAACAGCAAATTGCTCTGTTTGGAGAATTAGAGGCAAATCTCAATGCAATGGGTTTTTTAGTAAAACTTCAGGACAATAATCTATTCATATCAGGTATTCCAGCATTTTGTAATGACAAACAATTAGGACGGCTTTTTGAGGATATATTTTCCCCTATCGATGACCATGATCACTTAGAAAGTTTTAGTCAATCGGATTATATAGCTAAAATTTTATCCAATTCGCTTTCCATTAAAGCAAATATGACTCTTACTGTGGAGGAGCAACAAGCACTGGTTGATGACCTCTTTGCTTGTAAAGACACGCTAACCTGTCCTTTTAATCGTAAGATTTTTATTACTTTAGATAAAGAAGAATTGGAAAAAAAATTGGATTAATGCGCAATGTTACTGAGACAGTAAAACACTTACTGATCATAAATGGGATTTTTTTCCTAGCCACCATTACCCTTGGCAATCAGGTTTACGATTGGTTTGCATTACACTATCCAGAAAATCCAAAATTTGAGATCTGGCAACCCTTGACACATATGTTTATGCATGGGGATGTTTCACATATTTTCTTTAATATGTTTGGGTTGTGGATGTTTGGAACCCCACTGGAGCAAATGTGGGGTAAACAAAAATTTATTTTCTTTTATTTATCAACTGGAATTGGTGCTGCAGGATTGCAGCTTTTGTTGTATTATTATCAAGTAGATAATGTCAATATTGCATTGACTGATTATGGACTTACAGCCCCTCAAATTAGCTCTTTCTATAATACCGCTGAACTACCCACCGCTGCCATTGATAAAATTGGAGAAGGGAATTTATCGAGTGCATTTAATGCCTTTCGTTCAGTAATGGTTGGTGCCTCTGGAGCCCTTTATGGTGTTTTGGTTGGTTTTGCAATGCTATTTCCCAACGCCCAATTGATGCTTTTATTTCCTCCTATTCCAGTAAAAGCAAAGTTTTTGGTTCCCATTTTGATACTAGCTGATCTTTTCTTTGGGTTTTCCTCATACTCCATTGGCCCTATTGCTCACTTTGCTCATGTTGGAGGAGCTATGACAGGCTTGGTAATGATGTGGTATTGGAAGAAAAAAGATTTCAATAACAATCGTTGGGATTTATGAGTTTTTTCTATAATCTCAAATACAGATTTGGTTCTTTCTCTATTGCAGAAAAAATCATTTTAATCAATGTGGTTTTTTTTCTATTCCCCATGTTGTTAAATGTACTTTTCTTTTTGTTCAATATTCCAACTAATTCTTATTTGAATTGGCTACAGCTTTCACCTAATCTTTTGACCTTTATTAAAAGGCCCTGGTCACTTATAACATATAGTTTTGTTCATAGTGGTTTTTTTCATTTGTTGTGGAATATGGTCCTCCTTTATTATGCTGGACGTTTACTCCTCAATCTATTTCCTGATCGTATATTTATTAATAATTATTTTTTGGGAGTCATTTCAGGAGGCTTAATTTTTATAAGTAGTTATTCAATATTTCCCGTTTTCGAAGGAAATTATCCGCCATTGATTGGAGCCTCCGCGGGTGTGATGGCAGTATTCATATTCATTTGTACATATACACCCAACCAGGAGATTCGTTTTTTCTTTATCAAATTAAAATTAAAACATATTGGACTAGCTTTCTTTTTTCTTGATATTATTCAAATACCATATGGTAATGCAGGAGGTCATTTGGCCCACTTAGGAGGAGCGGTACTAGGCTTTTTCTATGCCAGACAACTGGGCGAAGGAAGAGATATAGGGTCAGGTTTTCAAAATATATGGCAGTCGATTTTTAAAAAAAAATACCTTAAAACAGTTTATCGTTCCCCTAAAAACAAATCCGCTACTTCAAAAAATAGTGGTGAAAGGATCAATCAGAACAAGATTGATAGTATTTTGGATAAAATAAGTAATTCCGGTTATGATAGTCTTAGTAAAGAAGAAAAAGAATATTTGTTTAAGGCTGGGAAGGAATAATATAAAGTTTACAATCAAAGTATTCAATTTTCTATGGGATTAAATTTTCTGTCTAAAATCATAATGCTGATAAATCTGATTTTATTAACACTGCAGCTTTTTTTGATGGATGTTTTTTGGGAATTTTACGATTATCCAATTCTCAACTTGATGGTGCCAGTGATTGCATTGATTAATGTTCTGTTCTTTGTTTTTTGGGTCATTAAATTTAAATGGCCTTTACTTCTTTTTATTTTTTCGATATTTATTGGGTTTAGAGAGTGGGGAAAACTTTATAAGTTTCCCAATAACGCCATCCCTATTTCCAATGGACTAAAAGTTATGAGTTTTAACGTCAGGTTATTCAATAGCTTTAAATGGATCGACTCCAAATCAGTGCCCGAATCCATAGAAAGCTTTATCAGTAATGAAAACCCTGATTTGGTTTGTTTACAAGAGTTCTCGATGGAGTTCAGCCCAAAATTTAAAAACTATCCCCATCAATACAATGCCTCTTCAAAAATAAACGGACAAAATGGACTCTGTATTTTGTCAAAATATCCTTTAGTAAATAGGGGTCAATTGGATTTTTCGGATTCTAATAATAGCGGTCTTTTTGCTGATTTTTTTTATAAAAAAGACAGCATAAGAATTTATAATATCCATCTGGAATCATTAAGTATTAATTTGAAGGATACTCTTTTTACTCAGGAACATTCCCAAAAATTTATAAAACGAATTAAGTCTGTTGTTCAGAAGCAAGAGCTTCAGATTGATCGATACGAAAAAGTTGAACAAAAAAATAATAACCCCACAATTATTTGTACAGATCTAAATAATAATGCATTTTCAAAGGTTTACAAACGATTAAAAGATGATCGATTAGATACATTTATGATTTCTGGCGAAGGTTTGGGTGCAACCTATAAACTAGGATATTTCCCCTTTCGAATCGATTTTATTTTTACAGATAAAAAATTTAAAGTTATAAATTTCATGGTCCATGATCTCAAGTTGTCAGACCATAAACCAATTTCAGCATTATTGGAGTGGAAATAGAATTAATATTTTAATCTAATTAGATACTCTAGACTCTGAGGTCCTAAATTGAATAATAAATCTAATACGCTTAAATTATTAATAAACCCATGTTTGGATTGAAAAACTTGATGGTATTGGGGGATCTCAATCTTATTTACTTTTTTTGCAATGATTAAATCAGAGAATTCCTTGTCAGCTTTCTTTTCAGGGAGCAGAATTATATCACTATCTAACAGTAAAAGAATTTTTTTGATTAATTCTATGTTAAAATCCATTAGTTTATCAAAATTTCCATAATAAAAAGGTTGGAAATCGTCCTCATAAAACTCAAAAAAAGGTGAGGATCGGTAAGCTGCTTCAAGGGATTTCCAGTGATCTTTTTGCCAATTATTATCATAATTAATCGCTACTGCTTTATCAGGCTGACGACTTTGTTTTTTGTTATGAACGATAGGTATAGTTAATTTTAGTTTCCCATTAGCACCATATATTTCAGTGCGATTTCGGTAGGTTTGTTTTTGATAAGTGTTATCTGTTACAAATGCGACTTGTCTTTGAGACACAACCCAACTCATGTAGCAAATATTGGGGAGGTATGCCGGGCAAACTCCAATAACCATCAATTTTGTTTTTTACTTTTTCGTTTTCTAAAGTAAACATAGGATTGCCAGATAACTATTAGAACTACAAAATATGGAAAGTATGACACTCTTTTGCCTGGGCCACCAACAGTTGAAAAGACTCTGTCCCACCGGATTTTCCAGTTCCTAATTCCATCATTGATTCCATCTATGCTGAACCAAATGAAAACTGGTTTTCCTACAATGTGGTCTTCGGGTACAAACCCCCAATAACGACTATCTTCTGAACGGTGGCGGTTATCTCCCATCATCCAGTAGTAATTCATTTTAAATTTGTATTGGGAACTTTTCTTTCCATTGATCAGTATAGTATTACCATCAGTTTCAAGCTTGTTCTTTTCATAATCAACAATTATTTTTTTGTAAAGCGGCAAGTTGTCTAAATTTAAATCTACTGATGCTCCTGCTTTTGGGATGAAAATTGGTCCAAAATTGTCATTATTCCAGTCAAATGGAATTTTATTGGGAAAAAAGGATGAATTTGGAGTTTTTGTTTTTTGGTTTTTTTGAATAATACTATCTATAAAGTTTTGTTTTTTAAGGTTTTCAGCTTCCTTGATGGTCAAATTTAAATCTTTCGATTTTTCAAGAATTTCACTAACCCTCAACCCCAGGGATCTGACTAATTCAATTGGTAATCCTTTGTGACTGGTAATAACAATAAAATTTCCTTGGCTATTGTCTTGGGTGCCCAATAAATAAGGGGTAAGTTGGGCATAGCTATTCTGAGAAATATTTTCGATTCTGAACTTTCTGTAGAAATCTCTTATACCAAGATCTAATAGTTTTCTTGATGATACACCTTTACTGTTGTAGGCTTTAAAATTGAATAAAACTCTCGCCCTATCCGGCAAAACGTTTTTTACTCCATTAATATGGACAAAACCACCAACGATTTCGAGTGTATCTCCAGCGATACCAACACATCTCTTGACATAATTAGATTTTTTATCCAATGGCTTTTTGACCCCGGCCTCTTTCACAAAAAATCTTCTCACAGTGTCGGCAGGCCAATTGAAAACTACAATATCATTTCTTTTGATTTTTTGAATTCTTGGCAGTCTGAGATACGGTAATTGAGGCTTGTTTAAATAAGATCTACTATTAACTAAAGGAAGGGTGTCGTGAACCATAGGAAATGCAATTGTGGTAGTAGGAATTCTTGCACCATAGTGAAATTTGCTGACAAAAAGAAAGTCACCAATAAGCAAAGATTTTTCTAAAGATCCTGTTGGAATTATGTAGGGTTGAAAGAAATAATTATGAACAAAAGTTGCTGCGACTACAGCAAATACAATAGAGCCTATCCATTCGCTAAAAATGGATCTAGAAATTTCTTTTTTGTTGGAAATGTATTTGGGATCGGTTTGATAATTGATGGTGTAGATGTAAAACCCTAAAGTTAGTACAGCCAACACACTGTCTATGGATTTGTTTTTTCCAAAGTGTTTTACAGTATCAATCCATAAAACCATAAACATCATGAGATTGATTACTGGAAGAAACAATAAAAAAACCCACCATTTGGGACGGTGAATGATCTTAAAAAAAATTATTGCATTGTATACTGGTATGATAGCCTTCCAAGGAGCTTCTCCAGCAGCTTTGTATAACTTCCAGGTTCCCAAAAAATGAACGATTTGAATTATAAAGCCAAAAATGATCCATTGAACTCCATTCATTTTATTACAGATTTAGCACGTCTTCCATTTTAAAAATTCCTTTTTTACCCACAATCCATTCGGCGGCTATCACTGCACCTTGGGCAAAACCAATTCGGTTATAGGCTTTGTGTTCGATGGTGATTTCGTCAATAAGTGATTCGTATTTTACGTTGTGGATACCAGGTACCTCACCCTTCCTATATGATTGAATCGTTATACTGTCTTTTGTACCCTCATTCATTTTCCAATGCTTGAGATCACTGTTCTCAATGATGCCCTCTGCAAGTGATATGGCAGTTCCACTCGGCGCATCCAACTTGTGAATGTGGTGCGTTTCCTGTATTGAAACTGAATATTCTTTCTGGGGGTGCATAATTTGGGCCAAAATCTTGTTTAATTTAAAAAAGAGATTGACTCCCACGCTAAAGTTTGATGCATAAAGAAAAGCAGTATTGTTTTCCATAACGGTCTGGGTCACTTGCGGGAAGGCATCCAGCCAGCCAGTAGTGCCACAAACTACTGGTACCGATTGATGCAGTGCACTGGTGATGTTATCTACCGCAGCATTGGGGATGCTAAAGTTTATGGCAGCATCAGCCTCCTGAAGTTTCCCTTCTGCCAGATTTATATCTATTTTACATACGATTTCATGACCTCTTTCCAAAGCAATTTGTTCTATCGCTTTGCCCATTTTTCCATATCCTAATAATGCAAACTTCATATCTTATTTCTAAAGTTTGACCAAGACCTTTAAACCAATATTGGTATCAGTACCAAATAAGTCAGGTTCAAATTTAGGCTTGACACTTAAGTTGTCTTTTATATTAAACTGCATTAGATGTGCACTTACATTGGCATCCAAAATATTTAACATATAGGTTCCTAATATAAAGAGAAATGACATATCCCTGTAGTTTTTGTGAAATTTCATCCCTTCTAACAATTTATCTTTATTTGGAATGAGTTTGATGAATTCATCATCTCTATGTCGACTGTTTCTCCTTTTATAGGCTGTTCTATAACGGTCTAGTTCTTTTTGATTGTAAACATATCCATAGACTGATGCGCCTATAGCGGCGTAAACAAATGGGACTTTCCAGGCTTTTCCAATATATATTTGTCCTAAACCCGGAAGTATTGCAGAGTAAAATGCTGCTTTAGAGGGGGTCAAAGGACTTTCGATGAGTTTTTCTTTACGTGTCTTTTCCTCCTCCTTAGGAAGTTGTTGGGCAAAAACTTGCAGGTTGAGCATTATGAGAAAGGGGATAAAGACTTTAGTCTTCACTTTTGATTTTTTTGATGATGAAGTTTAGATCCTCTTGAGAATTAAACAGGATTTGAATATTTCCTTTTCCCTTGTTGTTTCCTTTGATGGTGACCGTGGTGTTAAAATAACTTTTCAGTTCG
Organism: uncultured Bacteroidota bacterium; assembly: GCA_902619315.1. Classification (GTDB taxonomy): domain Bacteria; phylum Bacteroidota; class Bacteroidia; order Flavobacteriales; family Flavobacteriaceae; genus UBA8316. The sequence goes on along the minus strand of CACNDW010000003.1, from coordinate 75,737 downwards.
TTAGCTGCATCATCATAAAATAGGGGCTTTAGGGCTTTTGAAGTCCCAGCGGATTGCCTTTTTTTGGATTTTTGAACCAATAATTCCGTCTCTCGTACTGAAAGGGTGCGAGCAATAATCTTTTCGTAAATTTCCAACTGCTTTTCACTTTCCTCTACATTGATTAAGGCCCTACCATGACCCATAGACAGAAACCCATCTCTCATTCCTGTTTGAACGATAGGGTCCAGTTTGAGTAAACGTATATAGTTGGCTACAGTAGATCTTTTCTTTCCAACCCTTTCACTCAATTGGTTTTGAGTAAGTTGGATTTCATCCATTAAACGCTGATAGGACAGCGCTATTTCTATGGGATCTAAATCTCTTCTTTGAATATTTTCAACCAAGGCCATTTCAAGTGCCTCTTGGTCATTAGCGATTCTAACATAAGCGGGAATCCTATCAAAACCAATTGATTTTGCAGCGCGATAACGGCGTTCCCCCGAGACTAATTGATATTGATTTCTATCTACTTTCCTTACTGTTACAGGTTGAATAATTCCAAGGGATTTGATGGATTCTGCCAGTTCTCCGATTGCCTGTTCTTTAAATTGAGTCCTGGGTTGGTATGGATTGACCTCAATTTTATCAACTTCTAATTCAATGATATTTCCTACTACCTGGTCTGCGTTTACATCACTGGCCGATCTTATTTCTCTTTCAGGATCGTCAAGTAGTGCCGAAAGCCCTCTTCCCAATGCCTGTTTTTTCTTTTTTTTAGCCATTAATTATTTTTTCTTTTTTATAATTTCATTAGCAAGGGACAAGTAATTTTTTGCCCCCTTGCATGTGGCGTCGTAGTCTATAATACTTTCACCAAAACTTGGAGCTTCACTCAAGCGAATATTTCGCTGAATAATTGTTTTGAAAACCATTTTTCCAAAGTGCTTTCTGACTTCTTCAACCACTTGATTGGAGAGTCTCAACCTTGAGTCAAACATGGTCAATAATAAACCTTCGATGTCTAGGCTCTTATTGTGTATCTTTTGTACACTTTTAATAGTATTTAATAGCTTTCCCAACCCCTCCAAAGCAAAATATTCACATTGAATGGGGATGATCAGTGAGTCTGCCGCAGCCAAAGCATTTAGAGTAATTAGTCCCAGAGAGGGTGCACAATCTATTACAATATAATCATATTGATTAACTACAGATTCAAGGGCTATTTTTAACATATATTCCCGATTTTTTTTATCGACAAGTTCTATTTCTGTGGCAACAAGATCAATATGAGAGGGTATTAAATCTAGATTTTTGGTACTAGTAGATATTATAGTTTGATTAGCTTTAGCTGTATGTTCTAATAATTGGTATGTTCCCAATTTTCTGCTTTTAACATCTATTCCCAGTCCAGATGTAGCATTAGCTTGTGGATCTGCATCCACCAACAAAATTTTTTTCTCCAATATTGCCATTGAGGCAGCCAGGTTAACAGCTGTAGTTGTTTTTCCTACACCACCTTTTTGATTGGCAATCGCTATAATTTTAGCCATTTATATTGCTGAAATTTTGATAAAAATACAATTAAAATTATGGCTTAAAAAATTATAGTAATCTAGATTGGATAAAAAAAGGAATTAATTTATTTAGTAGTTAAACTATCTTCAAACTCGATGTAAAAAATTGTTTCATCTTGTTTTTTATGACCATAATTTTCACGGGCAAATTGCTCCAAACTGTCTTTACTTTTTAGTTGTTGAATGCTTCTCTCATCCTTTTGAATTAAATAAATGAGCTCTTTTTTTTGGGTTTCAAGTTTGTCAATTTCACGGTCTAGCTCTTTGTGAATTTTTAGAGAGTGGGTGTCCAGAAAGATCATCCATATCAGGAAGAATAAAAAAATAAGGATATAGATATAGCGATAAATTTTACCCAAAACTAAATTGATTATTCATTTATGTTGGCTACTTGATTCTCTGTGATTATCTCCTTAGATTCATTACCCCAGTTGTTGAGTATGAAGTTCATAACATCAGCAATTTCAAGATTATCAAGCCCTTGGTTTTGCATCACACCATCATATTCCTCACCATTAACAACTATAGTACCACTCAAGCCATATTTCAAAGCTCTGATACTCATCTCAATATTATTTAATAAATAATCTGACTTGGCCAAAGGAGGGAAGACTCCTGAAACCCCCTCACCATTATCTAAGTGGCATTGAACACAGAAGTCATTATAAATTTCCTTTCCATCGGCAATACTTTGTTCCAAAGGTTTTTTTTGGTAGAGCCAAGTTCCCTCATAAATAATGAACAAACCAATAATGCCGACAAATAATTTCATTATTGATGAACTAACTTGAGAATCCCTTTACCTTCTACTCCTAGATAAAGATAACCGTCAGGTCCTTCTTTGACATTCCTTACCCGACCTATATCATTTAGGATTTTTTCACGTTTTACTACTTTCCCTCTTTTGATAACAAGACGTTCCAAGTATTTAAACTTTAAAGATCCTACAAAAAGATCTCCTTTCCACTTTTTGTAAACATTTGAGTTGGAAAAAGCCATTCCACTGGGAGCGATAGAGGGTACCCAATAATAAAAAGGCTGCTCCATTCCTGGCATGGATTTTTTGTCGGTTATTGAAGTACCACTGTAGTTGATGCCATAAGTGATAACTGGCCAACCATAGTTTTTTCCCTTTTGAACAATATTGATTTCGTCACCACCCTTTGGTCCGTGTTCATTCTCCCAAATCTCACCGGTTTTCGGATGGATAGTCATCCCCTGAGGATTTCTGTGGCCATAGGAGTATACTGCTTTTAGAGCTTCCTTTTGCATAGCAAATGGATTGTCTTCTGGAATACTTCCATCTAGATTTAAACGATAAATTTTGCCCCCGTCACGATTAAGATTTTGGGGATTGACATCGCGATTTCCACGATCTCCAATGCCAAAATATAAATGGCCTTTGTCATCAAAAACAATTCTTGAACCCCAGTGCTGCCCTTTTTTGGTATTTGGTTGACCTTTATAGAGTAGCTTAAGATTTGATAGGCTGTTTTCATTTAATTTCGCGCAGTAAAGTGCAGTATTCCCTCCTTTTTCACCCTCATGGTGAACCCCGATAGTTAAATAGATGGTTTTGTTCCTATTAAAATCTGGATGTAAAGCAACATCCATAAGCCCTCCTTGTCCTCTTTGATAAACTTCAGGTAGACCAGAGACTTCTGTTTTTTTTCCATTAGAAACTCTGTAAAGAATCCCTTTTTTTTCAGTTACCAACAATTCATTTTCATTAATAAAATCCATTCCCCAAGGAATTTCAATACCGTCAACAATGGTTTCAGTTGTATATTTTGATTGGTCAGGGGTTTTGATTTCAGGCGGGTTTTCTTGAGATATACAAGAAGTCAAGCACAATATGCTGATCAACAATGGAGCAAAATTTTTTTTTTTCATATTTAATAAAATTACATAAATAATTATTTATTTAGCGCTTTTTTGTACGCTTGTGTAGTGGTGTAGTATTTTGTGATCATATTGGGTACTTCCCATGCCGGTAATTGCCCGTCCTTGTAGTATTTCAAAAAGTTGTCCGTAACTTGACCAAAATGAGCTTCATGTCCAATTTTAAGTACCTCAGGAATTAAAATTTTCCATTTTGAATCGGATATTTTATTCGCTTCTATGCCTGGATATTCCCCCTGAATTGACTCAAGGGCATTATTTAGATTCGATTCAAAGTTTTCTCCCCCTTTCGAAACAACATAAAGCGTAGGCTTGTAGTTTTCGGCATCCCCTTGTTTGATGATTAGGTCACTTTTTGACCCACGCATGATACTTTGGTGTGTGTCCCCTGTTCCCTCTGGAGCTTTGTAATTCCAAATCACGGAAACCTTTGCGTGCTTTCCTTTGATGGTATAATTGATTTCTCCATTACAGTAAATATTCAGTGTATCTGATTTAACATCTTTTTCTAGGTATTCGGGGTAGTTAGCTAAACCGGTAATGTTTTTAAATTGATCGGGAGCCAGAGAAGTGGTCCATCTTTTGCATGAAATAATTTTAATATCCGATTGGTCAATGATCTGACCAGGAAAAGCTTCCCATTGCACCAAATCAACTAGATGGGTTGTAACATCTACAATGCCCTCACCTTGTTGGTTGGTATCCAGAAACCAAGCTGGTCTTACCAATGGTTTTCCGGAAACGATTTTTGACAAATGGTGAACACTCTCTTTGCTTATAGAGGGTTCTGATGGAGTGCCATCCAAAAGCATCCCAAAAACTTCGGATTTAATTGATAAGGCTTTTTGAATTCCTGTTGTCACCTCAAACCGTTCTGTCATTATGTCATAAACTAAAAGATTCTTCTCCTTAGCAATTTCAAAGACTTTTTTGAGTTTTTCAAAACCTTCTTGATTTACAACGAGTGGCTTGTCGGCATAAACATTTAATCCTGCATTGACTGCTGCCAATACATAATCTATTTTTTTGAAATTTTTTCCTGAAACCACCATTACATTTCCTGGTTTTTCTGTAATCATTTTTTCTAGGTAATCCTCACTGAGGTGTGTATTTACCGTCCAGTTTGTTGGGTTTTCAGCCCTATTGTTGTAACCTTGAATTTTACTTAAAAAATCTTTGACCTCTGGTCCATCAGGAGCGTAGACGTCAACGGTTGAGTCAATGTCCTGATAGGAAGTTTTTTGGATCAAAGCTGCATGAAAATGACCCGGGTCGAGGGTCATCAGTTTTACATTTGCATCTTCTTCTTTTGGCTCGCAACCCATAATTAAAACAGCAATTGCAATCCAGTAAAAATATTTTGTATTCATTTTAATCTTTAGTTAAGTTTTCAAATAATTAGTTCCGTAGGGTTTTCTTTGAGATCTGGTCAAAAGGGCGTTTGCTTCATCATCATTGATGAATCTTTCAGCTTTCGAATTCCAGTGAAGTTTTCGAGGTATTTTCATTGCAATGTGACTGATCAGACAGACTACACATGCCATATGCCCCATATCAACCGGTGAAATAGGGTCTTTTCTAGATTGAATACAGTCAAGCCAGTTGCCGTGCTGATCATCAATTTTGTAGAGATGGGTTTCATTAGGGCCAATTTTGGATTCTAAAATTTTCGGATCAGATGCATCCAAAGCTTTTTTACTTTTTTCTTTTGCAATAGGGTCTGAACTCGACGCAACATAGGCCCCTCTTGATACAAAAATCCAGCCCTCTGATCCTTCATATCTTATACCATTGGGATATCCTCCACTTGTCAAAACACTTATGCCATTGTCATATTCGTGTTTTACCATAAAATCCCCATGAACATTCCAAAGCCCTGATTTTGGAAAATCAGCAATGGCTTGAACTGATATGGGTCCAACCATTTCTGTATTCATTCCCCAGGCGGCGGAGTCGTAATGGTGTTGCCCCCATCCTGTGATCATTCCAGCACCGTAATTTTCGTGTCTCAGCCACCCCGGTCGTCCGTATCCCTCTTGAGGGTGAACCCCAATTTCAGTATACGGTACTTCAGGTGTTGAACCCAACCACATATCAAAATTTAAATTTTCAGGAATCGGCATGGCTAGAGCTTCTGGTCCACTGGGATCACCCGGTAGACCAATTTTTACGGTATGTAAATTTCCTATTCTTCCGTTTCTAACCAACTCAGCTGCGATTCTGAATTGAGGCATGGCCCTTTGTTGTGTTCCTACCTGAAGAATGACTTTGTTTTTTTGAACCGCATTGACCAACTGCCTTCCCTCTTTGACAGTCAGGGAGGTTGGTTTTTGAAGATAAATATCTTTTCCCGCTATGGCCGCCTCCATTGCAGGTTGAGCATGCCAGTGGTCGGGAGTAGAGATCAAGACTGCATCAATGTCTTTGTCCATTAACATTTCACGATAGTCCCCATAAACCTTAGTGCCCTTATAGTTAATTTTCCCCTTTTTTTCTTGGTAAAATTTGTCTGCCAATTCTTTTGCGTCTTTCATCCTTTTGGAGTCCAAATCACATACCGCCATGACGTTAGCAACATCATAGGCCATGGTATCAATAAGATCATGAGAACGTGCAATACGCCCGCAGCCTATTTGACCGATATTAATTTTGTTACTTGGCGCATTTTTCCCAAACACACTGGCCGGCACTATTGAAGGCAAGCCCACCGAAGCAAGTGTTCCTAGTGCAGTTTTACCTATAAATTTTCTTCTTTTCATTGGTTTAATTATTTTGTAATCTCTAATAAGGGTTGAAAAGCAAATGCTTTCCAGTGTTGCTCAGCTTCTTGGGGCGTGATCTTACCATCAAAAACAAGCATACGATAATTCAATTCATAGGATTTTTGGGGTTCAATTTTCCAGTCTTTATGTCTGATTGGGCAAAATTCAAAAAACATATCACCCCTTCCTTTGTTAGCATTCATTGGCCATATTCTCATAGGCTCGGGATGAGATCGATTGTTGGGATGACTCATAAAAAGGACACCAGTAATGCCCTCTCCCACACTGGCATCTCCATATACAATGCACCATTTTGCCAAGGTACCGTCAGCCGATGCTCTATTTTTTCCTTCAGATGTAATGACCTCACAATTTTCTTTATCCCATTGTTCCTTGAAGCGAAACCCTAAACCACCTCCATATCTATATGCCTCGAAAAGGATACCTCTTTCCAGTGGGGAACTAAACTTAGTGGTGTAGTCTATGAAATATTGATTAGGATTATTGTTTTTCCATACTTTGACAGTAAGGTTTTCATTTAGTGCCAACTTTGTTCCTTTTTTTGACGTCAAATTAAAATGTTCTTGATGTGCGACAAAGCCACCATAAATACTTCCAGCCATAATGTTTTTAAAACTTTTAAACAAGACTGTACCCTGCCCGTCATTTAAATTCCAAAAATCTACTCTTCTATCATTGATTCTGGTCCTAGTCCAGGGTCCCCAAACACCGTAGTGGTGATAATGGTCGGGTGGTTGAATTCTGGTAAGGGTATCTCCTTTAGAAGAAATAATGGGGTGGATATAACCTGATTTTTGATAAAGTTTATCAACCCCTTCAGGGGGTAATTTCATTTCATAACGATAATGTATCAATGATTGATCTCCAAACTTTACCTTTAGATCACCATTATCTAATATGTAATTAAATAAAGAGGCATTTTTTAGATTTTTTTTATATGTAAAGCAGTAAGTGGTTTTGACTCCAGGTTCATTGGTGTGCTTAAACCAGATTTTATTTTTTTGATTGTGGTCTATCTGAAATGGGACAACTTCTGTCTCAATTCCATTTTTTTTAACTAATACGATGTCTTTATCCCAGCAGTAGTTTTTTTGATTATCAAGCACAATTGAAACAGGCCTCTCAAAATCTGAAGAAATATCATCCTCAACTTTTATGCACAAACAGTTTTGACCATTCATGATTACACTTCCAAAAAAAAGTAAAAACAAGAAATATAAATTTTTCATTATAAAGCCTTAATAGTTAAAACTAGTTTATTAGAGTGTTTTATTGTAATGTAAATATTGTAATGTTTATTTGAATTCAATTTTTTAAATGGCATTAGATCGCATTAACAATATACAATATTTACAAGGGCTTTTTGTTAATTACTTTACAAATTGACTAATTAATTATTAAATTTACCAAGCAACACGTGTACGCACACAATTGGAATATAAATTTAATAATTTTAAAAATTACTTTTTATTTAAAATTAGTAATCTTGACTTATGATCAAACCAATTTCAATTCTGCTTAAATCTAAATCACTCGTTACTGTTTTTTTATCATTTGCAATTACGTTAGTTCATGGGCAGAGTTTACCCTCTTTTGAATTAAGTTCAGAATGGAAAGAAAAAATTGAATCTATGGTGAGTGATCAAAAAAAAACACATGTTAAAAAGAAGAAAAAATTATTGATTTTTTCTCTTCACACGGGATACCAGCATTGGACAATACCGCACACTGAGGCAGTAATGCAAATGATTGCCCAAAATTCAGGTGCTTTTGAGGTAACTCCATCAAAGGATTATACCGTTTTTAATAAAAAAAACATTTCAAAATATGACGTCATAGTTCTCAACAACACAAACTCTCATGGTGATCGTAGGGATTTGTTTTGGGATATTTTCAATAAGGATTCTACATTAAGTCAACAACAAAAAATAAAGAAAGCAAAACGATTAGAAGATAATTTAATTCAATTTGTAAGGAAAGGAAAAGGACTTACGCTACTGCACGGTGCCATTGTAATGCAAAATAATTCTATCGAATTTAGTGACATGACTGGAGGTAGTTTTGACTATCACCCTCCTCAGCAGAAACTTCATGTAAAATTGGTTGACCCTAAACATCCTTTAGTTAGCAGTTTTGATCCAAATGGCTTTATTCACTATGACGAACCCTATTTTTTTAAAAATGCTTATTACAGATATAATTTTAGACCCTTATTGTATGTCGAATTAGATAAAATAAAGATGAATAGAGAGCGCCCCAAAGACAAAATAAAATACATTTCATGGATCAAACGTTATGGCCGTGGCAGGGTTTTTTATTCCTCTCCATCTCATAATGCGCAAAGTTTTGAAAACCGAAAATTTCTTCAATTTCTCCTCAATGGACTTTTATACACCGCAGGATTAATTGACTGTGATGACTCACCTTTATGAAAATATAAACAACCCTAAACTACTCTTTTGAAAAATTATTTTTTAATATTATTTACATTTACCCTTTGCCTAACTTTTGGTCAAGAATATGAAGCAAAAATTTTTGAACATCAAGGGGATGCCCTTCCCTACAGGATTCTATTACCCAAAAACTTCAATCCTCAAAACACTTATCCATTGCTTTTGGTTCTTCACGGAGCAGGAGAGCGAGGCAATGACAATCAATCCCAATTGGTTCATGGAAGTTATCTTTTCCAATCGGAACAATTTAGGGCAAAATACCCTGCTGTAGTTGTTTTCCCGCAATGTCCTAAAGGCTCTTATTGGTCCAGTGTTGAAAAGGATTATGAGACTTCTTTAGAAAAAAAATACACTTATTCCAAGTCACTTCCAAACAATTCTCAATTAGAAATTTTAGAAGCCTTGATGTTTTTTTTAGAAAAGAATTATCGGATCGATGCCACCCGACGTTATGTGGGAGGCTTGTCCATGGGGGGTATGGGCACTTTTGAGTTGGTGAGCAGGAATCCGGAATATTTTGCAGCGGCGTTCCCCATCTGTGGGGGAGCAAATCCCAACTGGGCCCCTTTATTGCAAAAAACCCCATTATGGATTTTTCACGGTGAAATGGATGGTGTAGTATGGGTAGAACATTCAAAAAGAATGTATCAGGCACTAAGGAAAATCAATGCACCGGTGAAACTGACCTTGTATCCTGAGGTCAATCATGACAGTTGGCATAACGCTTTTGCTGACCCGGATTTGATGCAATGGTTGTTTTCCCAACAAAAAAAAATAGTTTGGGAGATACAAGTAGAAAAATGATGGTTATTCGATTTATCTGATCTCTATTCGTCAGCGGGTCTTTCCCAGATTCTTTTGCTGTCAATGTCATACAGATCGCCTGGGGTCATAATGACTTTATGCAAGCGTTTTTCTTCGAACTGCCGTCCCAAACCATCCGGCTTTTTTCTGGCATTGGCTATTCTGAGATCAATATGTTTTTTTAATGAATCGAGTGTAGATTTATAGGATAAATTATTGACTAAATTATCCATTTCCTCGCTATCTTTTTCATGATCATATAGTTCATAACCGTGTTCTCCATTTTCCCCCCATTTTGTTAGCCTAAATCTTTCAGTTTTTATTGAATAACCCTGAATCCCAGACTCTTTAAAGTTTAAACTTCCATGCTGAGAAGCTCTCCACCTTGTCAATGCACTTTGCCTAACCTTATGCTTATGATCATTGAAAATTGGTACTAAACTTTTTCCAACTACATGAGACGGTGCTTCAATTTTTGTTAAATCCATTAAAGTGGGATAAATATCGATTAATTCAACTGGAGAGTTAGATCTAACACCATTTTCAACCCCTGGGCCTTTAAAAATTAAGGGTACTCTAGTCGCATTCTCAAATAAGGTCTGTTTTTGCCAATGACCATGCTCTCCTAAGTGATAACCATGATCTGAGGTAAAGACAACTATAGTATTTTTGTCAAGACCTGTTTGTCTTAATTTATTCAAGATTCTTCCTACTTGAGCATCTACAAAAGTGGTTGTTGCGAAATAAGCTTCTTTTATTTCCTGAGCTAATTTATAATTGGATTTGTCATTTAAAAGGTTTTGATCTTTTTTCCATCTTACCGAAAGTGCAGCAGGTAGCGGAATTGAACTCAAATATTCATCTGAGCTACCACTATATGGAATTTCCATTTCGTCCATTTGATAAAGGTCAAAATATTTTTTGGGAGCAACATAAGGAGTGTGTGGTCTATACATTCCCACTGCTAAAAAGAATTTTTTTCTATTTTTTGAGAATTTTTCTAATTGTTCAATGGCCTCTGTGGCTCCAATTCCATCGGTCTGTTCTTCATCATTTCCCTCTGCAGCTAACCAACTAAGCGTTCCTCCATATTGTCTTTTTTTAAGTGTATTGATTTTATACTCCTCTTCTTTATCTCTTCCATAAGGATTTATAGTATAATCCCATGTAGATATATCATCTTGTCCTGAGGTTCCAATAGTTCCTGGATTTCCATAATGATAAATCTTTCCAATTCTGACAGAGGTATATCCCCGCTGACGAAATCGCTGCCCTAGTGTGACTACATCGGGGATGGTCTGTCGTAAATCAACATCCAGCAATGTGTGATTGGTTTGGTCAGAGTACATTCCTGTCATCAAGGAAGCTCTTGAAGGACCACACAAGGGGAATTGATTGTGTGCATTTTCAAAAAGAACGCCCTCACTGGCCAATCTATCAATATTGGGGCTAATTACTTGATGATGGCCATAGGTTCCCAAATCGCAATTTAAATCATCCGTCATTATAAATAGGACATTTAAATCTTCAACCCATTTTTTTTTTTTCTTTTAGATTACAAGAAATAATTAGAAGAGTTATAAGAATTACATTTATGTTTTTTTTCATATTACTAAGTTAAAGGGTTTCCATTCAGACTGACTGATGTTGAAGGTGAAATTATTCGAGAAATATTGGCATAATTTTTTTGACCTTTAACATGTTTCCCCATGTATTTAGCTTTAGAGCAAATTATTTTGGTAATTAATATGGTGAGTAAAATATGTTTGACAAAACATAAACTCTTTAATACCATGGGTTTACTTGGTTATTTAGTCGGGATGACAGGATTTGAACCTGCGACCCCACGCACCCCATGCGTGTGCGCTACCAGGCTGCGCCACATCCCGAATTAACCTTGATTGATACCAGATTATCATTGTCGGGGTGGCAGGATTCGAACCTGCGACCTCCTGCTCCCAAAGCAGGCGCGATGACCGGGCTACGCTACACCCCGTGACAATTTTTCGGTAATTCAATAGGTGCGCAAATATAGGATTAAATAAAATTATTGCAAATCCTAAAATCCCCAAATTTGAAAACAATTTTTATATATTTAGGATAATGACAAAAACCAAAAATTTATGGAACGCAAAATTACCTTAAGTGAAAAAGAGATACCAGATAAATGGTATAACGTTGTTGCAGACATGCCTAACAAGCCACTTCCTCCTCTAAATCCAGGTACTATGGAACCGATCGGGCCTGAAGCCTTAGCTCCTTTGTTTCCTATGGAGCTGATTAAGCAGGAAGTTAGTATGGATAAATTTATTGACATCCCCGATGAAGTAAGAAATATCTACTCCATGTGGCGACTCACACCATTATACCGAGCCTACAACCTTGAAAAAAAATTAGATACTCCAGCCAAAATATATTACAAATATGAAGGGGTAAGCCCTACAGGTTCCCACAAACCCAACACAGCTGTTGCTCAAGCTTACTACAATAAAAAGGAGGGTGTTAAAAAAATAACTACTGAGACTGGGGCAGGTTAGTGGGGTATGCATTGAGTTTTGCTTGCAGGCATTTTGATATCGAATGTGAAGTTTATATGGTAAAACTTTCTTTTAATCATAAACCTTATCGAAAAGTAATGATGAACACTTGGGGGGCAAAAGTTTTTCCATCACCTTCAGAGGCTACAGAAATTGGAAAAAAATTCTTGACAGAAGACCCAAATACATCAGGTTCCCTTGGAATTGCAATTTCAGAGGCCATAGAAAGAGCTGCATCTGATGAGCACACAAAGTATGCACTAGGTAGTGTTCTTAATCACGTCAAATTGCACCAAACCATTATCGGACAAGAGGCAATTCTACAAATGGAAAAGGCGGGAGATATGCCTGACATTGTTATCGCTCCATTTGGTGGTGGTTCAAATTTTTCTGGCCTGGCATTTCCCTTTTTAAGGCTCAATTTTGACGAAGGAAAATCTATTAGATTTATTGCAAGTGAACCTTCCTCATGTCCTAAGTTAACCAGGGGTATTTTTAGATATGATTTTGGAGACACCGCGGGAATTACCCCCCTTTTACCCATGTATACCCTGGGGCACGATTTTGTTCCAGCACCCATTCATGCAGGAGGTTTGTGATATCATGGAGCAGGTGTTATTGTTAGTCAACTTTTAAAAGATAAGTTGATTGAAGCCAGAGCTCATGACAATGTTGAAGTGTTTGATGCAGGAGTAAAGTTTGCTCAATCAGAGGGTATAATTCCTGCTCCAGAAGCTACCCACGGAATAGCAACTGCAATAGCTGAGGCAGAGCGCTGTAAGGTTGAGGGTAAATCTGAAACCATTTTAATCAACCTTTGTGGTCATGGAAATTTTGACATGAAAGCCTATGAAGATTATTTTGCTGGTAAAATTATAAAGCACGAACTTTCTGAAACTCAAATTCAAGCTTCAATTGCGAAACTAAGTACTCCAGAAATTTAATTTTTTAATGAAGTTTAAAATAGCCACCTTATTTTATATGAGGTGGCTTTTCATATTTTTTATTATGACTTTTTTAAGAATTTTAACATTTCTACAACAATTATCTGATTCCTAAAGAAATATATTTGGTCACGAATTTAAGTTATGGAGAACACCAAGAAAAAATCATCGACTTACTTCTTCTATAAAAGTATTTTACGCAAAGTTAGCTTTGATGCTGCTCTTTTTAGAAAAGAGCTCTATAAAGCACTTACTGTACTTTCAAAAAAAGAAGGTGTTATGCTATACCAATGGGCATTATCGTTCACTAAGTCTAATCCTGATGTAAGCTATAACCTGCAATATACTTTCTAAGTCCTTTCTGGGGTAATTACTTTAATATTTTCAAATCTAATAGCACCTCTGATTATGCTACCAATTGTTGATCTTAAAGCATTAATTACAGGGAGTTTTAATTGACTTTTGTAATGGATTAAACTAACTTCTCTTGCTGGGGCAGGTTCGGGAAAAAACCTCAAATTTTTCTTTTTTGTTTCTGTCAAATTATTTCCATGTAGATAGGGAAGTAGAGTCATCCAAGGTCCTTCATCAGATAGATTTATTAACGTCTCAATACTTCCACTTTTAAGATCAAATGGAACACCTCCAATTTGATTCATCTGACACAGGTTTAGTACATGATTTCTAAAACAATGGCCATCTTCTAGTACCAGTAAATCTGTCATATTTAAATCGTCAACTTCAATCTGCTCTATGGAATGAAGAGGATTACCCTCAGGTATATAGCCTACAAAAGGTTCATAATAAATGGGAAGTTCCAGTATGTGATCCATTGCCAGCGGGGTAGCAGCAATTCCAGCATCAAGATGCCCCTCCTCTAGCATTTTGATGATATTTTGAGTTGTTAACTCCTCAATTTTAAGATCCACTTTTGGAAATTTTTTTATGAAAGTATTTAGAAACATCGGAAGTAGAGTAGGCATTACTGTGGGAATAATTCCTAATTTGAATTCACCGCCAATAAACCCCTTTTCAATAGATACAATATCTTGCATCCTTACAGCCTCTTCAGTTATTCTTTTGGCTTGAACAAGAATTTTTTTTCCAACATCAGTTAGTATGATCGGTTTTGTAGCTCGGTTAAAAATTTTAACCTCTAGTTCATCTTCTAATTTTTGAACCTGCATACTCAAAGTAGGTTGAGTCACAAAACATTTTTCTGCAGCAATTGTAAAGTTACCGTACTCAGAAACTGCAATCATATAGTGAAGTTGCGTTAATGTCATTATAATTTCTTATTAATTTTCCAAATATAATAAGTTTTGATTATTATTTATGTTTTAATGAATAAAATTTAGTATTCAAAAGAATTGAAAGATAAAATAAATAGTAATTACTTAATAATTTCTGTTTCAATATAAACATTACTTATTGGCATTTCCCTTTTGTCAATTTTCAATTTATTAATTTGATCTACAACTTCCATACCCCTGATAACCTTACCAAAGGCAGTGTAATGACCATCCAAATGATAAGCTCCGGGTGATTGTTGAACGATAAAGAATTCATAAGGAGATGCAAGTTTGTGTGGATTGTCGATTTCACTACTGGGCATTGAAATGACACCTCGGTGGTGAGAGTTCCCTTTTTTTGTATCTGGGGGGAGAAGATACCGTCCAATCTGATGTCTTTTTTTCATACTTTCACGACTATCTGAATTTCCGCCTTGTATTATGAAATTGGGAACGACACGATGAAACATTGTTCCGTTAAAATATTTTCTTCTGGTTAGATAAACAAAATTTGCCCTGTGATATGGTGTGTTGTCATATAATAAAATATCAATATTTCCATATTTGGTTATGATCCGTACCTTATTTTCTTTATTTTTTTTTGCGTAGTCATAAAAAAAAGGAATTGCATTTTTTTCATCTAGATAAGTACTTTTTGCTTTTTTTGGTTCAACTTTTTTTAAATTTTTTTTTTGTGGAACTTTGATTTTATTTGTGTTTTTTTTTGATTTTACTTCACAACCTATAAGAGCAAAAATCAAAACTCCCAATAATAGAATTTGATATTTCATGAATCTTACTTTATTTAAAGTTCTTACTACAAAGTTAAAACAAAACACACTTGCTGGTGAAGTTGCCCATTCCGTTATGGCGCCTCCTTATCGAGTTGAAAACATTAAATCCTCCCTAATCACAGGGACTAAACCCAAAATGGCCTCTGTTCTGTTGCTTCTTTACCCCAATAAATTTGGAGAAATGAATTTTGTCCTAACTCGTCGCAGAGAATACTATGGGATGCACTCTGGACAAATTAGCTTTCCAGGAGGTAAACCAGATCTTTTGGACAATGATTTATGGGCTACTGCTTTGAGGGAGACCCACGAGGAGATTGGAATTCCATCCGACGAAGTGAAATATATCAGATCGCTTAGTAAACTTTATGTACCATCAAGTAATTTTCTTATTTTTCCATATGTGGGTTATCTGCAAAGCCCATATACTTTTAAACCTGATCATAGAGAGGTAGATTCAATTTTAGAAATTTCATTGATGGATTTTATAAATAAAGAGTCTGTATTGACGAAGCTATTGAATTCCAATTCTACCTCTATAGTAGTTTCAGCATACATTTTTGACAAGAATGTAGTCTGGGGGGCAACAGCGATGATCTTGTCCGAATTTAAAATGTTATTTTCAGCTGTGCTAGCCAAATAGTTTATATTTGTCTGGAACAATTTGACAAGATAAATGTTCAAAAAAAATCCATTTGGCCATTATTTGTTTCTAAAAAAATGGCTGATACGTTTTATGGGATGTATATCTCACAGGCGCTACAGAGGATTCAATCAATTAAATGTGGAGGGCTCTGATGTGATTCGTCAATTGCCTGAAAATAATGTTTTATTTGTTTCCAATCACCAAACTTATTTTGCAGATGTAGTTGCAATGTTTCATGTTTTTAATGCTAGTTTAAGTGGTCGAAATGATTCTATTAAAAACATTGGATACCTGTGGGATCCCAAATTGAACATATACTTTGTGGCAGCCAAAGAAACAATGAAAGCCGGAATTTTACCAAGGATTTTAGCCTATGCAGGGTCAGTATCAATTGAGCGGACTTGGAGAGAAAAAGGAGTAGAAATTAAAAGACAAGTTAAAATGAGTGACATTTCTAATATAGGAATGGCTCTGGACGATGGTTGGGTTATTACCTTTCCCCAAGGGACCACTACTCCCTTCAAACCATTAAGAAAAGGTACTGCACATATAATTAAGCGTTACAGGCCAATAGTTGTTCCAATTGTCATCGATGGATTTAGAAGGTCATTTGATAAAAAAGGTATCAGAATTAAGAAAAGAGGGATTCTTCAGTCTATGGAAGTAAAACCTCCTATGGAGATCGATTATGACAATGAATCTGTCGAATTTATCATTGAAAAAATACAATTCGCTATCGAACAGCATCCATCGTTCCTCAAAGTAATTCCCAAAGATGAGTTAGATAGCGAGGAGCTACTCAACAAAAAAAGAGAGTGGTGATTAATTTTTTTTAATTGAATCTTACTGTAAACTATCTTTGGAATCTCGCCCCCAATGTCTGAAATAAAAATTATGAAAAGAAGGTTAGAGACTTTTTCAATGATAGTAAATCAACTTACTCAATATTCAAAAGTTCCTCAATTATACTAACTTTAGTGATTTCTAAGCCAAAATTTGCTCATCAAATCAATGAATTTTTCCAGTCAAAATGTTTTAATTAATTTTTTGATTTTATTTATATCAGTTTCTTGCAAAACGTCATATCAAAGTAGGGTGTTTGCAGAAAATAGTCTTCCTTTAAAACCCAATTATGCAGAACCGAATAGTTGGGCAGTTTTTCCTGGGAGGTATCCATCGGCTTTAGGAGGTTTTAAAAAAATTGACAGCGCCAAAAAAGCAGATGTTTTTTATATATACCCTACACTTTTTTCAGACAAAAAAAATAAAGATTGGAATGCTGATATTTGGACATCTTCAATTCGACAAGATGTTTTTCAAAAAGCAATAAAATATCAAGCTTCCGCATGGCTTAATGCTGGTAACTTATACGTACCTTTTTACAGGCAGGCTCATTACAGAATTTTTTTGGACCCTTACAATAAAGAAGGAGAACCCGCTTGGGAGGTTGCTTATCAGGATATCAAAAATGCTTTTCAATTTTATGTTAGGCATTATAATAAGGGCAGGCCAATAATCATTGCTTCACACAGTCAAGGAAGTATGCATGCAAAAAGATTGATCAAGGAATTTTTTGATCAAAAGCCCTTACAAAATCAATTGGTAGCCGCTTATTTGATAGGTACCCGAATTTTCCCAAATGAGTTTGAATCTGTTCCTCCAATGAGAAGTCCAACCGATGTAGGTGGATTTGTCAGTTGGAATGCATACAAAATAGATAAGCTCCCTAAAAAATTTACCAAGTGGTACCAGGGAGGCGTAACGACCAACCCTATAAGTTGGGATAATCAAGCCACCTCAAAAATTAGCGAACATAAAGGGTTGTTGAGCGAGGACACAAAGATTTACCCCAAAAGCCTCCGTGTCAAGGTCATTGATGGGTTATTGTGGACTACATTACCCCAAATCCCAGGACGTTTCTTTTTATCACTAATTGAAAATTATCATTTTGCTGACATTAATTTGTTTTGGAAGGATATAGAGGAAAATGCAATTGCTAGAGTTAATGCTTGGTACTTAAAAAAATCTGATGAAAAATACCAATAAAATAATATGGATTACGGGAGCCTCTTCAGGAATTGGTGCTGAACTGGCAAAAATATATTCTCACAGAGGAATTAAATTGATTTTATCTTCAAGGAATGTTCGTGCTTTGGAGCGGGTTAAATCTGAATGTTATTATCCTGAAAATATAAAAATTTTGCCAACTGACTTGAACGATTTTTACGCAGCCCCTGCTTTGGTCAAAAAAGCATATAATATCTTCGGTAGGATTGATATACTGATTAATAATGCTGGTTTAAGTCAAAGGTCATTGATCGTGGACACTCAATTTGATGTATTAAAAAAATTGATTGAGATTAATTATCTAGGAACAGTAGCATTGAGTAGGGCACTACTACCTTTTTTCTTAAAACAAGGTTTTGGACACTATGTTGTAGTAAGCAGTGTGATGGGAAAATATGGTTCTCCGCTCCGTTCAGGATATAGTGCTGCCAAACACGCTCTTCATGGTTTTTTTGATGTGATGAGAATGGAACATCAAAAAGATAATATAAACGTGACGATCATTTGTCCTGGCTTTGTAAGGACTCCAATAGCGATGAATTCCTTAAAGGGGGATGGTTCTGTTTTAGGCGTTGATGACCTTGCCACAAGAAAAGGTTTGAAAGTAGAAGATTTTGCCCGTAAAATGGTTCGATCGGTAGATCAAAAAAAGTGGGAGGTTCAATTTGGTAAGAAAGAATTATTGGGGGTATATTTAAAAAGATTATCAAATAAATTATTGCACAGTGCGGTAATCAGAAGTAATGTTAGATAATACGATGAAAAATAAACCAAATTCTAAAAGGAGGGAAGTGTTAAAAAAAATGACATTTACATCTTTGGGTTTACCGATAATCAGTCAATTCAAAATGTATGATTTAAAAAAAAAATATGACTTTAATCAAAAAAAAATGAGAGGAAACATTAATCACTCAGTATGTAAATGGTGCTATAATCAAATATCCTTGGAGGATTTTGCCGCAGGGTTAAAGCCCATGGGAATTTCAGCCATTGACTTGATAGGTCCCAAGGAATGGCCGATTTTAAAAAAATACGGTTTGACCTCATCCATGTGCAATGGTGCTGAAATTAGTCTTACAGAAGGGTGGAATGATAAACAGTACCACGCTATTTTGATAGATAATTATCTAAAGCACATCGATTTGGTTGCTGATGCAGGATATACAAATTTGATATGTTTTTCTGGAAATAGAAGATCCATAGATAATGAAACTGGAATTAACAATTGTGTAGAGGGACTAAAGAAAATAATGGGGCATGCAGAAAAAAAAGGAGTTATCATCCAGATGGAATTACTCAATTCAAAAATAGATCACAAAGACTACATGTGTGATAATTCACAATGGGGTTTTGAATTGTGTCGAAGAATAGATTCAAGCAATTTCAAGTTACTTTATGATATCTATCACATGCAAATTAACGAAGGAGATGTTATCAGAACTATAAATGAAAATTATCAGTTTATTGGACACTATCACACAGCTGGCGTACCTGGCAGAAATGAGATTGATCAAACTCAAGAATTGTTTTATCCTGCAATAATGAAAGCAATTGTTGCGACAGGTTTTAAAGGTTTTGTAGCTCAGGAGTTTATCCCCAAGAATAATCCATTGAAATCACTCGAGCGTGCTATTAAAATATGTGACGTATAAATATGTAACTTCATGTTAAATTTTAATTTAAAATCTGATAAATATTTATTAAATTTGACAAAATTTCAAAAATGAAAAAACTATACTCATTAATATTTATTAGTTTATTAGCTACTTTTTGTGCTAATTCTCAGACATCTGATAGTCCCTGGGCAGTCAGCTTAGGAGCTAATTTAGTTGGTGTTCAAGATGACTCTGTAGATTCATCTACAGGTTTTGGGGTTCCCTCCCTTAGTCTTTCTAGATACATTGCCGGTGGTTTGTCTATTGGCGCACAATACTCCATGAACTCTTTGGAAATCGACAAATTTGACGTTGATTACAATTCTGTTGACGGTTTCTTAAAGTATAATTTCTCTGAAGGAGATATTTTCCCTTACTTATTTGCGGGTTACGGACTTTCCAACTTCCAAACTGATTCTGATGCTGAAGGTTATTTCCCATCTACTGGTGCTGGAAGAACTTATTTTGGAGGTGCAGGTGTTAGTTTCTTCATTTCTGATAATTGGATTGTAAATGCAAGTACTAGTTACAGATCTACAAGCGAGAAAGGTAGTTATAATCATTTACAGCATGCTATTGGTTTTAGTTATGTGTTTGGTGCAGGAGATACTGATAAAGACGGTGTTTCTGACAAAAAAGATGTTTGTCCTGAGGTTCCGGGACTAAAAGAATTCGATGGTTGCCCTGATACGGATGGTGATGGAATTCCAGATAATAAAGATGCGTGTCCTGAAGAAGCCGGTCCTGCAGAGTTAAACGGCTGTCCTGATTCCGACGGGGATGGTGTTGCTGATAATGACGATGCTTGTCCAGATGCAGCGGGTTCAGCAGAGATGAATGGCTGTCCTGATACCGATGGGGATGGTTTAGCGGATAACGTTGACAAATGTCCACAAGAAGCTGGCGAAGCTGCTAATAATGGTTGTCCTGAAGACGATCGTGATGGTGATGGTGTTCCAGATAAAGACGATGTATGCCCAGATGAGGCTGGCGATGCTGCTAACAGCGGTTGTCCGGACCTCCCTGAAGAATTGATATCTTTCATGAAAGGTGATAATGCTGTCTTATATTTTGTTGTTAACAGTGCAATGATCACTGATGAATCATCAGCTAAACTTAAAAAACTTACTGAACTTTTGGGGACTTACACAAGCGTTGATGTTGTTATTGAAGGTCATGCTTCAGCTGACGGTAGTATGTCATTCAATCAAACACTCTCTGAAAAAAGAGCCCAGAGCGTTAAAGAAGCGCTTGTATCAATGGGGGTTGAAGCCTCTCGTTTAGAAACTATTGGTTATGGAGAAACCAAGCCTGTAGGAGATAACAGTTCAGCTGCTGGAAGAGAAGCCAATAAAAGAGTACAGCTTAGAGTTGGAGAATAATATTTAATAGAAAATACTCAGAAAAACTCTCACAAGCAATGTGAGAGTTTTTTTTGTACTTGAAAACTTTTTCAATCTAAATATAGACTCCTTTTTTATTTCCTTGCTTTGGAGCTATGGCAGTGGCACAAACAATAGAAGGTTTACTTTTAAAAAGTGTTGATCTAATAATCTCTCATAAAAAATTAGAAAAAGACTTTTTTTGGAATTGTTATAGGCCCCTTATTTGTGTTTTTTCCATTAATCTGTTACGGATTATATAATCTTTAAATGATTTTCTTGATTCGATGTAAATCATCGATCATTTGGCCTGTTTCAGATAAAAAGCATTACGGATAATTAAGGTAAACTCTACAACAAGCTCAATAATCCAAAACAATTACCAAAAGAAAGTATAAATGAAAGTCAAAATTATCATACACGCAAAAGCCCCTATATTGAAAAGAGGTGATGTGTTAAAAATTTCTTTGGGTAAATTGATTGCTTTTGAATCTTCAGCACCTTTATTTTGTCTTATACTAACAATTGCAATTACAGCCATGGTCAAAATGGCAGTTAATCCCATCTGATCCATCCAGGGAAGATCAGGAAAGAAGGCTTCAAGACTTGTTCCATTTACCCAGCCTTTTGATCCTACCTTCAGAGACATAGCAATGGGTATAGAACTTAATGCACCCCATATGGCAGCCTTATTAGTTGTTTTTTTCCAAAATAAACCCAGGATAAAAACAGCTAATATTCCAGGACTCACGATACCGGTGTATTCCTGTATGAACTGAAAGGCTTGATCAATTCCCCCCAAAAGAGGAGCCATTGTAGCACCAATTATTAAGGCCACAGCAGCAGAGACTCTACCCACTTTAACTGTTTTTTTGTCATCAGCATTTTTATCTATCAATTGCTTATAGATATCCATTGTAAAAATGGTCGAGGTGGAATTCAACATTGAAGCCAATGAGGAAACAATGGCTGCTGCCAGAGCGGCAAAGGCTAATCCTTTCAGGCCTACAGGTAAAAATTGCATTAACCAGGGATAAGCCTTGTCTGCCTTTCCTTCGGCAGGGATGTTCAACATACTATTTTCACCTAATCCACTAAGAATTTCAGGATCATTTACAATAACATAAGCTGCAATTCCTGGGATCACGACAATCAATGGTATAATTAATTTTAGTCCTGCAGCAAATAAAATTCCCTTTTGAGACTCTTCGAGCGATTTTGCGGCCAGGGTGCGTTGAATAATATATTGGTTGAATCCCCAATAATAAAGATTAGCGACCCAAAGTCCTCCAACCAATACTCCGATACCGGGTAAATTTTTGTATTCAGGATTAGCTTTATCCAAAATCATTTCAAAACGATCAGGAGCCGCATTATAAATGGATTTTAAACCCTCAATTACGCCTTGTCCCTGTGATACTGTATCCAATGCTAAATAGGTAGTTACCAGGCCTCCCAATAGGAGAAAAACAACCTGAATAATATCTGTCCAAGCAACTGCAGTCAATCCTCCGTAAAGGGAATATGCTGCTGCAAAAAGTGCTAAACCCAATACAGCATATACCAGATCTATTCCAATTATGGTTTCTAAAGCCAAGCCACCTAGGTACATCACCGAGGCAAGATTAACAAATATATATAGGGAAATCCAAAAAATTGCCAAGATTGTCTTCAGTTGTGAAGAAAAACGCTTTTCGACAAATTCTGGGATGGTGTATAATTTTTTCTCAATAAAAATTGGAAGAAAGTATTTCCCGACAATTAACAGCGTTATCGCTGCCATCCACTCATAGGATGCAATGGCAAGACCCAATGCAAAACCTGAACCTGACATACCTATGAATTGCTCGGCAGAAATATTGGCTGCAATCAAAGAAGCCCCAATCGCCCACCAAGGGAGTGACTTGCCCGCCAAAAAGTAATCTTCGGCACTCTTCTCTTCACCCTCTTTATTTCTTGACACCCATAATCCTAATCCCAATATTACAAAGGCATATATAACAAAAATCAGATAGTCCAAAAATTCAAAACTAGAATTCATAAAGTTATGTTTGGTTAAATATTACGTAATTTTTTTTCCCATTCCCATGCAGTTTTCAGTGCCTCTCCCAGATCATTTTTTGCTTTCCACCGTAAAACTTTATTTGCTTTGGTTGTATCTGCATAGGCCTCTACTATATCCCCGGGTCTTCTTTCTACAATTTCATAGTTTAGATTGACACCAGATACTTTTTCGAAGATTTTGATAACTTCCAAAACACTTTTACCTTTTCCCGTTCCCAAATTGAAAACTTCAAAATTATCATTTTGTTCATTGGCCATCATTCTTTTAAGTCCTGAGACATGAGCTTCTGCCAAATCAACGACATGGATATAATCCCTAATACAGGTTCCATCAAGCGTAGGGTAATCGTTCCCAAAAACATTGAGATTCTTATGTATTCCAGCAGCAGTTTGGGTAATAAATGGAACAAGGTTCTGTGGCTTACCTTTAGGTAATTCTCCAATTTCAATACTTGGATGCCCCCCAATTGGATTGAAATACCGCAAAGAAATTACTTTTATAAGCCTGTTAGACCGCGTACTGTCGTAGAGTATCTCTTCGCCAATTTGTTTGGTATTTCCATAGGGAGATTCTGCTTTTTTAATGGGAGCTTTCTCAGTTATGGGAAGCTTGTCTGCTTGACCATATACAGTACAAGAGGAACTGAATATAAATGAAAACCTTTTTCTCATACTTTCAATGGCTTGGAGTAGGTTGATCAAAGACCCAATATTATTTTGATAATATTTAAGTGGCTGGTCTATGCTCTCTCCAACTGCTTTATGAGCTGCAAAATGTATAATACCGGAAAGATCAGGGCAAGCCTCAAATAATCGATTGACTTCTTTCTTATCTCTTAAATTAAGTTTTACAAATTCAGGCGAAACACCTGTAATCTTCTTAATTCCATCTAATACTTCTATGGAGCTATTGGATAGATCGTCAACAATGATGATCTCAAATCCTTGCTGAATTAATTCGACACTTGTATGAGAGCCTATATAACCCAGACCTCCTGTGACTAGAATTTTTGAAGGCAATATGAAAAATAATATTTGGTTAAAAACAAATTTAACATTTTAAGAATCAATTCCATCGATAATTTTTTTTTCATTTGTTTTGAGTACCAAAAAGGTTGATTAAATTAGTCGAATTCTTATTTAAAACTTATAAAAATTAATGGCAAACAATCGCGGGCCTCTTTCATTGAAAGATTACAATACAGCTCCCTTTATTGTGGGAACTATGCGAATGGGGCATTGGGGTAGAAATATGAACGCATCAGAGATCGAAAAATTTATAGAGGGCTGTATTTCAATGGACCTTATTGATTTTGACCACGCAGATATTTATGGTTCCTACACAACCGAGGCTGATTTTGGTACTGTACTTAAAAAAAGACCGGATTTGCGAACTCAAATAAGAATTACAACAAAATGTGGGATCAAAATAGTTTCAGATAAGCGACCAGACCACAAAATCAAATCATACGATCTTAACAAAGACCATATTAAACGCTCTGTCGAAAATTCTTTACTTGCTTTCCGTACAGATCATATTGATAACTTGTTGTTGCACCGCCCTGATATTTTATTTGATCCATATGAAATAGCTCAAGCTTTTACCGAATTGAAAAAAGAGGGTAAAGTAAAATATTTTGGCGTTTCAAATTTTTCTGTAAGTCAATTTGAATTGCTTCAACAGATCTTTCCATTATGTACCCATCAAGTGGAGATATCATTGCTTCATCGCGAGGCCTTTGAAAATGGTATTTTAGATCAATGTCAAAAGTGGGGAGTCACCCCCTCAGCCTGGTCTCCGCTGGGTGGAGGCGCCTTGTTAAAAAGTTCTTCAGAGGATCATAACATTACCGAAGTACAAAAAATTGTAAATTCACTTTGTCAAAAGTACGATGCTCAACCGGATCAAATTTTACTTGCTTGGTTGAGAAAACATCCTGCGGGGATCATTCCTGTTCTGGGAACTTCTAAGCTTTCAAGAATTAAAAATGCCATAGAAAGTTTGAATATTAATTTATCGCATGAGGAGTGGTATTTACTTTGGCAGGTTGCAACGGGAACCGAAATCGCATAAACCCCATCTTAATTATTTTAAACAATTAAATGTCTAAACCAATAGAGATTAGATCAAAAGAGGCTCAAGGCGCGGAGGTCTCTTGGTTTGCTCCCATTTGTGATGGTGATGACCGCTATTTGGGTGAGCGAAATGTGAAATACAAAAGCAATTGGGAAAATTCTTCTAATGTTTTACTTGCCGCTGATCAATTGGGTTATAGAAATATTTTATGTCCTTCCTCTTATCAAGTAGGACAAGATACTCTTCCTTTTGTTTCTGCCGTATCACCAATGATTGAAAATATAAATATACTGGCGGCTGTTCGTTGTGGTGAGATTCATCCTCCGATGTTGGCCCGTACACTGTCTACTATTGACCATATCCTTAAGGGTCGACTTACGGTTAATATCATCTCATCAAACTTACCAGGCGAAGAACTCTCTTCCCAAGATCGGTATCAACGATCCAGAGAGGTCATTGAAATACTCAAACAAGCATGGTCAAAAGAGGAAATTAATTTCAACGGTCAGTTTTATAATTTTAAACTTCCTACAAACCCTGTAAAACCCTATCAAAATGGAGGTCCTTTGCTTTACTTTGGGGGATATTCTCCCCCTGCGGTTGATCTTTGTGCCGAGCATTGTGATGTTTACCTGATGTGGCCTGAAACAGAGGATAATTTGAGGAACTTAATGGAAAATATGAGCCTTAAAGCTGCAAAATATAAAAGAAAGTTAGACTTCGGACTAAGGGTTCATGTGGTAGTTCGGGATACTGAGGAGGAGGCCCGTGAATATGCGGAAAGCATTATCTCAAAACTTGATTTAGGGGTTGGACAAGAATTAAAGGATCGAGCCCTGGACGCAAAATCCTATGGTGTTAAACGTCAAAATCAAATGAGAGATCAATCCTCCGGAGACGGCTATGTAGAACCTCATTTATGGACGGGTATAGGAAAGGCCCGATCTGGATGTGGAGCTGCACTTGTTGGCAACCCCGACCAGATCGTTGAAAAATTATACCGGTATATGGATATGGGTATACGATCTTTTATTTTCTCGGGCTATCCAAATATCGATGAATGTAATCGTTTTGCAGAGCTTGTACTTCCTAGATTAAAAACTTTTTCAATGCCCCACCTTCAGGGGAAAACTACAAAAGATGAGCCACTGACCCCCTTGGCCAATGGAATCAGAGTATGATAGATGACGTTCGTTTATTTAGATTTATTATGTCATGATTGACTTTCTAATCGTTCTAGCCTACTTTGGATTAGTCATGCTAGTTGCCATTTGGGGTAAACAGACCAAAGGGATGACTAGTGAGGAATATTACTTAAGTTCAAGAAGTTTACGATGGTACTCTATTGCTTTTTCGACCATAGCGACAAATATTCAGGGATATCAATTTTTGGGTATGATGGGCTCTGCTTACCTATATGGGTTGGCACAGGCAAGTTTAGAGATCAATGCTATTCAGGGGATACTTTTAGCCTCTTTTGTATTTATTCCCTACTACCTGAAAGACAAGATCATCACCATCACTCAGTTTATAAAAAAACGGCTAGGAAAAAGGGTGGCGTTGCTTTATTCTTTAGCGAACATTTCATTGTTTTCAACCATCACTATAGGGGCAGCACTTTTTTGGGGGGCATACGCTGCCGATATGGTTTTTGGGGAATATTTGTCCTTTCTGCATCCAAACAGAATTACAAGAATTACTGTGCTGATAATAATCCTTGGATTGTTTTCAGCGATCTATACTTATTTTGGTGGTCTAAGTTCTGTTGTTAGAACCGATATAGTTCAGTTTTTAGTTTTACTATCTGGTGGGTTGGTCGTAATGTTTATGGCAATTCATCACTCAGGAGGCTGGTCAGCGTTGTACACAAAAACACCTCAGTTGATGCACTTGCATCTACCTTGGGATCATGAAAAGTTGCCCTGGACACATATTTTTGGTTTATTCTTATTAAACATTAATTATTGGTGTGCTAATCAATCGATTGTGCAAAGGTCTCTGGCCGCCAAAAATCTCAAACACGCTCAGATAGGACTTATGGTCGGTGGTTTGATTAAATATTTGATGGCTATGATTATTGTGGTACCTGGTATTGCACTGGTTGGTATTTTGGGAGAAAATGGACTGTCCGATCCAGACATGTCTTTCCCATATTTGGTAAATACATATTTACCGATGGGCGCAAAAGGTCTGGTTTTATGTGCTTTGTTTGCCTCTTTGATGAGCACTGTCGACTCAACATTCAATTCCTTGGCAACATTGTGGTCTATTGATATCTACAAAGAATACCTCTCCAAAAAAGCAACTGACGCCCAAATGGTGGAAGCTGGAAGACGTGCTATTTTATTTAGTTTTGTCTCAGGAGTTACAGTCGGAATCTTATTGCTTTATCTTAAATTTTCAGACCCTAATTCTGCATTTACTCATACGCTGAATGAACTTCGATATTATATAAATTGTGGTATTGTGGTAGTTATTTGTGCAGCAGTTTTTTTGGTAGCTCCCCAACAAAAAGTCACATTTTCTGCTTTTTTGGCCACTATACTCTTCCAGTTTATTTTCAAGTCCCTCTTCCCAGAGATGAATTATTTTGTAAGGGCCATGTGGATCATACTTATCGGTTTTTTCCTAATTGTTTTGTTTTCAAAAACAAGGTTTCAAAATCCCCGATTAATGATTCAAATCGCCTCAAAACAAATTATGGGAATAGGTTTAGGAATGTTAGCTTCTTTAGTTTTATTACATATCATTTTTCATTGATCAGATACAATCAGATGTTCCTGATCATATCAGTTGAGTTAATTTTTATATATTTCAAAAAATAAAATCCATGAGGATATTCAACAAACCATTTTTAGTTGTAGCTGGGCTAATATCCTTTCAGCTAGTCTCATGTAAAAATTTTAGTGCCAAACAAACCTGGTATAAGGGTAATTTACATACCCATTCTCTTTGGAGTGACGGTGATGATTTCCCCGAAATGATCATCCAATGGTATAAGGACAATGATTACCAATTTATCGCACTTTCAGATCACAATACCATTGGTGATTCAGAATTTTGGTATGAAATCAGAGAGAGGGAGGTGAAAAATAAAACTTTAGAAAAATATCAACACCGATTTGGGGATTGGGTAGAAACCAAAATAGATTCAGGAAAAACACTAGTTCGGCTTAAAACTTTTGAGGAGTTCCGATCAAAATTGCAGGTTCCAGATTCATTTTTGGTCATCAAATCTGAGGAGGTCACTTCTTCTTTTGAAAAGAAGCCGATTCATATTAATGTTACAAACATAGTAGAAAAAATAGATCCCATTCGCGGAACTTCAGTATTGGATGTAATGCAGAGAACCTTAGACGCAGTTCACGAGCAAAGGAAAAGATTTAAAACCCCCATGTTTGCTCATATCAACCATCCTAACTTTGGTTACGGAATCAGTGCTGATGATCTAAAACAATTAAATGGAGAACGCTTTTTTGAGGTTTATAATGGTCACCCCGCAGTGAACAATGAGGGAGACGATATGCACATTGATACAGAAACCATGTGGGATTTGGTTAATATTCACTACCTCAATGAGGGTAAACCAATATTATTTGGAATTGCCACTGACGACAGTCATCGCTATCATTCTTTTTCATCTGAAGACAGCAATACTGGGAGAGGATGGGTGATGGTAAATAGTAAAAAATTAGCTACAGAAGATATAATATCAGCCATGGAAAAAGGAGATTTTTACGCCTCCACTGGAGTTCATCTCAAAAAGCTCCTCACAGATAAAAAACAAATTGAAATTGAAGTTGATCATGAATCTGGGGTAATTTATGAGATCATTTTTATTGGATATCAAAAAGGGGCTGAAGATGTGGTAGAGTTAAAAAAAGTGATTGGTAAGTCAGCATCATATACCTTCAAAAAAGAGGATGTTTTTGTAAGGGTCAGGATCAACTCCGATGCTAAAAAAGATAACCCTATTATTAAAGATGAGACCAAAAAAGCTTGGACTCAGCCCTTTTTGGTTGAATAATATATTTAAGTTTTTTACGGTCTATTTGTTTTACAACAATAATATAAATGATATTTTAATTCTTAATTAAAAGAATGCATCAGAAGATGTTCCCTCTAATACAATCAATAGCCTTTAGTTATAATAAACTTATATACAATTATTTATGAAAAATCAATTTATCCTAATTTTTTTGATTCTTTACACTAATATGGTAAGCGGACAACTTAATACCTCTCAAAACCCTTTAGCAATTATTCCAACTTCAAACATCACTGCGGTAAAACAATTTGAAAATGGGGAATTTAATATTTATGTCAATCATGATGATTTAAAAAGATTCAAACGGCAAGGTTTTGTTCAGTATGGTGATATGGGTGCAACTGGAGATGGCGTTTTAGATGATATGATATACATTGTTGCAACTCATTCTTTAGCGAATAGTTATGGCCTTGATGTAAAAGCAGATAATGGAGCCAAATATTATATAGGTGGGAAGGAAATGACAGCTTCCATTGAAACCAATACAGACTTTGGAAACGCAAGTTTTATTATCGATGATAGGGAGCTTAAAAACAGACTGCTATCTGTTTTTGAAGTCAAATCCCAATTAAAGCCCATTGCTATTTCGGCTGTTAAATCTTTGAAAAAAGGTCAAGATAAAATTGACATTAAGCTTAAAGAGGATTGTTTGGTGACTGTTTCAGACGCTAATGTAAGAAGATATATTCGCTATGGTCTTAACCAAAATAAAGGTCGTGCTCAAACCGATATATTTATTCTTGATAAAAAGGGGAATGTTAATATGAGTTCACCCATAATTTGGGATTTTGTCAATATTTCTGAAATTAGCGCAATACCAATTGATAAGGAGAAATTGTCCATCACTGGGGGACGATTTGTAACCATTGCCAATCAAGCCCCTTCAAAGTACACTTATTACAGCCGAAATATTTCGATTAAACGATCCAATGTTACTATAACAAATTTAAAGCATTACATTGAGGGTGAGGGGAAGCAGGGAGCTCCCTACCGTGGTTTTATCAGTATATCTGATTGTTCGAACGTTATTGTAAAGGATTGTATTTTGACAGGTCACAAAACTTACAGAACCATTGGAGCAGCTGGAAAGCCCGTTTCTATGGGGTCTTATGACATATCGGTAACACGTTCTATCAATGTATCTTTTATAAACTGTCGTCAGACTAATGACATTAACGACAATCAATACTGGGGACTTTTTGCATCCAACTATTCCAAGAATATAAGTTTTGACAATTGTATTTTTTCAAGATTCGATGCACATATGGGGGTTTTCAATGCTACTATTCGAAACTCAACACTTGGATATATGGGTATCAACGCGATTGGATTTGGTAAATTTCTTCTAGAAAATTCTACAGTTAGGGGAAGGAGTTTAATTAATTTACGTTCTGACTATGGAAGCACATGGGAAGGAACTTTCACCATTCGAAATTGTGTTTTTGTTCCTTCAAAAAGGAAGTCGACCACTGTAAGTCTTTTTAGTGGTTCAAATTCTGGGCTTCATGATTTTGGATATACCTGCTATATGCCAAAAAATATTGTCATAGATAGACTTCATATCGATGACTCTAATCAGAATGAAGATTATAAATCAATTGCAATCTTTTCAGATTTTAATCCTAAAATGATAAATACAGATTTTCAAGAACAGTATCCTTACGTCAAAACCGAAAAGGTAATTTTAAATAATATCAGTATTTCAAGTCAGAAGCAACTTGTGGTAAGCGAAAATCAATTTATGTTTAAGGAGGTAATAATTAAAAAAGACTAAAAACACCAAAAATTGACAAAAATTGACAAAAATCGACTCAAAATCGACTCAAAATCGATAAAAAATGACCAAAATTGATCAAAAATGACACAAAAATGGTCAAAAAATGAATTTTTTGATTTTTGAATTAAACCCGCCATAAGTGGTTTTTATTTAGAGAAATGATCAGTCCAAATAGTTGTATTCTTCTTCCAGACCAAGAACTTCTATGGCCTTTTTTGAAGGTTTTGGTCTTTTGTCCCTGTCTTTGTAGTAGGGAGCATTGTCCCAATCAAATACTTGACCGACCTCCCTAGAATCATTTGTTTTGATCAAATAGGCATTGAGTTGATTTGATAAGGCTTGGACGATGGATTTGTATTGATCATCCTCTGCAAGATTGTTCATTTGGTAAGGGTCTTCCCTTATCTTATACAATTCGTATTCATGTCTTTTTGAAAAAGCTAAATCAAATAAAGGTTTTATATCTTCTGTATTTTTATTTTTGAGCATGTAAATTTTTGTGGGTGCCTCATAATGGAGCATATGAGCGTCTACATCACCATACAACGGAGGGTCTCCTGCGGGCCAACGTTTTGGCTCATAATTTTTAATGAATAGATAATCATTTGTTCTGATTGCCCGTCCGGGATAACCCAAACCTCCTTTTCTGACATAGGCATGTCTTTCTCTGGCCATGATGACATGATCTCTTTGAGGATCAATGATTCCTTGTTTTTCAGCGGTGAGTATATCAACAAAACTTTGAGCATTCATTTCTTTGGGTATGGGAATACCTGCAAGTTCCAGGAACGTTGGTGCAAAGTCCTTAATGTTGACGAAGTCATTTATTTCCCTTCCCGGAGGAAAAAACTCTGGCCATGAAATGATCAGTGGTATTTTGGTTCCAAAATCGTATAGATTGGCCAATCCCCTTGGCATTTGCCAACCATTATCACTACAGACTACTATCATAGTGTTTTCCAATTCTCCCATCTCCTTAAGCAAGGAGATGTAGGATCCTACTTCTTCATCAAACCTTTGAATTTCATTGTAATAATCGGCTATGTCTTTCCTTACGTCTGTATTATCGGGTAGGTAGGGAGGAACATAAATGGAATCGAGATCAATACCCGAATTTTTCCACCCCTCTTTTTTATAGGGTCGATGTGGATCTCTGCTACTGTACCAATACATCCAGGGTTGTCCCTTTTCTGCCTCATTAAAAAATTCCTCAAAAGAATCGTATCTAACCCCCCCCGGATTATGCTCCCAGCCCGTTACGGTCTCATCTCCTGGGCCCCAGCCTTTTCCCTCTATGCCCACGTGATAACCGGAGGCTTCCATCAATTGAGTGTAGACTTTAACCTTGGGAAAACTACTCCAAAGATTGGCCGCCTCCCCCAAGCTCCAGATGTCTTGACCGGTGAGCATGGAGGCCCTTGCTGGTGAACAGGATGGAGCCGAACAATAGGCATTTTTAAAAATCAATCCCTTTTTGGCGAGCTTGTCAATATGAGGAGTTTTGATGGATTTGTCACCATAGCAACCCAAGTGATCTGCAGATTGATTATCGGACATTAACAGCAATATGTTGGGTTTTTTTGGTTTGAATTTTTTGGTCTTTTGATCGCATGATATACAAACGAACAAAAGCACAAAAACTAATAAATATCCCTTTGCATGGCCGGCTTTTTTCATGATGTTTTAATTTGATGAGATAACCCCACTTATTTTATTACTTTATTTTCTGATCAAACAATATAAAGCCTTCTTATTTATTTGACAAAAGTTATGTTACTGGTTTATCGAATTGTGAGTTCCAAAAAAACAGTTTACAAGTACACCTTTGATTTTAATTTAATTGAGTAATTTACAAAAGCTGTATTATTTAATCTAAAATTTAAATTTATGAGCAATCGGAGAAAATTTATCAAACAATCAGTGCTTTCAACTGCCGGATTGTCCATAGGAAATGAGGTTTTTTCTGCACCCTTCAGTCAAAAGGTATTGTGGTCAAATAATAAAATAAGAGTAGGATTTATAGGTTTGGGCAATCGAGGATCTCAGTTGCTAAACTGGTTTATGCAAAATGATGATGTTGAGATCGCCGCGTTTTGCGATGTTTATGAACCCTACATTTCTAGGGACCGGTCCCTCGTGTCAAAAAAATACCTTGAAATGGGAAAAGTACCAAAAATGAACGAATCGTTGAGTTCAAATGTTAAGAGGTACAAAGATTATCGTGAACTCTTAGCACAAAAAGATATCGATGCTGTTTGTATTTCTACCCCAGATCACTGGCACGCACTTCAAACCATTCACTCATTCGAGGCGGGCAAACATGTATATGTAGAAAAACCTTTGACCATAACCATACGAGAAGGTCGGGAAATGATCAATGCTCAAAAAAAATACGGTAAGGTTTGCGCTGTAGGTTTGAACAGGAGGGGGTCTCCTATCTATCAAGAGTTGGTACAAAAAGTTCAAGAGGGTGTGATCGGTAAAGTAACTACGGCGCGGGCACAACGCACCAGCAATATGTTTCCAAATGGAATAGGCATTCTGAAGCCAGCGGCACCTCCTAAAGATTTTGATTGGAATATGTGGTTAGGCCCTAGGGATTTTAGACCCTATCAATACAATATGGCACCTTATTTTTTCCGTTGGTGGAAAGAGTATTCAAGTCAAATGGGGAATTGGGGGGTTCACTACATGGACGTAATTCGTTGGATGATGGGCGAAAGTGCTCCAATGGCAATTACGGCTAATGGGGGCAAATACGCTGTACAAGATGATCGCAATATCCCAGATACCATGGAAGTGCTTTTTGAGATGCCCTCAAAAGCAATTATAAAATTCAGTATCCATGAAGCTAACGGTGGCGGGGGTATTATGGGCGGTGAAGTAGAACTTAACGGCTCCAAAGGAAATCTTATAGCCAGTCAAGAGGGTTATGAGATCACCCCTTCAAGATCAGGCCAGTTCCAGTATTGGGATAATTTGGTTGCACCCTCTGATAAAAAATTATACGGACACGGTAGTAACGATTCCACATTTAACCTTATTCGTAATTTTCTGGATTGCATAAAAACAGGCCAAGAGCCTCTCTGCACACTTGAGGAAGGTCACCGTTCCACGTGCTTTGCCCATTTGGCGAATATTTCACTTGAATTGAGTCAAAGAATTGAGTGGGATCCAATTCAAGAGAAAATTACCAACAATGAGAAAGCAAATGATTTTTTACATTACGAATACAGAGCCCCATGGAAATTATAACTAGATAAATGATTGATAATCGTAGAAACTTTCTAAAAAAAATGGTTGCTACAACAGTTGCCATTCCATTTCCCAATCTTTTACTCTCCAACGAGAATATACAGGCAGAAAAAAAATATCCCATTAACTTTTTTACAAAACCACTAGACAAGTACGGTAACGATTTTATGATCGACACCTTAAAAATGGGAGGTGTAGATGGATTGGATCTCACAGTTAGGCCCAAGGGATTTATACTGCCCGAAAAGGTGGCGGAAGATCTTCCTGTGGTTGCAGAGATGGCGAAAAAAAACGGATTATTCCTCGAAATGATGGTGAGTAATATCACCAGTGACGAAACACCACATGCCAAAAATGTACTGAAAATAGCTGCCCAACAAGGCATTAAACACTACCGTATGGGTTATTTCCGTTACAATGATGATGAAAAAGCTAAAGAAACGATTGCCCATGCCCAAACTCAAATACAATCGCTCATAGAGATCAATGCACAATACGGGATACAAGGAGGCTACCAAAACCATACTGGTAATTATTTTGGAGCTCCATTGTGGGATTTGATCGGAGTTCTCGAAAAAGTAGCAAGCCCGTGGATCAGTAGTCAGTTTGATATTTATCACGCTTACAGTGAAGGTTACAGATCTTGGGAGGTAGGCATGGAAATTATGGCTCCAAAAATTGGATCTTTGGCCATTAAAGATTTCACTTGGGAGATCAACAATGGCCGGGCTAAAATTAAAAAAGTACCCTTAGGTCAGGGAATTGTTGATTTAGATGGTTTTTTTAAAAATATAAAAAAAATGAATATTACAGCTCCCATTACATTGCACATTGAGTATCCACTATTGGAAAAATATGAGGAAAATCTCTCTTTGATCGAAAAACAAAAAATAATTGTTGGTAAAATCCAAAATGACGTCCAATTTATAAAATCAAAACTGCATCAATACCAACTTATCTAAAGCTATGAAAAATCAAAATAGGAGAACATTTATAAAGAATAGCATTATTACGGGCAGTGCCATGGCGCTTAATAATCCCTTTAGTATGCTTGGTAATAGTGGCAGTCAGTCACTCAAAGAAATACAAATAAAAAAAGTAGATTCTAATTTTGAACGCGAACCCCTCATCCGGCCCTTTGGATTTAAAGGAGGATACATGAGTGAGATTTGGCAAACCGTTAGCTATTTAGAAAGTTCCTCAGGAAATCACCAAATTGGTTTGTGTACTCAAAATGTATTGTGGTCCGATGCAAATGTTTTTTCCACAAATTCCGAAGCTGCAGGAAATACTTTAATGTATGCTGTTACTGAATACGCGCAGAAGCTAATTAAAGGACAGACTTTTAAAGATCCAGTAAGTTTACTTGATGATACTTTACCCGAGGTCTATGCTTATGCTAAAAAAGTCACCTCTAACCCTAACCTTAGAAAAACTTTCGCCCTCAATGCCTTAGTGGGTGTTGATAATGCTCTTTGGTTACTATACGCTCATGAGAATGGTTTTAGAACTTTCGACGATATGATACCTGAGATGTATAAACCCTGTTTGTCCTATCGCCATGATAACGCAGCGGCTATTCCTCTCATGGCCTATAATATTCCGATTAATGAAATCAGTGAAGCGGTTGACCAGGGATATTTCTTTATGAAAATTAAAATTGGACAACCAGGAACCCAAGGGGAGATGTTAGAAAAAGATAAAGCACGACTTTCAGCCATTCACAAGGCCATTGGCAACGTCAGAACCAAATATTCTAAAAATGGCAAATTACCCTATTATTTTGATGCAAATGGCAGATACGAAAAAAAGGAAACATTGATGCGTCTGCTCGATCATGCAAAAAAAATTGGTGCTTTTGATCAAATTTCTGTAATTGAGGAGCCCTTTAACGAAGCATTAGAAATTGATGTTTCTGACATTCCTGTTCGCTTGGCTGCAGATGAAAGTGCACATACTGATGTCGATGCTATCAAAAGAATAGAAATGGGCTATAAAGCAATTGCATTGAAAGCGATTGCAAAAACACTAAGCATGACCATCAAAATAGCACAAGAAGCACACAACCGGAATATTCCCTGCTTTTGTGCCGACCTCACTGTTAATCCAATTCTTATTGAATGGAATAAAAACGTAGCAGCTCGGCTTAAATCATTTCCTGGTATGAACAATTTAGGTCTAATAGAGAGCAATGGGCACCAAAATTATAAGAATTGGAAAGAAATGATGTCGTATCATCCACACAACAATGGGTCGTGGGTAAAAGCAAAAAATGGGGTTTACTCGCTAGGAAATGATTTCTACAAAAAAAGTGGAGGTATATTCGATCGCTCGCCACATTACGAAAAAATGTTTCTTGGGAGGTAACATTAATTTTGATACAGCTCCTCAGTCTCTCCAGATATAGATTGTGTATTTAATCTAGATAAATAAATCAAAAAAATTATATTGCATTGACTATTGAGGATTTTTAATTGGTCCCAATGGTTATTATTCTTTAACAGGAGTTGTGCGCAAATAGTGTGCAGGCGGTCAAATAAAAAAGGGACTACATGTTTGTAATCCCCTGTTAATAGTGTGACCTCGGCAGGATTCAAACCTGCAACCTCTTGAGCCGTAATCAAGTGCACTATTCAGTTATGCTACGAGGCCTAAATGTTGTTAATCAAATAGTTAGAGTAATTTGTGGTAATTGTTAATAATTATTGTTACCATAACAGTATTTTTAACAAACAATTTTGAACAAATATAATACAATCTTTGATCACAAGGATTGTGACCAGAAGTAGTTAAAACCCTAAATCCTCTCTTACCTCTCTTCCTCTAGGTTTGTTTTGAACCTTCTTTTGTCTAATTCGATAAGTAAATGAAGCTGTAATGGAGGGAATTTCTATTCTTATGGTTGTAAACTGATTAAATGTTCCACTTCTTGTAGTGAGTTCTCTTTGCTGAGTATTAAATATATCTCTAGCTCTAATAGATATAGTGGCACTATTATTTAAAATATCTTTACTTAAAGCACCGGATACAAAAAGTATTGGTTTAAAGATTACTAGAGAGGTATTTCTTGGACCAAAATAAGTACTCTGTAACTGAAAGTCTATTTGTCCAGGTAGTGAAGTTTTTGCATTTAGCCTAGATGACCAGCTGAAATTCGATCTGTCTAGATTTACACCATGAAAATTACCTATGTTTTCAGAATTAAAAAGATTAGTATTTAAAAAAAATCTTGATTTTTTCGATGGGGAGTAACTCAAAGTGAATTCTGCTCCAACTCTTTTATTTTCTGATAAATTAATTGGACTTTTCTTAATTATTGGTACAGTTTTCTCATCATTGTTATTATTGCTTATTGAGATTCTTTGACCTGTATCAAAAGGAAAAATAGTAAAAACATCAACAGATTTTTGAAAATAAATTGAGGAGTTTAGTGTAATTTTTTTCCACTTTTTTAAAAAACCAAGGTCGATTGCATTTGAGTAACTAGGTATTAAGTTTGGATTTCCTTGAAAAAAATTTGCAATGCCAGATCTTTGAAGAAAGGGATTTAGAAATCTCGCACGTGGTCTTGAAATACGACGATTAAATCCAATTAAAATACTTTCAGATTTATTAAACTTATAAGAAATATTAAGTGTTGGGAAGAATTTAAAATAATCTTGGTCATTACGTTCATTTGTAATTAATTGATTTACAATTATCTTTGAATCTTCTGCCCTAAGTCCAATTAGGAATGAGAAGTTTTTAATTGATTTTCCATACTGAATATATCCAGAATTAATTTTTTCATTGTAAACAAGAATATTAGAGAGGCTATCCCTCAACTTTTCATTAAAATCGTATACTTTAAAATCAGTCTCCTGATCTAAAAAACTCCCCCGATATCCAAACTCAAGTTCTGTGGTTTCATTAATTTTAAGCACATAATCCCCCTGGAGTAAAAGTCTTTTTTGGCCTCTATATTCGGCAACTTTTTCATTTAAGTTTGGATTTGTGTTTTTAATGTCAGATGATTCATTTTCTGAGTTTTTTTCATACTGAAAAACAGCAGTTATCTTACTACCATCATCAAGTTCTGTGTCAAAATTTGTACTAAACTGATATGCATTATCATCATCTTTACTCTGCTCCTTTAATTTTGTAGATTCAATTAAACTTCTATTTGAGTTAAATTGATCTAATTGAGTATTAAACTCATCAATACCTTTTTCTGTTCTAAGGAAGCTGTTAAAAATTAAAGAAGTTTTTTCTTTTATGTAAAACTCAACACCAAGACTTGAGAATATTGTTTTATCACCAAACTCCATTTTCTTTTCTTCATATCCAAAAGTGCTAGGATTATTAATATTGAAAAACTCGGTATCATTAGTTATTTTACCTATATTAAGATTGTTTAGAAAAGAATTTGTAGAAAAAATATTTAACCTATTTGTTCTATAATTAATATTTATTGATCCACTATTTCTCTCTGGAATACCTGCATTTAGAACAAAATTTCCATTAAGTCCGTTTAAGTTATCTTTTCGTAGAATTACATTGATTATTCCAGCATTACCCTCAGCTCCATATCTTGCAGAGGGAGTAGTAATTACTTCAACTTTATCTATCGATTCAGCTGGAAGATTTTGCAGTCCCTGTGGCCCCGATATACCCACAAGTCCTGAGGGTTTTCCATTAATTAGAATTCTAACATTTTCATTTCCTCTTAGAGATACATTTCCCTCTAAATCAACCGATACAGAGGGAACGTTGCCCAAAACATCTGCAACATTTCCACCTCTAACTGTAAGATCTTTACCAACATTATAAATCCTCTTATCCAACTTAATTTCAACTTCAGTTTTATCAGCGATCAACTCAACTTCATTCAGTAGATTTTGTGAAATTTTTAATGCAATTTCGCCAAAGTCTTTTGGTTTATTTATTTCAACATTATCTTTTCTAAAATTATCGTAACCAATAAACTCAACCTTTAAATCATAGTTGCCTGACGGTACTATAAATTGAAAAACACCATATTTATCTGTTATTCCACCTTGAATTCGATTAGGACTTTTTTTATTTACTAGAATTATAGTAGCATATTCGAGAGGTTGAAGTGTCTCCTTATCAATAACTGAACCTTTAATTAAAATACCTGCAGGATTCTCAGAAGGTAGCTTTTGTGCATGACCAAAAACCACAAATAATAAACTAAATAAAAGAAAAGGTTTTTTATACATGAATCGATTAATTGATTTAGACTTAATTAATTCTAAATGTTTTAATGCTTCTTTATGAGATCAATTAGTTTTTCTTATACTATTTAAATAAAAATTCTCAAAAAAGGGGCAGGCCCCACCTTTAGTATTTGATTAAATGTAAATACGGGCATGGAATAAAATCATTTAAGACTCCTAAAAGAAATCTCAACATCAACGGCTTCAGTTTCTATGAAATGAATAGACAACTTTCTGGTATCTTCATTCTTTTCCTGAAATGGCAGGATTGGTGATTCAGGCATTGGTTTGGCGGGCAAAACCTCAAACTGAGCCTCCATAGGTTTAACCAAGTTTACTACTATAGATTTTCCATCTTGTTTGAGAATTGCCTGGCGATTATTTTTGGTGAGTTCTATTTCAGCTTTTGTGTGATAAAACAGGAATAATTCCGAAGGCTCTTTGCATTTTATTTCATCTGCGACCCGAAATTCTATTCCTCTGTTTAGGGTAAAAGTTCGTTTAAATAATACCTCATCATAATAGGATTTTGAAACGTCCAATACTGCTATTGCAGATTCTTTCCCAGATTCAAATTTTGTAAATTTAGCAATTCCATCTTCTGTTCTTTTCTGATTACCCCTGAATTTAGGATTAATGACTAAAGTGTTGTGCCCTTCAGCGCGGGTTCTGTAGAAATCCCACCGACCAGCTTTGTTGATGTGACGCTGATAGGTTTGTGCATCTTTTCCAAAGTCAGTAACCCACCGTACTCCATCGTATTCAAGAATAAACGATCCTAGATCCATATGACTATGAACACGAGTACTTGAACCACCTTTCAATGCAACAGAAAATCCCTTTCCATTATCCCATGAATCACGCATGGTAACAATCTCAGCTACACGAAAATATTTATCTAAAGGCATACTATTCAAATCAAAGTTTTTGAAACGATCATCAAACCACAACAGATCTAAAATATTTGACTCTACACCTCTTTTAAGTGCCATATATCTGAACCCAGAATAACGAGCTTGGTCATATCTTTTTCCCATCCAAAAATGTTGGGCAGTTGACATTGCTTTAACATCACTATCACTAAAATTAAAACACATGAGATTAGTTGCAGATAACTGAATTTGAAAATCCCCACTGCGGCGAAATCCTTCGAATGAGCCCAACCCAAAGTCCGTACCTAAACTATTCTCCAGCGCATCCAAAAAGAACACATTATAACGGCTACCATAATCCCAATAGGTTGGCCCCTCGAAGCCTCCACCATCTGGTTCATAAGCTTTCATAGGCAACTGAATGCTTTCAATAGCTGTAGATAAGATTTTTGAGGCGATTTCAGGAATATGCTCTGCAATAGCAAGTGCACCTATGGAAATACCGCCATTACAGACCTGGTTCCAATTAATATTTCCTTTATGCCAACCCTCTTCTTTGTCATATACTTCTAGCGCAGGATTCAAACCTTTTTGTAGGATAGCATCTTGAAGAATTTTTTTCTGCTCTGCACTCCAAAAGTTGAACAACCAATCATAACCAAGGGCAACAGCATGTGTCATTTCGGCACAATCAAGGAAATGCGATGGATTCCAATCGCTGAATGAAGCTACAGTGCTGAGCTCCTGCCATGCCCTTTCAGCATATTTTTTTTCACCCAGAATCAAATAATTCAAACTTAAAGAACGAATACGTTCAAGTGCTGCACGGCTTACCCGCAGTAGTCTTCGCCCATCTGGTTTATTGTAAACTAATGGTTTCTTATTCAATAACTCTTTAGCAAATTTAAGATTGGATACCCAAATTTGTTGAGCGAGCTTGTCTTCCTGAATCAACTTTTTAATTTCACCTAAACTCTCTGCCAATATAAGTCGCGGATGTTGATCTTTTAAGGTATTCAAAACTTCACCTTTTGAGGGAATTTGTATTTTTCCCTGTGCAAATGAAAGTTTAGTACAAACTATTATTAATAAAAAAATAAAAGTAAACCCTGAGTTAGTTAATTTGGAAAAATTTTTCATTTTTCAAATTTATGTTTCATTGAGGGTTTATTATTCTAAACTTGTTACACTATGACTCCATACTTGTCTGTTGAAATAAATATAAATTTTACCTAGCAAACTGAAGCATTCCGGAAATTTTGCCCTCCAAGTCAAAGTATATTAACTCCATTAACTCTTTTTTCCATTTTTTACCATTTTTGAATACCCTGGTTTCAGTTGAGAGAACCATTGCACCGGAGGCAGCGTCTGTATTAGATATTTTTAATGGAACTATGGATAAAAGCTTCCAATCAATAGATTTGTATGGCTTGAACGCTTGAGTCAAATCACTTTTTTTATAATTATAAGTTTTACCATCATAGCTTTTAAACTCAATTTCTTCTGCAAAATATTCCGTGAAAGACTCAACATCCATTGCATTGTAGGCTTCTGCAAGTCCTTCAATCATTTCTACCTCTCCTCTGTTTGAAAACACTAATGGTCTTCCAGAATTTTCATTGTCTCCAACGCCAATAAACTTTCCACCATATGGCATACCGAAATTAACAGAATCAATGGCTTTCCACTGTTTAAACGAATTGACTTTACCTGATTCATCAAGTCCAAAAACCTCCATTAGATCAAGCTTTTCATATGAACCATTTTTGTATATTCGTTCTTCTTTAGACCAAGCAATTACCTCTCTTTGTTTACCATTCTCAGAGATAAGTGGAACTACTTTGTATGGCACCATTGACAAAGAGTCTAAGGAACCTAAATATTTTTTTGACCACTCTTTTCTTTTCTCAGTCAAAAAACTATCTGAGTAAAAAGTAAAAAGTTTTTCAGGATCACGAGCTGAATAGGCCTCCGCAAGAGAAATTAAGTTAGATGACATGCCATCGTTTCCAAATTTATAACTAGACCCATCCTTAACCAACATTCCACCACTATCTTGGCAAGAATAGAGGGTTACTAAAGATAAAAAAAGAATTAAAGAGTGTTGAATTTTAAAAAGTTTCATGGTATTATAGATTAATTTAAATATAAATAATTGATTATTTTAAAGTTTTTATTTGACAATATATTTTGGAATTTTTGAAGTTCTAGGACCAATATAATGAAAAGGCTCCCCCCACTCTACATTATATTTTTTACCCACTTCCTTGTCAGACAGAACCCCTCTTAAATTTTGGGAATCCAAATCTAAAACAAAATGTTTTACATAGTTGTAATTTGCAGTATCATCATTATTTCCCAACAAGGGAATTTTTTTACCCATTTTTTCAAGTGATTTTCTTAATCTAGATCCAGCATCACCTCCAGGGCCTTGACTTTTAATAACAACATTGCTTCTTACCTTAAAATCAACATATGGGCTGTAATCAACAATCCTATTAACCAATTGAGGTCCTCTGGCAAAATAATATTTTTCTTTTACCGCGTGGGGTTCAACCACATCTAAATGTTCAGGATAATCTTCCTTTCTTCCTGCCTGCCAACATGCAGCCTCAACTGCTTTTGCTGTAACATAATGATCTGGGTTTTCTTCATATTGACCCCATGGATCATACGAAATGACTGTATCAACTTTAAGAAGACGAAACAAAAAAATCAAACGAGCCTTTAGTTCTTGAATATTATATTCCTCCATTCTATGGTTACGATAGCCTAGGTCATAAACTTTTTTTAACCCTAAAACCTTTGAGGTTGCCTTATTTGATATCTCATTATTTAAAATCACCTCACCAGGTGTTTTTCCTATTCCTGCGGCATCATCGTTTGTTGTTCGAATCATATAACCAGTATATCCCTCCTGAATAAGTTTAGCCACTGTACCTCCAGCAAATATTGGTATATCATCACAGTGGGGCTGAATTGCTGCTAATACTTTACCTTTATGAGGTTTTCCAGATTCTGGCCTTTCAATATAAATATCATCTGAAAAATGGGGAATATTTTTTATTGAAGGATAATTTGAATCTCTCCGTGTAATTGGATAAAATGGATTAGCATTCAGAATTACAGGAAATAATGAACCAGCTAGAAATGATTGTAAAATAAATTTTTTTCTATCCATTTGTTGATAAAAGTACTTCTTAAGAGATTAATTTTCAACACTTTAAAACAATTATTTTTTTGATTACAATTAAATTACAAATAAAATTCTAGTCCAATAGTTTTATTTGAAATATATTCCTCACCATCAATTGAACTATTAAAGAATAAATTTAAATTTAACTTCACTCCAAGCTTAAATGAAACTTTCTGAGCTATACCCATCATTGATTCATTTAACAGGGTTGAATTTAGAGTATAAATTTGTGACGTAGTCGTAATTTTTTTGAAAATTTTATGAAAATATAGTGCGTAGAAATTGTTGCTCATATTAAAGTTCCTTCCTTCACCATGCATATATAATAATGAAAGTTTTGTTTTAGAGTTAATAGCATATGATGATCTTATTTCATGAACATTTCTTGATTTATATTCCTCATTTTTTAAAACTCTATAACCTCCGGGAAACTCTGTACCAACTGATATTTTAAATTTTTTATCAAAGATTTTATACCTAGCAATTAACATGTAATTACTGGGAGTGAAACCATCT
The DNA here is from genome assembly GCA_902619315.1 of uncultured Bacteroidota bacterium. Classification (GTDB taxonomy): domain Bacteria; phylum Bacteroidota; class Bacteroidia; order Flavobacteriales; family Flavobacteriaceae; genus UBA8316. Next base: position 31,901 of record CACNDW010000003.1, on the reverse strand, counting down.
AACATAATTAAGTGTATTAGATTTAAGCTTAATCGCTTATTTTGATTTGTACTACCTCTAAAAATCATGTGAGGTTTATCAGACGTGAAAATTGGAACAAACGAAAATCCACCACTATTTAATTCAATAGATCCTGTTTGAGAGTACGAGAAATTAATCAATAAGTAATAAAATAATATGCCGAGAAAGTATTTTCTCAATTTTAAAAATTTTACCACAATATACCAATTTCTTTAAACCTTATGGTATTATTAATCTAGATGAAAACTGGGGAAATACTATTATTCTTTGAATATCTTAAAAATTATTTAATGCTATTTTCGCTAACCAATAATGTTTGATTACTAATACACTATCTTTGCCAAAATTTAATTTATGGCTTTAATAGCTGTTGCGGTTGGTATTTTTCTTTTGATAAAAGGGGGAGATTGGCTGATGCGTGCCTCGGTAGCCCTTTCATTACGTTTTTCTATTCCCAAAATCGTTATTGGAATGACAGTGGTATCTTTTGCAACCTCCGCCCCAGAGTTGATCGTAAGTATTCGCTCAGCTTTGAGCGGGCATCCTGATTTAGCTATAGGAAATGTGGTAGGTTCAAATATTGCCAACCTGGGGTTTGTTTTGGCTATTACTATTATAATTTCCCCAATTTATGTCACTCCAAGTTTTTACAAAACAGATTGGCCTATGATGATTTTAGCATCTGTTCTTTTTTACTTATTCACGGCTTTTGATTATCAGCTAGAGGCGTATGAAGGTGCCATATTATTAGTTTTTCTTTTGTTCTTTATTGTTTATTTGATCAAGTTTCAAAAGAGGACTATTTTAGATGAGGCTCCTCAGGATGATGAGGCTTTGAAGTTATTAAAAACTATAACTTACCTTATTTTGGGTGGTTTTTCCCTTTGGTTGGGATCAGAGACTTTGATAAAGGGTGCAGTGAATTTAGCTCAAAACCTGGGTGTAAGTGAGCGTATCATCAGTGTTTCAATTGTTTCAGTTGGTACTAGTATACCAGAGCTTTCAGCCTCCATTATTGCGATTATTAACAAACAAAAAGCCCTTTCCATAGGAAACCTAATTGGATCAAATATTTTTAATCTTCTTGCTGTTATGGGTATTACTGCCATGATTCATCCCATCACAATTGAAGATGCTGGTTTTTTAAATAATGACATATGGTGGATGTTTGGAATTTCTTTTTTATTGCTTCCTATGGGTTTTTTCATCAAAGGTTTAAAACTTAGTTGGATTGAAGGTTTGATATTATTTTTCCTTTATTTTATTTTTATAATACCCTTGTTTATATAAAAAAACCCGCAGTAGAGCGGGATTTTTTATACTTAGAATAACATTTTTTGTATGTAATTATACTTTAGCGGATTTTACAGTTTTAATTATTCTTGCCGCAACTTTATATGGATCACTGTTTGACGCGGGCCTTCTGTCCTCAAGCCATCCTTTCCATCCATTTTCTACAGTCATTATGGGTATTCTAATAGATGCTCCCCTGTCAGATACACCATAACTAAACTGGTCAATACTTTGGGTTTCATGCTCACCTGTAAGACGTTGATCATTGTATGCACCATAAACATCAATATGTTCTTTAACTACAGGTCTGAATGATTCACATATTTTATCGTAGGTTTCTTTAGATCCACAAGTTCTTAGTGTACCATTAGAAAAGTTTGCATGCATTCCTGAACCGTTCCAATCAGTCGCACCAAGTGGCTTGGGATGATAGTCAATTGACAGTCCATAATCTTCTGCAATTCTCTCAAGTAAATATCTTGCTACCCAAGTTTGGTCTCCGGCAGATTTTGCACCTTTAGCAAATGTTTGAAACTCCCACTGACCAGGAGCAACTTCACCATTTGTACCTTCAACATTTATGCCAGCCTCTAAACACATATCAAGGTGTTTATCCATAATCTCTCTCCCAAAGGCATTCTTTCCTCCTACTGAGCAATAAAATTGGCCTTGAGGTGTTTGATCCTTCGGAAAACCAAGAGGTAAATCAGTTTCAGGGTCCCAAAGAAAATACTCTTGTTCAAATCCAAACCAAAAATCATCATCATCATCGTCAATTGTTGCCCTACCATTTGAAATATGTGGGCTAGAGTCAGGGTTAAGAACTTCATTCATTACCAGGTATGCATTTTTTCTTCCCGGATCGGGAAATAAAGCAACAGGTTTGAGAAGGCAATCTGATGATCCAGTTACAGCTTGTTGAGTCGAGCTGCCATCAAATCCCCATAAAGGGACATCAGAGAGTTTACCGCTGAAATCATCTATTACTTTAGTTTTACTTCGAAGATTGGCAGTTGGAACATAACCATCTAACCAAATGTATTCCAATTTAGATTTGTCCATAACATGAATTTTGTTTAAAGAAGTAAAAATAAAATTTCTTCCCAATAACAACCCTTTTTGGGGTGTTAATTGTAAAAATCTATAATCATTTTTATGAAGACACTAATTTTTTTGGGGTAAATTTTCAATATCATAAATTTTAGGCGCACTTATCTGAATTTTTTCATTCATAAATTATATTTGTTTAGATTCCATTAATGATTTACTGATAAAAAACATGGAATGCCAATGTGTTAGTGTGTAATAGTGTTAAATTTGAAAACTAATTTATACAATGACAGAAAATAGGTATAATATCAGAGGTGTTTCTTCACAAAAAGAGGATGTTCACAATGCTATAAAGAATATAGACAAGGGATTATTTCCAAAGGCATTTTGTAAAGTTGTTCCTGATTTTTTGACGGGAAGTGAAGATTATTGTTTGGTCATGCATGCCGATGGTGCAGGAACTAAAAGTTCACTTGCATATGCCTATTGGAAAGAAACTGGAGACCTATCAGTTTGGAAGGGTATTGCCCAAGATGCTTTAATTATGAACATTGATGATTTGTTGTGTGTGGGGATCACTAGTAATATTTTGTTGTCTTCAACTATTGGTAGAAATAAAAATAAAATTCCTGCTGAGGTCCTTTCAGCAATCATCAATGGAACAGAAGAATTGGTGGCAAATTTGGCTCAACTGGGTGTTAAAATTCATAGCACCGGGGGCGAAACTGCAGATGTTGGGGATTTAGTAAAGACCATTATCGTTGACTCTACCGTAACTGCAAGAATCAAAAAAAATGAGGTAATCGATAATGCAAACATTCAGGCGGGTGATGTTATTGTTGGTCTGGCTTCATTTGGCCAGGCTACCTATGAGGATAAATATAATGGAGGTATGGGAAGCAATGGCTTGACCTCGGCAAGACATGATGTGTTTGGTGAAACTCTCAAAATAAAATACCCAGAAACCTTTGACAATGACGTGCCCAACAATTTGATTTACTCAGGTTCTAAAGAATTAACAGGCACTACAAATACTCCTCTAGATACGGGACAATTGGTTCTATCCCCAACCAGAACCTATGCACCTGTAATTAAAAAAATCCTGGATACTATAGATCGAAAAGATATTCATGGGATGGTTCATTGCAGCGGTGGAGGACAAACAAAAATTCTACATTTTATTGATAAGTTGCATGTAATAAAAGATAATCTTTTTGAATGCCCTCCATTATTTGATATGATCCAAAAAGAATCCGGAACTAGTTGGAGAGAAATGTACGAGGTATTTAATATGGGTCATCGAATGGAGGTTTATTTGCCTGAATCTCTAGCTCAACAGTTAATTGATATTGCGGAGTCTTTTAATGTAGGTGCACAAATTATAGGTAGGGTACATGCTTCAAATGAAAAAAAATTGACGATCCAATCGGCAGATGGGATTTTTAAGTATTAATAATTTATCTTAGTGTTCCCTTGTGGAGCCAATTAGATGAAAAAAATCATTTTTTTTACTTTTTTTATTTTTCAACTAGCAGCTGCTCAAGACCGCGATTCACTTTTCGAGAGTTTGTTTGAGGAAGAGATGAGGATGGATGAGCAATTGTTGCCTCAAAAAATGATTTTTACACAATCACTTTTGTGGGGTAAAAGTGGCCTATTCCGTAAGACAGGGATATCAAAACTGTCTATTAAACAAAGGGAAAAGGAGTTAAAAGTACGGAATGTCATGCTTAAATCACATCAAATATTAGGTTACCTTACACTGGGGGGAATGGTAGCTCAAGGGATTATGGGTGGTAAGTTGTATAATGGTGAGTATGAACTTTATGAAACCCACAAAAAATTGGGACGTTGGGTTACCGCTTCCTATTTTACCGGTGCTGGACTTTCACTCTTCGCACCTCCACCTCTTATTAGAAATAGAGTAAAAGGCTTAAATTCCATTAAGGCACATAAATTTTTAGCATATGTTCACTTTTCAGGAATGATCGCAACTAATGCGTGGTCCAAAGAAGATAGGGATTGGCACAAATATGCTGCCTATACCACTTTTGTAAGCTACGCAACGGCAGTTTTGGTATTTAAATTTTAAGAGTTGGTAAATTTAAAAAGAGTGAATAAATTATAGTTAGAATTGAACACTAATTATTTAATCAATAATTTAAAAACAGCTGGAAAATTAAAATTAAATAGAATGAAAAAATTATTCTTTTGTTGGTTTGTTCTGTTTTTTTGTTCCTCTAGGGCACAGGAAAAATGGATGTTGGATTCTAAAATTTCATATATAACCTATGAGGCATCTCACTTTTTACATGATTGGTCCGGGACCAATCAAAATGTAAAAGGGTTGTTGATCATGGACGAAGATTTTTATAAAAAAATAGCCATTGCCATGTATGTTAGGGATTTTGATAGCAAAAATAGCAACAGGGACAATAACGCGTTGGAAATATTGGATGTTTTGCAATTTCCAAAAATTGAATTTTTTTCAGACAAAATTGAAAGTAAAAACAGTGAACTGAAATTTTTTGGGGAATTGAATTTTCATGGGACTAAATTAAATACTGATATCATAGCTGAAGCCATTATGGAGGAAGACAATCTTATTTTAAAGGGTGATTTTGATATAGCCCTATCTGATTTTGAAGTTCCATTACCTTCCTTTATGCTACGAAAAATGGAAGATGAAATTCAGATTAAATTTGAGTTGCACTATCGTAAGCTTGATAGATAGTTTTTAAAACTTTAACTTTGTTTCTATTCACTGCACTCAAAATGTTAGAGAAACTGGAGATTGTACAGCAAAGATTTATTGAGGTGTCTGATTTAATAATTCAGCCGGATGTAATAGCAGATCAAAAAAGATATATTCAATTAAATAAAGAATATAAGGATTTAAACAAGATTGTTAAAAAGGGAGAAGACTATAAATCGATTATAGCTAACATAGAGGAGGCGGAAATTATGATTAAAGAGGAGTCAGATGTTGAAATGATCGATATGGCAAAAATTCAGTTAGAAGAAGCTAAAGAACAACTGCCCAAATTGGAGGAAGAAATCAGATTTTTACTTATACCAAAAGATCCTGACGATGGTAAGAGTGTAGTAGTTGAAATTCGAGCTGGAACTGGAGGTGACGAAGCGAGTATTTTTGCAGGTGATCTCTACAGAATGTACACTAAATACTGCCAGGATCAGGGATGGAGGGTTAGTTTTGTGGATGCCAATGAGGGCACTGCTGGAGGATTTAAAGAAGTTATTTTTGAAGTTTCAGGAGAAGAAGTTTATGGCACTATGAAATATGAATCTGGGGTACACAGGGTTCAACGAGTGCCTCAAACAGAGACACAGGGCAGGGTACATACATCTGCTGCTACTGTAATGGTCTTACCAGAGGCCGAGGAGTTTGATGTAGAGGTCAACATGAATGATGTTAGGATAGATTATTTTTGTTCCTCTGGTCCTGGGGGCCAATCTGTTAATACCACTTACTCTGCTGTGAGGCTTACGCACGAACCTTCTGGAATTGTTGCCCAATGTCAAGATCAAAAGTCACAACACAAGAATAAAGAAAAAGCTTTAAAGGTTTTACGTTCAAGACTGTATGAGTTAGAACTCCAAAAAAAACTGGAACAAGATTCCGAAAAGAGAAATTCACTGGTTTCCTCCGGAGACCGCTCTGCAAAAATCAGGACCTATAATTACCCTCAGGGAAGGGTGACTGATCATCGCATTGGTTTGACCCTTTATGATCTGCAAAATATCATTAACGGTGATATTCAGAAATTAGTTGATGAACTAAAGCTTTATCAGAATACTCAAAAACTGAAGGAGGCAGGAGAGACTCTATGATGCAGCAACTACTTCTTAAGGAAATCAAACGTAAAAAATCTTTTTTATGTGTTGGTCTGGATGTGGACAAAGATCAAATACCATTGGATTTGAATGATGAACCTGATATTATTTTTAATTTTTGCAAGAGAATTATTATGGCTACCGCACCCTATTGTGTTGCCTATAAACCGAATATTGCTTTTTTCGAGGCCTATGGATTGGAAGGATGGAAATCTCTTGAAAAAGTAATGGGATTTCTAAACAAAGAGTATCCCGAAATATTTACCATCGCTGATGCCAAAAGGTCAGACATTGGGAACACTTCGAAGCGATATGCAAAGGCTTTTTTCGAATATTTAGATTTTGATTCGGTTACCATTGCTCCCTACATGGGTAAAGATTCCGTTGAGCCTTTTTTAGAATATAAAGGAAAGTATGCCATATTATTGATTTTGACCTCCAATGAAGGAGCCTCAGATTTTCAATTACTGAATGCAGATGGAAAACCCCTATATGAGCGGGTGATTGAGCAGTCAAAAAAATGGAAAAATGCAGATCGACTGATGTATGTGGTAGGAGCTACTAGGTCAAAAACACTAATAAAAATTAGAAAATTGATTCCCGATTCTACATTATTGATCCCAGGTGTAGGAGCGCAGGGAGGGAGTTTGCAGGAGGTTTCAGTTAACGGTCTGAATGACACTTGTGGTTTACTGGTCAATTCATCAAGAGGAATTATATACGCTTCTACAGGGAGTGATTTTGATCTAGTAGCAGCTAATGTAGCCAAAGATTTACAGAAACAAATGGCTTTTTACTTAGATAAAAAAGGTGTTTTGTAATGTTGCATTACAGTATACATAAAGCAAAAAAAGAAAATGCAAGTTGGATAACTTTTATTCATGGGGCAGGCGGGAGCAGTGCTATTTGGTTTAAGCAAATTAGATTTTTTTCAAAAAACTTTAATCTTTTACTAATCGATTTGCAAGGTCATGGTGCTTCTAAAGATTTGATCCATAACCCTTTTAAATCAAAGTATTCTTTTGAGTCTATAGCAGAGGATATTTTTGAAGTATTGGATCATCTTAAAATAGTGAAGTCTCATTTTGTAGGTATTTCTCTGGGTACCATTCTTATAAGACAGTTGGCCGAGATGCAGCCCGAACGTGTAGAGAAAATGATTATGGGAGGTGCTGTATTGGAGTTGAATTTGAGATCAAGAATTCTAATGTACTTCGGCAATGCCACAAAATCTGTTCTACCATATATGTGGTTGTATCGTTTTTTTGCTTTTATCATAATGCCTAATAGAAACCACAAGGAGTCTCGTATCTTATTTATTCGCGAAGCCAAAAAACTTTATCAAAAAGAATTTATAAGGTGGTTTAAACTTACATCGGAAATCATACCCAAGTTAAGGATATTTAGAAAAGTAGCTCTGGATATCCCCACTCTTTATATCATGGGTGATCAAGATTATATGTTTCTTCCCTCTGTTCGAAAGGTTACCGAAAGTGATCCTTTTTCTCAGTTATTGGTTTTGCAAAAATGTGGTCATGTAGTAAATGTAGAAAAACCTAAAAACTTTAACGATGGAATGCTTATGTTTTTAGAGGGCAATGATTAAGAAAAGACCACAGTCTTGTTCCCATAGACCATTACTTTTCGATTGACATGTAATTTAAGAGCACGAAGCAGTACGATTCGCTCCAAGTCTCTTCCTTTTTCAATAAAATCTGCAATAGAGTTTAAGTGAGTGACCCGAGCAATATCTTGCTCTATGATGGGGCCTGCATCCAGCTCATCGGTGACATAATGACTGGTTGCTCCAATAATCTTTACACCACGTTCAAAGGCCGAGTGATAGGGTTTTGCACCCGGAAAGGCTGGTAAGAAAGAATGGTGAATGTTGATGATTTTATTTGTGTATTGGTCGATAAGTGTTGGAGAAATAATTTGCATGTAACGAGCCAAAACTATAAAATCTACCTGATGTTCTTTGAGTAATGTCAATTGTTTTGCCTCTGCTTCAGGCTTATTTTCTTTGTTAACAGGAATATTATAAAAAGGAATATCAAAGCGTTTGGCGATGATTTCAAGATTAGGGTGATTGCTTAAAATAAAAGGAATCTCTGCAGACAACTCTCCAGATTGTTGTTTAGCAAGTATATCGTATAGACAATGGTCGTATTTAGAGACAAAAACGGCCATTTTTGGTTTTTGATTTTTTAAATAAAAATTACAATAAAGGGAGAAACGTTTTCCTAAGTTTCTGTGAAATTGATCTTTAAAACCTTGAAAGTTGAAATCGTCTCTATTGAAGTCACATTCTACTCGCATAAAAAATGCGGCATTTGGCCTGTCAACGTATTGGTCAATATAGGTAATGTTTCCTTGACTTTGATGTATGAAGTTCGTCACTGCAGCAATGATTCCTTTCTGGTCAGAGCAATACATTAACAAAGTGATTTGATTCATATTTTTTTTTCAAAAATATGAATTCGCCTGCTTAGGGCAATAGATTCTTATGATTTAATTGGATCAAAGAAAAAAGCCTCCGTTAGTGGAGGCTTTCTCATATTAGTAATAGAATTAGATTAGCCTTCGTTGGTTCTAAAGTCAGCATATGCTTCCATTCCATGTTCTGAAAGATCGAGACCGTTAATTTCCTCGTCCTTATTCACTCTCAATCCAGTGGTTGATTTGACAATAAATAGGATGATGAAAGATGCGGCTACACAAAAAGCACCGACAATTCCAACACCAATCAATTGAGTTAAAAATTGATCAATTCCTGACATAGCTCCAAAGATTCCCACGGCTAAGGTTCCCCAAATACCACAGATTAAGTGAACTGCAACAGCTCCAACAGGATCGTCTAATTTTAGCTTGTCAATCAAAGCAATGCCCAACACTACAATGACCCCAGCGAACAATCCAATAACAATGGCGTCAGTTGGACTCATTTGGTCTGCACCTGCTGTAATTCCAACTAATCCTCCTAAAACTCCGTTCATAAACATGGTCAAATCAAAATTTTTGTATAAAATATTAGAAAAGAAAGCAGCGGCAACACCCCCAGCAGCTGCGGCAAGTGAGGTGGTCACCAGAGTCAATGAAGTCAATTCCGGATCAGCGGACAGTACTGAACCTCCATTAAATCCAAACCACCCCAACCAAAGGATGAAAACACCGGCAGATGCAATTGGTAGATTATGACCAGGTAAAGCTTTTGGTTTTCCGTCTTTATCAAATTTACCAATCCTGGCTCCCAAAAGATAGATAGTAATTAAAGCACCCCATCCCCCAACAGAGTGAACCAATGTAGAACCAGCAAAATCGTAGAATCCCCATGCGTCTAGGAATCCACCACCCCATTTCCAAGCTCCAACAATAGGGTATACAATTCCAACGTATAGAATTGCAAATAGCATAAATCCAGATAATTTGATACGCTCAGCAACTGCTCCGGAAACAATTGTCGCTGCAGTGGCGGCAAACATACCTTGGAAAAGAAAATCGGTCCACCAGGTGTAACCACCGTCAGCGTATCCAAATCCCATTCCTCCCTCTGGAGCAGATATTCCAAAACCTGCGAATTTGAATAAACCAATTTCTCCATCTTCAAATCCAGGATACATAAGGTTAAATCCACCAATACAATACAATAGGAGGCCCATGGTGATGACAAAAAAGTTTTTAAATAATATATTGATAGTGTTTTTTTGGCGGGTCAGTCCAATTTCCAAAAAAGAGAATCCCAAGTGCATAAAAAATACTAGGGCTGTACAGACCATCATCCATACATTGTTAACGGTTAAAATTGTAGTTTCCATAATTATTTGTTTGTTAGTTTAATGATTCGTTTCCTTTTTCTCCAGTTCTGATTCTGTATGCTTCTTCAACGGGTAAAATGAATATTTTTCCATCTCCCACCTTATCGGTCGCGGCAGTTGAAATGATAGCTTGTATTGTTTTTTCTACAAAAGATTCCGATACTACAATAGATAGGTATCTTCTTTGAATTTCAGAGGTACTGTAAGTGATTCCACGGTAGACATGGCCTTCTTTTTCATTTCCTACCCCAGTTACATCCCAGTAACTGAAGAAATTCACTTCGACTCCGTGTAGTGCTTCTTTTACATCATCAAATTTTGATTTTCTAATGATTGCTTCGATTTTTTTCATGTTTTGAATAATTTAAATATTTGTTTTTGAAAACGTTTTTGAAATGTTTTGTTAGAGATAGATTTTAATTTTTTATTTCTGAGTCTAAATATAATATGATTTACCCCCCAAAGTTAAACTTTGGAGGGTAAATCATTATTAATTACTGAAATAAGATTTTTTTCAGTAAAATAACTTAAAATGAGTAGATTGCAGCTACTAAAAAGGCGCTCAAACCATCTGTAGCTCCGTCAGCATCAGTGTAAAATTTACCCGATGCAGAGTCAATTCTTATTTCAGGTTTGAAAATAAAGTTTCCAGAAGTATAGCTTCCAGTAACAGTAAAAGATGTATTGTCTCCATCTCCAGAGATATCTCCTATAGCTCCTAAACCGTCCTCAGAAAAGGCCTCGAATCGAGCTCCAAGGGCAAAAGAGTCTGAGAAGGTGTATTGGGGGTATAATGCTACGCCAGAGAATTCGACATTGTTATCGTCACTGTAGCTAGTTGCATTGATTCCAAGGAAGAAACTATCGCCAAGGTTAAAACCACCGGTAAAGTCAATTTGACTCACGCCTGCAGTTCCTCCACCCAGATAATTGATGTATTGACCAAATATACCTAGCTGTGCACCAAACATATAGTCATCATCAATGGGTTGAAATTCTGTCGCATCGGTTGTGTTCAAAACTGCAAGCATAATGGAGGTGTTTTCTCCAGCTGCAATGTCAGCCTTTATACCACTATGAGAGAAAGGGCCGTAAGAAAACATGTATGAGGTGGTATAGTTAAAATTAGCTACAGGAGAAATTACTTCATAACCTAGGAAAGTATTGAAATTACCCATAGTCAATGTAAATGAGTCGCTAACGTTATAGTATGCGTAGAGTTGGTTTACCATGTTCGAACTTCTGTAAAAATCACCGGCTTGTGGTGAACCAAATACAGCATCTGCTCCTCTAGGACCAAAAACAAGGTCAGCAACAAAACCAGATTTTTCTCCCTCGTATGACATTATGATGTTTGCCATACCCATTGCAAATCCAGGTAGATTAGCAAAAGATGTGCCAGGAGCAAACTCACTACTTCTATAATAAGTATCAATAGAGCCACTGACACCAAACGTTGGTTCTGGAGCAGACTCCTCTTCTTGGGCAGCTAGAATGAAACTAAACATTAAGGCTAACGTTGTAAAAAAAGTATTTTTAAAATTCATAATTTTAATATTTAAAGTTTATTTAATTAAATTTTATTTTGCATTTTCTTTGATCCAAGCTTCGAATCCGCCACCTTCAAATCCACCAATTCCATGTTCAGTTTCATCAAGACCTTTAATTTCAACTTCTTCAGAAACTCGAAGTCCAATGGTAGATTTAAGGATTCCAAACCCTACAAGAGCTGTTACCGTAGCCCATACCCCATAGGCTAATACACCTATAGCTTGGATTCCAAATTGGCTAGCGCCTCCTCCATTGAGAAGTCCAATGCCTGTATCACCATCAACGCCCCATAGGCCAATTACAAGAGTTCCCCACGCACCAGCTACACCATGAGCAGATGCTGCACCTACAGCGTCATCAATTTTGAGAACCTTGTCAATGAATTCGATAGAAAACACAACTATTATACCTCCGATTAATCCAGCAAGAAATCCTCCACCAAAAGTCATATTTCCACAGCCTGCTGTAATTGCTACGAGTCCCGCGATGGCTCCATTAAGTGTCATTCCTAAATTGGGTTTTTTATCTTTAATCCATGTGGTAGCCATTGCGCCTACAGCACCAGCTGCTGCTGCTATATTAGTAACCATAACTACAGCCGATGCAGCTGCAGAGTCGTCACCTCCCCAAGCTAATTGTGAACCACCATTAAAACCAAACCATCCTAACCATAGAATGAAAACACCAAGTGCACCTAGCAATAAGTTGTGACCTGGAATAACATTTGATTTACCATCAACATATTTGCCTAATCTAGGGCCGACCATCCAAGCACCTACGAGTGCTGCCCAGCCACCAACAGAATGTACAATTGAAGAACCGGCAAAGTCAATAAAGCCTAAATTTGCCAACCAACCATCACCATTCCATTGCCATCCGCCTGAAATTGGGTAGATTAAGGCTGTTAGGAAAATTGTGAAAAGTACATAGGTAGTATATTTAGTTCTACCTGCGATTGCACCAGAAACGATTGTTGCTGCAGTTGCGCAGAAAACGGTCTGGAAAAATACATCATGTGGTCCATCTCCAGGGTTGAAGAATATGTCTGAAGTTGCGATCCATCCATTAGATGCTCCGTACATCAAACCATAACCAATAGCCCAGTAAGAAATAGTACCAACTGAAATGTCTAAAATGTTTTTCATGGAGATATTAACCGCATTTTTGGAACGGGTAAAACCAGACTCAACCAAAGTGAATCCTGCTTGCATGAAAAAAACTAAAATCCCCGATAAAAGGATCCATAGCATGGTGAAGTCATCATTGACTTCAACTGCTGTTGTCGAATTAATTAGTGAAAGATTTAACATAGTTTGTTATTATTAATTTTTGCTAAACTATGTAATAAGAATTCTTACAATAAAAATATTGGGGGCCAAAAATCTATTTTTATTATATTGAACAATCTACCCCCTAAAATAATAGGGGTCTAATAATTTTTTAATATTATTTTAAGAAATACGTAAAAAATCAGTGAATAAACTTGTTGACCAAAATTCCTGTGTAAACCATAAAAATTCCCATTATTAAACTCAACATACTGTAAACTAGTAAAATTTTGAAATCCCCTGATTTCATTAATGATAAGTTTTCATTGGCAAAAGAAGAGAAAGTTGTGAATCCACCACAAAATCCTACTGTGGCAAATAAAACCAGTGAAGATTCGTTTTCATTACTATTTCTATGAAAATAACCTATTAAAAACCCAATAAGTAAACAACCCAACAAATTTGCACAAAAAGTATTCCATGGAAATCCTTTACCAGAATAAGGTAAAAATTTACCTACAAGAAAACGTGCTACTGTCCCCAAACCTCCTCCAATAAAAACAATAAAAAGATGCTTCATTTTTTTTAATTATGAATTCTGTGTAAAGAACTTGATTAGAAAAAGGACCCCTATGACGAGTATAAATGCAAAAAATATTTTTATACTTCCTCTGTAATGTAGATTATGATTTTTGGAATCCTTTTTGTAGGAGAATACCATCAGTATCACGAAACCAATTACAAATATAACAGCAAATAAGAGTTGTCCTTGACTGAACATTTTTATATTTTCCCTAAATTAGAAAAAAACATTGACCTCTTTTAACTTCACATCAAATATAAAATGATTAAAAATGAATTAAATGCAGTTGCTGAATTCCACAATGCTTTTGGTATAGAATCGGCTGACTCACCCATTGCAAATATTCCAAGTCAAACCGTACTTTTAAGGTACAAACTGATGAAAGAAGAAAACGAAGAATATCTAGATGCAGCCCAAAAAAACGACCTTGTTGAAGTTGCCGATGCTCTGGGAGACATGCTCTATATTTTGTGTGGAACTATACTCTCTCACGGTATGCAATACAAAATCACAGAGGTTTTTAATGAAATTCAAAGAAGTAATATGAGCAAGTTAGGTGATGACGGCAAACCTATTTATCGTGAAGACGGAAAGGTACTTAAAGGCCCAAATTACTTTAAACCAGACATTAAATCTATATTATATAAATATTAATCTATAGGAACACGCCATCCATATGGGTCCTCGGAAAGATTATATTGTATAGACATTATTTTATCCTTCAGTTGTTTTGCAACTGAGTCCTCCAGTTTTGGAAGTTTGTAGTTTACCCCTTTGTATCCAAAACTTTTAATGGGATTGATTACAACAGCTGTTCCGCTTCCAAACATTTCTTTCAAAGAATTGTTTTTGGAGGCATCTACGATCTCATCAATTCTTATGGGACGAACCTCTACCTCAATTCCAGAATCTCTGGCGATTTGTATGACACTTTTTCGTGTAACCCCGTCTAGTATTCGATCATTGGTTGGTGCAGTTAAGAGTTTATTATCAATTCTAAAAAAAATATTCATAGTTCCTGCTTCTTCAAGGAACTCATGGGATTTGGCATCAGTCCATACAATCTGCTGATACCCTTTTTTTTGTGCCAATGCAGTTGGATAAAATTGGGCGGCATAGTTCCCTGCAGCTTTTGTGTAACCTATTCCTCCGTCAGCTGCTCTGCTAAACTCCTCTGCAATTAAGACATTCACTTCTCCTCCATAATAGGCCTTTACAGGACAACAAATGATTATAAAAGTATATTCCAATGATGGAGAAGCCTGAACACAAGCTTGACTTGAAAAAACAAAAGGACGAACATAGAGAGAATTTCCAATTCCGGGCTTTATCCATTCCTTGTCTAAATCAAGTAATGATCTCAAGCCTTTAAAAAAAAAGTCTTCAGGGAAAGTTGGAATTTGAAGCCTCTCAGCAGAACGATTGATGCGTTTAAAATTTTGATCGGGCCTAAAAAGCCATACTTTACCATGATCGTCTTTGTAAGCTTTCATACCTTCAAAAACAGCTTGCCCATAATGAAGCACACTCATTGATGGTTCAAAAGAAAGGGACTTATAGGGAAGGACTTCAGGTGTCTGCCATTTTCCATTTTTGTATTCACATACAAACATGTGATCAGTAAAAACAGACCCAAAAGTCAAATTTTCAAAATCCACATTGTCCAAATTAGAAGCAGAAGCTTTCTCTATTTTCATTCTATGTAAAATATTTTCAAAATTACTTTTTTTACTTTTAAAACTTTCTAAAAGCCGAGGATTTTTAAAATCTAAACTTTTAATTTTATTTATTTTCTTAAAAATAATTTTAATATGGTTTGTCAACAATTTTTTTGATACAGATTTAATGAGTTTAAACAATGAAAAGGATAAGAATCACAACAGAAGATGGATCACCATCATTCTATTCGGAGCAATTTAATGAGATCTATCACTCCAAAAAAGGTGCTATAACAGAGTCAGATTATGTATATATAAATAAAGGTTTAGCTCATTGGTCAAGTCAAAATAAACAAATGTCCCCAAAAATTTTTGAGATGGGATTGGGTACAGGATTGAATGCATACCTAAGCTATATTTTTGTTGTTGATCACAAAATATCTTGTGAGTATTTTGCTGTCGAAAAATATCCCTTATCCTTTGAAGAAGTTAAATCTCTAGATATGCAAGATGTGCTCCCTGATTCTGAACATAAGCACTTTTTTGACCAATTACACATGGTGGATTGGGGTGGAAGCCTACTTCAAAAAGAATTTTTATTTAAAAAAATTAAAGGAGATTTCTTTACTCTGGATTTTGATAATCAATTTGATGTTTTGTATTACGATGCATTTGGTTATCACGCTCAACCGGAGATGTGGCATGAAACTGCCCTTCAAAAATGTCATGACATACTAGCGCCAGGCGGAGTTTGGGTTAGTTACTGTGCTAAAGGATCGGTTAGAAGAATTCTGGAAAAAATAGGTTTTTGGCTTGAGCGATTAGAGGGACCTCCTGGAAAAAGAGAAATGTTAAGAGCCATAAAAAAGGTTTAGTTTATTTTTGAAAAAAAACAAATGAAGTTATTGATTACCGGAGCTACGGGACTGATTGGTAAAAACTTAATTAACCATGCTAAGCGACGTAAAATCAGCATTCATTTTTTAACTACTCGAAAAGAGGAATGCATTAATTCTGAAAGCCTCAAAGGCTTTTTTTGGAATCCTGAAAAAGATGAGATTGATGATAGTTGCTTCGAAGGAGTAGATACCCTAATTCATTTGGCCGGAGCAAATATTTCTAAACCTTGGACAACTAAGAACAAAGAGGTTATTTTGGATAGTAGGTTGAATAGTACTCGACTATTAAAAAAGACCCTGGATCAACTAAACATAAAAATGAAAAGTATTTGTTGTGCAGGAGCCATTGGGATTTACCCAAATAGTATAGATGATATTCATGAAGAAAATAGTCCTCTTTCACAAGAAAATTTTTTACAAAAAGTAACTTATGCATGGGAGCAAGAATCAGAGGCTTTATCCAAAAACTCAATAAATTTATCAATTTTTAGAATCGGTTTGGTTTTGGCTAAAGAGGGAGGTTTATTGTCTAAGTTGACTCCTCCGGTAAAACTTTTTTTGGGAACAGCTTTCGCTTCTGGTAAGCAGTGGCAAAGTTGGATTCATATTGATGATTTGTCACGATTGTTTTTTAGGGCAGTTGATGATGGGTGGGAGGGAACTTTTAATGCTGTTGCTCCGAATCCCATTTCACAAACTAACTTGATAAAAGAAATAGGGAGAACTTTGAAACGCCCAGTTTTTTTACCCAATATTCCTGCCTTTTTTTTGCAATTGTTTATGGGAGAACGCTCTCTTTTGATTTTAGGTAGTCATAGAGTCAGTGCTAAACTGATTTTGTCAAAAGGATTCAAATTCCAATTCCCATATTTACAGCCGGCACTAAACGATATCCTTAAAAAAAAGAATGACAATTTGACAAAAAAAGCCAGTTGGCAGTAAATTTGAATAATATTAAAAAAAAAAAAATGGTAAATAAACCATCTAAAGCCAAGGCTAAAGGAAAAAAAACCACTGTCAATAAAAAATCCGTTAAGACAGACATTTCAAAAAAGATTGAGGAATTGAGTGGAAACCTAGATCAGGAGAAAGAAAAGTACCTACGTTTGTTTGCAGAGTTTGAAAATTTTAAGAAAAGAACTTCCAAAGAACGCATAGAACTTTTTAAAACCGCCGGTCAAGAGGTTATTAGTGCCATATTGCCAATTTTAGATGATATGGAACGGGCCATCAATCAAACTCCTGAGGAGGAAAAAAAGTCCATTGAGGGATTCGTTTTAATCAACAACAAATTGGCAGATGTTCTAAAAGGGAATGGATTGAATGTTACTGAAACTAACATAGGTGACACATTTGATTCAGAAATACACGAGGCGATCACACTAATTCCCTCAGATGATGATCAAAAAGGTAAAATAATAGACGTGACTGAAAAAGGATATAAACTTGGAGATAAAATAATAAGATTCCCCAAGGTCGTCGTAGGACAATGACCCATATGAAAGAAGATTTTTATAAAATTTTGGGCCTATCAAAGGGTGCGTCAGCAAATGAAATTAAAAAGGCTTATCGCAAAAAGGCGATAGAATTTCATCCAGATAAAAACCCTGGTGATAAAGAAGCTGAAGCTAATTTCAAAAAGGCAGCAGAGGCTTATGAGGTCTTGAGTGATCCTCAAAAGAAATCGCAGTACGACCAGTTTGGGCATTCTGCTTTTGAGTCTGGCGGTTTTGGAGGAGGAGGTATGAATATGGAAGATATTTTCAGTCAATTCGGAGATATTTTTGGGAGCGCTTTTGGTGGTGGTGGCTTTAGTGGTTTTGGCCAATCACAGTATAAATCAAAAGGAGGGAACCTCAGAATCAGAGTACAGTTGAGTATTAAAGAGGTTGCCCATGGTGTGGAAAAGAAAATTAAAGTTAGAAGAAAAGTTCAAGCTCCAGGAGTGAGTTATGATACTTGCAGAACTTGTGAAGGAAAAGGTCAAGTAATGAGAGTTACCAATACAATCCTTGGAAGGATGCAAAGTGCATCTACTTGTCCCAAATGTAATGGAAGTGGGCAAATTATATCAAATCGGCCCGCTGGAAGTGATGCCAATGGCATGGTTGAACGAGAAGAAGCGGTATCCATAAAAATTCCTGCCGGGGTAGAAGAAGGTATGCAATTGAAAGTGGCTGGAAAAGGCAATGAGGCCATTGGTAATGGGATAACTGGAGATTTGTTAGTTTTAATTGAGGAAAGTACGGATGACAATTTTGTCCGAGAGGGAAATCACTTACATTTTGACCTATACATAAGCATAGCCGAAGCTGCTTTGGGTGTATCCAGAGAAATTAATTTATTGGAAGGAAAAGTCAGGATCAAACTTGAGTCTGGTATACAGTCTGGGAAAACATTAAGGTTGAGAGGTAAGGGATTACCTGACTTGAATGGATATGGAAAGGGAGATCTTTTGGTTCATGTCAATGTTTGGACCCCAAAAACTTTAAATAAAGAACAAAAGCAATTTTTTCAAAAAATGCTTGAAGATGATAATTTCACCCCTAGTCCAGACAAGTCCGATAAATCATTTTTCGAAAAGGTTAAGGACATGTTCGCATAAATACCCATTCTAAGAAAAAATATTTATATTTGAACAACACTAACTTTCTTTAGTGTTATTTCTTTTTCATAGCAATTTTTTCCCATCCTTAGAAATAAGGGTGGGTTTTGTTTTTGTGTTATATTAGCATCGATTTAATTTCATGCAAAAAATAACTGATTTCTTTAACTATAACATAGAGATGGGTGGTGATATAGTACTATCGCCGAAATCTATTTTAATCATTATTGGTGTTTTTGTAATTACTTATTTATTCCTTAAGGTATTTCGACGTATTGTATTTAAAACGCTTAACAATGAAACTAAACTCAAGTTTAGGGGTATTTTATCGTTTTTCAACTATCTGATTTACCTGATTGTAATTTTAATTACTTTAGACAATGTTGGGGTAAAAGTAAGCACAATTTTTGCGGCATCCGCAGCACTATTGGTGGGAGTTAGCTTAGCATTGCAAACTTTAATCCAAGATGTTTTTTCAGGGATATCTATATTGGCGGACCAAACAGTTCATGTAGGAGACATAATACAATTAGATGGTCAGGTGGGAAGAGTCGAAAATATTATGTTGAGAACCACAAGAGCAGTGACAAGAGACAATAAAGTATTGATAATTCCCAATCATAAATTCTTGACTTCAATTCTTTATAACTGGACTGAAAATGGGACTTTAACCAAAGAGTCAATCCATTTTGGAGTGGCCTACAATACTGATATTCAATTGTTAAAGGATACAGTAATACAGATTACTAATGACCACCCCAAGGTTTTGGCTAAACCGGAACCATTTCTGCTTTTTGACGATTTTGGAGATAGTGCATTGATGTTCCGACTTTTCTTTTCTATGAATAAAAGCTTTGAGGCCAATCTTGTCAAAAGTGATCTCAGGTTTAAGATTTTTGAAAAACTAAAGGCGTCTAATATCGAAATACCATTTCCACAAAGGGTAGTTACACTTAAAAATAATACCTTGGAAACCAAATGAAAAAAATATTATTGATTGAGGATGAAGAACCCATTAGAAGAGTACTAATCCGAATTTTAGAAGAAGAAAGCAAGGACTATCAAATCACACAATGTGAGGATGGTAAATTAGGACTAATCACACTTGATAAGGAGGATTTCGACTTAGTACTTTGTGATATAAAAATGCCTAAAATGGATGGTGTAGAGGTTTTACAAAAAGCCAGGGAAAATGGCATTAATATCCCATTCATTATGTTGACTGGTCATGGAAATGTCTCCACTGCGGTTGAAGCTATGAAGTCAGGAGCTTATGATTTTATTTCCAAACCACCGGACTTGAATCGATTGCTTACAGCTGTCAGGAATGCTTTGCAAATAAAGAATTTAGTATTAGAGAATAAAAATCTTAAAAAACGAATTGCTAAAAGGTACCAGATGGTTGGTGATTCACCCCAGATTAATGAGATTCACAATTTGATAGAAAAGGTAGCCCCAACAGAGGCTAGGGTATTGATTACAGGAGAAAATGGAACTGGCAAAGAACTCGTAGCTCATCACCTACATCTAAAAAGTAATCGGACTGGAGCTCCTTTTGTAGAAGTTAATTGTGCTGCTATTCCTGCCGATTTGATTGAAAGTGAACTCTTTGGTCATATAAAAGGAGCTTTTACATCTGCAGTTAAAGATCGTCCAGGAAAGTTTGAAATTGCCAATGGAGGTACACTATTTTTAGATGAAGTGGCGGATATGAGCCTAGCAGCTCAAGCCAAAGTATTGAGAGCACTTCAAGAAAACAAAATTCAAAGAGTGGGAGGAGAAAAAGACATAAAGGTAAATGTTCGTGTTATCGCCGCCACCAATAAGAATTTGAATAATGAAATTGATAACGGAAAATTTCGGGAGGATCTCTATCACCGTTTAGCTGTAATCCTTATTAAAGTTCCTTCACTTGAAGAAAGAAAAGTTGACATTCCAATATTGGTGGATTACTTCACAGATAGTCTTATGAACGAACAGGGTATGGATAGAAAAACCTTTTCTAAAGGTGCCATTACTCAATTGATGGATTATCCATGGACTGGTAATATACGCGAGCTTAAAAATGTTGTTGAAAGACTTATGATCTTGGGATCAAACCCTGTCACTGTAGATGATATCCAACAATTTGCTGCTAAATCTAAACTTTAATTGATTATGAGAAAATTATTGCTATTATTATTGTGCAGCAGTTTTTCAGTTCACGCTCAAAATGATGAGGTAATAAATACCCAAATCAAGGAGATCTATCGCCAGGTGCTGACTCAAGGAAAAAGTTATGATTGGTTAAATCATCTAACCAATCAAATTGGTGGCCGCTTGTCAGGTTCGTTGAATGCTGAAAGGGCCATTAAATGGGCTAAAGATGAACTCGAGGCATTGCAATTGGATTCCGTATGGTTGCAAACAGTAATGGTTCCCAAGTGGGTAAGAGGGACTTTTGAGTACGCAAATATAGAATCTAGCCCGGGTAATACAATAAACGTCAGCATTTGTGCCCTAGGAGGCTCAATTGCAACACCTTCTGCAGGAATTCGTGCTAATGTGGTTGAAGTCAAAAAAATTGAAGATCTTGCTTTATTGGGTAAAGATAAAATTGAGGGTAAGATTGTTTTTTTTAATCGTCCAATGGAAGCAGATTTAATCAATACTTTTGAAGCCTACAGTGGTGCCGTAGATCAGAGATACATTGGTGCAGCCGAAGCTGCTAAATTTGGTGCTTTGGCTGTTATTGTTCGCTCTTTAAATTTAAGATTGGACGACTACCCTCACACAGGAGTGATGAGTTATGGTAATTTACCCATAAATAAAAGAATTCCTGCTGCAGCGATCAGCACTAACGGTGCAGAGTTACTAAGTTCAATGATTGCTCTGAATCCCAAATTACGTTTTTTTATCAAGCAAAATTGCAAGAACTATCCAGAGGTAAGGTCTTATAATGTGATTGCACAGATTAAAGGGGAGTTATCACCTGAGAAAATCATTTTGGTGGGTGCCCATCTAGATTCATGGGATTTAGGTGATGGAGCCCACGATGATGGGGCAGGGGTTGTTCAGTCTATGGAAGTCTTGAGACTAATGAACTCTATTAACTTTCGCCCTAAAAACACCATTCGATTAGTATTGTTTGCCAATGAAGAAAATGGATTGAATGGTGCCAAGGTTTACAGTCAAACTGTTAAAAAGAATAAAGAGCAACACCTTTTAGCACTTGAGTCTGATACTGGTGGCTTCAGCCCTTTGGGATTTAATTTTGACACTAAAGAAAAATACTTGAATAAAATTTTGTCTTGGAAATCCTATTTTAGTCCTTACTTTATTCATTTTTTTGGAGATAATGGAAGTGGTGCAGATGTGAGTTTACTTAAAAGTAATGCAAAAGTTCTAGCAGGTTTGAAAACTGACCCACATAGATATTTCATTCATCATCATTCAGAGATGGATACTTTTGACCAAATTAATAAGAGAGAATTGGAGATGGGTGCTGCAACAATGGCTGCACTGGTATTCCTCACAGATCAATTAGGTCTTGAATAAGGATATTATTCTGTTTATTTTCAATGAGATTCAGTACATATACCAAAGAATTTGGAACCAATCTTAAATTAGCCTTTCCCGTCATAGTAGGTATGCTAGGGCATACTGTAGTTCAGTTGATTGACAATATCATGGTTGGTCAATTGGGCACTGCTGAATTAGCTGCTGTTTCACTTGGTAATAGTTTTGTTTTCGTAGCTATGTCTATAGGAATAGGTTTTTCTACCGCAATTACTCCAATGATTGCTGAGTCTTTCGGAGCAAAAAATTATTATAATGTAAGGTATGTTTTTGTTCATGGTTTGATCCTTTGTTTTGGATTGGGACTTATTTTGGCCATATTGGTGTTATGGGCTCAACCTCTATTATCTCAAATGGGTCAACCCCATGAAGTTGTTTTTTTGGCTAAACCTTACCTTTTTTGGGTGGCTATGTCTTTGGTTCCTCTCGTTGGTTTTCAGGGGTTAAGGCAGTTTGCGGAGGGTTTGTTTCAGACCCGTTTGGCCATGTATGCAACTTTGATGGGCAATGTCATCAATGTTTTGCTAAATTACCTTTTAATTTTTGGAATTCACGGTTTTCCTGAGTTGGGCGTCGAGGGTGCAGCGCTTGGAACTTTGTTCTCACGTTGGGCAATGGTTTTGTTTATGGCAATCAATGTCAAGAATCAAAAGGGATTTAAAAGATTCAACCGTAAACTTTTTAGAGTAAAACTCAGGAAAACAATTTTTAAAAGGATTATTTTTTTGGGACTTCCCTCGGCACTCCAAATGTTTTTTGAGATCACTTTTTTTACCTCTGCGATTTGGATCTCTGGTTTATTGGGAAAAAATCCCCAGGCAGCCAATCAGATAGCTCTTAATTTAACTTCCATGACTTATATGGTTGCACTTGGTTTGGGTGTAACTGCTATGATACGTGTAGGAAATGAAAAAGGCCGTAAAGATCTAGTTACACTGAAAAGGGTTGCTATTTCAAATTTTTTACTTGTTTTTTTGATTAGTTCACTTTTTTGTTTGTTTTTTATTGCTTCCCATGATTTGCTACCTTGGTTATATCTTGACGGGGATTCCTCCGCTATATCCTCAGATGTAATTGTGGTGGTTAAAATTGCCTCGGATTTGATTCTAATTGCTGCTTTTTTTCAAATAGCTGATGGACTTCAGGCTGTAGTTTTGGGTGCTTTAAGGGGAATTCAGGATGTGATTACTCCAGCTATTCTTATCTTTTTATCTTACGGGGCTATTGGTTTTCCAATTTCCTACTATTTCGGGTTAAAAACTGATTGGTCTACCTCCGGAATTTGGTTAGGCCTTTTGACAGGGTTAACACTTTCTGCACTATTATTGCTTCTAAGATTTCAGTATCTTTCCCAAAAATTAAATTCCTAAACTGACTTTGAAGATGGATTTACCAAAGTTTTTAATTGCTGACAGCTCAGCTCTTGAAGATTTAATTTTTATAGTTCATACAGAGTATCCGCGTTTTTTTCTCAATGTTGCAACCGATGAGATTCACTGGATGGAGGAGTTTCAAAAAGAAGATAGAGAGGAATTGGAATCTCAAACTGCTCTACTTGTAGAACAGGCATTAGAATTCTATGATAAAGAAATGGAAAGTTTGGATTAAGCTGTGGATGAACTCATTACACTAGATCAGCAATTATTTCTTTTTCTCAATCAAATGGGATCCAAAACTTTTGATGGTTTCTGGATGCTCATGACCCACAAGGGAACAAATATATTCCTTTATTTATTTTTGGCTCTCTTATATCTACAGCACACAAGTCATAAATCCTTTTTTATGCTACTACTTTTTGTTGCTTTTCTAGTTTTGGCAACAGATCAGATAACTAATCTGTTTAAATATGGTTTCGAGCGTTTGCGACCCTGTCACGAGCCAGCCCTAAAAGAAATGGTAAGGTTGGTTAAACCTTCTTGTGGAGGATTATATGGATACTTTTCAGGCCACGCCTCCAATTCTTTCTCTTTAGCGGTTTTCTTCTCATTTATTTTTGGAGTTAAATACACCAGACTTCCCTATTTATTGTTGTCCATTGCTTTTTTGGTGGCCTACAGCAGGATCTATATTGGAGTACATTATCCTTTGGATGTGGTCTCAGGCATGGCCTTCGGTTCCTTAGTTGGATTGGTATTTTACTTTATCTGGAGAAGGTTCAATTATCGGTCTTTATTATAATATCAATGCTCCTCTTTTTTTAGCAATTCAGGAGATTTGGCTCTGAATTTATTCAGTCGCGGCTTGGAAACATTCAATATATATAGATCATTGGGGTTGTTCTTTTCATAGTCTTGATGGTAGTTCTCCGCATAGTAAAACTTCGATAGCGGTTTGACCTCCGTTACTATTTTTTGTTGGAAGACTTTTGCTTCCGATAGATTAGAAATATGGTCTTCAATGATTTTCTTCTCAGCTTGATTTTGATAAAAGGCTATGGATCGGTAATGCGTTCCTCGGTCGGGTCCTTGTTGGTTGAGAAGGGTAGGGTCGTGGGAATCAAAAAAAACTTCTACAAGGGTCGCAAAATCGATTACATTAGGGTCATAGATCACCTCTACCGTCTCAGCATGACCTGTTCTACCAGAGATAACTTGGTGATAGGTGGGGTTTTTGGTTTTTCCTCCGGCATAGCCGGAATAGACCTCCTCAACCCCCTTTAGGCTCTCGTAAACGGATTCTACACACCAGAAGCAACCGGAAGCAAAGTAAGCTTTGACTTTTTTCTGAAAATTTTCATCGGGACTCCAAACCGCTCTAGAACGATTATTTGGCTCAGGAGCCCCTATCTGGCAGGTGTTAATTAGCATCAAACTTATCAGTAAATACATGACTTTCATATTTTTGCGTTCAATTAATTCTTCCTACAGGTCTATTTTCAGTTCCTTCAATATCATAAAGTTTATCGCCCAGTTTAGTCCGCATTTCATTTGCAAGGGTTTTTATTTTTTCGACTACCTCAGGATAATTTTCAGCCACATCATTGGATTCGCTGATGTCCATTTTTAGATTATAAAGTTCAATTTTTTCAACCCGATTCATCTCGTATTTTATTTGATAACCGTTTTGACCTCCCTGTTTTCCATTGAGTGATCTATAGGTATGGGGAAAATAGAGTTTCCAATCCTTGTATCGTACGCCATGTAATTCATTGGATTTGTAGTAGAAGAAATAAGCTTGGTGTTGCGTTTGGTCTGTTTTACCTGTCCATATGTCCCAAACACTTTTACCGTCAATTTTATTTTCGGGTAGATCTGTTCCGGTGATCTCTGCAATGGTGGGTAATATATCAATTGCCATCATAGGGGTATCAATCGTTCTTCCTCCTTTGATTTTTTTTGGGAAATAGACCACACAGGGTTCTCTCTGTCCACCTTCCCATGCGGTGCCTTTTCCTTCCCTCAAGGGCAATGCACTGCCCGCATGATTCCCAAAACTCAACCATGGTCCATTATCGCTAGTAAAAATAAATAAGGTGTTTTCGTGGAGTTGATGTTCTTTCAGTTTATTCATTATCTGTCCTACGGACCAATCAATTTCCATAATTACATCCCCGTATAGCCCCTGCTCACTTTTTCCCTTAAATTTGTCAGAGACTGCAATAGGGGTATGAGGCATGGGATGTGGAACATATAGAAAGAATGGATTTTCTTTGTTTCGCTCGATAAAATCCAAGGCAGCATCGGTCAGTTCAGTAGTTAACTTTCCTTGGTCTTCCAGTGTTCTGATTTCTTTAACCACTTCAAAGTTTTTAAAAAATGGCAGTTGTGGGTATTTTTTTGCAAGAGGGTGATCCGGAGGCACTTGGTTTCCCTCATAATCAACGGGCCACATATCATTGGAGTAAGGTATCCCAATAAATTCATCAAAACCGTGATTCATAGGTAGAAATTCCGGGTGGTGTCCCAGATGCCATTTTCCAAAGATTGCGGTTTTATAACCTTGCGCTTTTAACATTTCTGCTATGGTTGTTTCCTGTGAATTGATTCCTATTTTCTGTTGTGGAAATAACGCACCGGAAATGCCAATTCGATTGGGGTAACAACCAGTAAGTAATCCTGCTCTCGATGCAGAACATACCGCTTGTGCGGCATAAAAATTAGTGAGTTTAAGTCCTTCTTTAGCCATTTGATCCAAATGTGGAGTACTGATATTGGGTGATCCAAAGCTACCCAAATCTTGATAGCCCTGATCGTCCGTAAATACAATAACTATATTGGGCGGATTACTAGTTTTGGATTCTACATTGGTTTTGCAAGAACTTAAGAATAAAAGAGAAATTAGAATGGATGGGATTCTCATAAGGTTTTTTTTAAAAATACAAATTTTACTGCACTAAAATTATTATAGCTTAGCCATAAAGTCCATTAAGGATTGCCCAAAAGATTTCCAGCTGTATTTTTTTCTTACTTTCTGAAAAGCGTCTTGAAAGTTTGGTAATGTATCATCAAAAAGTATTTTTTGTAAGTTCTCCGATATTTTCTCGGGGTCAATTTCAGAGACTATTCCGGTCTTATCCTCCAGAATAGGGGTGCGAAGCCCCGGGATATCAGATACCAAAAGAGGTGTTTTGAAATGGTAGGCTAGTGGTGTTACTCCACTTTGTGAGGCACTGATATAGGTTTGTGCAATTACATCTGCGGCACAAAAGACTTGACAGGCTTTATTGATATTAGCGTAGTTGAAGTCACAAATAATTCGTTTATTGAGATTGAGCTTTTGGATAAGTTTGATATATTTATTTGATGATTCATATGCTTCACCTACTATAGCCAAAATTACTTTCGAGTCATTCAGTGAGGCTTTAGAGAAAGCTTCAATAAGTAAACCCAAACCTTTGTATTTTCTGATCAAACCAAAAAATAGAACAATTTTTTTATCTTTAGGCCAGGACAATGCTTTACGTGCTTTTTCTTTCGAAATGGCTTGTGGTAATTTGTCTGCTATAGGATGAAATCCCTTCCATAAGGGCAGATCAGGTTTATCTAATGAAATTTTATCTCCAACTGCTGTTGAGAGGGAGGCAAAGCCATTCATTTGACTTGAAAATATTCGGGTTAGAGCTTTGTCCCAGAACTTAATCTCGTGTGGGATCCAATTGTCAACAAGACCAATTTTTTTAATGTTTTTGTTGATTCCTCGGGCAATGCCATACCAACACGGTGCCAGTAAAGGGGTCCAATATCTGAAAATTACGTAATCGGGTTTAAGATGATTGATAGATCGGGCGACCTCAATCCAGTTGAAGGGGTTGAAACTATGAATTTTTCTTTTTATATCAAGATTATCCGGTGCATTCTCTTCACTGAATTGTGTTTTGCCCGGAAAAATGAGTTTGGGGTATTGGGTTGTGAAGGTGTATACATGAGTTTCATGCCCTAATGTATTTAGATTTTGCGCTAGATAATTTTGGGTATCGGCAATACCACCACGGAAAGGGTGGGCAGGCCCCAATAATAATACTTTTTTTTTATCCTTCATTCAAAGGGGTAGTCTTCTTTTTTTGACCCAGTATTTGTAGTCCTATGATACTTAATGAAAAGTAGATGATTCCAAAATAGAACAAATTGGGAATATGGGATAAATAAAACTCACTTTGATTAGGTAGGCAAAAAAACAATAATCCCAAGAAGTTTCTTCCCAATTCAAAATTATAGGACCATACATAACCGTCCATCAGTGAGGTAAAGCCAAAAATACTAATCATGATCAATCCCCCCATGAGGAGGGCTTGAGAGGAAGAAAATGATTCATAATTGGATAACAAAAAAAATAGCATAACGTTGATACACAACCACTGGAACAGTGCCCAAGCTTTTTTGAAAAAGCTTATTTCAGGATTGTATTTTTCGAAGGGGGATTTGGTGCTTATTTTCGTTCTGGGATATTTTAGAGCTACATCATCGGGACGATAACCGGTGGGTCTCCACCATAGCGTGAGTTTATCTTTCCACGAACGAGTGTTCCACGCATCCTGAATCATACCCCACATATGTTGATAATTGATGATCAGGGGGTTCCAAGTATGGACCGGTTTCAGAACGCCATAAACAGGAGGTTCCTCTTCTAATTCTTCCTGAAACGTTCCAAACCAGCGGTCCCAAACACAAAAAATCGCAGCCAAGTTTTTATCGATATAAATGGGGTTGATGGCGTGGTGGACACGGTGTTGTGATGGGGTAACTAAAATATATTCTAGGAACCCTAATTTTCCAATGTGTTGGGTGTGATACCAAAATTGACCAAATAAATGAAGGGGAGCCAAAACGGAGATAACCTCATTGGGAACACCCAATATCGCTGCAGGAACTAAAAATAGAGCAGAGTAACCCAATACATTTGAAATGCTTTGTCTTAGAGCACAAGCCAAGTTAAATTCTTCACTGCTGTGGTGAATGACGTGTTGGTTCCAGAAGAAATTTATTTTATGGTTCAGTCGATGACTCCAGTAACTTGCAAAATCGATACATATAAACGCAGTGAAGTACAATGATATGCTGTTTTCGAGGGATATAATGGATAATTTTTCAAGTAAAAAAGGGTAGGAGACGATGACCACTACCAAGCCTAAAATATCTTTTAGTATGTTGGTCATGCCAGAACTCAAGCTTGAGAGGGTATCCATAAATGTGTGGGTTTGCTTACCAGTAAAATGACCGTATGCAATTTCGATAATGATCAAAATGAGAAATAAGGGAACTACCCACAAAAGAACCTTAGCATAAACTTCCATCACCCAATTATTGTGTTTTCTAATTTATAAAATTAATTATTGATCACCCATTCTCCTTTGTTAATCAATGGCTCTGCTTGTTTGAATTTTAGGGTTTTGGTTTCACCGGTGCTCACGTTTCTGATTACGACTTTTTCATTTCTTCCGATCTTGGGTCGGTCTCTGACGATAGTTTCAACCACATTTCTTTGTCGACCTCCTGCGCCTGCACCTACATTGCGATTTCTCTGTGCCATTTCATCTGTATTGAGAACCTCATCTTTGGAGGTTCTGTAACCTTTGGGTGCAGGGGGCCTTCTTTTTGCCTCTTGTATCTGAGCATCACTTTGTTGTGGTAGTCCTCCTTTGAAAAGGAAAGACAGCACCTCTTTATTCAAATGATTGATCATGGATTTAAAGAGTTCAAAGGCCTCGAACTTGTATATTAAAAGCGGATCTTTTTGCTCGTGTACAGCCAACTGGACAGATTGTTTGAGTTCATCCATCTTACGCAGATGGGTTTTCCAAGCCTCGTCGATCAAGGCCAAGGTGATGTTCCTTTCAAAATCCTGAACCAAATATTTACCCTCAGTTTCATAGGCTTTTTGAAGGTTGGTCACTACTTTTAATGTCTTGATCCCATCTGTAAAAGGGACTACGATTCTTTCGAATGTATTACCCGGTCGTTCGTAAACTTCTTTGATTACAGGATATGCAAGTTCGGCATTGGCAGTAATTTTGTTGCTGTAATGTTCGCTAAGTTGATCGTAAAGTTGGTTTATGATCTCGTTTTCGGCAGTTTCATTAAAGGTTTCCTCTGACAGTGGAGAAGTGACAGAAAAGTTTCTAATGATCTCGAATTCATAGTTTTTAAAATCATTTGAGGCTTTGTTGGTAAGCGTTATTTCCTCGCAGGTATCATAGAGAATATTGGCGATATCGAGTTTGATTCTGTCTCCACTCAAGGCATGTTTTCTTCTTTTGTATATGACCTCTCGCTGAGCGTTCATCACATCATCGTATTCCAGTAGTCTTTTTCGAATACCAAAGTTGTTTTCCTCTACTTTTTTTTGAGCCCTTTCGATGGATTTGGTCATCATGGAATGCTGAATAACTTCACCTTCTTCAAGGCCCATTTTGTCCATGACTTTGGCCACACGATCAGAACCGAAAAGCCGCATAAGGTTGTCCTCTAATGAGACGTAAAATTGAGAGCTTCCAGGGTCACCCTGTCTACCGGAACGGCCTCTGAGCTGACGGTCCACTCGTCTTGAGTCATGACGTTCTGTTCCGATTATGGCCAACCCTCCGGCTTCTTTAACGGCATACGAAAGCTTGATATCTGTTCCCCGGCCCGCCATATTAGTGGCGATGGTCACAATTCCAGGTTTTCCTGCTTCTGCCACAATATCAGCCTCTTTTTTGTGCAATTTGGCATTCAATACGTTGTGGTGTACTTTTCTTATGTTGAGCATTTTACTCAACAATTCTGATATTTCTACAGAGGTGGTACCAATAAGCACGGGTCTGCCGGCCTTAGACAAGGCAGCAACTTCCTCGATAACCGCATTGTATTTTTCTCGTTTGGTTTTATAGATTAGGTCGTCTCGATCTTTTCTAGCAATAGGTCTGTTAGTAGGAATTTCAATGACATCAAGTTTGTATATTTCCCAAAATTCTCCGGCTTCAGTAATGGCCGTTCCGGTCATTCCTGATAACTTTTCATACATCCTGAAATAGTTCTGAAGTGTGATGGTCGCAAAAGTTTGAGTAGCGGCCTCTATTTTTACATTTTCTTTGGCCTCAATCGCTTGGTGCAACCCATCAGAATATCTTCTGCCATCCATGATCCGGCCCGTTTGTTCATCCACGATCATGACTTTGTTTTCCATGACCACATATTCAACGTCCTTTTCAAAAAGGGTATAGGCTTTGAAAAGTTGATTCATGGAATGTATGCGCTCTCCCTTGACGCTGAAGTCTTGGAAGAGTATTTCTTTTAGTGCGGCCTCTTCTTTTGATTCGAGTTTTTGATTTTCGATTTTTGCAATTTCACCCCCGATGTCAGGGAGTACAAAAAAGTTTTTGTCTTCATTTTCTTTTGAAAGTGTTTCAATACCTTTGTCGGTCAGTTCCACTTGATTGGTTTTCTCGTCGATGGTAAAATACAGTTCAGCGTCAACTTTAGGCATTTCTCTGTTGTTGTCCTGCATATAGAAGTTTTCTGTTTTTTGCAGGAGTTGTTTTACTCCCTCTTGACTTAAAAACTTAATCAGACTTTTGTTTTTGGGCAGTCCTCTAAAAACTCTCAGAAGAAGAAAACCTCCTTCTTTGGTATCACCTTCATTGATTTTCTTTTTGGCTTCCGCCAGCACTCCGTTAAGTAGGGATCTTTGCTGGGTCACCAATGCAGACACTTTTGGTTTGAGTAAATCAAATTCGTGTCGATCTCCCTCGGGAGTAGGCCCTGAAATGATCAATGGGGTTCTGGCATCATCGATCAAAACGGAATCAACTTCATCGACTATCGCATAGTGATGTTTGGGTTGAACCAAATCGGCCGAGGAGTGCGCCATATTATCTCTGAGGTAGTCAAAACCGAATTCATTGTTGGTTCCATATGTAATATCTGCCAGATAAGCTTTTCTTCTCTCTGTGCTGTTGGGTTTATGATAATCGATACAATCTACGCTCATGCCGTGAAACTCAAATAATGGGCCCATCCAAGCGCTATCCCGCTTGGCCAGGTAATCATTGACGGTGACCAAGTGAACTCCTTTTCCTGTTAGGGCATTCAAATAGACTGGTAGGGTAGCTACCAAAGTTTTCCCTTCTCCGGTCTGCATTTCTGCGATTTTGCCTTGGTGCATAACTATTCCTCCTATCAACTGTACATCGTAATGGATCATGTCCCAAACAATGGGTTTGCCCGCAGCATCCCATGCGTTAGACCAAATGGCATGATCACCTTCTAAATTAACGTAACTTTTGTCTTGTGAAAGTTGACGGTCAAACTCACTTGCTATTACACTGAGG
>CACNDW010000002.1 GCA_902619315.1 uncultured Bacteroidota bacterium | reverse complement strand
TGGATGCATTCACAAAAGGAAAAGCTGATGCTGCGCTTGCGGCCAGTGTTTTTCACTTTGGTGAGATAAAATTACCGCAACTTAAACAGATTTTAAATGAAGAAAATATTCCAACAAGAACCATCTTATGAAAACAGCCAATTTTAATAAAAATAATAATGGCCTTTTACCGGCTATAGTTCAAGATGAGCAAACCCTAAAAGTTTTAATGTTAGGGTATATGAATCAGGAAGCTTTGGAGAAGACGCAGTCCTCAGGAAAGGTTACTTTTTTTAGCAGAAGTAAACAAAGATTGTGGACGAAAGGAGAGACAAGCGGTAATTTTTTAAAATTAGTTTCAATCAAGATTGATTGTGACCAAGACGCCATTTTGATAAAAGCTTTTCCGATTGGACCCACTTGTCACTTAGGAAATGATACATGTTGGGGAGAGGACAACTTATCTGGTTTGAGTTTAGTAAGAGAATTGGAGGCTGTTATCGAAGATCGTAAGAAAAATCCTTTAAAGAAAAGCTATGTAAGTAGCTTATTTGATAAGGGTATTCATAAAATTGCCCAAAAGGTAGGTGAGGAGAGTTTTGAGATGGTTATTGAAGCTATAGCTAATAACGAAGAACTGTTTATGGAGGAGGCAGCAGATTTATTTTTTCACTACCTAATTTTATTAAAATCAAAAGGGAAATCCCTTGAAGATGTTTTATTAATTTTAGAGGACCGCAAACGTGGTTAATTTTACTAATTCACCCATACTACACGCTGCAGAGTATTAGTTTTAGTTCAAATAGGACGTTTTAAGAGCCTTTCTTAGCTTATTTAACGTAAAACGGATGAACGTAATCCATAAGTAATTTAATTAAACAATTCACAGATGATGTCTAAATTATTGTTTTTACATGAGTTATAATGTGTTACCAAAATAGAAACGTGGTATTTGTTACTACAAAACACTGCGTGTGAAAAAGTCAGGTATAAGTGGTGGATTAGAATACCACTTGTTTATTTTGCTATATCTTATACACAAAGCATCTTAATTTTTTTAATATTTTTAATAATACTTAATAAGGTAAATTATATTAATTATCATTTATTTATTGATACCTTATAGTGTATCAAATTTTGTAAATTTTAGAAGATTATATGATGAAAAAAGCACCTCTATTTTTTGGTTTTTATTTTTTGGTAGCCTGTAATTTTTTCAATCAAGAAAAAAATAAAGGTTTTGATAATCTTTTGGAAGAATATTTCCAAGAATCCTTGGAATTATACCGTATAAACGGAACTTTTTTAGGTGATCATCGATACAATGATAGCTTGCCTGATTTTTTGTCTTCAGATTTTCTAGCAAAACAAAAACGTTTTTTAACTTTTTACATAGATCGTCTTAATTATTTTGACAATCAACGTCTCTCATCAGACGATTTGATGAGCAAAAATATTCTTCTTCGTGATCTGAAACTGGAATTGAAAGGAATTAGTTTCAATAAGGATTTGATGCCCATTGATCAAATGTGGACTTTCCAGTTAACCATGGGGCAATTAGCCTCAGGAAAGGGAGCCCAACCTTTTGTCACACCTGATGATTACCGAAACTGGCTTGTTCGCTTGGAAGGTTATATAAATTGGATGTCAAGTGCAGAAGAAAAGATGAAAGAAGGTATCGAAAAGGGATATGTTTTACCAAAATCTCTGATCGAAAAAGTAATTCCTCAATTGTCTACAATGGCAGATACCAAATTAACGTCTCATTTGTTCTATAACCCTATCAAAAATCTTCCAGATGGATTTACAAAGGATGAAAAAGCAGAATTGATAGCTTCATATAAGCAAATAATCAATGATAAAATTATTCCTGCATATCAAAAACTTCGTGATTTTATGGCTGGACCCTATTATGAAGCTGGGAGAGAGAGTAGTGGTTATGGAGCACTTCCAGATGGTGAGGAATATTACAAGTATGCTATACAGGTTTACACCACAACAGATATGT
This sequence comes from uncultured Bacteroidota bacterium, assembly GCA_902619315.1. Classification (GTDB taxonomy): domain Bacteria; phylum Bacteroidota; class Bacteroidia; order Flavobacteriales; family Flavobacteriaceae; genus UBA8316. The sequence goes on along the minus strand of CACNDW010000002.1, from coordinate 170,982 downwards.
CTGCTGATGAAATCCATAACCTGGGCCTGAAAGAAGTGGCGCGTATTCGAAAAGAAATGAAAAATGTAATGAAAGAGGTTGGATTTAAAGGCTCTTTATTGGAATTTTTTGAACATGTACGAACTGATAAAAACTTAATGCCTTTCGATACTGCTGATCAGGTTATCGAGAACTTTAAATTGATGTATGAAAAGATTAAACCCTTTGTGGATCAACAATTTGATCTTCAGCCAAAAACCCCTTTTGAAATCAGACGAGTAGAAGCTTTCAGAGAAAAATCGGCAGCAGCTCACTATAATAGAGGGTCCTTAGATGGATCAAGACCTGGAATTTTTTATGTTCCGATTCCTAATGTTCGAAAATATAATATTTTTGACAATGAAGCCCTGTTTTTACACGAGGCCATTCCTGGGCATCATTTTCAAATTTCCATTCAACAGGAGAATCAAAAGTTACCTAATTTCCGTAAAAACTCTTTTTATAGTGCTTTTTCAGAGGGTTGGGCACTTTATACGGAGTCTTTGGGTAGAGAATTGGGATTGTATGATGACCCATATCAATATTTTGGTATGCTCAATATGGAAATGCATCGAGCAATACGATTGGTCGTGGATACAGGTCTTCATTCCAAAGGCTGGACAAGAGAAGATGCAATTGCTTACTCATTGGAAAATGAAGGGGACTCTGAGGAAAAGCTTACTTCTGAAATCGAACGTTATATGGCTAATCCAGCTCAAGCACTTTCATATAAAATTGGACAACTTAAGATTCGAGAGCTACGTGACTTAGCTGAAGAACAAATGGGGGATCGTTTTGATATCAAAACCTTTCACAGAAAGGTATTAGAAGATGGTGCTTTACCTCTAAGTATATTAGAGAAAAAAATTCATTTTTGGATTGAACAACAAAATCGATAGTATGGAAATCATAAATCCAGACCTTTTTTTATTTCTTTCTAAACTCAAGCGAAATAATAATAGAGAGTGGTTTCAATCAAATAAAGCCGAATTCAAAAAATTAGAGAGTGAGGTAAAGTCATTTGTGAAAAAAATTGAAGAAAATCTTCAAAATCACGACAAAATCGAAAAATCAAAAATTTTCCGTATTTATAGAGATGTTCGTTTTTCGAATAATAAAACACCTTATAAAAACCATTTTGGAATTTCTTTTCACAGAGAGAAACCATATCTAAGGGGGGGATATTACCTTCATTTGGAGCCCGAAAATAGTTTTTTAGGAGTTGGGTTTTGGGCACCTAATACAAAGGATTTGTTTCGCATTAGAAAAGAACTGGAATTCGATGCAGCTGAATTAGAAACCCTTATATCTGACCCGACCTTCAAAAAATATTGGGTTGAACTATCTGGGGATGAGGTCAAGACTGCTCCAAAAGGGTTTTCTAAAGAACACCCAAATATTAATTTGATAAGAAAGAAGCAGTTTGTTTTTATAAAAAACTTTTCTAATAAAGAAGTTCTAGCTTCTGACTTTCTAACTGTAGTAGATGAGTATTTTATAAACATACGTCCATTTTTTGACTATATGAGTAGTGTTTTGACCACTGATCTTAATGGTGAAAGCTTGTTGGATTAAACAAGTTGTTATTTTATAATTAATATTATGTCAAATAGAATTATTGGACAACTGCCTATTGTACCCCTATATTTGCAAGCGGGCAAAAAAAATATTAAAATATTGTAAAATTCACTTTAATATTACCTATGAGTAAAAAATTGAACAGTCTATCAGATTTGGCAAAAATTAAATTCGAAGGATTGGCTCCAGATCAAGAAGAAAGAATTGATCGTGATTTAGATTTCATCCCTCAACAATTAGAGGCTCATTATAGTAAGAAAGGCAGAGCTGGAAAGGTTGTAACTATTATCAAAGGTTTTGAGGGCGACAAGGAAGCACTAAAATACCTAGCCAAAACACTTAAACAGTCAATAAATACCGGTGGAACTTTTAAAGATGGAGAGATTCTCATTCAAGGCAATTACAGAGATCAGATTATTGACGAATTAGAAAAGATGGGACACAAGGTCAAACGTATTGGAGGATGATCTATAAACCCCAGTCAATGGGTTCTTTTCCATTTTTAATTAAATAGGCATTGGTTTTAGAAAAATGTTTATTGCCAAACCAGTACCCTCTATTGGCACTTAAAGGTGAAGGATGCCCGGAGGTTAAGATATAGTGTTTTGTTTCATCTATGAGTTTCAATTTTTGCTTAGCATATCCCCCCCACAATAAAAAAACAATGTTTTGATATCTGTCAGAGAGTAATTTAATCACCTGATCGGTGAATTTTTCCCAGCCTTTTCCCTGATGACTTCCTGCCCTGTGGGCTTGTACCGTCAGGGTGGCGTTAAGCAATAACACCCCTTGCTTGGCCCACGGACTCAAGTCACCACTTTTGGGATAAGGAATTTGAACATTTCCAACCAATTCCTTAAAAATATTGATTAGTGATGGTGGATGAGGAACACCAGAAGGTACTGAAAAGCAAAGTCCTTGAGCTTGTCCTGGACCGTGGTATGGGTCCTGGCCCAAAATCACCACTTTCGTTCTTTTCGGCGGACATAGGTCGAAAGCATTAAAGATCAATTTTCCAGGAGGAAAACATTTGGAGCTCTTATAGGCAGACTTTACAAAATCAATCAGTGCTTTAAAATATGGAGTTTCGAATGTGTCCCGCAATATTTTTTCCCAATCTGGATGTATGCTTACTGCCATGATTTCTTAATTTTGTATGGCTAATTTAGAAAAATAGATGGGCTATCTACCAAAAAAAACACTTGAGGATCTCGAATTTTTTGAGGTCACAGAACAAATCGCTGATTTTGCAATTACACCTATGGGTAAAGCGTCCTGTTCTGCTTTAGAGCCTCTAATGGAACAAGAAGCTATGCTCAAAGAACTCCATATCGTTTCTGAATACTTGTCTTCTTTTGACAATGACAATCGGATACCCAATCATGGATTTGAAGACCTCTCCCCAGCCTTACAATTACTGAAAATAGAAAACAGTGTATTAGAAATCATAGCTTTTAGAAATATTGCTGCTGCTTCCCAAACGGTCAATACCCTATTATTATTCTTTAATAAATTTAAGAGCTACTACCCGTCCCTACATCTTTTGAAAGGTGAGATGGTTGTCAACAAAGAAATCAAAAAAGAAATCGATAATGTCATTGATCGATTTGGAGAAATCCATGACAATGCCTCTGAAAGACTCCATACTATAAGAAAACAAATTCAAGCTATTAAGGGTAAAATAGCCCAAAGCTTTAACAAAGCATTATCTCATTGTCAAAATCTGGACTATTTGGACGATATCCGTGAATCGGTTATTGAAAATAAAAGGGTATTGGCAGTTAGAGCCATGTACCGGAGGAAAGTCAAAGGTGGAATTATGGGCAGCTCCAAAACTGGAAGTATCGTTTTTATTGAACCTGAAGCCACATTAAATTTTTCGAGAGAACTTCAAAATCTTGTTTTTGAGGAACATGAGGAAATAAAAAAAATATTAAGCCAACTTTCAGATTACTTGCGTCCTCAATTTGATTTGATCGAGCATTATCAAAGTTATTTAATCCATATCGACACTGTCTTTTCCCGTGCTCGTTATGCTCAAACCATTAATGGTTTACTGCCAATTTTCTCGGATAAGCAAGAATTGGAACTTATAAATGCTTACCACCCACTACTCTACCGTTCTAATCAGTTAGAAAATAAAAAAACCTATCCTCAAGACATTCATTTAGGCCCAGAGAGCAGGATTGTTGTTATATCGGGGCCCAATGCCGGTGGAAAAAGTATTACCCTCAAAACAGTAGGTCTACTCCAATTGATGTTGCAAAGTGGCATACTTATTCCCGTTCATGAGAAAAGCAGGGTATCTTGGTTTGGTAGCATCATCACCGATATTGGAGACAACCAATCGATTGAAAATCATTTGAGTACCTATTCTTATCGCCTAAAAAACATGAAAGGGTTTTTAAAAAAATGCGATCACAACACCCTCTTTTTGATCGATGAATTTGGAACGGGTTCTGATCCCGAGTTGGGAGGAGCCTTGGCCGAAGTCATCTTAGAGGATTTATACGAACGTAAATCCTTTGGATTGATTACTACTCACTACGCCAACCTCAAACTTTTGGCTGACGAACTTCCGGCTATGTTAAATGCAAATATGCAATTTGATGATAAAACACTCGAACCTGTTTTTAAGTTGATCCTGGGAGAGGCCGGCAGTTCTTTTACCTTTGAAGTGGCTCAAAAGAATGGTATTCCCTTTAGTTTGATTAACCGAGCCAAAAAGAAAATTGAACGAGGAAAAGTTCGCTTCGATGCAACTATTGCCAAAATGCAAAAAGAGCGGCACCAGATGGCTAAAACGGGAAAGTCTTTGAAGGAAAAGGAGAATAAGTTTGAAAATGAGTCGCAGCGATTGAAAATACTCAATGAAAAATTAAAATCTAAATTGATCAATTATCAGGATTTGTTTGATCACAACCAACGGATGATCGTTTTGGGAAACAAACTCAATGACCTTGCAGAACGATTCTTCCAAAACAATAAAAAAAGACCTTTGATCGCAGACTTGTTGCGTTTGGTAGAGTCAGAAAATGCGAAAAGAAAACGAAAAAACCCAGCGCAAGCTAAAAAAAACCGTGAGGTAAAAAAAGAAGTTGCCATAGAAGTAAATCAGAAACTGGTAAGCATTCGTAAGGAAAAAAAGAAAAATAAAGCAACTGTCACAACCTCAAAGCCCAAACCTGCACTTGATCTCAAAGTGGGAGATAAAGTCAGAATAGTAGATGGCAAATCTGTGGGTAGTATTGACGCCATAGAGAAGCAAAAAGCCATTGTAAACTATGGCTTATTTACCACTCAGGTGAGTTTAGATCAATTAGAAATAGCTAATTGATTTCCTCCCTGATGATTTATTCCGACCATTGTGCTTTTTGTAACTTTTTTTCAAATGCCTCTCAAACTTGATAAAAAGGAGATTTTTTGACTATAGTTATGCTTTAGGACAATTGTCATCTCATTTTTTTCCTTTGGAATATTTATCAAGTTTACCCGTAAACTTAGCCACCAGCAAGGATACAGAGGCATCACCGGTAATATTTATAACAGTTCGACACATGTCTAAAGGGCGGTCAATAGCAAAAATTAGCGCCAAGCCTGCTTCCGGAATACCTGCTTGAGCTAAAACAATAACTAGCATCACCATTCCAGCTCCGGGTACGGCAGCAGCTCCAATAGAAGCCAGAGTAGCCGTCATGACAATTGACAATTGGGTACCCGCATCTAAATCCATTCCGAAAGCCTGAGCAATAAAAACAGCTGCTACAGCTTGATAAAGACTTGTGCCATCCATATTAATGGTAGCACCAATGGGTAATACAAAACTGGCTACTTCTTCATCGACTCCCAAATGTTCTTCTACTCTCTCCATGGTCACGGGAAGAGTTGCCGCACTGGAACTAGTAGAAAAGGCAAGTAATTGAGCTGGTGCAATACCTTCAATGAATTTTTTAGGCTTAAGTTTTACAAACAGCCTTACTAATAAAAGATAAAAAATACCCATAACAGCTAAGCCAATGACTAAAGTCATGGCATACATACCCAAGGCGCGAAACAAGTCCAAACTTGGGGATTCGACTATAAGCGCTGCCAATAGGGCAAATACTCCATAAGGTGCAACTAACATGATCAAATCGATTAACCTAAGAATGACCTCATTAAATCCATCAAAAAAATCCTTAACAGGTTTTGATTTTTCCGCAGGAATAAGGATCAAACCCACCCCAAAAAAAAGAGCAAAAAAGATAACTTGAAGCATATTCCCATTTTCTGTAGTAGCTTTAAAGATATTGTTGGGAACCAAATCTACTAATGCTTGCAATGGACCTGCATCTTTTTGTTGTTGAGCGATGGCTTGTTTTTCTTCAGCATCGGATTGGTACGCTGTAATGAGGTCTTGTCGGGTTTCTTCGCTTATGCTTACCCCGGGTTTTATGGCATTGACCATGACCAATCCAATCATCACAGCTACAACGGTGGTTATAATATAAATGCCAATGGTACGACCTCCCATTTGTGATAATTTTGAAATATCTTTAAGATCAGAAACTCCCTTAATCAAAGAACCCAGTATCAGGGGCATGGCGATTAGCTTTAGGGCATTTATAAAAATAGTCCCAAAAGGTTTTACCCAATGGGAAATGATCTTGGGACCGGCTTCAAATGTAGTAAAGATTATACCCACCAAAACACCAAGGATCATACCTAGCAGTATACTCCAATGTAATGGTATTTTTTTCATTCGTTTAACTTAGGTTAGCTTTCCGGTAATCAATTATTTAGCAGGGTATTGATATCTAATTTAAAACATACACCTGCCCATCAATGGAAAGGTAATGGTTTTGTGTATTACTTTTTGACAACTCTGTCCAATAGAGTTAAATCTGCCAAAACCAAAGCGGCCATTGCTTCTACAATTGGGACAGCTCTGGGCACAACACAAGGGTCGTGTCTTCCTTTACCCTGCATCTCTACATTTTCACCTTTTTTGTTAATGGTTTGCTGAGACTGCATTATGGTGGCTACAGGTTTGAAAGCGACATTAAAATAGATGTCCATTCCGTTCGAAATTCCTCCTTGTACGCCACCAGATTGGTTGGTTTGAGTAGTACCATCATTATTGTATAAATCATTGTGATTACTTCCCCTATCTTTTGCACCTTCAAACCCACTGCCATACTCGAAACCTTTAACTGCATTAATCGAAAGCATGGCTTTTCCTAATTCTGCATGCAGTTTATTGAAAACAGGCTCTCCCAATCCAGCAGGGACATTTTGAATTACACAACTTATTACACCTCCTACAGTATCCCCTTCTTTTCGAATTTGTTTTATGTATTCCTCCATTTCCAATGCCTTTTCGGGGTCAGGACAACGGACAGGGTTTTGTTCTATATTATCAAGATCTACTTCCTGATAGGTTTTGTTCATTTGGATTTCTCCCACGGCAGAAACATAGGCAGTGAATTTGACATCACTAAGGAACTGTTTGGCGATGGCTCCTGCCACCACCCTACTGGCAGTCTCTCGAGCCGAACTTCTTCCCCCTCCACGATAATCCCTAAATCCGTATTTGTCATCATAGACCTTGTCTGCGTGTGAAGGTCGATATTGGTCCTTTATGTGGTCATAATCCTTTGATTTCTGATTGGTATTGAAGATAGCGAATCCAATGGGAACTCCAGTGGTTATCCCATCAAAGATGCCGGAAAAAAATTCAACTTCATCGGACTCTTTCCTTTGAGTTACAATGGCCGATTGACCAGGTTTTCTTCGATTGAGATCCTTTTGAATAGCTTCCATATCAAGCTCAATACCTGAGGGACATCCATCTATCACACCTCCAATAGCGGGTCCGTGAGACTCTCCAAAAGAGGTTAATCGAAACAATTTACCAAATGTATTTCCTGACATACGATTTTAAAATGCAAATATAATGTGAAAGTTTTGATTAGGCTTGAGACATGTGTACCTATCCAATTATAGAGATAAAAATAATTGATAATGATCATCGGTGGGTTTGGATTGTTTTGAATCGAACATGATTAAACCCAGTTTGAAAAAATTTATAGAAAATACAATGCCTTTTTGAGTACATATGTCCCGCCATGCTCTCCTCATTCCACTACTCCAGTGAATATCATCAAGAACAATTATGGCGTTGTCCGATAAGTTATTTTTTAGTAATTCAAAATATTTAAGAGTAGCCTCATATCTGTGATTACCGTCAATAAAGACCAAATCAAAGTAAATATTGCTTATTACTATATTTTTTAATGATTTATCATACAACCCATGAACAACTTCAAAGTGATTCTGATCCGAAATTAAATCAAATCTGGTTGAAGCAATTTCGCAAAGTCCTTTTACACCTTCCATGCTAATGAATTTTGTGTTTTTTTTACCCTCTAATGCCTTGATAAAATACTGACCTGAAATACCTAAATTGGTACCGATTTCCAGGATATTTTTTATACTACTTGCCTTGGAAAGTCGATAAAAAAAATGAGTCCAAATTTCAGGTGAAGCAGCACGGCCTGCCACTTCTGCAACAGTCATTATAGATTTATTACCAATTTCCTCAAAACTGATCTTTCGTTTATCGGTAATCAAATCTAATCTGAACTGATTCAGTTTTTTAAAAAGTTCATTTTCATCGGGAGTGTTTTCACCATTTAGTGTCCTTAAAAAGGATTGAGCAATGTGTTTACCTTCTACTCCGTGTTGATTTAACCTTTCTAAGTTCTTGTATTTAAATACTTTAGAACTAAAAAGATGTTTAATTTTTAATAATTTATTGTAAAGCATTTTAGGTGCTTTTTTTGAAAATGATTGGGTTGAGATCAGTGTCGATAACTTCACCTATTTTGGCACCGGGACACCAAGTATTCCAATCATTGACCTGTCCTTCGTTAGAAGGGGCTACCAGTCGCATATTTTTGTCCATGTAGATGACGGTCATTACTTTCCTTGTCTGGTTTGTTTTATTTGGTCCTGCACGATGAAAAATCCAACCAGAATGAAAGCTAACTTCACCCAAATCAAAAGGTTCCGATACTTTTTCAAAATCAGTTACTCTCAATCGATTTTCGATTTGTTTTTCACTTTCGTCACTAATGGCCAAGGCTCTGCCTTCACTAACTACCTGACTTCCAGCGCTGAATTCTAAAGGCCCCATTTCAGGATCAATTTTTTGTAAAGGTATCCAAGCCGTTATGGTCTTATCACTACTTAATGGCCAATAGTATTGATCTGCATGCCAAGGAGTAAAGCCTCCATTCCCCTCTTTGTAGAGGGCTTGATCGTGATACATTCTTACTCCCTCAACCTCCATCAATTCGGTGGCAATCCTTGCCAATCTTTTAGAGAATACAAATCTTTTAATTTCCTCGTCCTCTGTCCACAGATTTAAAATTTGTAAAAAAGCCTTACCATATGTGTCTCGTTTCTTAAGGGGAATTGAATCTTTTGATTTTTGATCTACTCTACGGGAAATTGATTGTTCGAAAAATCTCAATGTTTCAGCATCAAAGATGTTTTTCAGTTTGATGAACCCGTTGTTTCGATAAAAATTGATTTGATCAGAATTTAAAGGATAATTTTTGTCTAGAAGATGTAAATGCCTCATTAAATTTTAATTTTGTGATTAACTAAGGTTGTGATTGAGTTATAGATTAAACAATTTTTGTTTCAGAGGAAGCAGATAATTTAAAATTGGATTTATTTCAAAATAAAGATAATATCAAAAATTACAAAAAAACAATTTTTTCATATGTCTGCAAATTTCGAAAATTGATCAAAACCAATAACTTTAATAAATATAGATATGAAAGATAATAGCAAACTAATTCTTGAATTTAAGAAAGTAGTAGGGAGAAAATATGTCTTTACGGACAGTTTAAATAAAGAACCTTTCTCTAGAGGCTGGAGGTATGGAGAAGGAAATGCATTAGCTGTTATTAAACCTGGAATATTAATTGAGTTATGGGAAGTCCTTAAAATTTGTGTAAAGGAAGAAATGATTATTATCATGCAAGCGGCAAATACAGGACTAACGGGGGGGTCAACACCATATGGTAGTGGATATGATAGGCCAATTATTATTATTAATACAATGAGAATTGACCATATCCACTTAATAAACGGTGGAAATCAGATTATAGGATTAGCTGGAAGTACATTATATGACTTAGAAACAAAGCTTAAACCTGCAGGAAAAGAGCCTCATTCTGTCATAGGATCAACTTCTATAGGCGCTTCAATAGTTGGTGGAGTTTGTAATAATTCCGGTGGATCTTTAGTCAAAAGAGGTCCAGCATATACTGAACTTGCTCTTTATGCAAAAGTTAATAAAGATGGGAAACTTGAATTAGTAAATGAACTGGATATTAATCTTGGAAAAAGTCCCGAGGAAATTTTAATAAACCTTCAAAATAAAAATTATACAAATTCGGATATAATTAAAAGTAAGAAGTTAGCATCCGATGATAAATATATTGAAATTATAAGGGATATTGAATCAAAAATACCATCTAGATTTAATGCTGATAAAAGACTTTTATACAATGCATCTGGAAGTGCTGGAAAAATTGCAGTTTTTGCTGTTCGTCTAGATACATATGACATTCCAAAGAAAAATCAGGTTTTTTATGTAGGAACAAACGACCCTAAAATATTCACTAAAATTAGAAGAGATATTTTATCAAATTTTAAAACACTTCCTACCTCTGGAGATTATTTACATAAAGATTGCTATGATGCTGCCAAAAAATATAGTAAAGACACATTTATTATTATAGAAAAACTGGGAACTAAATTTCTCCCAACACTTTTTGAGCTTAAAAGAAAAGTTGACTTAATTTCAAAGAAAGTACCTTTTTTACCAACTAGATTTTCAGATAGACTGATGCAATTTTTGAGTAATTTTTGGCCAAATCATTTACCAAAAAGAATTGAAAAATATAGAGATTTATATGAACACCATTGGATTATTGAAATGTCAGATGATGGAATCGAAGAAGCAAGAAAATACTTTAAAAAATTCTTCAAAAATAATATTGGTGGATTTTTTGAATGTAGTGAAAAAGAAGGTAAAAAGGCAATTTTACACAGGTTCACTGCTGCAAGTGCATTTGGAAGATATGCGGCATTAAATGAAGATAAAATTGGAGGAGAAATGTCCTTAGATATAGCATTTCCTCGAAATGAAAAAAATTGGTTTGAAAAATTACCAAAAGAAATTGACGACATGTTTGAAATGAAGCTTTACTATGGACATTTATTTTGTCATGTTCTACATCAAAATTATATTATAAGAAAAGGTATTGATCCAAAAATACTTAAAGAAAAACTTTTTAAAACTTACGATAACAGAGGGGCTGAATACCCATCAGAACATAATGTAGGACACGAATATAAGGCTAAAGATACTCTCAGAAATTTTTATAAAAGTCTTGATCCAACGAATACTTTCAATCCAGGAATAGGTCTAACTAGTAAACTAAAGAACTGGAAATAGATTTAAAATTCATAATTTAGCTGCATGATAAAAAATATTCTTTTCCTTACGATAAGTCTAATTTCCCTAGGTTGTTCAACTCCTAGCAATGAGTTTACTATTCTAGGTTCTATTGATTTAAATGACGGTAATAAGGTTTACCGCATTGTTGCAGATGCAAATCAACAGCCTTTGGTAATAGATTCTACTGCTGTGATAAGTGGTTCATTCGTAATGAGTGGTATTGTTGATTCGCCCGACATTAACTTTTTCTCTGCACAAACTGTTCAAGGGAATTTTCCATTTGTTCTTGAACCTGGTGAAATCAAGATCTCTATGTATAAAGATAGTCTAATGAATTCCAGCGCTTTGGGTACAATTTCTAATGATGCTTTTATGAAATACAAATCTGAAACCAAGATTTTTGTGAGTTCAATGAATGGAATAGGAAGAGAATTACAACAAGCCAATATTTCCAGAGATACTCTTTTGGTAGCCGATCTTCAAGATCAATATAAGGACGTTCAAAATCAAATTAAGGATTATGAGATTCGTTTTATTGAAAACAATCCGGATTCATATGTTTCATTGTTAATATTGGAGCGTTTTATGATGACTAAGCAAATTTCAAATGAAGATGCAAAGCCTATTTTTGACAATTTAACTTCTAGAATTAAAAAAAGTAAAGCAGGGGTCATGTTAGAGGGAGCCCTCAATGCTCCAAAGCCTCCTGCTGAGGTTGGACAAATTGCCCCTGATTTTGAGGGTCCCGGACCAAAAGGCCAACTAGTAAAGCTGAAAAATAACCTTGGAAAGATAACCATATTAGACTTTTGGGCATCTTGGTGCCGTCCATGTCGTGTTGAAAATCCGAACCTTGTAAGAACCTACAACAAATTTAAAGCCAATGGCCTAAGTATTGTTGGAGTTTCCCTTGATAAAAGCAAAAGTAACTGGATAAAGGCAATTGAGGATGACGGTCTACAGTGGACTCATGTATCTAATCTTCAATATTGGAATGATCCCATAGCCAAAGCTTATCAAGTAAGAGGAATTCCGGCTACCTTTATTTTGGATCAAAACGGAAAAATAATAGCAAAGAATTTGAGAGGGCCAGCTCTTGAGAAAAAAATTGAAGAGTTACTAAATAAGTAATTATTAGTCATTTTTTTTCTTAAATAAAAATGCAGCTAAAATCAGGGTTGAAGCCAGTATAGATAGTGTAAAACCCGATTCGATTATCACACTTGGAACAAAAGAAATCGTAGCCAATAAGCCTGCAATGGCCCCCCCAAAATGAGCGGTATGTCCAATATTGTCACCTTGGTTCCTCATTCCATAGATAGTATATGCCATATAAAGAGCAGCCATTACATACCCTGGAAGTGGAATTGGGAAAAAAATCAAAATCATTTTCATATCAGGGTACAGTAGTACCGCGCTGTATACTACTCCTGAAACTGCTCCACTTGCTCCAACTGCAGTATAGTTGTCTTCCCGGTTGTGATAACGAAAGGAAAGATAGTTTCCCAAATAAAGACTGCTTAGGTACAAAGCCAAAAACTTCATTTCTCCTAAACTGTAGACCACATAACCAGCAAAAAAATACAAAGACAACATGTTGACAAATAAATGGTTGAAGTCAACATGAAGAAAGCCAGAACTCAACATGCGAATTTGTTCTCCTGATTTGATTTTCGCCATTTGAAATTGATACTTCTTAAAAAAAGCTTGGTTTTTAAATCCTAGAAGAGAGAGTAAAATATTGGAAACAATAATGGCACTTACAACAGAAGGAAGCGAGTTCATGTAGAGAAATTTTACTGGCAAATATACTATCTTTGAAAAAAAACCGCCTTGCAAAGAGTCGTTTACCTCCTCACCTACCCCTTAATTTATCTAATTGCATCGATTCCTTTCAGCGTTCTCTATTTCATTTCTGATGTTTTATGTTTTTTGATTTATAATCTTTTGGGATATAGAAAAAAAATAGTACGATCGAACCTAAAGAAAGCCTTTCCCAATAAAAGTGAAAAGGAACTTATTTGGATCGAGAAAAAATTTTACAGACACTTTTGTGACATCACTCTTGAAGCATTTAAATCTTTTAAAATGAATTCTGAGGAGATGCAAAAGCGAATGGTTTTTAAAAACTTAGATGTATTGACTCAATTTGAAAAAGATAATAGAAGTGTTATCATCATGTGTGGGCATTATTCGAGTTGGGAATGGATGTTGTCCATAGGATATCATACAGTCTCTCAGGGTTATGGTATTTACACCCCCATCATGAACAAATATCTAAATAAATTGATCATTGAAATCAGAAAAAAGCACCGTGGTGATTTAATATCCCGTTATTCTGCAATTCAAAAAATTAAAAATCTAAATCAAGAGGGTACTCTGGCTGTTTACGGTTTTGTTAGTGATCAATCTCCCCGCCCCAAGCCAAAATCTTATTGGAGACCTTTCTTGGGAATTAAGGTTCCTGTTTTTATGGGGGCCGAAATAATCGCTCGTGAATTTGATTTTGGAGTGGTATATGCTAAAATTAATCGTGTTAAAAGGGGTTATTATGAAGCCAGTTTTGAGCTGATCAGTGATCAGCCAAAAAAAACAGATCTATATAGAATAACAGACACATTCACCGAGTGGTTAGAGCAAGACATCTACTGCGATCCTACCCAGTATTTGTGGACACATAGGCGTTTTAAGCATGAAAACAGAGTCCCACACGATTAAATAACCTTCTGGATTTCCCCAAGAAATCGTTGTGCCAACTCATCCGCCTCTAATTGACTTTTAGCTTCAGTGTATACCCGTATTATCGCTTCTGTATTTGATTTTCTTAGATGAACCCATGAAGATTCGAAAGATATTTTAACCCCATCAATGGTAATTATTTTATTTTTCGAAAATTTCCTTTCAATTTTTTTGAAAATCGAACCCACATCCATTTCCTTTGACAAGGAGATTTTGGCTTTACTCATGGCGAAGTCTGGATAAGAAGCTCTTAACACAGATACTTTTTGATTTTTCTCGATAAGTAGACTTAAAAACAAAGCAACTCCTACCAGCGCATCGCGACCGTAATGCAAATCAGGGTATATGATACCACCATTTCCTTCCCCTCCTATCACGGCTTTCACCTTTTTCATTTTTTCAACTACATTAACTTCACCTACCGCACTTGCATGGTGGGTGCCTCCTCTTTGAAATGTTATCAGAGAAAGTGCTTGGGTTGAAGAAAGGTTAGAAACGGTGTTTCCCGGTGTTTTTGACAAAACATAGTCGGAACAAGCAACCAATGTGTATTCCTCTCCAAAAACTGCACCATTTTCATCGACAAAGGCCAATCGGTCTACATCTGGGTCGACAACAATTCCAAAATCTGCTTTCTCTTTAGACACTCTCTCAGAAAGCGCTGTTAAATGTTCCTTCAGAGGTTCAGGATTATGAGGAAAATCCCCTGTAGGATCACAATACATGGTAACAGTTGTTACACCGAGCGCTTTTAAAAGAAGAGGTATGGCAATCCCTCCAGAGGAATTAACGCCATCTACCACAACCTTGAATTTCTTTTGACTAATACCCTTTGAATTGATTAGGGGCAACTCTAAAATTTTTTGCACATGGTATTCAATAGCTCCTGCTACTCTAATAACCTTTCCCAAATCATCGACCAATGCATATTGAAAATCCTGTTGTTCGGCAATTTTCAATATAGCTTCTCCCGAAGACGCATTTAAAAACTCACCTCTTTTATTGAACAGTTTTAGTGCATTCCACTGCTTGGGATTGTGGCTGGCTGTAATAATGATTCCCCCATGTGCTTGATGTTGGGTCACTGCTAACTTTACTGTTGGTGTAGTGGAAAGTCCCACATCCAAAACATCAATACCATAGCCAACCAAAGTTTGATTTACTAAACCTTGAATCATATTACCTGAAACTCTAGCATCTCTGCCAACCACTACTTTGTATTGTTTTGCTTTTATAGTTTTCTTTAACCAGCAGGCATATGCAGAAGTGAATAAAACAGTATCAAGTGGAGTGAGGTTGTTTGATATATTACCTCCAATAGTACCTCGGATTCCCGAAATTGATTTAATCAATGTCATATTCAAAGATAATCATTACTCCATTTTTAGCAGCTTGAATTTTCTATCATATCCTGAATTGAAAAAAACCTTTACAATGGATCAATTGTATTAATTTTGAATTGTAATGGTTCAGTTGGAGAAAGTGAAACTTAGCTAGATTTTCTAATTATTTTTTTGTTTTTAGAGTAAAAAGTTAAGATGTCTGTCATTACAGAATTACCCTTTTAAATTATTATTTTTGCAAGATTGACTATGAAAGAAAGCGAAAACTTTATTGACATTCAAGGAGCAAGGGTTCATAATCTTAAGAATGTAAGTTTGAAAATACCAAGGGAAAAGTTAGTAGTGATTACAGGTCTTTCTGGTAGCGGCAAATCTTCTTTAGCCTTTGATACAATCTATGCTGAAGGACAACGTCGATATATGGAAACTTTTTCGGCATATGTAAGACAATTCTTAGGCAACTTGGAAAGACCTGATGTGGATAAAATAGATGGACTTTCTCCAGTCATTGCCATAGAACAAAAAACTACCACCAAAAGTCCACGTTCAACTGTAGGGACAATTACTGAGTTATATGATTATATCAGACTTCTTTTTGCACGTGTGGGAACAGCATATAGTTATGTAAGCCAAGAGAAAATGGTTAATTACAGTGATGATCAAATCCTTCAATTGATACTTGAGGAGTACATGGAAAAAAAAATTATCATTTTATCACCTTTGATAAAGGCAAGGAAAGGGCATTACAGAGAATTGTTTGAATCTCTCTCCAGAAAGGGTTTTCTTAGGGTTAGAGTAGATGGTGAAATTATGGATTTAAAACCTGGTATGCAAGTAGATCGATACAAAACTCATGATATCGAATTGATTGTTGACAGGATAAGGGTTAAAAAAGAAGAAAATGATCTAAAAAGATTGATCGATTCAATCAAAACCGCCATGCATTACGGTGAGGAATCTATTGTTTTATTTGATCTGGAAACAGAACAAACTCGTTTTTTTAGCAGGAAGCTGATGTGTCCATCTTCAGGGATTTCATATTCTCTTCCTGAGCCGAATTCTTTTTCATTCAATTCTCCTAAAGGGATGTGTTTGAATTGTAAGGGTTTGGGAAATCAGTTTGAAGTGAGTCGAAACAAGATCATTCCTGATGATCGACTCTCTATAGAAAAGGGAGGGATTGCACCGTTGGGAGAAATGAAAAGTAATTGGGGTTTCAAACAAATGGAAGTGATCGCCAAACGCTATAAATTTTCTCTCTCCGACCCAATAAAAAAAATACCTGAGCAGGCCCTTGAAGTTATTCTTAAGGGAGGAAATGAAAAGTTTTCAATAGCCTCAAATTCTCTTGGAATTACCAGGGATTACAAAATTGATTATGAGGGTATCGAAAACTTCATCAAAAACCAATTTGACAATACAGACTCTACAGGAATTAAACGTTGGGCCCATAGTTATATGGACGAAAAAAGGTGTATTGTATGTGAAGGAGCTCGCTTGAAAAAAGAATCTTTAAATTTTAAAATTGATGAACTAAATATTGCTGAAGTCAGTGCTTTAGATTTAGGAGACCTTAAAAATTGGTTTGAAAACCTATCTGATAAATTATCTACTAATGAGCTTACAGTTGCTAATCAGATCATCAAAGAAATCAAATCGAGATTGCGATTTTTACTGGATGTAGGGCTTAATTACCTCTCATTAAACCGTTCCTCGAAGTCGCTTTCGGGAGGCGAAGCACAGCGCATTAGATTAGCCACACAAATTGGATCTCAATTGGTCGGTGTGCTTTATATTTTGGATGAACCCAGCATCGGTTTGCATCAAAGAGACAATGAAAAGCTTATTAATTCGCTTCAGTCTTTGAGGGATATCGGAAACTCGGTTATCGTTGTGGAGCATGATAAAGATATGATACTTCGTGCAGATCACATTATTGATATAGGTCCCATGGCTGGAAAGAACGGAGGAGAAATCATATCTCAGGGAAGTCCAAAAATGTTAAAAAAGCAGCAAACCCTCACCGCGGATTATCTTAATCATAAAAAGAAAATAGAGTTACCCAAAATTAGAAGAAAGGGAAATGGAAAGTCCATTATTTTGTCTGGATGTACAGGCAACAACTTGAAAAATATTGATGTCCAAATCCCTTTGGGAATTATGATAGGGGTTAGTGGAGTATCAGGGAGTGGAAAATCAACGTTAATAAATGAAACACTCTATCCAATCCTTAATAGTTTTATATATAAAGGGGTAAAAATGCCCCTGCCATACAAAAAGATAGAGGGTCTAAAGTATTTAGACAAAGTTGTGGACGTTAATCAGTCTCCCATAGGAAGAACCCCAAGGAGCAATCCGGCAACCTATTGTGGTATGTTTAGTGAAATCAGAAACCTCTTTACATTGACACCTGAGTCCCAAATCAGAGGTTATAAGCCTGGTAGATTCAGTTTTAATGTCAAAGGAGGTAGATGTGAAACATGCCAAGGCGGGGGCATGAAAGTGATTGAAATGAACTTTTTACCTGACGTACATGTTGAATGTGAAAGCTGTAATGGTAAGCGTTTTAACAGGGAAACCCTTGAAATAAGGTTTAAAGGTAAATCTATTGCTGATGTATTGGAAATGACCGTGAATCAGGCTTGTAATTTTTTTATAAACCACCCTAAAATATATCGAAAGTTAAAAACAGTTCAGGATGTAGGCCTTGGATACATTACCTTAGGACAGTCCTCAACAACACTTTCAGGAGGTGAGGCTCAGCGTATTAAATTGGCCACAGAATTATCCAAAAAGGATACCGGACAAACCCTTTTCATATTGGATGAGCCAACAACGGGACTTCACTTTGAGGACGTGAGGGTTTTAATGGAGGTTTTGGATCGACTCGTCAAAAAAGGCAATACTGTTTTGATCATCGAACATAATATGGATGTAATTAAATTAGTGGATCACCTTATCGATATTGGGCCTGAAGGAGGCAAAAAAGGAGGGACATTGGTTGGACAGGGAACCCCTGAAGAAATTGCAAAAATTAAAAATAGTTACACTGGTAAACATTTAGCGAGAGAACTCAGAAACCTTTGAAATGAACTTATTTAAAAATCAAAGTAAAAATTGGAGCGAAATTAAGGCCAATGATTCATGGGCCTTGTTCAAAATCATGTCAGAATTTGTCGACGGGTATGAAAAAATGAGTATGATCGGACCTTGTGTTTCCTTCTTTGGATCTGCGAGAACCCCTTCCAATGACACTCAGTATAAATTGACTGTTGATATTGCAGAAGCAGTTGTCAAATCTGGATTGGGAGTAATTACAGGAGGTGGGCCCAGAATCATGGAAGCAGCCAATCTAGGGGCGAAAAAAGCCGGCGGAACCTCTGTCGGGTTAAACATCAACCTCCCCATGGAGCAAAAATATAATGACTATATAGATGATGATAAACTGATGAATTTTGAGTATTTTTTCGTAAGGAAAGTCATGTTTATCAAATACTCACAGGGATTTGTTGTTATGCCCGGTGGTTTGGGTACTTTAGATGAATTATTCGAAGCATTGACATTAATTCAAACTGAAAAAATAAAGAAATTCCCCATTTTGCTTGTAGGAAATGAATATTGGAGTGGACTACTTGACTGGATTAAAAGTATTCTTTTAAAAGAACATAAAATTGATGCTTATGACCTAGATTTAATACAAGTTGTGGAGTCTAAGGAAGAAGTTGTTGGAGAACTCCATAAATTTTACAAACAGGAATATTTTAAGCCTAACTTCTAATTTTTTCGACATAAAAAATCTAATATTTTTTATTGTATTTCTATTGATGCTATCTAGCCTCTCTTTTGGCCAGAAAGACATCTCTTATGAAATTGATGCAGTCATAGAAAGAACGGGAAGAAATATAATAATTAGTCAGACGATATCTCTCAAAAAACTACCTCCAGAAATGGGAGACACACTCTATTTTACAGATTGGTCTAATGCCTACTCAACTACCAAATCACCATTAGCACAAAGATTTGTTGAAGAGTATGACAGAAGTTTTTTTCTGACCAATAAATCTAAACTGGGCTCAACCTCTATCAGTTCTATCAGCGTAAATGAATTGGAAACCCGGTGGGAAAGATTAGAAAATCAATGCGATATCATCAAGGCAGTTGGCGATTTTCAGAAAAATGCTACTGACTCTATTGTTATCTCCCTTGATTATAAGCTGATATTACCGGATGCTAAGTTTACTGGTTATGGTTACAATTTAACTAATGAAGCCCTTTTGAGAAATTGGTACATCACTTTGAGTCCTATTTACAATAAAAAATGGAGAAATTACAGTAATCTAAACCTTAACGATAATAGCATACAAGCAGCAGAATACAAACTAAAAATTAAAGCTCCCGATGGTATTACCGTCCAAAGTAACCTTAAAAAAAATAAATCAGAAAATGGAGTGAATTATTTTTATAGTAAATCTAACCGTGAAGTACTAGTTTATTTTACCCAAAACAATCCATTTCAGATTTTAAAAATCAACAATGACCGTACTCTTTTAACAAACATTTTTAGATATCCAGGATATGAAGACCACTCTATTGACAAAGCTAAAAGAATTGATGATTTCGTTACAAAAGCATTTGACTTTAGAGGTGAAAATAAGTTTTTGATACCCGTCTTGGTTTACGATAATAATCCCTTTTTTGGATTGAATGACCTACCTAAATTTTTAGCACCTTTCAACAATTCATTTCTTGAGGAAATCAGTTTTTTAAAGTCTTATTTACATTTTTACCTATCAAATAACTTAATCATTGATTTAAGACAAGATCATTGGATTATTGGAGGATTACAGACCTACCTGATGATCAAGTACATTGAGACTTACTATCCAAAAAAGAAATACCTAGGACGTTTAGGAGATTTTAGGTTGATGAAGGCCTACACATTAGCCGATATAGATTTCAATGAAAGTTTTTGGATGTATTATGAGTTTATGGAACGTGCAAATCTTCAACAGTCTGATTTATTACCCAAAGATCAATTAGTAAAATTTAATGAAAAGATTGGTTCCCCCTATCATGTCGGTGTAGGATTAAGGTATATTGAGCATTATATTGGAAAAGAATCCTTCGACAAGGCCTTGAGGGAATACCTAAATCAAGACGGAAAGCATTTTGACTTAATCGCTTTGTTAAAAAAATACAGTCCAAAAAATATAGATTGGTTTAAAGGTTTTTATCTAAAAGAGAGGACGCCCACCGATATAAAAATCAAAGGTGTCAAAAGGAACAAAGACAGTATTGTGGTAAATCTGACAAAAAATTCCGAAAACAATATTCCGTTTTTACTCAGTCAAGTCAAAGGTGACGTCATACTGGAGGAACAATGGATCGAGAATATGGGGACTTCTTCTTCTGTAACCTTAAATAACCTAGACCCAGATTTTATAGCCATTAATCCTGAAATACGTTTACCGGAGACTGACAAAAACAACAATTGGAGGTATATTAAAAATTTTCTAAACCTAAAACCAATACAATTTAATTTTTTGAGGGACTATCAATCACCAAAGAGAAATCAATTCTATTATAACCCTGTAGTCAACTATAACTTATATGATGGACTATCACCGGGATCAAGATTTTACAACAAGGGACTTCTAATACAAAAGTTCACTTTCGAACTGATGCCACAATACTCTTCTTTGCAAAATGATTTGGTGGGTAAAGTAAAAATGTCCTATCGCTTGAACAATAGTGGAAAATCGAATTATGTAACCTCTTTTAATTTTTTTGGGAGTAGCTATCACTATTTTGAAAATCTACGGTATCAAGTCATTAATCCAGGAGTTAATTTATTATTCAGAACCGCTGATTTTAGATCCAATAAGCGCAGTGCATTGAGTCTTTATTACTACAGTGTTAAGAGAGATAGTCCACCCGATCCAATTACTACACCCAATTACGAGCTTTTCTATTTGAGGTTTATCAATTCAAATCGAGGAGCATTAAAATATACAAATTTCGATACCGGTATTCAGTTTGCAAAAAAATTCACCAAAATTGAAATGTCATTTGACTACAGAAAGCTACTTCCCAACGGAAGTCAATTCACTGCTAGATTTTTTGCGGGAAAATTTTTAAAATACAACCAACAAGAATCCACTTTTTTTGATTTTAATCTCAATCGACCTCAAGATTATCTTTTCAGGTATAATTACTTTGGAAGATCTGAAGAAAAAGGTTTTTTTAGCCAACAAATAGTTATGGCTGAAGGAGGTTTTAAATCCTTATTGCTCCCTGCTACTGCCAATGATTATTTATTTACAACCAACCTTACCGTAGGTATTTGGAAGTGGATTGAAGCATACTTAGACTTAGGTGTGCTCAGAAACCACAAAAAGAATCCTCTTTTCTTTTATGGCTCTGGGGTTCGGTTTAATGTCCTTCCGGATTATTTGGAAATATTTTTCCCCTTTCATAGTAATAACGGTTGGGAATTCAGCAAGATGCCTTACGAAAATAAAATACGTTTTATACTTACTTTTAGCCCGAAGCAGTTGACTAATCTTTTTTCTAGAAGGTGGTTCTAGAATAGCTGGTTTTTTTGCATTAGCTCTTCAAATTATCCCAAATCAAAATTTTGTAAATTTACGCTCCAAAATGAAGATTGACGATAAAAAAACCAATTCAACGCTAAGCTTCGAGGATTACAAAAAATTGATTCTGGAAGATTATCAAGTTATTTTTACTAGTCGCCAAACAAGTATACTTGGTCGCAGGGAGGTACTTAGTGGTAAAGGAACTTTTGGTATTTTTGGTGATGGAAAAGAGTTACCTCAAATTGTCCTCAATCGATTCTTTCAAGCTGGTGATATTCGTTCTGGATATTACAGGGACCAAACCATAATGATGGCTCAAGGCCATCTCGATCCAGAAAAGCTTTTTGCGGGCATCTATGCTCATTCAAATATCAAAAATGAACCCATGTCAGCTGGTAGACAAATGGTGGGGCATTTTTCTAATACTTTGGTGGATGAAAATGGGATTTGGCTGGATCAAACCCAAACTAAAAATCATGTTTCAGATGTTTCTTCTACTGGAGCTCAAATGCCTCGATTGATTGGTTTAGCCCAAGCTTCTAAAATTTATAGGAGCTTAAAAATCAAAAATTCCCATAAATTTTCCAATAACGGAAACGAAATTGCATGGGGAACAATCGGAAATGGAAGCACTAGTGAGGGATTGTTTTTTGAGGCCATCAATGCGGCAGGGGTATTACAAATACCAATCGTAATGAGTATTTGGGATGATGATTATGGTATTTCTGTTGACAACAAACAACAAACTACCAAGGAAAGTATCTCAAAAGCACTCGAAGGTTTTGCTCGAGAAAAGGATATGGGGATTGAAATTTTGACCGTCAAGGGATGGGATTATTCTGCCTTGACAAAGGTATATTCCTATGCTTCCAGTATTGCCCGTGAAAAACATATCCCTGTTTTGATTCATGTCACAGAGCTTACTCAGCCACTCGGTCACTCCACCTCAGGTTCTCATGAAAGGTATAAATCAAAGGAGAGACTTAATTGGGAGAAGAATCACGACTGTAACCTAAAGTTCAGAGAATGGATTCTCTCCAACGGAATTTCCGATGAATATACCCTAAATAAAATTGAGTCTGATATCAAAACCAGCGTTAAGGAAGCCAAAAACAAGGCATGGAAAGCTTATCAAAAACCAATTTTAATCCTCAGAGATCAACTCAAAAAATTTTTGAAGGATTTTGTTACTCAATCCAATAATGATGTGGAATTGAGAATACTTTACAAGAACTTAACTCAAAAAACAGAACTTTTCTACCATGATATAGTTTCAACTGCACGAATGACATTTCCAATATTGGCCAAAAATAAAATAAACAATATAATGTCCTTCAAGAATTGGTTTAAGGAGACTAAAGATGCAATCCAGGATAAATACTCCTCTAACCTTTATAGCGAGGGCATAAATAGTACTGATCATATCAAGATTATTCCCCCAAAATACAATCTGGAGGCTCCCAAAGTGGACGGAAGAATCATTTTAAGAGACAATTTTGATAAATTGCTAAATAACGAGGATCGATTGATTATTTTTGGCGAAGACAGTGGAAAAATTGGAGGAGTCAATCAAGGTTTAGAGGGATTACAAGACAAATACGGTAAAGTAAGGGTTGCCGACACCGGAATTAGAGAAGCTACTATAGTAGGACAAGGCATTGGTATGGCGATTCGTGGATTAAAACCCATTGCAGAAATTCAGTATTTGGATTACATACTCTTTTGCATCCAAATTATCAGTGATGATTTGGCCACTCTGAGTTATCGTACCAAAGGAAGACAATTGGCACCTTTGATCATCAGAACAAGAGGCCACCGTTTGGAGGGTATTTGGCATTCAGGTTCTCCAATGGCCGGTTTGATTCACCTTATAAGAGGTGTTCAGCTTTTGGTGCCGAGGAATATGACCCAAGCTGCAGGATTTTACAATACTTTACTGAGGGCTAATCAACCTGCCATTGTTATAGAACCCCTAAATGGATACCGCATTAAAGAAAAACTACCCTCAAACCTAGGAGAATATTGTTTTCCCATTGGAAAAGTTGAAATACTTAAAAAGGGAACTGATATTACCCTTATTTCTTACGGTTCCACACTTAACATTGCTTATGAAACAGCTAATAAGTTAGATTTATATAATATCAGTGTTGAAGTAATAGATATACAGACTCTCATTCCTTTTGATAAGGAAAAAGAAATAAGACAAAGCATAATTAAGACAAACCGACTATTAATTGTAGACGAGGATATGCCAGGTGGGGCGTCGGCCTATATATTACAACAATTGCTTGACGAGCAAAAAATCTACCCCCTTTTGGACAGCCAGCCTAAACTTATTACAGCAAAAGAACACCGCCCCGCTTATGCCGAAGACGGAGATTATTTCTCAAAACCCTCATCAGAAGATATATTTGAATGTGTTTATGAAATAATGCACGAAAATAACCCTGATCAGTTTCCTTTATTATAATTTAAGCCGCAAAAACCTTTACCAGTAGATCTTGAAGTATATTATACTGGTTAGCTGATTTCATTCCTACCCCTTTGCTTTTTAGGTCAGCCTCTAATGTCAGTTTAATTGCTTTTATTAATTGTTTAAGACTGAATTTTTTACAAGCATATTCATAGTCTTTGATAAAATAAGGTCTAACTCCCAATAGTTCAGCTGCTTTTGATTTATCTCCCAAACTGTGATACAATAGCACCCTTCTAAAAAAATTATAAAGGCCAAAGATGGTCAATGGCAGCGGGTGGTTCTTAGGGTTCTCGGCCATGTATTTTACTATTTTGGAACATTGAAGAAAATCACGCTTGCCAACTGCTTTGTATAATTCAAAATTATTATAGTCTTTACTTAAACCTACGTGTTGTTCTATAAGTTGAGGAGTGATTTGGGAATTATCCTCCAAAATAATTTTTAACTTACCAATTTCTTTTTCGATTTTACTTAAATCATTACCTAAGGCTTCGAACAATAACTGAAGAGTCTTTTCATCAATTTTAAATTGAGCTGCATGAAGCCGATCACCAATCCACTGAATTACTTGATTATCATACAAAGTTTTGGTCTCCATTATTACACCTACCTTTCTGGCGGCCTTATAAAGTTTCTTTCTTTTGTCAAAAGCTTTATGCTTAAAGCAGAAAACGATAATTGTTTGCATTTGGGGATTTGAAAGATATTCGGCAATAAGGTCAGTTGATTTATCTAAATGTTGTGCTTCTCTGACCACTACCAAATGATGTGAACCCACAAGAGGAAACCTCTTGGCGGCTTCAATAATTTGATTAGAGTCTGCCTCTTTACCGTAAAATAATGAATAATCGAATGAGCGGCTCGCCTTGTGGATTACTTTATCTGTGATTTTATTTTCAATACTATCAATAAAGTATGGCTCAGATCCTGATAAAAGATAGAAAGGTTTGTATTCACCTTTATCAATGGATGACATTAACTCATTAAATTCCTGCATCCTGAAAAATTATATGCAATTTTGCATCATGTATAAACTCAATTTTGAAAAATTTGATTTCTCGTTTAAAAATAAAGAAAATAAAACCTATATACTTGACCCTATAAGAAAAAAATGGTTGATTTTAACTCCAGAGGAATGGGTACGTCAGCATTGTATAATTTTTTTAAGTAAAATAAAAAATATTCCATTAGCCTTTATTCAAGTAGAAAAGAAATTGAATCTAAATGGTTCAAATAAAAGGTATGACTTAGTGGTATTTAAACCTGACCACACAATTTTTCTTTTGGTCGAGTGCAAAGCCCCAACAAAAAAAATTAGTCAAAACACATTTGATCAAATCGCTCGATACAATACTGTTCTAAAAAGTGATTATCTTATGCTTACTAATGGTTTAAATCACTTTTTTTGTAAAATGGATTTTGAAAAACAAAAGTATTATTTTTTGACTGACTTACCGGTTTATAATTCTAACAAATGAAATCCCTTGCCATTGCAATATTGAATTGGAACGGAGAAACACTTTTAAAACGTTTCCTTAAAGATGTTATAGATAATAGTCCAGAAGCTACTATTTACCTTATTGATAATTCATCTACTGACAATTCTGTAAATTTTGTTAAAAACAAATACTCAACTGTTAGAATTATTTTACTTGAGAATAATTATGGGTATTCAGGTGGATATAATAAAGGAATCAATTGTATTGAAGAGGACATCATTTGTTTGCTAAATAATGATGTTCTTGTTAAACCTGGATGGTTACCTCCTATATTAGATCATTTTGAAAATAACCCAAAAACAGTTATTGCTCAACCTCATATACTTAGTTTGATCGAACCTAATAAGTTTGAATATGCAGGAGCAGCAGGAGGATTTATTGATCGTTTAGGTTATCCATATTGTAGGGGAAGGTTGTTCAATAACTTAGAGGAGGATCATGGACAGTATGACGAGGATAAAAAAATTTTCTGGGCCAGTGGCGCCTGTTTTTTTATAAGAAAAGATGTTTACAAATCTTTGGGAGGTTTAGATGAGGATTTTTTTTTACACATGGAAGAAATTGATTTGTGTTGGCGAGCATTCAATCAAAATTTAAATGTTTTCTCCTTGTATAAGTCTAAGGTATATCACCTAGGAGCTGGGACCTTAAAACCTTCTCCTAGTAAAGTTTATCTAAATTTCAGAAACTCACTATATCTATTACTCAAAAATTTATCTGAAAAAAGGAATCTTAGAATTTTAGAGCGCATATTATGGGATGGAATAGCAATTTTATTTTTTATAATTAAATTTAATTTTTCAAATGCATTTTCTATAATAAAAGCACATTTCTCATTTTATAAGAATTACAGCAAAATAAAAGGAAAGCGTCCAAAAAAGATTTTAGTCAAAAAATATTATGAAACTTCTTACCTACCGTTTAATTATTTTTTTATAAAAAAAAAGAATTTGTGAGCTCCAATAGTGTTTTTCTGGGTTTTTATGTTATTTTTACTTGTATTAATTAATATTCCAAAAATTAAAATGAAAAAACATATTGCAATCGTTACAG
Organism: uncultured Bacteroidota bacterium; assembly: GCA_902619315.1. Lineage (GTDB taxonomy): Bacteria > Bacteroidota > Bacteroidia > Flavobacteriales > Flavobacteriaceae > UBA8316. Next base: position 144,160 of record CACNDW010000002.1, on the reverse strand, counting down.
TCACTGCTGCTATTCTTTCTTCTTGTGTTTCCTCAAAAAAATATACTGAATTGGAAACTCTTCAACAAAACACAAAGAGTTTGTTAGATACTGCTACTATTAAATTGAATACCTGTAATGAAGAAAAGGAAGCTTCAGAAGCCCGTTTAGCCTCTTTGCAAGAGAGAGTCAATTTCCTTCAAGCCAATAACCAAGACTTGATTAACAATATTGGAAATTTAACAACTCTTTCGCAAAAAGGTGCTGAAAATCTTGAGATGTCTTTGGAAAGCATGAAAGAAAAAGACATTAGAATCCAGTCAATGCAAGATGCTGTAACAAAAAAAGACTCTGTAACTTTAGCACTGGTTACAAGTCTTAAAGGTGTTTTGGGTAACATGGGTGATGACGATATAGAAATCAATGTAGAAAAAGGAGTCGTTTATGTCTCCATTTCTGATAAACTTTTATTTAGAAGCGGAAGTTTTACGGTTACCCAAAAAGCAAAACAGGTCTTGGGTAAAGTTGCTAAGGTTGTTAACGATAAGCCTGAAATTGAATTCATGGTAGAGGGACACACAGATAATATACCGATTAAAATAGAAGGAATTGAAGACAATTGGGACTTAAGTGTCAAGCGCGCCACTTCTGTTGTTAGAATTTTACAAAACGACTTTGGTGTAAGTCCTGCGAGAATGACTGCTGCAGGAAGGAGCTATTACATCCCATTAGAGGACAACGACAATGCAGCTAACAGAGCTAGAAACAGAAGAACCCGTATAGTAGTTCTTCCAAAACTAGATCAGTTCTACGATTTGATTCAACAAGGAATGAAATAAAACAAATTAAATTAAATGATATAATTTTATGCACTCGCTATAAAGCGGGTGCTTTTTTTATAAAATACTTAAGTCTCCCTTTCCTTGTCTTATTATTTCGATCTCATTTCCACATAAGTTAACCACAGTCGATGGAATATTTCCACCGAAACCATCCTCCAGCATAAGGTCAATATTATTCTCCCAACGTTCATAAATTAAATCTGGGTCAGTAGTATAATCCAGAATTTCATCCACGTCATGTAATGAAGATGTAATTAAAGGAGCTTTGAGTAAATCCATCAGTCCTTCTAGTATTGGATGATTCGCTATTCTAATTCCAATTGATTTACGTTTCTCGAAAGGTTTCTGGAGTTTTAAACATGGTAGAATAAACGTGTAAGGGCCAGGTAAACAACGCTTTAATAATTTAAAGGTAGAATTATTCAAAGGTTTTGTGTACTTGGATAAATGACTAAAATCTCTGATAAATAAGCTAAAAGGAGCTTTGTCTAATTTGACTTCTTTAATACTGGCCAACCGTTGAAGGCTGTTGATATTATTACTTAAACATCCCAGTGCATAAACTGTATCGGTTGGATAAATAATTAGCCCTCCCCTGTCCAATGTATCTGCTGCTTTTTTTAAAAACTTTAGATTGGGTTTTGATTCATAAAATTTTAATCGCTCCGCCATTAATTTTTGATTTTAAGTTTGGCAAAACGTAATAATAGGTGCTTATGTCCAACGCCTTTAAAATCAATCAAAGCTTTTTTATCACTTCCTTTTCCTTCAATCGAAATAACCCTTCCATAGCCAAAGCGGTCGTGCTCGACTGTCATTCCCTCATCTAATTGTTGGATTTGAGTAGCCAAAGAAGAGGATTGAGGATTCTCAATTTTATTTATTTTCCTCAGTTTTCCTAATTGATTTTGACTGGGGGCAGTATTAATTTTTGTTGCCTGGTATTTTTGGATTACTGGCTTTTTAGGTAGATCAAAGCCTCCGAATATGCCTTTGTCAATCATTGGTTTAAAAACATATTCGTCCTTGGTGATATGATTTTCTATATAATGGTCGTCAATCTCCTTTATAAAACGACTGGGCTCTGCATCTACCAGTTTACCCCATCTATATCGTGATAGTGTATACGTCAAAACTAATCTTTGTTCTGCCCTTGTCATGGCAACATAAAATAAGCGCCTCTCTTCTTCCAATTCACTTCGGGTGTTTAGACTCAAGGCAGATGGAAATAAGTCCTCTTCTAAGCCAACAATAAATACCACTGGAAACTCTAGACCTTTCGAAAGATGAATTGTCATTAAATACACACTGTCAGAATCGCTTTGCTTTTCGTTATCAAAATCAGTTGCCAAAGCAACATCCTCCAAAAACTCAGATAAGCTGCCTGTAGCCCCTGCCAATTCTTTTTGTCCTTCGACAAAATCCCGAATACCATTAAGTAACTCCTCAATATTTTCAATCTTTGAAACTCCCTCCGGTGTCCCATCTTTCTTTAATTCCAATACCAATCCGCTTTTTTTGGTTACTTTATCTGAAATTTCAAAAGCATTAGAATTTTGGTTTTCGATTTGAAGACTTAAAATTAAATTGGCAAAAGACTCTAACTTTTTCAATGTTCCTGCATTGATAGAAAGATTCAGTTTATGGGCATTTTGAACTGTCTCAAAAATGGAGATCCCATTATTTTTGGCCCCGATTATTAATTTGTCCAAGGTGGCTTGCCCTATTCCCCTTGGGGGGAAGTTAATTACTCTTTTAAGACTTTCCTCATCTTTGGGGTTAACTATCAAGCGCATGTAGGCCAAGAGATCCTTAATTTCTTTTCTTTGGTAAAAAGATAGCCCCCCGTAGATACGATAAGGAATATCACGCTTTCTCAGAGCATCCTCTATTGCTCGCGATTGAGCATTGGTTCGATATAGTATTGCAAATTCCTTATTTTGGCGTTGCTCCTGCATTTTAAGTTCAAAAATTTGGGAGGCTACTTCCCTTCCCTCGTCAGCATCTGTAATACACCTTTGTAATTTGATTTTGCTTCCTTCAATATTGGAGGTCCAGACCACTTTTTCAATCTTATTTTTATTTTGACTGATAATAGAATTAGCCGCATTAACTATATTTTTGGTGGATCGATAATTTTGCTCCAGTCGATATAATTTTACACCATGATAATCTTTTTGAAAATTCAATATATTGTTGATGTTAGCCCCTCGGAAACCATAAATACTTTGCGCATCATCCCCAACTACGCAAATATTCTGAAATTTGTCGGACAGAGCTCTGACAATCAAATACTGTGAATGGTTCGTATCCTGATATTCATCCACTAGTATATAACGAAAACGATCTTGATATTTTGCCAATACTTGGGGGTGCATATTCAATAACTCATTGGTTTTGAGCAGTAGATCATCAAAATCCATTGCTCCAGCCTTGAAACATCGCTCAACATATTCTTTGTAAATCTCTCCTAACTTGGGTCGTCTTGAAAGGGAATCAGCCTCCTGTAGTTCTATATCATCGTGATATGCTTTTACAGTAATCAGACTATTTTTAAAAGAGGAAATACGGTTTCGGATTTGTTTATATTTATAAATGTCTTTATCCAGCGCCATCTCTTTAATGATAGATGAAATCAAACGATTGCTATCTTGGGTATCATATATAGTAAAATCACGAGGAAAACCTAATTTATCAGCTTCTTGACGCAAAATCCTTGCAAACACAGAATGAAAGGTACCCATCCACAGGTTCTTAGCCTCCCCCTCTCCTACCAACTCAGCAATTCGGGCTTTCATTTCTCGGGAGGCTTTGTTTGTAAAAGTCAATGCAAGTATAGAAAAAGCATCAACTCCCTGTTGCATTAAGTTGGCTATTCGATAGGTTAGAACACGTGTTTTTCCTGATCCGGCACCAGCAATCACCATTAGTGGACCATCTTTGTGTAAAACAGCCTCAAGCTGGTTTTCGTTAAGCTCTTTTAAGTAATCTACACGTTTATTATTCACAATTTAAAATTAATGCAATATTTATACCCCTTAAAGCCACAGCTCTATAGTTATCCACAGCTTTTTCATGAATTTAATTGATCAACTGAAATGTATTTATCCCAAATTAGGGGAAGTTTTAAACAATACAATACGAATCCATCCTAAATCAATTATTTTAGCATAGATGGATCCTCTTCAGACCCCTATAGAATACCTCAAAGGTGTTGGTCCTAACCGTGCCAATTTATTAAAACAAGAATTGAGTATCTATACCTTTCATGACCTACTACATTTTTTTCCCCACCGCTATATTGATCGTTCTACATTTTTTAAAATAAATAATCTACCAAAGAATTCCTCAGAAGTTCAAATCAAAGGAAAGCTCATCAAGTTGGAAATGAAAAGACAAAAAAAAGGTAAACGACTTGTAGCCACCTTTACTGATGGTGATAACAATATGGAATTGGTATGGTTTAGAGGGCACAAATGGATTAAAGAATCGTTAAAACTAAACATTAACTATGTAATTTTTGGCCGACTCAACTGGTATGCCAATCAGCCAAGCATACCACATCCTGAAATAGATACCCTAGAAAACTTTGACAAAGGCCTTTCCAAGTCACTTAAGGCAGTTTACCCGAGTACAGAAAAACTCCTCAACAAAGGCATTTCGCAAAGAATTATCATCAATATGCTGCATGAACTTTTAATCTCTTTCAAAAAACCTTTTGCCGAAACCCTTCCCGAAGACTTGAGAGCAAAATATAAGCTGGTTGATAAATATACAGCCCTAAAAAACATTCATTTTCCTGATAATCATGACATTCTTACAGCCGCTCAAAATCGCTTGAAATATGAAGAATTATTTTTTATTCAATTGCAATTATTGATGAAGAACCTTCAGCGTAAACAAAAAATAAAAGGATTTTTTTTCAAAAAAATTGGGGATAAATTCAATACTTTTTTTAGTAACAATCTGCCCTTTGAATTGACAAATGCACAAAAAAAAGTCATACGGGAAATCAGAAAAGACATTGGAAATGGACAGCAGATGAACCGATTACTTCAAGGAGATGTAGGTTCGGGAAAAACCATTGTTGCTCTTATGGTTATGTTAATTGCAGCCGATAATGGATTTCAATCCTGTTTGATGGCACCTACCGAAATTCTTGCCAAACAGCATTTTCAATCAATTAAATCATTAATTGGTGATTTGGACATAACTATTGGTTTATTGACTGGAGGCTCAAAAAAAGCTGAGCGAACTCAAATGGCTGATCAACTCGAATCAGGTGATTTAAATATTTTGATCGGAACCCATGCCGTAATTGAGGAAAAGGTTCAATTTAAAAACTTAGGTTTTGCAGTGGTTGACGAGCAACACCGGTTTGGTGTAGCTCAGAGAGCCAAATTATGGAGAAAAAACACTACTCCACCACATGTGTTGGTAATGACAGCAACCCCTATACCTCGCACCCTAGCCATGAGCGTCTATGGAGATTTGGATATTTCTGTCATCGATGAATTGCCCCCAGGACGAAAGAAGATTAAAACACTCCACCGGTTTGATAGTAATCGCCTGAAGGTATTCAAATTCATTGCTGATCAAATACAAAAAGGTCAGCAAATTTACATAGTGTATCCTCTAATCAAAGAATCTGAAAAAATGGATTATAAAGATCTGATGGATGGCTATGAAAGTATTGTCAGAGCCTTCCCTTCACCTCGATATCAGATCAGTATATTACACGGTCAAATGCCCGCCAAAGACAAGGATTATGAAATGGAACGTTTTATCAATAAACAAACCCAAATCATGGTGGCCACTACAGTGATCGAAGTAGGCGTGAATGTTCCCAATGCATCTGTTATGGTTATTGAAAGTGCGGAGCGTTTTGGATTGTCACAACTGCATCAATTACGTGGTCGTGTGGGACGGGGTAACGACCAAAGTTATTGTATACTGATGAGCAGTCACAAACTAAGTACAGAGGCCAAAACTCGCTTGGAGACTATGACTGCTACCACCGATGGGTTTGATATTGCAGAAGTAGATTTAAAGCTTAGAGGCCCCGGAGATCTTATGGGTACTCAACAAAGTGGGGTTTTGCAACTTAAAATTGCAGATATCATCAAAGACAACCAATGGCTTAAAATTGCTCGCAGTGATGCCCAAGCATTATTACTAGAAGATCCCCAATTGCAAACCCAAAAAAACACACCTTTAAGGCAGACACTAGCAAAGATGAGAGCTTATCAAAACATATGGAATTACATCAGCTAAAAAAAGTGGTTAAGGTTAGATTCTTATCTTTGCCTTCGGTTTAAAGTCATTCTTACCCGATGAAAATATCTTACAACTGGATCAAACAGTTTCTAAAATTAGATCTTCCCCCCAAAGAAGTATCTATAATCCTGACCGATTTGGGTTTGGAAGTCGAAGGTATGGCAACATTCGAATCCATCAAGGGAAGTCTAAATGGAGTTGTTGTAGGTGAAGTGTTAGAATGTGAAAAACACCCCAATGCTGACCGTTTGAAAGTAACCCAAGTCGATTTGGGAAATGAAAAGGTTCAAATCATATGCGGGGCACCAAATGTTGCAATTGGACAAAAAGTCCCTGTTGCCGTATTAGGAACCACACTGTTCAACAGAGAGGGAGAGGCTTTTTTGATCAAAAGGAGTAAGATAAGAGGTGAAGAAAGCCATGGTATGATCTGTTCCGAGGAAGAATTGGGCTTGGGGGAATCCCACCATGGGATAATGGTTTTAGATCCCCAATTGAAAAATGGCAAGCCATGTAGCGAGATTTTTGATATAGAAGTTGATACGGTTTTTGAAATTGGACTTACACCTAATCGAGCAGATGCTATGAGTCATATGGGTGTGGCTCGAGATCTAAAAGCCTATTGTCACTTTCATGGTATTGAATACAAATGGTTAGCACCAGCAATAGATCATTTTAGTATAGCTCGCTCTGATAAAAAATTTAGTGTAGCGGTTGAATCGAAAGATAAGGTTCCAAAATATGCGGGTGTCAATATCACCAATTTGAAGGTCAAACCCTCACCTGCATGGTTACAAAACCGACTCAAAGCCCTTGGGATTGGTCCAAAAAACAATGTAGTAGACATTACAAATTATGTATTACATGATTTGGGACAACCCTTACATGCCTTTGATTTGGATCGAATTAAGGATGGAATTGTGGTAAAAACTGTTGATCAGGACACCTCTTTTATTACTCTGGATGGCATTGAACGAAAGCTTAACGCAGAGGACTTAATGATTTGTGATCATCATAAACCCCTATGTATTGCCGGAATATTTGGAGGACAAGATTCCGGAGTAAATGAAAACACCACTAGTATATTTTTAGAAAGTGCTTATTTCGATCCCGTAAGTATACGAAAATCTGCCAAAAGACATGGACTAAACACAGATGCCTCTTTTCGATTTGAACGGGGTATAGATCCGGAAATCACAGTTTACGCACTTAAGCACGCGGCCAATTTAATTGTAGAACTAACAGGTGGAACCATTGAGAGTGAATTATTTGAAATCAAGCAGGGAATGCCCAAGAGTTCTAAATTCAATTTGACTTTCAACCAAATCAACAAGACCATTGGACAAAATATTTCCAAAGATGAAATCTCAAAAATTTTAAAAGGACTAGAAATAGAAATAGTACATTCGAACGACGAAAGTATGTTGGTTGAAATCCCACGCTACAGAGTGGACGTAACCCGTCCTGCAGATGTAATCGAAGAAATACTCAGGATTTACGGCTACAATAATGTTGAGATTTCCGATGTACTGCAGAGTAATATCCCTGATTTTGTCAGTTCAGACGATCATCAAATTACAGAAAGACTTTCCAATCAATTAGTTAGTTTAGGATTTAATGAAATGGTTAACAACTCCATTACCAGCCCTTATTACGGGAAAATAACTCAAAGTATTAAATCGGTCAAGGGCGTAAACATCATCAACCCATTGGGTAAAGAGCTCTCTCAAATGCGGACCTCCCTTCTCCCTGGAGCACTTGAGGTAGTTGCTTTCAATATTAACCGTCAATCTAAATCCCTAAAATTATACGAATTTGGTAAAATCTACCAACAAGAAAAAGATGGCTTCAAAGAGAAAAAAAAGCTTTCTTTAATAATTTGTGGTGATGTATTAAAAGATAATTGGAATCTAACCCATCAACCCCAATTGTTTTTCTACTTTAAAGGAATAATCCAACATATCCTTCAAAAAAACTGCCCGCTTGAATGGGAAGAAAGCACTACTAAAAATGATGTTTATTCTGAAGGACTTAACTACAGTCAAAATGGAAAATCACTTTTAGATTTTGGATTCGTGAAAAAAGAAATTCTTAACCAATTCGAAATTAATCAAGAAGTTTTATATGCAGAATTAGATTTCAGATTGATTGCTGACATCAGCAAAAGCTGCAGTATTCTGTATCAAGAGATTCCAAAATTCCCTTCAGTAAGAAGAGATTTTGCGTTACAACTAGATAACAGTATCCCCTTTAATAAATTGAAAAAAATTGCCTTTAAAACCGAAAAAAACATACTTAATTCAGTCGAGCTTTTTGACGTTTACGAGGGTGACAATCTTCCCAAAGGTAAAAAATCCTATGGAGTAAGCTTTTATTTTCAGGACCCCAAAAGGACTTTGACAGATAAGCATGTAGATAAAATAATGGGTAAATTGCAAAATCAATTTGAAAAGCAATTAGGTGCAAAACTACGTTAACAAAAAAATATCAGCTTTTCTTTTTCCGACTTTTGTAAATAGCTATTTTATTCCTAATTTTACAATAAGAAATGATAGATGATGATGAAAAGACTCTTACCTCCCACTCAAATTGACCTTATCCTTAAAGAAATTGCTCTCCATGCAAATCCCATATGCTTGGATGATATAATTGAGTTTCACACTTCAGGTACCCAAAGAATCAACAATTTTGACTTTGACAAGCTGGAAACTCAAAGGATCTTTCACTTGAATCAAATTAGGAAAGTTTGTATTGATTACCGTTTACGTTTTTTAGATCTAAAATACTTTAAGGGAAACATACCAAAGGAGGGCATTGATAAAATTACCCAACTAGAAAAAGAACATCAAACCTCTTTAGAAGGATTCAAAATCATGGCCCCTTCGGTGCTTTTTAGATTGAAAAAAACAGACGACCCATTACTCTTTGTACCGTTGGGTAATAACTATTTCTATTTAGTTCACAAATGGGGTAATGATTTATCTTTTTTTAGGAAAGCTTGGGCATGGCCCTTTAAAAACATCTGGAACCTTTTGATAGCCGTTTTATTTGTCAGTTTTTTTGCCACACTTATAACTCCCTATCAAATTTTCACTAAATCCCCAACCCCATCAACTTTTTGGATGCTCTATTTATTTATATTTAAAGCGATTGCCTCAATAGTATTGTTTTATGGCTTTGCCATGGGAAAAAACTTCAATCCTGCAATTTGGAACAATCGTTTCGATAAAACCTAACTGAATTTGCATCAATGCTTTTGACGAAATCTAAGTCCCCAACTGCATCTGACTAAAAAAATCAAGAATACATTTTACTTCGTATATCTTTGATTTTAGTATCGCTCATATAATCATCAAAATTACAGTAACGATCAATGACTCCATTCGGGGTTAATTCAATAATTCGATTCCCAACGGTTTGAGCAAAAGCGTGATCATGTGTAGTACAAAGCACTGTCCCTTTAAAATTTTTTAATGAATTATTGATAGCAGTAATCGATTCCAAATCCAAGTGGTTTGTAGGCTCATCTAGCATTAGAACATTAGCGCGAATCATCATCATTTTAGACAACATACAACGTACTTTTTCGCCTCCTGAAAGGACATTGGAGGCCTTTAAGGCTTCTTCACCACTAAAAAGCATTTTACCTAAAAATCCTCGGAGATATAAATCTTCACGCTCTTCTTCTGTCTTGGACCATTGTCGGAGCCAATCAACAAGTGACATATCCGAACTAAAAAACTCTTCATTGTCCAACGGTAAATAAGCTTGACTGGTAGTAATTCCCCAATCATATTTGCCAGCATTGGCTTTCAATTTACCGTTTATGATCTCGTAAAAAGCACTGACAGCTCTTGAATCTTTGGAATATATAATTGCCTTATCTCCACGAGCCATATTGAAATGAATGCCATCAAATAATGTTTCTCCGTCCAAACTATAGGACAAGGCCTCTACATTCAAAATTTGATCTCCTGCTTCTCTTTCTTGTTCGAAAATTATTCCGGGATAACGACGACTAGAAGGTCGAATCTCCTCGATATTAAGTTTGTCTATCATCTTCTTTCGAGAAGTAGCTTGTTTAGATTTGGCAACATTGGCCGAAAAACGGGCTATAAATTCTTGCAACTCTTTTTTCTTTTCCTCTGCTTTTTTGTTTTGTTGAGCCCTTTGACGAGCAGCCAACTGACTCGATTCATACCAAAAGGTATAATTACCTGAATAGTGGTTAATCTTTCCAAAGTCTATATCAGAAATGTGGGTGCATACTGCATCGAGAAAATGGCGATCGTGAGAAACCACGATTACGGTATTTTCATAATTGGCCAGAAAGTTTTCCAACCATATGATCGTATCGTAATCCAAGTCATTGGTAGGCTCATCCATGATCAATACATCTGGGTTTCCAAAAAGAGATTGTGCTAAAAGCACTCTCACCTTTTGTTTTCCATCTATATCGGCCATTCTAGAATGATGAATTTGAGGAGGAATTTCCAAGTTAGACAATAGGGAAGCAGCATCACTCTCTGCATTCCAACCGTCCATTTCTTCGAATTCAATTTGTAATTCTCCCACCCTTTCTCCGTCAGCATCAGAAAAATCCGGTTTAGCATAAAGATCTTCGATAGCTTGTTTTATTTTGAAGAGCGGTTTATTGCCACGCAGAACAGTTTCCAGAACCGGAAATTCATCATAGGAGTTGTGATTTTGTTCCAGTACAGATAGGCGTTTACCTGGTTCTAAAAAAACATTTCCAGAGTTAGCCTCCTGTATACCACAGATAATTTTTAAAAAAGTAGATTTTCCTGCCCCATTAGCACCTATGATCCCATAACAATTTCCTGGCGTAAAAGTTACATTAACCTCGTCGAAAAGTACTCTTTTTCCAAATTGTACGGATAAATTGTTGACCGATAACATAAATTTAACTTAGCAGATGCAAAATTAAATATTTCTCCGAAAGGGTTTGCTTTTTTTTAATGTTTAGTTGGTGTAAATTGCAAAGCATTATGGGAATATTAAAACATTTCTTGTGTATTTTTCTGTTTTCGTTAACAGCCCTTGTAACCTCATGTTCAAATAAAGTTGATTCCAATCGGATTTTCTTTGGTGGGCAAATCGTAAATCCTTCCTCCACCTATGTGACTTTGTATAAGGATAATAAAACCATAGATTCTCTTCCCCTCAACCTCAATTATCGTTTTTTTAAATACTATGACTCCTTGGAATCGGGTATTTATAAGATTGAGCACATTCCTGAGTACAAATCTGTTTTTTTGGAAAAAGGTGATAGTATTTGGGCACGTATTAACGCCTCCTCTTTCGATGAGTCCATTGTTTTTTCTGGACGTGGTGCAGCCAAAAATAACTTTATGATGGATTTATTACTCAGTTTTGAAAAAGAAAATAGTTTTCTCTCTTCCAAATACTCCAGTGATAGTGAAACATTCACAAGACTGATTGATTCTTTGTTGATCGAGAAAAAAAACAAGTGGATTCTTATGGACTCAATTATTCAACTTTCCCCCATTGCTCAAAAGATAACTCAAGCCGCTTATATATATCCATATGCCATTCGAAAGGAACGCTATGCCTTACTGAGAGGAACCTTTTGGGATAAAAAAAAAGATTCAATATATTTTGACTTCAGAAAATACCTGAGTCTAGCTGAAACAGATTTGGCTTTTTTTGACCCTTATATTAATTATCTTCTCAATTATCTGAGTGAACAAGCGCTGGACAGCACCGAAAACTATTTCAAAAACAGACAAAAAACCAATTTTAACATCAAAAGATTGCAATTGATAAAGACACATATTAAAGGTAATGTGTTGAAAAATAACCTTTCACGGGCGGTGGCTTTTGAAGAATTAATGAAAATTGAAAATCAAGATAATCATGAAAAATTCCTGCAAAACTTTTTGTTAGTTAATACATCAAAATTATACCTTAAAGAGGTGCTTGATCTTCATAACGACATCCAAAATATGTCAGCTGGAAAAATTCTCCCAGAACTTAAGTTACAGGACCACCAGTTGAATACAATAAGCACAGTTAAACTTATCGACAAACCCACAGTATTTTATTTTTGGTCTCAGACTCAAATGAGCCATTATAAGAATACTATAATCAAGGTTAAAGATTTGGAAAAACGCTTCCCTAAATATAATTTTAAAGGGATTTGTATCCAACCGTTTAATGAGATCGTTTTCGAGGTTCACCGTATGATGAATATTGATCCCGAAACACAACTGGCTTTTACAAATTTTGATAAAGACAGTAAGAAATGGGTCCTATCATTGCTTAACCGCGCGATAGTAGTAGAGGCTAATAGAGAAATAAGGGAGGGTTTTGCAAACTTTAGTTCTACTGATTTTGAGAATTTACTCTACTAAACTAGTTCCCTTTTTTGAAATCATTCAAAAACTTTTTTAACCCGATATCTGTTAGTGGATGATTTAACAACCCTGTTATAGTATTGAGTGGTCCAGTCATTACATCTGCACCTATTTTGGCACAATTAATTATATGCATTGTGTGACGTACAGAGGCAGCTAAAATTTCCGTTTCAAAGGCATAGTTGTCATAAATCTCTCTAATTTCGCTGATCAAAAAAGTTCCATCGGTAGACACATCATCCAACCTTCCAATGAATGGAGAAACATAGGTTGCTCCGGCTTTAGCAGCCAAAAGAGCTTGCCCTGCAGAAAAAATAAGCGTACAATTCGTTTTAATGTTACGATCAGAAAAGTATTTTAAAGCTTTAATTCCATCCTTAATCATAGGAATTTTTACGACAATTTGAGGATGTAAAGCCGCCAATTGTTCCCCTTCTTTTATCATGCCCTCAAAATCTACTGCAATTACCTCGGCAGAGACATCACCCTCAACAGAATTACAAATTTCTACATAATGATTGAGGATATTTTCAGCTCCGGTAATACCCTCCTTGGCCATTAGGGATGGATTGGTAGTTACGCCATCCAAAACTCCTAAGTCTTGGGCCTCTTTGATTTGGTCTAAATTGGCTGTGTCAATAAAAAATTTCATTTATTTATGGTTTCAAGGTTAAACTTTATAGTGATTCATTATCATTTTTTCAAAGAGAGTGTCTGGTAATATCTTCTTGAGTAATATTGAAAATTTTTGAAGAAAAGAACCAGATCGGTAATGGACGTTTCTTTTATTCAACTTGATAATTTTATGAACCATTCGAGCAAAATCATTGGGATTACCACCTTGATCAACATGCTCATCAATGGTATTAATTGAGTATTCATAAAGATCATGATATGGAGAATCTTTATTTAGAGGGGAATAAATACGACGTGTGGCAATATCGGTTGCGTAATCTCCAGGAGCAAGGGTCACTACATCAATACCAAAGCGCTTGACTTCCATTCTAAGTGCTTCAGAGGTTAAGCCCAAAGCCCCTTTGGAGGCAGAGTATATACCCCTAAAGGGAAGACCCATATACCCTCCTATAGAGGTAATATTGATGATCAAACCAGATTTTTGTTGACGCATTACAGGCAATACTCTCTGGATAAGTGATAATGGGCCGAAAAAATTGGTTGAAAAATGAGTCTGCATTGAGTTCACATCTGTTTCCTCTATTGGACCTGTAATTCCCGCTCCGGCATTGTTAATCAATACATCAATACGACCTACTTCATGCATCACTTGATTTACTAATTTCTGAGCTGTTTCCGGTTGATTCAAATCAAAGGTCAACAAATCAAAGTTTATATCTGAAATATGTTTTTGAGGATCCCTTGAGGTACCGAAAACACGATAATTGTTTGCTAATAAATAAGAAGCTGTGGCTTTGCCAAGGCCAGATGAGGCACCCGTAATAAGAACTACTTTAGTCATGTAAATAAAAATGGGCAAGCGATCTACATCACACCGCTACAACCGCCTACCCTTGCTGCGTTCCCGCCCTGGGGGGATTCGGCAGGAGCTGGTTGTGCAGGACTTGCCCAAAGCAAATATAATAGGTTTCGGGCGTTCAACAATTATTTTAAATTCTTAATTTTAAAGGAAATATACACCACAGTCAAATGAAAATTTGGATTTTACTAATTTCCATCCTTTTGCTTAAATGTAACACAGATATTACAAAAGATTTTAAACTAAGTGTTATTAGGAAAAGTAAAAAATTTAGCCCTAGTGATACACTAAAATTCAATATCATCAATAAAAAAAATCATCCTATTGATTCAGTATTTTACCATTTGGAAGGAGAAAAAATTAGTGATCCTCAAGCATTGAAAAATAAATCATTAGGGATATATAATTTAAAAGCTTCTATATATGTTTCCGGAAAAAAACTTGAATACAAACAAAAAATAAGTATTGTGTCTCCCTCAAAACCCCAACTATACTCATATACTATTCTTAATGAATTTCCACATGACAAAACTGCTTATACTCAAGGGTTGGAGTTTTACCGAGACACCCTTTATGAAAGTACAGGGTTGAGAGGAAAATCTAGTTTACGTAAAGTTGATTTTGAAAGTGGAGAAATATACAATCAGGTTGCCTTGGATAAGGTATATTTTGGTGAGGGCATAACAATTTTAAAAGACAAACTTTATCAGCTTACGTGGCAAGGTAATATGGGTTTTCAGTACCGACCGGATCATCTCAAAATAGAACGATCTTTTGCTTATCAAGAAAGTAAAGAAGGATGGGGACTATGTAATGACGGTAAAAGGATGTACAAGTCCGACGGATCGCATCAAATTTGGATTTTGGATCCTGAAACACAAAAAGAAACTGGTAAAATCCAGGTGATGACTGACAAAAATGCTATTAAAAAAATCAATGAATTGGAGTGGGTTGACGGAAAAATTTATGCTAATACCTACCAGTTCAATAAAGAGGTAGGTATCATTATTGATCCATTAAGTGGTGGGGTCGATGGGGTAATTGATTTTTCCGGATTAAAAAGTAAAGTCGAACAAGTTTCCAATTTAGATGTTCTTAATGGTATAGCATACCACCCCAGAAGAAAAACATTTTTTGTTACTGGGAAAAATTGGAGTAAATTATTTGAAGTTAAAATCGAACTTAAAGAATGAGACATCTACAACGCCAAAATGATAATTACTTGTATTGGGCTGGTTAACGAATCACTACAGATTTACCTGAATACACCTTTTCAGGTAAATTGACAATAACTTGAGTATAGCCAGGATCAGCGATCCACTCAGATTTATAATTCTCAGTTCTTACTTTAAACTTTCTAGAGAGGTTTAGAACCAAAATAGACAATTCTCTGTTAGGATCACTAACAGTAATTTGCTTGATCTGATCCTTTTTATTCAACTGCACCATTAATATACATGGGGCAGAAGCTTGAATGGTAAATTCATTACTGACCTTTAACTGTCCTGCACGATAAAAAACGGCCTGAATAAGATTGACTTGGAGGTTATGAACCGCCTGCAAATAGGGAGTGTTGGTAATGATATTAATAGGGTTGATGACTTTTCCTTTTTTTAGTTCATCAAGAGTGGTATTTGGTCTAACAATATATTCATAAGATTCATTATTTGGAGAAACACCATGGTCGAACCACAGTTTAAAAACCTCTTTACTAATTTTATCCTTTGGGGAATTAATCTGCTTATTGACCCTCCACCACGAGCCTTCAGCAAGATCATTGTGTACGGCTATGTCACCTGAAGCAGGTAAAAAATATGCAACATTATCATGATGAATCCATTCAACATTCTGATAAACGTGTGATCCATTGTCAATTTTTCGATTTTTTCCTTTCGAGTTAATATTTACTGGTCCATTCAACCAACACTGATTGATGGTTGTATTGACATTATTTTTTAATTTTGTTGAAATTCCCGAACCTAGACAAACGTATTGATCATCAAAGAAAAACCATGATTTCCTGGCCACCAGTGGATCATGAACACTTTTAAAATCAAACCCCACTACCCCATAATATCCATCAGTAGTTGCACCTACAAAATCTGTCAAGCCTAATTTTTTAATTTCACGATGATGGGGTAATTCCCCCTTTTCTACAACGGTTGTTCCAGGAATTTTTTGATAATCCAATACAGGAGAAATATCTTCATACTCATTCCCATGAGTATAAATATGATTGGCAGCATCACCTCTATGATGATTCAATAATCCTTCACTGTTGTATGGGCTCTCCATATTCATATTTCGGGAGGAATACAATCTCACTGAGGAATAGAAATCAGGCCTTTGAAATGCAAAATGCTCGCTATTCCAGTAATATGTCGCGTGTGAAATCGGTATAACTTTGGCATTTTTTGACCTCAATTTTATAATTTCATTCAATTCGTCTGATCTATAGCTGGTAAATGCCAGGATTTTTTTGGGAATCTCATTATCAAAGGGTTTGGTGCTTCCGATTCTTGATATACTTCTGTTCTTAGCTCCAAAGTCAGGTCTCACACCGTAAACGGAAGTCTTGCAAACACCATCCAAATAGTAATCTACAAGGATTTTAGATTTTACACTTGAAAAAGAATAATCTGTATTTCTTGTATAATAAGCCCATTCCACAAAAGCATTGGCCCACCCAAGTCCGTATGAGAGGGTGTTGTTCACCCCATCGGTTCTATGATGAAAGCTGTAATCATATTGTAATCCCCTGCCATTTTCCTTTAGAAATTCATTAAATCCCCCGGCATCAGATTTAGAATAGGTATAACCAAATTCTTTTCCAATCCAATCCACAAACTTAATTTCATTTTCTATGATGTTAATGATTAATTCAAATTCGGTTTGGTTTTTCAAAAAAAGTTGATTTTTGGCGGCAATCGAAGCAACTTTGATTCGATCACCTCCCGGTCTTGAACCACCTTTGTTTATGTCAGCTCTGCCAATGATTTTTTGAGATTTTAAAATCAATTTTTCGGGGAGTTCGTCACCGACAACAAGCATTATTCGAACCAACATTTGAGGTGTTCCTATTTGGTTATTCCACCAGTTCTCACCAATAAAATCATTATCACACCAAAACCATAATCCTTTGATAATCTTCTTTAAAATATTTTTATCATTAAAATAATTGGAAGCTGAGCTCTTGTAGGCCACAGCCAACCTCAATAAGTTATTTAAATGAATGGTATTGTCGAACCCTTCTCTGGAAACATCCTCATAATGAATGTAGGGCCACCTATCTCCATCGAAATCTGATAGAATCTTTTTTATTGCTTCATTATCAAATCCTGATTCCTTGGATGATAATCCGACAATTCCTACATCACGTCCTGAGGAGTATATGGTATTGGTGGAGTAATCAACCAAAATACTATGATATACTCTATCCCTAATGATGTCAATATCAGAGGATTGGCCATTGAGAAAATTAAAATTAAGTAGGAGAAGTAAAACGATCTTATTGTAAAATACCAGTAGACGGTTAGAATTTAAATTAATCGTTTTCATCTCTTTAATTTTTAAAAAAATTAATGAATCAATTACCAAAAGATAATTTCATCTGCAAAAATCCAAGAACTCTTTTTCTTCCATTTTTTATAAACAGGAGCATCAGGAAAATTCATGTGATTCAGCGCTCTTATCTTTACCTCATTGTATCCCTGTAGGTCCAGTGGCAGCGTAAAGTTCTTAAAATAAGATAAACGGTCGTCAGGTTCATTTTGTACCGGTATAGACAAACTATTGAGTAATTCATATTTTCCAATTGATGATTTACCGTAAACCTCAATTTTTCTTGGGTAAACAGCACTCATGTCTAAATTTTCCAACATACTCAAAGTAACATAATTGATTTTATCAACATCCTTGAGCTTTACCTCAATTTCTAAATCCTGTCTCTTTACTCCCAGCCATGTTTTGGCATCTTCTATACTGGTTCCTCTATAGACCCTTTTCCCTTTTTTTCCGTCAAACAAAACTGTCTGATTGTCACTGAAAGTTAAATTGACATGATGACTGATGGAATAATTTTGATCTAAGTTATTGTTAACCTTATGTTCAATAATATGATTGTTGTTTTTAAAAATCATTTGTTCAAACAAATCACTGTCCCTCCAGCCAGCTTTAATCGACTTTGCCCTTAACATTTTGGAATCAGTCAATGTTATAGGATCCTCATAAACAGGGGAACTTTCGTCAGGCTCACTTCCATCTAAAGTATAATGTATGTTAATATATTTAACTTTTGTTTCCTCAAATACAATACTGATTGTATCATCGAAGATGACATTCCTATTCCGGATGAAAGGGGGACTAAGACTCAATTTCTCCGAAAACAAATCCGAAGTACCAAAATGAATCAATGAGGGTGCTATGGAAGCCAATTGTTTTTGTTGATCCCTGTCAATTGAAGTATTCCATGCATAAATAGTTTTTGGAGGATTTAGTTGAAGCAAGTTTTGTATACCATGATGTGTTACCTTTGTATTGCATAAATTTAATACTTCCAAAGTTGAGTTTTCAATGTAATTCAATGCGTCATCACTAATTTGAGTTTGATCTAATCGCAAAACTTCAAGGCGAGGAAATTCCTTTAAAACAAATGCCATTTTATCATTAAAATTGGTATTACTTAGATCCAATTCGAGTAGTTGATTATTGACCTCTTCAAGCATTTTAAGATGTTCTATTGTCAATTTTGGCCTCATGAACTTTATCTTAAGAAGATTGTCATGTAAGGCATTTGGTTTGATTCTAAAACCATTGGCTATCAGCTTATCTAAATCACTTCCTCTAGCTGCTTTCACCTTTTCATCAAGCCCCAAAAAGGCCATAGTATTGAATTTTAAGGAATCTTTATCGGCCAATCCTATTGCTCCCTCTTTTAGATATGCACCTGAAGTAGCCCAGTGGGTCAAAAGCCATTTTTCTTTTTCAGTCAGTTGTGACTTGTTTTTAGGGGGCATGTGCAATTCGTCTTCCATGGGCAGACTTATATATTTAACCATACGACCTTCTAAAGGGTTTTGCTGATCGAACATACTCCCCCTCTCACCTCCCTTCAAAACCAAATCATAGCGATCCAAACGCAATTCGTTTTGACTTTTGTTAGCATTATGACAGCTGACACATTTGTCTTCAAAAATTAAATGTATAACCTCATTATAATAATCAATACTATCCTTTTGTACAAATAATTTTGGCTTTTTAAACAATTTGGCGGTCGATAGATAATCCTCTCCATGTGTGATTTGTCCCCCTTTATGACCCGCAACCATTAATGAGAGTAGCGTCAAGATGAATGAACCAAAGAATACGTTTTCCTTACCATTCATTCGATGTAAAACGCACAAGCTAAAACTTAAAATCAAAGTAATGATACCGGCCCAAAAATGGAATTTCAACCTGTCGAAATCATAAGCCTCATCCAAAGAAAGTAAATAGCCCATCAGGGCTGCCATAAATGCTCCGGCAAATGAAAAATCAACCCCTACACGAATGGCCTTTCCAAAATCTACTTTTTGATATCTTGAAACAACCAACAATAAAAAGGTCATCAATAAAGATCCTATAGGCAAGTGGAGTACCAAAGGATGGAATTTTCCAATATATTTTAATATTTCTAATGTATACTCCACCTGATCAACTGGATAATATGTCAGTTTTCACTTCACCAGAAACATCGGTCAATCTGAACCTCCTACCTTGGGTTTTATATATCATTTTTTCGTGATCTACACCAAACTGATGCAGCAGAGTCGCTTGCAAGTCATGAACATGCATTGGGTCTTTGACTATGTTATACCCGAAATCATCTGTTTCCCCATAGGTGAAACCTGGTTTGATTCCACCTCCCGCCATAAAAATGGTAAAAGATCGTGGGTGGTGATCTCTTCCATAGTCATTGACAGTGAGTTTACCCTGACAGTAATTAGTTCGGCCGAATTCTCCTCCCCAAATTACCAAAGTATCTTCTAAAAGACCTCTCTGTTTGAGATCCATGATCAAAGCTGCTGTTCCCTGATCCACATCCTCTGACTGACGTTTTATCTGCGCGGGAAGGTTGTCGTGTTGATCCCAACCAGTATGATACAATTGAACAAAACGTACATCCTTTTCAATCAAACGCCTGGCCAATAGACAATTTGCGGCATATGTCCCAGGTTGGTATGAGTTTTTGCCGTACATCCGCAAAATATGATCTGGTTCTTCGCTGATGTCCATTACATCTGGTACAGAGGTTTGCATTCTATAGGCCATCTCGTAATTGGAAATACGACTGTTGATTTCGGGATCACCGAATGTTTTTTCTTGAACTTCATTTAGGGCAGCCAGGTGATCCAACATATTTCTTCTCTCGCTTTTGGAAACTCCTTCAGGATTTTGCAGATACAAAACAGGATCTTTACCTGAGCGGAATTGTACTCCCTGATGTAATGAACTTAAAAAACCATTGCCCCACAAACGTGAATATAAGGGTTGTGGCTGAGGCTTTCCATTTCCAGTAGAAAGTAAAACGATAAAGGAAGGTAAATTATCATTTAGACTTCCCAGACCGTAGCTCATCCACGAACCTATACTTGGCCGACCTGGCAATTGGGAACCAGTTTGAAAAAAAGTAATTGCCGGGTCATGATTAATCGCCTCAGTATGCATCGATTTTACAAAACACAACTCATCCACTACTTTAGAAACGTGAGGCATCAAATCACTCACCCAAGCGCGGGATTCACCATATTGTTTAAAATTAAATAAGCTTCCAGTAACGGGAAATTTATCTTGACCGGAAGTCATGCCCGTAAGTCTTTGTCCTTTCCTTATTGAGTCGGGTAAGTCCATTCCTCTGTACTTGTTCAGATATGGTTTGTAGTCAAATAAATCCAATTGCGAAGGACCACCACTTTGAAAAAGGTAAATTACCCTTTTTGCCTTTGGTGCAAAATGAGGTAGAGGTAATGGACCTGATTGTAATTGAGGTCCCAAAGAATCAGAAGAAGTCATTTTAAACGGATCAAGCAAGCTTCCCAAGGCTAAACCTCCAATACCAAATCCGAAATTTTTTAAAAAATGGCGACGGTTATTGTTTTGAAAATATTTATTTAACTCTTCCACTGGCTAACTTTTTTGTGATGTTTCATCTAAATTATATATTAAATGAGCCAAAGAAATATAGCTTTTCATCACTAAATCTATTTCGCTCATTTCAACTCTTTTTTCTTTGTAGAGCTCTAATACTTTATCCCGATAATCAATCATTTCCGACAAAGCCTTTCGGCTAGGTTTTCGCCCGGTTATTCGTCTGTGAAGGTCAATAATTCGATCTTTATCTCTTTTTATTTCACTCTTGAGAATCAATTTGGCAATGGCCTCAGCGGCATTTTGAACCTGTGGGTCATTCAATAGAATAAGAGATTGCAAAGGTGTGCTGGTTTTCTGGCGCTCAACAGTGCAGTAATCTCTAGTGGAAGCGTCAAACGTAATCATTCCTGGAGGAGGGACGGTTCTTTTCCAGTATGTGTAAAGGCTTCTACGATATTGATTTCCATTGGTAGACATAATATATCGTTTAAGGGAATTAGACGTGCTACCCCCGGTCATTTCATCCCATAAACCAGGAGGTTGATAGGGTTTTACACTCGGACCACCTAATCGGTCCACAAACAAACCACTACTCACCAACAAATTGTCTCTTATCATCTCTGCTGTAAGCTTTTGCCTTGGAAAAACAGACAAATATTGGTTTTTAGGATCAATACTCAGTTGTAAACCATTAGATTTACTAGATTGTTGATAGGTAGCAGACATGACTATTCTTTTTATCATCTTTTTAATGTCCCAACCCTCTTCCACAAAAGTAACTGCCAACCAATCCAATAATTCTGGATGGGTAGGTAGTGACCCTTGATTTCCAAAATCAGAAGGGGTTGCTACAATACCCATGCCAAAAAATTGTTGCCATAAATTATTGACAGCCACTCGCGATGTTAAGGGATTATTCGGATCAAAAAGCCATTTTGAAAGCCCTAATCGGTTTTTAGGTAAATTACCTTCAAAGTTCAAGATTTTGCTTGGCATTCCCCCTTCAACTTTATGATCTGTTGGAGAATCATAAGCTCCTCGATTCAAAATGTACGTATTTCGTAAATTCTCTACCTCTTTCATGACCATAACCTCCAACTCCGATATGCTATCTGGCATTTTGATAAAAGAAAGTTCTTGTTTAACTATATTTTGATCAAATTTCAATTTTGGTCTTGGTGCTTTATTTTGATATGAAATTCTACCTTCTTCGTCAATCTGGTTAAAAAACTTAAATAAATTAAAAAAATCTTTTTGGGTTAGCTCATCATATTTGTGGTCATGACAACGTGCACACTCCATTGTTAATCCAATCAATGATTTAGATGTAGTTACGACACGATCTGCAACATACTCAACACGGTACTCCTCCTCAATCACGCCCCCCTCTTGAGTGATCATGTGATTACGGTTAAATCCAGTAGCTAAAATTTGTTCTTTGGTTGCATTAGGAATCAAATCACCTGCCAGTTGCCAGGTAATAAATTTATCATAGGGGAGATTATTATTATATGCATGAATAACCCAATCACGCCATGGCCACATAGTTCGTTCAGTATCATCTTGATAACCATTCGTATCTGCATATCTGGAGATATCCATCCATATAGATGCCATACGCTCTCCATAGGAAGGGGATCGCAGTAAATGATCTACCACCTTTTCATAGGCATCTTCAGAAAAGTCACTCATAAAATTGTCAATTTCACTAATTGAAGGTGGAAGCCCTGTAAGATCAAAATATAAGCGGCGAAGCAACATCTCTTTGGGGGCCCTGGGTGAAGGCTTCAATCCCTTTTTCTCCATTTGATTGATAATAAAACGGTCAATTATATGCGTTCTTCGGGCATCAAAATTTCCAGCTTGAGGATTCTTCTTTAAAGGAGTTATATAAGCCCAGTGTTTTTCCCACTTGGCGCCTTGTTCAATCCATTTTTCAATAATTTGTTTCTCTCTTTCTGTCAAAAATAAATTGGATTCCGGAGGTGGCATATGATGAGATGCTTTCGTAGATCGTATCCTATCAACCAACTCACTCTTGGAAATGGCTCCTGAAAAAATAATTTGCTTTTTCGGATCCGCCTCACTGACTCTGTACCAATGATCACTGATGTCAAGCCTTAAATTACCTTTCACGGATTTGGGGTCAGGACCGTGGCAAGTATAACACTTATCAGAAAGAATGGGCTTTACATCAAAATTGTAACTGATTTGATCTGGAATAGGAGCTGAAATGCTCTTCAGATCCTCTAAGCCTTTTACTTCTGAAATTTCACTTTTAGGTTGGTTGTTATAGAGGATTTTGAACCCAAAAGCTAGTAAAAAAGCACCTGTAAAATAAAGTAAATATGTCCGCACCAGATTGAATTACTATTGTTTAATTTATAATTAAAATTAATAAAAAAAATACACTGTATTATCCTGAACCTAATTGATCTTTAGAATGGAACATTGGTAGAAATAATTTTAGGTTTATGCGTTGAAAAGTGGTCTGTCCCTCATAAATTCCATAACCTCTTTGGTAATAGCTGAAAGATTATCAACATTCTCCGGATCAGAAATCACGCGATCAATTAAATCCACAACCGTTACCATATCCTTCTCATCAAGTCCGCGAGTAGTAATCGCGGCAGTACCAAAACGAATACCGGAGGTTACAAAGGGAGATTTATCGTCAAAAGGAACCATGTTTTTGTTGGCGGTTATATCTGCCTTGACTAAGGCCTGTTCAGCCGCTTTCCCTGTGATATTTTTGTTTCGCAAATCGATTAACATCATATGGTTGTCTGTTCCCCCCGAGATCAAATGATAATCTCTACTAATAAGGGCTTCAGCCATGGAATTGGCATTCTTTTTAACCTGTTGCATATAAGCTTTGAATTCTGGTTTGAGAGCTTCTCCAAAGGCAATTGCTTTTGCAGCAACTATATGTTCTAATGGCCCTCCTTGATTTCCAGGGAAAACAGCCATATCTAACAAATGTGACATCTTTCTCAAAGTACCGTTTTTTAAAGCTTCGCCAAATGGGTTATCAAAATCCTCCCCCATCAAAATCAGTCCACCTCTTGGGCCTCTGAGTGTCTTGTGGGTGGTTGTGGTAACCACATGACAGTGGGGAATAGGATTGGAGAGCAATCCAGTGGCAATCATACCAGAAGGGTGAGAAATATCTGCCAGCAAAAAAGCTCTAACCTCGTCGGCAATTGCACGAAACCGTTCAAAATTTATATCTCTAGAATAGGCTGAAGCGCCTGCAATGATCATTTGTGGCTCAACCTCCTTGGCAATGGCTAAAATATTATCGTAATCCAATCTTCCACTGTCTTCCTGAACACCATAAAAATGGGCTTCATAAAGGCGACCAGAAAAATTAACAGGAGATCCATGTGTCAAATGTCCACCATGAGAGAGATCAAAACCCAATATTTTGTCACCAGGCCTCAAAAATGCATGAAATACAGCTGTATTAGCTTGTGAACCTGAATGTGGTTGTACATTGGCATATGCCGCGCCAAAGAGCTCCTTGGCCCTGTCTATTGCAATTTGTTCAATTTGATCCACTACCTCACAACCACCGTAGTATCGTTTTCCTGGATAACCTTCTGCGTATTTGTTGGTCAAAACTGATCCTGTAGCTTCCATTACTGCAGGACTGGTGAAATTTTCAGAGGCAATAAGTTCAATACCATTCAACTGGCGCTGCTCCTCCGAGTCTATTAAATCAAAAATTCTTGTGTCTCTTTCTATCATCGTTCATTTAATATTCAATTACAAAAATAAGATTTTAATAAAAGCTTGATTATTTATTTCTAAATTAAAATTTAAATATTTTACATAGCGGAATAAAATCAATCGGTGATTATTATTAACTATATGGATACCAATTAATTAAATTTATTATATAACTGATAAAACTTTTTAAATTTAAAAACATAAAAAATAAATTTAGACCAATAATTTAATACGAATGAAGATCCTAAATCAATCCCAAATTCAAGAGGCAGATATCCAAACTATTCGCATGGAGCCTATTGAGTCTATTGATCTGATGGAAAGGGCAGCAAAGACTTGTTTTAAATGGATTTGCCAACGCTATAATGTGGATCAAAAGCTTACTCTTCTATGTGGTACAGGTAACAATGGCGGAGATGGACTAGCACTTTATCGAATGCTTCGGCAAAAAAAATATTCTTGTACACTCTTTGAATTTGCATTAGGAAAAATACCTAGCAATGATTACAATCGGAACAAATCCAAAATTCCTAAAAAAAAATTTAAAGAATTAACTCCTGAATCTTTATCAAAAATCCAAAAAGATGAAGTCATCATTGATGCCCTTCTGGGGACAGGACTAAATCGATCCGTTGAAGGTCCATTAAAAAGAATTATTCAAGTCCTAAATGAAATGCCAAATACAATATTGTCCATTGATATCCCCACAGGACTTTTTTCTGATTTCAATCACGAAAATCAACCCAACAGAATTGTTCAGGCCACCCACACACTTTGTTTTCAAATGCCAAAATTGGCTTTCCTTTTGCCCGAATACGGTAAAAAATCTGGACATTTTCATCTATTAGACATTGGTATCTTGCCCTCCTATTTGGAGAAAGTTTGTACACCCTATCATTATTTAACGGCGGAAAAAGCAAAAATCCATTTTAAAGGAACCCACAAATTCGATCACAAGGGCAGCAATGGTAACCTCTTGTTGATCGCGGGTAGTGAAGGAAAAATGGGGGCTGCAATATTGGCTGCACGTGCAGCACTTAGAACAGGTGTCGGGAAATTATCAGTACTGACCCCCAAGTGTGGTATTGACATCTTACAAAACACTGTACCTGAAGCAATAATTGAAATAAATCGTGGGATAAGTTCAATATCAGGATATTATGGTTTAAATTATAATACTATTTCAATAGGCCCTGGAATGGGAACCAATTCAGATGCAAAGAAATATTTAGAATCCGTTTTGACTTCAAGTTCTGCTCAAATGGTTATTGACGCAGATGCCATTAACATAATTGCTGAACATCCAAAATTAAAAGAAATACTTCCAAAAAACACCATTATTACACCACATCCAAAAGAATTTGAAAGACTGGTTGGATCATGGAAAACCGAACAAGAAAAGTTGAAATTACTCATCCAGTTTTCAGTAAATCACAATATCATATGTATATTAAAAGGTGCTCACTCAGCCATTGCTTTACCGGATGGTAACATTTGGTTCAACAGTAGTGGCAATCCTGCAATGGCTACCGCTGGAACTGGTGATGTGCTGACCGGGATTATTGGAGGACTATTGGCCAAAGGGTATCCCCCAATAGAAGCTAGTATAGTGGGGGTTTTTGCACATGGTTATTCAGCCGATATTTTATGTGAATCCATCTCACCTGCTTTTATGTTGGCTTCAGATTTAATCAATGGACTCAATAGCGTCTGGCGGAAATTTGAGAACAAATCCTAAACCTAGACAGTTTGTCATTTTTTTACCACTAAATAAGACAAAAAGGCACCTTCAAGAACTTGGAATAAATCTTGATCAAGTTTATTGAAAATAAAATGCATGAATCTGAATAATTTTACCATAAAATCTCAAGAGGTAATTCAATCCGCCCAGCAACTAACCCAACAATTAGGTCATCAGCAAATTGAAAATGAACACCTATTTAAGGGATTACTAGAGGTGGATAATAATGTTTTACCTTTTGTATTTAAAAAACTTCAGGTCAATTTTCCACTTTTGGAAAAACTCGCTGACAAGGCGCTCGAAAGTCTACCCAAGGTATCAGGTGGAGACATTGTTTTATCCCCCAATGCCTCCAAAACAATAATCAATGCTATTAACCTTTCCAAGGCTTCAAAAGATGAATTTGTCGCTACCCAACACCTCTTATTGGCCTTATTTGATAGCACCGGAAATATTAGTAAAATATTAAAAGATCAAGGCATTACTCAAAATAGCCTAAAAGAATCCCTTTCTCAGCTTCAAAAAGGGGAAAAAATCACATCCGCATCGGCTGAAGATCAATACAACGCATTAGAAAAATATGCAAAAAACCTCAATCAATTGGCCAAAGAAAGTAAGCTCGATCCCGTTATTGGTCGAGATGAAGAAATCAGACGTTTGCTCCAAATTATTTCAAGAAGAACCAAAAACAACCCCATACTTGTTGGCGAGCCCGGAACAGGAAAAACTGCCATTGCAGAGGGACTAGCCCACCGTATCATAGATGGTGATGTACCAGAAAACTTAAAAGAAAAAAAAATTTTTGCACTTGATATGGGTGCATTGATCGCTGGGGCTAAGTTCAAAGGAGAATTTGAAGAACGACTTAAGAGCGTTATCAAAGAAGTAGTAACCAGCAATGGAGACATCGTACTTTTTATTGATGAAATACACACCTTAGTCGGTGCCGGTGGTGGTGAAGGAGCCATGGACGCAGCCAATATACTTAAACCCGCCCTGGCAAGAGGAGAACTTAGAGCCATTGGTGCAACAACACTGAACGAATACCAAAAATATTTTGAAAAGGACAAAGCACTGGAAAGGCGGTTCCAAAAAGTTGTTGTAGATGAACCAGATACCGAAAGTGCCATATCCATTTTACGCGGCATTAAAGATAAATACGAAGCCCACCATAAGGTTAGGATCAAAGACGAAGCCATTATTGGAGCTGTAATGCTCTCAAACCGTTATATCTCTGATAGATTCCTCCCGGACAAGGCCATTGACCTTATTGATGAAGCAGCTTCAAAATTGAGAATGGAAATGAATTCCAAACCTGAGGAACTGGACACCTTAGACCGTAAAATCCGTCAGATTGAAATTGAGATCGTTGCCATCAAACGTGAAAAAGATAAGGTAAAAGTGGCAAAACTAAATAAAGAACTCTCTAACTTTAAAGAGGAGCGGAATACTCTTTTTGCGCAATGGAGTCAAGAAAAAGACCGGGTGGATAAAATCCAACAAACCAAACAAGAGATTGAGAACTTCAAGCTCCAAGCTGATCGAGCCGAGAGAGAGGGCGACTATGCTACAGTTGCTGAATTACGCTATGGGAAGATTAAAGCCGCTCAGGAAAATCTAGATCAACTACACCTCGAATTGATTGAACATCAAAAAAAAGAAAGTATGATCAAAGAGGAGGTAAACTACGACGATATCACTGAGGTAGTCTCCAAATGGACGGGAATCCCCACCAGCAAAATGCTAAAATCTGAAAAAGATAGGCTACTAAATCTTGAGGAAGAGATTCACAAACGTATGGTTGGCCAAGAAACTGCCGTTGAAGCTGTGTCGGACGCTATACGAAGAAGTCGGGCAGGGCTTCAAGATCAAAAGCGTCCAATTGGGAGTTTTCTATTCTTGGGTACCACAGGTATAGGAAAGACAGAATTGGCCAAAGCGCTGGCCGAGGTACTTTTTGATGACCAAAATAGTATTACCCGTATCGACATGAGCGAGTATCAAGAACGTCACTCCATCAGCAGACTCATTGGTGCCCCTCCTGGATATATAGGATATGATGAAGGTGGACAACTCACCGAAGCCGTCAGACGAAAACCCTATTCGGTTGTTCTGCTGGATGAAATTGAAAAGGCCCACCCTGACACCTTCAATCTTTTGTTACAAGTACTAGATGAGGGTAGACTTACCGACAATAAGGGTCGAACTGCAGACTTTAAAAACACAATCGTTATTATGACCTCCAACTTAGGAAGTCACAAAATTAAATCTGTTTTCGAAAATAACTCCAATTTTGACCATGCTCAGAATATAGCCAAAAAAGAAGTCTTACAACTTCTGAAAGAAACCATAAGAGCGGAATTTCTTAATAGAATTGACGACATCATAATGTTTTCTCCGCTTACTGCAAAAGAAATCGAATCAATTGTAAATTTACAATTCAAAATTTTGGCCCACAGACTTAAACAGCAAGAAATCAAAATCTCTGCCTCAGACGAAGCCATCACAGCTCTGGCAAAATGGGGTTTTGAACCAGAATACGGTGGAAGACCCGTCAAAAGGGTTATACAGAAAAAATTACTCAATGCATTGAGTAAAGAACTATTAGCAGGTAAAATAGATAATACAAACCCCATTTTAGTGGATCATTTTGACGGAAAGATTGTTTTTAGAAATCTTGGTGGTAAAAAAGAATAAATATCAAAATACCGATCTGTAGGTTGGTCACTTAAGTTATTTCAATATGATTGTAAAATAAAGAGAAACTTTTTAAACACTAAGTTTGTTGACACCTTAACCATCCCTTTTAACTCTGATGTTCTTGTGTGATTAAACATAGACTACATTATAAACTGTATTTCAATTTAATCCTATTTATTCTAATGGCGATTAGAAAGTAATTTTATTAGTGTATCTATTTTTTTATAAGCCATCATACATTTTTTTGGATTGATCAAATTTGTTTAAAAGCTTAGCTTTTTTGTAAAGTTGTCATTTTAATTGGGGGTATACGGTTCAGTATAGAAGTATATTCGATCATCGAATAAATTGTAACTTTGACCTGTGCAAAAGCAAATTAATATACAAAACAAACGTGCACGTTTTGAATACGAAATTCTCGATGAATATATCGCAGGTATTGTTCTGTCTGGAACAGAAATCAAATCAATCCGAAACAGTAAGGCCTCCATTGCGGAAAGCTTTTGTGAATTCAATGAAAAGGGAGAGCTTTTTGCAGTAAATATGTTCATTGAAGAATACGCCTTTGGCACACGTTTCAATCATCGTCCTCGAGGGAGTAGAAAGCTTTTACTCAAGAAAATAGAACTGAAGAAACTAAATAGAGAAGTCAGAAATACGGGCTTGACAATCGTTCCTCTTAATCTTTTCATCAACGATAAAGGCTTTGCCAAGGTTACGATCGCACTGGCCCGGGGTAAAAAACTTTTCGATAAAAGGGAAACTCTTAAAGACCGAGACAACAAAAGAGACTTGGATCGTTTAAAAAAAAGTTTTAACCGATAGGTATTATAATTATATTTAATTAATAACTCTAAACGATAGTCATCGTTACTAAACTATTCACTCCAAATTCTATGGATTCAAATCCTAAAGCTTCCTTTCAAATCATAAAATTTTTAAAAACATTTTTTTTGAGTCGAAAAGGATTCCTGTATTTTATGCTCCCTTTTACCACAACCATATTGGCTCAACTAAATGGTAAGGTTACGGACAGCCTTAACAACCCACTTAGTGGTGTTAGTGTATATGTTCAGGAGTCTTTTGTTGGAACAGTCACAAATAGTGAGGGGAAATTTTATTTGGGAAATCTTCCAAGTGAAAATGGTATTGTTGTTTTCAAAAGTTTGGGATTTAAAACAATAAAGCGACCTTATAATTTGAAATTGACCTCCCATGAATACGAAGTGAAGATGAAAGAAGAGTTTATTTCTCTAGAAGAAATCACTCTAAAATCAGAGGAAAACCCAGCTAACGCCATAATTAGAGCCACAATAAAAAGGAGAAAAGAAAACCTATCAAAAAATCAACGATTCACTGCTAACTTTTATTCCAAAGGGGTCGTTAGCACCAAAGAGTTACCACGCAAGATATTGGGTCAGGATATTGATGTCTCTAATCAGGATTTGGATTCCACCAGATCTGGAATATTGTATCTGTCAGAAACCTACTCAAAAATTTCAAAAGACCACGAGCAGTTTAAAGAGACTATAACAGCCGTAAAAATAAGTGGAGATAAGCAGGCCCTCACATTCAATAGTGCAGCGGATGCAGAGTTTAACTTTTATCAAAATAGTGTAAACCTTAATAATGATTTGATTTCACCAATTGGTGAAATGGCATTTTCATTTTACCATTATAAGCTTTTGGGTACGTTTTATACCGATGAGGGTAAGTTAATTAATCAAATAGAGGTCAATCGAAAGACAGACTCCTCTCCAACTTTTAAGGGGACTATCTACATAGTAGAGGACGATTGGAGCTTTTATGGACTGGAATTGCAATTGGACCAAAAACAAAGTTCAATTTCAATAATAAACTCATTCAGCATAAAACAAAACTTTAACTACGACCCCAAATCCGATACCTGGGTAAAAAGTGATCAAGTCATTGATTTCGACGCAGGTATTTTTGGGTTCAATTTTATAGCCCGTTTTTCTGCTGTTTATAATGATTATGACTTCAAACCGAACTTTAACGACAGAACATTCGGCAAAAAAATATATGAAATCCTCGACGGAGCTCAAGAAAAAGACTCCATTTTTCAAAATAACAGACCCATTCCCCTAACGGAAAATGAATCTTCCAACTATATTAAAAAAGATAGTATTGCCAAAGCCCACAAAGCTCCTGCATACATGGACTCTTTGGACCGCGAGGCCAATCGTTTTCGATGGAGGAACATATTGGGGAAAAGGATTCAAAACAGTAAAGAAGATTTCTTCTATGGCTTTTCATTACCACTTACATCTTTTCATTTTAATACCGTTCAAGGTTACAATGCAAACATCAATTTCTTCTACAATCGCAATTGGGAAAAGAAAATGAAGTCACTGGGAATCAAGCTTTACAACACCTTCGGTTTCTCGGACCGGGAAAACTATCCTGGCCTTCTACTTGATTATTTGATGAACAGAGAAAATTACTCCAGATTCTACTTAAGTGCGGAAATAGGTTTGATTCAATTTGATGATCAACAGCCCATCAGACTTCTTATGAATGATATTAACAGTCTCTTTTTTAAAGAGAATTTTGCAAAATGGTATCAAAATAATAAAATTGAAGCTATTTTTTCAACCTTTTTAAGTCCAGAATTTTTTGTTTCTTTCTCTGCTGCTAACCATATCAGAAAAAGCAGGTCTAATACAACCGATTTTTCTTTCTTTAATAAAGAGCTAAACTACAAAAGCAACAAACCAAATAACTCCAATTATGATTTTCAAAACCATAACATAAAAAAATATGGTTTTCTAATTAAATACCGACCTCAAAATCAATATTATCAATACACCAATCAAAGATTTTACACCCAAAAAGAAAATTATCCTCAATTAACCCTTGAGTTTAAACAGGCTTTTGGTAGTGATGTACCACTTTACAACTACATGAAACTTGATTTCACCTATGATCAAGAAATATCATTAGGAATTGTTGGAACAAGCTTTTTAAGAATTAAAACTGGTACTTTTATACAGAAAGAAACCCCAGCATTCATGGATTATAACCATTTTCATGGGAATGAGATCCTTCTTGGAAATAACACCCCCTACCTAAATCAATTCAATCTGCTGCCATATTACGAATTCAGTTCATCTGATAATTATTTTTTAATACACTGGGAACATCAGTTCCAAAAGTGGGGTGTTGGCAATTGGCCTCTCATTCGATTACTCAAAAGTGAGTTTGTCTTAGGTTTTCACTTACTAAGCGTAAATCAACAAAAACCTCATATTGAGTTCAATGTTGGGTTAAATAAACTTGGGTTCAGGAAATTAAAACTTTTTAGGGTTGACTATTTTTGGGCTATAGGTAAACTACTAGCCAATCAAGGGATTAGGCTAAATATCGATCTTTAATTTCGATCCTTTAACATAGGAACAAAATTAAAACTCCCAAAGCTCTGGCGATCAAAAGTCTTATTTCCTTTCCTTACATAGCGCGTCATGACCTGGTCCTTATCTCCAACTGGAATAACCAGGCGTCCACCAATTGCCAGTTGTTCTAATAATGATTTAGGCACCCGAGGGGCACCTGCGGTAACAATGATTCCTTCAAAAGGGGCTTGATCAGGAAGCCCTTGGTAACCATCTCCAAATATTACTTTTTTGGGCTGTAAACTCAATTTCTTAAACAATAATGTCGTTTTTTTAAATAATTCCAGTTGGCGCTCGATGGTATATAATTTTATACCCTCGAAAGTTAGTAATATTGCTGTCTGGTAGCCTGAACCCGTTCCGATTTCCAATACCTTGTCACCTTTTTTCAATTCCAAAAGTTGGGTTTGAAATGCAACAGTATAAGGCTGTGAAATCGTTTGGTTGGCTCCTATGGGAAAGGCTTTGTCTAAATAGGAATATTCCTCTAAACCCGGATCCATAAAAATATGACGGGGGACAGTTCCCACTGCATTCAAAACCCTTTCGTCTTGGATGCCTTTCTGCTTTAGGAGTTTTACCAACTGTCTTCTTTGCCCTTGGTGCTTTAAGGTATCGGTCATGAGGACAAATGTAATTACTTCCAAAAAAAAATCAGAAAAAGATGGTACTTTTGATCAAAATTATTGATATGATTAAAGTAGGTGTTTTGGGTGCTGGACATTTGGGAAAAATTCACTTACGTTTACTCGAAACCTCTGATCAATTTGAATTGATCGGATTTTTTGATCCAAATAAAAAAAATACTCAGGCCCTAGCAAAAGAAAAAGGCTACACTGCTTTCAAAAGTGAAGCAGAATTAATCAAAGCTTGTGACATGGTAGACATCGTAACTCCTACCCTCTACCATCATCAAAATGCAATAAATGCCATCAATCATGGAAAACATATATTCATTGAAAAACCGATTGCTAACAGTGTTGCCGAGGCCAATGAGATAACCTTTTTAGCAAGAAAAAGAGGCGTTTTGGGCCAGGTTGGTCATGTAGAACGTTTTAATCCTGCATTTAAGGCCATTAAGCACGCACTAACCCAGCCAAAGTTTATAGAATCCCATCGACTAGCAGAATTCAATCCTAGAGGAACCGACGTACCTGTAGTCTTGGATTTGATGATTCACGATATCGATGTTTTGTTAAGTGTTGTTGATTCCAAAATAAAAACTGTCTCAGCTTCGGGAGTTGCTGTTATAAGTAATACACCTGACATTACCAATGCCCGAATCGAGTTTGAAAATGGTTGTGTGGCTAACCTCACAGCTAGTAGGATATCCCTAAAAAAAATGCGAAAAACAAGATTTTTTCAAAAAAATTCCTACATCGCTGTGGATTTTCTAGAGAAAAAAGTAGAGGTAATTAAAATGAAATCAGCTCCAGAAAAACCAGAAGATTTTGCTCTTATCCTGGAAAATGCGCAGGGAGAAAAAAAACAAATTTATTTCGAAAATCCACAAATTGAAGAATCCAACGCCATATTGGAAGAATTAGAAGATTTTGCAAGTGCCATCCAAAATAAAAATCCAGTAGCTGTTTCGCTAGAAAATGGAACTCTTGCATTGGAACTTGCTTATCAGATCATGGAATCTTGTAAGGTTTAAATGTTTCGAATCTGCAGCCAAACCATAGATTATTAGAATGGATATAGGAAAGAATATTTCTTCACTGCTCGAGAAGTTACCCGCCACAGTTGAACTTGTAGCGGTATCTAAAACAAAATCCAATGATGAGATTTTAGAGGCATACAATGCGGGACAAAGGAAGTTTGGTGAAAACAAAATCCAAGAAATGACGCGAAAGTACGAGATACTTCCAAAAGATATACAATGGCACATGATCGGGCATGTGCAATCTAACAAAGTAAAATATATGGCACCCTATGTTAGCTTGATCCATGGTGTGGACAGCCTGAAATTATTAAAAGAAATCAACAAACAGGCTCAAAAAAACAATCGCATTATTGATTGTCTTCTTCAAATACACATAGCTAAGGAGGATAGTAAATATGGACTTTCTTTCCAAGAATCTCAACAAGCGATTAAAATTGCTAAAGAACTCCCACACCTCCGAATCAAAGGATTGATGGGAATGGCTACATTCACTGAAGATCAAAAGCAGATTGAACGAGAATTCGCTGGACTAAAATCTCTTTACGATAAATACAAAGAACAAAAAATCCCTCTTAAAGTACTGTCGATGGGTATGAGCGGAGACTTTCTAATAGCCATTGAACAAGGAAGTAATATGATCCGGGTTGGTAGTAAAATTTTTGGACCCAGAAACTACTGAGAATGTATGCTATTTTAGACATTGAAACTACTGGTGGGAAATACAATGAGGAAGGTATTACTGAAATCGCCATATATCAACACAATGGAATCAAAGTAACTGATCAATTCATAAGCCTAGTCAATCCTGAAAGATCAATACAGCCATTTGTAGAAAAACTTACTGGAATTAATGCTAAGATGCTTCAAAATGCTCCTAAATTTTTTGAGATCGCAAAACGTATTATAGAGATAACTGAAAACTGTCTTATCGTGGCTCATAATTCTGATTTTGATTACCGAATACTGAGAACCGAATTCAAGCGTTTGGGTTACAATTTTGAAAGATACTCTCTATGTACCGTCAGTCTATCACAAAAATTACTTCCCAAGATGGAGTCATACAAACTTGGTAATTTGGTTCGCTCCCTTGGCATCCCGATTAATGATCGCCACCGTGCTCAGGGTGATGCAATGGCTACCGTGAAACTTTTTGAAGTATTACTCGAAAAAGACATCAGCAAACAAATCCTAAAATCTCAAATAAAAGAACTAAACAACAATCAAGTTCCCTCAAAATATCTTTCAATAGTCGAGGAGTTACCAACTGTGACTGGTGTTTATTACATTCATAATAGTGTTGGGGATATCGTCTATATTGGTAAAAGTAATAACATTCAAAAACGAGTAAGAACTCACTTAACTGGAACAGATTCTAAATCAAAAAAAATTCAAAAAAAACTTCATAAAGTCAATTTTGAAATTACAGGCAGTGAACTTATTGCCCTACTTAAGGAACAACATGAGATAAAAAAAAACCAACCCCAGATCAACAAAGACGGACGTTATCGGCTTTACCCTATGGGTTTAAGAATTGATTATGAAACCCGCTATCATCAATTGGTTTTGGAGCAAGTTCGAAGCAGTAGAGAATACCTTGAAGTATTTAAAAACGGACGAGTTGCTAAACATGTCATGAATCAGTGGATGGAAACCTACAAATTGTGTCATAAGCATTCCTCATTTAAAGATTCGGATGGTGCTTGTTTTGCCTATAAAACCAATCAATGTAAAGGGGCATGTTTGGAATATGAAGACCATCAAAGTTACAATCAAAGATTGGAAAAAATAAGAGACAAAAATAAGTATCCTTACGATGATTTTGTAATGATAGAAAATGGAAGAAGAGATGGAGAATATAGTTTTATTTATATTGAAAATAAGTGTTTTAAAGGATATGGTTTTTATGACCTGAATCACCAAATAAACAGCAAGGAAAAAATCCTCAACCGTTTGGTTTTTATGGATAACAATTCTGATTGTCAGGCCCTGATTATTGCCCACATTAAAAAAAATAAATATAGAAAATTAATACCTTTGAAAGGCATCCAACTCAATTACAATTAATGCCAGCCTAATGGGTTTAAAAAACTTCAAACACCGATTACATGAAATAATCTATGAAGCAGACACCCTTGCAGGGAAGGTGTTTGATTTGGTTTTACTGATTTTTATTCTCACTAGCGTAATAATGGTCGCTTTGGAGAGCGTTGCTGAAATAGGTGAGAAATACCAGCACCAGCTAGATATAGCCGAATGGTTCATCACCATCATTTTTAGTGTAGAGTATCTATTGCGAATATTTTCCATAAAAAAACCCTCAAGATACATTTTTAGTATATATGGTATTATAGATTTTGTTTCAATTATTCCCAAATATATTTCTCTTTTTTTTGTGGGTACACAATCTCTCCTTGCGCTGAGAGCCCTGAGGCTTCTCAGGGTTTTCAGAATTCTTAAACTTACTCATTTTATTGGAGAATCCAATTCGTTGGTCAAAGCCCTTGTACGAAGTAAAACCAAAATATTGGTATTTATGTTTAGTGTTGTAATATTGTGTATAATATTTGGTACCATAATGTACATGGTTGAAGACGATGAAAGTGGATTCAGCAGCATCCCACGGAGTATCTACTGGTGCATTGTAACTCTAACTACTGTAGGTTATGGCGACATAGCTCCTGAAAGCCCTCTAGGGCAGTTTATTGCATCATTGATTATGATTTTGGGCTACGGCATCATCGCTGTCCCAACAGGTATAGTCTCAGCCGAGTTAACCACTCAAGCTTTTAATATTGATAGTAATACTCAAGCCTGCCCTCACTGTATGACGAGTAATCATAAAGACGAAGCAAAATATTGCCACCAATGCGGTGAAATCCTTAACGATGTCGAATAAAAAATTGATTTATATCGCAGGACCAACAGCTGTAGGAAAAACAGTTTTAAGTATTAGCCTGGCACAGGCATTACAAACCGAGATTATTTCTTGTGATGCTAGGCAGTGTTATCAGGAAATGACCATAGGAACAGCTGTTCCCTCTATTGAGGAAAGGAAAGGGATACCTCACCATTTTATCCAAAACAAGAGCATTCATCAGCCATTTGACGCAGGGGCTTTTGAAAGGGAAGGTCTGAAACTTTTGAAAAAATTGTTTCAAAAATATAATCATGTGGTTATGGTAGGAGGGTCGGGTCTCTATGCCAAAGCTCTAGTGGAGGGCTTGGATGAATTCCCTGAAATTTCCGCAAAAGCTGCATCTAAAGTGAAATTACTCTATCAAGATCAAGGCCTGGAGGGGCTGCAAAAACTACTAAAAAAAATAGATCCGTTATACTACAAAAAAGTAGATTTGAATAATACTTCAAGACTACTTAGGGCACTAGAGGTATCTGAGACGGTAAAAAAACCCTATTCTTCTTTTTTGGGACAGTCTAAAAAAAAACGAACATTTTCAACACATACCTTACTGTTAAAAATGCCTCGCCCACAACTATATGAAAAGATCAACTTTAGGGTAGAGAGAATGGTAGAGGCTGGACTTGAAATAGAGGCTCAAAGGCTTTACTCCAACAAAAACCTTCCTGCCCTTCAAACCTTAGGTTACCAAGAATGGTTTAAACACTTTGAAGGGAAATACTCTCTTAATGAAACTATAGAAGAAATAAAAAAAAACAGCAGGCGATATGCCAAACGTCAAATTACATGGTTTAATCGACTTGATGCACACGAAATCTCAATGCAAATTCAAATTAAAGGGATTAAAATAGGTTTAAATACTGTTAAAAAATTAGCCCAGGATTTATGTTGATCCATTGAATCTTTTATTTACCATTTCTGGGCATTTTCTGATCAATAAAAGAAGAAATTACATGCGATCTAAATAGTTGAGCACATTCTCCTTAATGCGCTGGGCAATATTGGTTGTGTCTGCTTTTACAAAGTTTTCACCGGTAATGTTTTCATACAGTTCGATATAGCGATCAGAAACGGATTTGATGTATTGCTCAGACATAAAAGGAACCTCCTGCCCTTCAAGTCCCTGAAAACCAGAAGATATTAGCCATTTTCGAACAAATTCTTTGGATAATTGTTTTTGTGG
Organism: uncultured Bacteroidota bacterium; assembly: GCA_902619315.1. GTDB lineage: Bacteria > Bacteroidota > Bacteroidia > Flavobacteriales > Flavobacteriaceae > UBA8316. The sequence goes on along the minus strand of CACNDW010000002.1, from coordinate 105,689 downwards.
TTCTCCCTTGGCTTGACGTTCGGCATAACCGTTTGCATAAAAATAGCGTGAAGAATCTGGAGTATGTATCTCGTCTATCAAAACAATTTGGCCTTTGGTGTTTTTACCAAATTCGTATTTTGTGTCCACCAAAATCAAATCCTGTTTTCGGGCAATCTCGGTTCCCCTTTGAAAAAGAGCTCTCGTGTATTTTTCTAATTGGAGGTAGTCAGCCTCACTGACAATGCCCTGTTCGATAATGGCTTCTCGAGAAATATCTTCATCATGACCCTTTTCGGCTTTTGTAGAGGGAGTGATAATTGGTCTGGGAAAAGCATCATTTTCGATCATGCCATCTGGCATTTCTACTCCGCAAAGATTATATTTACCAGCTTTGTATTCCCTAGCGGCATGACCAGAGAGATAGCCCCTAATCACCATTTCTACCTTGAAGGGAACACAGCGAAACCCAATAGCCACGTTAGGATCAGGGGCGGCGATCAGCCAATTGGGTAAAATATCATCAGTAGCAGCCATCATTTTGGTGGCGATCTGGTTAAGTATTTGGCCTTTGTGAGGGATTCCTTTGGGCATGACAACATCAAAAGCGGATAGGCGATCAGAGGCTATCATGACCAGTAAATCTTTTTCAAGTTCGTAAACGTCTCTGACTTTTCCTTTGTAGTGGGACAACTGTCTAGGAAAATGAAAATCGCAATGGGTTAGTGAATTGATCAATGGTGTTAATTATGATGTTCGATTCTTTTATAGGCATCAATTACTTTTTTGACCAAAGAATGACGGATCACGTCTTTTTCATCCAAGGTAATGATGCCGATACCTTGAGTTTCTTTAAGAATCAAAAGAGCTTCTTTTAAGCCAGAGATAACACTGCGAGGCAGGTCGATCTGTCCAGGATCTCCGGTAACCATAAACTTGGCATTGCGGCCCATACGAGTCAAAAACATCTTCATTTGAGCGTGGGTAGTGTTTTGACCTTCATCTAATATTACAAAAGCATTATCAAGTGTTCGTCCCCGCATAAAAGCTAGAGGGGCAATTTGAATAGTTCCATTTTCAATATGACTGTTGAGTTTTTCCTGTGGGATCATGTCCCTTAATGCATCGAAGAGGGGTTGCATATAAGGATCAATTTTTTCTTTAAGGTCACCCGGAAGGAAACCCAGGTTCTCCCCTGCCTCCACTGCCGGTCGGGTCAGGATGATTCTTTTGACTTCCTTTTCTTTAAGTGCTCTTACTGCAAGAGCTACTCCAGTATAGGTTTTTCCTGTACCTGCCGGACCTATGGCAAAGATCATATCATTTTTTTTAGCGGCATCCACTAATAAGTGTTGGTTGTAACTTTGGGCTTTGATGACTTTTCCGCCCACCCCATGTAATATAAAGTTGTCTTTGTCCGAACTGGGATCAAAGTCTGCTATGGTACTGGCTGTAATGATACGCTCGATAGTTTCCTCATTAAGTTGGTTGTATTTTCCGAAATGAGAAATCAACATGTCCACGCGTTTTTCAAACTCCTCAAGTATTACCTCTTCTCCAAAGGCCTTTAGGGTGCTGCCCCTGGCAACGATCTTCAGTTTGGGAAAATAGTACCTTAATTTTTCAATGTTAATGTTTTGCTGTCCGAAAAATTCCTGAGGATTGACCTCAGAAAGTTCAATTTTTATTTCGTTCAAAGGATAGTCAATTAAAAAAAATTATTTTTGCTTATAGTATGTCTCTTTTTCAAAATTAAATAATTTTATCCACTAAGCTCTTATGCCAATAGTAACTTTGATGACCGATTTTGGAAATAAAGATTACTCCGTTGCAGCGGTTAAAGGAGCAATTCTCAGTACGGTAGAAAACCCACAAATTGTAGACATTTCTCACCAAATATCCCCATACAATCCCACTGAAGCAGCTTACATACTCAAAAATGCTTACAAAAATTTTCCTAAGGGAAGCATCCACATCATCGGGGTTGAGTCTGAAAAAACTCCAGAAAACGATCACCTAACCATGTATTTTGATGGACATTATTTTATAGGTGCCGACAACGGTATTTTTGCCATGATTAAAGGAGATCTAAAATCTGATAAAACTGTATTAATTAACATCCATGACAAAATGCCTTCAACCTACCCAGTATTAGAGATATTTGTATGGGTTGCTGCCCATATCTCCCGTAAGGGAACTCTAGAAGTGGTTGGAAAAACCGTAGACCAGATCAAAGAAATTAAAGAGTTGCGACCCGTAATCAACCAACATGGAGATCAAATCATTGGAGCTGTCATTTATGTGGACAATTATGGCAATGTGATCACTAACATCACCCGAAAATTATTCAAGGATGTCGGAAAATCAAGAGCTTTTACCATTTTTGCAAGAAATGTCAAATTCAGAACTGTATACGAAACCTACAGTGACGCTATTGATTTTTCTATCCCCAAAGAAAAAAGAGAAGAAGATGGAAAAAAAATTGCTCTTTTCAACGATGCTGATCATCTCGAATTAGCTATATACAAGAGCAACACTCGAACTGTAGGCAGTGCCCAATCACTTTTTGGCTTGGAATATAGAGAATCAATAACCATAAAATTTGAGTGATATGTGGGCATTGGTCAAAAAGGAGTGGTTTGTTTTTTTTAGTACACCTTTGGGGTACCTGAGCATAGGGGTTTTTTTGACGCTTTCCACACTTTTCCTTTGGTTTTTAGACACCGACTTCAACCTTATTAATGCGGGATTTGCAGATCTAAATCCCTTTTTTATTCTTGCACCCTGGCTTTTTATATTGCTTGTCCCTGCAATTTCCATCAGGAGTTTTAATGATGAAATACGTTTGGGAACATTGGAATTACTATTAACAAAACCCCTCACCCTTTGGGAAATTATAATGGGAAAATACCTAGCCAATCTGATGCTATTATTAGCAGCCTTATTGCCCACAGTAGTTTATTTTTTTGCTATCAACGCTCTTAAACTTGGAGACAATGCTATAGATTGGCGGAGTGCTGTAACAGCATATTGGGGCTTGTTTTGTGTAGGATCTAGTTTTGTTGCATTGGCAATTTTATCAGTACTACACACCAAAAATCAAGCCTCAGCTTTTATAATAGCTTTGTTGCTTTGTTTTATCCAATACTACTTTTGGAAAGGCATCGCCGACCTTATGGTAGAACAAAGTCTCTATCGCTTTTTTAATGCTATTGGTATTTTTGATCATTACATCAACCTAAGTCAAGGAGTAATAGCACTAAAGGATATGGTCTACTTTATCTGTTTCAACTATGTTGTACTCTATATGAGTAAATGGCGCTTATACAAAATCAAAAATATTGAGGCTTGAAAAATAAAATTCGAGTGTTTAAAAACCTACTCATACCACTACTGATAATCTTGATTTTTCAAGGTATAGATTACCGTTTGGACATGACCCAAGACCAACGCTACAAGCTAAGCAACGCCACCACTAACATGCTAATTTCATTGGACAGTCCAATTAAAATAGATGTTTTTTTGACGGGTCAACTCCCAGCCGATTACCTCCGTTTGCAACGCGAAATTATCACCCTAATCAAGGGAATGGAAGAATATACAGATCAATTGCTAGTCAGTTTTATCAATCCTTTTAAGGGTGCAGAAAGCACTGAAAAACTGGTCGAAGAAATGACTCAATATGGATTGCTTCCTGAATACGTCCTATCCGACCATAAGCAAGCTCTTGAGCAGACGGTTGTATTCCCTTGGGCCATGATGAACAATGGAAGCAAGACCCTCAGAATCCCCCTTTTGGAAAAGGTCTTAGGAGATAATGAGCAACAAAAGATCAACCGCTCCATAGCCCAATTGGAGTTCCACTTTTACGATGCCTTTTTTAAAATCACTCAAAAGCAAAAACCTACCCTTGCGGTTTTGACCTCACACGGCACATCAGCAGCAATTAAGATTGCTGATTTTATGCGCAGTCTACAACCCTACTACCAGTTGGCTTCATTCGATCTTAAAGCGTTGGAAAACGAACCTGAAAAAACCCTCGAAAACCTAAATCGATTTGAATTGTTAATGGTTTCCAATCCCACAGTGCCATTCAGTGAAATAGAAAAATACCTGTTGGATCAACACCTAATGAACGGTGGAAAACAGTGGTGGGCAATCAACTCAGTTGCTGTCAATCAAGACAGTTTGTTCAATTCCAGTGGTTCCGCAGTTGCAATAGGACGATCGCTTAATATGGAAAACACCTTTTTTAAATATGGTTTTAGGTTACAAAAAAACCTGGTCAAAGACCTTTATTGTGCCCCAGTTGTACTGGCCAGTAGATCCGATCGTGAGGCACAATACTTACCCTATCCTTGGCCATATTTCCCATTGGCAAAACCCACCCAAAATAGTCTTTTTGGTGAGCTTACTGGAAATATATTGATGCCCTACCCGTCAAGTATAGATACCCTGAAAAATGAATTGGACAAAAAAATACTCATCAGCACCTCTAATTTCTCAAAAACAGTAAAAACCCCTGCCACTATTACTCTAAAAGAGGCTTCGGAAAAATTAAACCCTGATCTATTCAATCAAAAATCCCAAGCACTAGGGGTTTTACTAAAAGGGGAATTCAACTCGGCTTTCGAAAACCGAATACCACCCATCAAACTAGAGAATAAAAGGACATCAGGGAAAAGTCAATTGATGGTTTTTTCCAGTGGTTCTATCGCTGAAAACCAAGTTGATAAAGGTAATCCGCTTGAACTGGGATATGACAAGTGGACCAATAATTTTTACTCTAACAAAATATTCCTCCAACAATCTGTTCATTATCTGATGGAAAATCATAAATTGCTAAAACTCAAAAACAAAAGCATAGACCTTCCCCAGCTGGATTTCCAAAAAGTAAAACTGAAATCAACTTTTTTGAGGACACTGATGTTACTTATTCCATTAATGATTCTATTTTTGATTGGAGGGTTGGTTTATCGCAAGAGATTACGGAAATTTAGTAGATAACTTTTAATAACTTCATTTTTTTGAATATTGGCTTCGCTTTATATTTATAACAATTAAGTACTAGCTTATGAAATTTATAGTTTCCAGTGAATCATTACTCAAAGAACTCCAAATTTTAGGTGGAATTATTAACAACACCAATACCCTTCCTATCTTAGATAATTTTTTATTTCATCTCAACGAAGGTCAATTAATTCTGACAGCTTCTGACCTCGAAACCACTATGTCTGCAACCATTAAAGTTGAGTCAGAAGACAGCGGCATGGTTGCCTTGCCAGCCCGACTGATTTTAGACACACTGAAAACCTTTCCAGAGCAACCATTGACTTTTGTCAAAACGGAAAAAAACACTATTGAAATCAGTGCAAATAATGGTAAATATTCTGTAGCCTTTCAAAATGGAGAAGATTTTCCAAAATCAACCCAGATAAAAGACCCAATCAAGACTCAGATCAATGGTAAAATCCTTTCAACAGCCATCAATGCTACCCTATTTGCATCAGGCAATGACGACCTCAGACCGGTTATGAGTGGGGTGTTTTTTCAATTCAACACTTCTGAATTAACTTTTGTGGCAACTGATGCTCACAAACTGGTCAAATACACTCGAACTGACATTCAGGCTGAGAAAAATGCTGAATTCATAATGCCTAAAAAACCTCTTCAATTGCTCAAAGGAATACTTCAAGGCGTAAAGGAAAGTGTAATAATCGAATATAATGAAACTAATGCTGAATTCAGTTTTGGAAATATCAGAATGATTAGCCGATTGGTCGAAGGAAAATACCCCAACTACGAAGCAGTGATTCCAAAAGAAAATCCCAATGTAATGCAAATTCATCGGGTGGATTTTCTAAATTCCGTTCGAAGAGTTAGTATTTTCTCCAACAAAACCACTCACCAGATAAGACTTAAGATCGCCGGTGCCAATTTACAAATTTCTGCAGAGGATTTAGACTACAGCAATAAGGCTGAAGAAAGGCTTGGATGCGAGTATTTTGGTGACGATCTACAAATAGGATTCAACTCCAGATTTTTGATCGAAATGCTAAACAATATTAGTTGTGAAGAGATTAAACTATCTATGTCACTTCCCAACCGCGCCGGAATCATTACCCCCATGGATGAGGTTGATGAAGGAGAAAATATCACTATGCTGGTTATGCCTGTTATGCTTAATGAATAACGATTACTTTCACAAACCCTAACTTTGATTATAAATGTTTTTATTTATAATTTCTGGTAAGCGAAACATTGGATGCTTTAATATATAAAATCTACTTTGATGCCGAAATAAGAGCTTGAGAAATGCTCTGGTAAGTTCCATTTTCTAATTTTTTGCGTATGCTGGAAAAAGCCTCAATAGTTTCATTTACATCCTCTATAGTGTGCGAAGCCGTAGGAATTAATCGAAGTAGAATTAATCCTTTTGGAATTACCGGATAAACCACTATCGAACAAAAAATACCGAAGTTCTCTCTCAGATCCTTGACCAAAGCCATTGCCTCAGGTATACTTCCCTTGAGATATACTGGAGTAACACAGCTTTGGGTGTTACCTATGTCAAAACCATTCGTTTTTAGTCCATTTTGTAGGGCATTGACATTCTCCCAAAGTTTAGCCTTGAAAACCGGTTCCTTTCTTAGCATATCCAATCTTTTGAGTGCACCTTTAACCAATTGCATTTGCAGTGATTTGGCAAACATTTGCGAACGCATATTATACCTCAGATAATCTATTATTTCTTTATCTCCAGCAATAAAGGCACCGGTCGAAGCCATAGACTTAGCAAAAGTTGCGAAATAGACGTCAATATCCTCTTGAACACCCTGCTCTACGCCTGTTCCGGCTCCATTTTCACCTAAAGTTCCAAAGCCGTGGGCATCGTCAACTAAAAATCTGAATTTGTACTTGCTCTTGAGAGCTACAATTTCCTTTAGCTTCCCCTGCTCTCCTCGCATGCCAAAAACTCCTTCAGAAATCACCAAAATCCCTCCCCCTGTTTGTTCAGTTACATTTTGTGCACGTTGTAGGTTTTTTTCAAGACTTTCTATGTTATTGTGCTTATAAGTGAAGCGCTTGCCCAAATGAAGTCGAACACCATCGACAATACAGGCATGTGCATCTAAATCATACACGATTACATCATCCTTAGCAACAAGGGTATCAATAGTTGAAAGTATGCCTTGATAGCCAAAATTCAGAAGATATGCAGATTCTTTGTTAACAAAATCTGCTAATTCAAACTCTAGTTTCTCGTGAAGTTCAGTATGACCTGACATCATTCTAGCTCCCATCGGATATGCAGAACCATACTCTAGAGCTGCCTCAGCATCTATTTTTCTTACTTCAGGATGGTTAGCTAGACCCAAATAGTCATTAACACTCCATGTGATGACTTCATTTCCCATAAAATACATTCGATTACTAATTGGTCCTTCCAGTTTTGGAAAAACAAAATATCCTTCAGCATGTTCAGCCCATTTTCCAAGAGGGCCTTTGTTCTTATAAAATTTATCAAATAAATCCTTCATCATAAAATTTTTCAATTTAGAATCCTTATATATATTCAATTTTGTGTGCGCCTTTGTGGTTGTCAGAATCAAAAAAACCTTGATCATTCATCCAGTCATCGCTGTATATTTTAGTCATGTACCGGGATCCATGATCTGGAAAAACAACAACAACACAGTCGTCATCTTTAAACATTCCTGATTGATTAAGTTGCTTTACTGCTTGCATAGCAGCGCCAGAGGTGTAGCCAACAAACAATCCTTCCTTTCGAGTAACCTCTCTAGCCGTGTGAGCACTATCCTCATCGGTAACCTTAACAAAAAGGTCAATGGCATCAAAATCGGTTGCACTTGGGATAAGGTTCTTACCCAAACCTTCTATACGATAGGGATAAATTTCATCAGTGTCTAGCTCCCTGGTTTCATGGTATTTTTTTAGAACAGAGCCGTAGGCATCTACACCAATAATTTCTATATCAGGGTTTTGTTCTTTCAAAAATTTAGCACAACCAGAAATTGTACCCCCAGTTCCAGAACAAGCGACCAAATGAGTAATTTTACCATCAGTTTGATCCCAGATCTCTGGGCCTGTGGTTTTATAATGAGCTTCAATATTAAGTTCGTTGAAATACTGGTTTATGTAAACAGAACCTTTGATTTCATCATGTAAATTTTTAGCTACCTGATAGTAGGATCTAGAATCCTCTGCTGATACATTTGCGGGACAAACATATACTTTTGCACCCATCGCATTCAACATATTAATCTTATCTTTAGATGACTTAGAACTCACGGCCAGAATACAATTATATCCTTTAATCAAGGAAACCATGGCTAGGCTAAACCCAGTGTTGCCAGAAGTGGTCTCAATGATAGTATCGCCTGGTTTAAGAATCCCTTTATTTTCCGCTTCTTTGATAATGTGGAGTGCAATTCTGTCTTTGTTTGAGTGACCTGGGTTAAAAGCTTCAAATTTGGTAAAAAAATTACCATTAAAACCTTTAACTACTTTTTTTAAGCGAATAAGTGGTGTCCCTCCGATCAAGGACAGTATGTTGTCCTCAACCCCCATTCTACTGTTACTTTTATTTCTTTTCATTTACCTCATTGCAAAAATAATACTTTTTTTAAAGACTATTTTCTTCCAAACTAATTATAAATGCGAATTTTCTTGCCAATTCTTTAAGTGAGTCAAAACGTCCTGAAGCACCACTGTGTCCAGCTTTTGTATTAGTGTATAGGAACAATTTTTTTTTGTCTGTCTTCTTGGCCCTCAGTCGGGCAACCCACTTGGTAGGCTCGAAATACTGCACTTGTGAATCATGTAAACCCGAAGTAACCAGTAGGTTAGGGTAATCTTGTACCTTAACCTGATCATAAGGAGAATAGGAAAACATATATTCGTAATATTTTTTTTCATTGGGATTACCCCACTCATCATACTCAGAGGTAGTTAGTGGAATAGTATCGTCCAACATTGTGGTGACCACATCCACAAAGGGAACATCAGCAATCACACCATTATACAATTCAGGTGCCAGGTTTATGATTACGCCCATAAGTAGACCACCTGCAGAGCCTCCATTAGCATATAGGTGCTCTGGCGTAGTTAATTTTTGCTTGACTAAAAACTTCGAACAATCTATGAAATCAAAAAAGGTGTTTTTTTTCTTTAGCAGCTTGCCATTCTCATACCAATGTCTGCCCATGTATTCTCCTCCCCTAATATGTGCAATGGCAAATACAAAACCTCGATCCAATAGGCTTAAACGATTGGAGGAAAACGACGGATCAATCGTATGACCATAAGATCCATAGGCATACTGCAAAACAGGAGTTGACTCAGACAGCTTGGTATCCTTATGATAAACAATAGAAATAGGGATTTTAGCACCATCTCTGGCATTGGCCCACAATCTTTGGGAACGGTAATGACTCGGGTCAAAATCATTACCCAATACTTCTTGAGTTTTTAAGATGGTTTTCTCTTGGGAAAGCATATCGTATTCGATCACCGAAGTGGGAGTGGTTAGAGAGTCGAAAACATACCTCAGTCGGGTAGACTCAAAATCGGGGTTGTAATAAAAATAAAGTGAGTAGGATTCCTCCTCCATAGTAAGATAATAGTCTTCCGATTGATCCCAGCGCAAAATCCTTAATCTCGAAAGACCATTTTCTCTCTCGTTTACCACCCAATACTGATCAAATAGTTCAAAGTCTTCAACCAAAACTTCCTTACGGTGCTGCAGCAATGGCTCCCAAAACTCAGTAGTTGTATGGTCGACAGTAGTTCGCATAATCTGAAAGTTAGTAGCCTGGTTTAGGTTGGTATGAAGGTAAAAATGATTCCCAAAATGTGAAACGTCATACTCTAATCCACTGGTTCGGGGCTGAATGATTTTAAATTCCGCCTCTGGCTCATCGGATTTTATAAAACGATACTCGCTGGTGTTAGTGCTTTGAGAGGATATAAAAATATATTTTCTAGATTTTGAAGAGGTAACATAGACCGAATAGGTTTCGTCAACTTCCTCATATACGAGTAGATCTGCTTGTTCAGGAGAATTAATATGATGTTTATAAACCGCCTCAGAGCGCAGAGTTTGTAAATTTTTTTTGTTGTAGAAAAGTGTTGCGTTATCAGCAGCCCAAACGCTGCCACCCGTGGTGTTTTCAATATTGGTACTTATTAGTTTACCACTATTGAGATCTTTGACCTTTATAGTATATTGCCTTCGGGAAAAGGTGTCAACACCAAAAGCAACTTTGGTGTTGTCAGGACTTATTGAAATTCCTACCAGCTTAAAATAGTCCAAACCTTGTGCCATTTTATTGCAGTCGAACAATACCTCCTCCGCAGCAGTTAGAAGTCCTTTTTTTCGGCTGTAGATGGGATAATCTTTACCTTCCTCGTATCGGGTGATATACCAGTAGCCATTATAAAAATATGGAACAGAGCTTTCGTCCTCTTTAAGGCGTGAACGCATTTCTTTATAAAGCTCCTCTTGTAATGGTTGGGTATGGGCAGTCATTTTTTGGTAATAATCATTTTCCTTATATATGTAATCTAAAACATGGGGGCTATCCCTTTCGTTAAGCCAATAATATGGATCGATTCGAATGTGATCATGAATCTTGTGTTGATATGGAACCACATCAGCCACTGGTGGGGTTATATTTAAGTTTGGCATATTTTTATGGTTACAATTACATCTGGGAACAAAAGTAATTGAGTATCGCAATGGAAAAAAATCTGAAGGTAAAGTTTTTGAAATTCACAAGAAGTAGGATGTTTTATTTTTTAACTTAATTATAAATACTATTTTGAATTCGGAATTTAAAATTAATTTTGTCATTAATTATAAACAACAAAATTCAAAATGATTTCTTCTGAAAAGGTAAAAGAACTTAGTGATCGCCTTGGTGCGTTAAGGGGGTATCTTTGACATAGACGCCAAAAAAATAGAAATCACCAATCTAGAGGAGAAAACACTTGTGCCAAACTTTTGGGACGATGCACAGCAAGCTGAAAAGCTAATGCGTGAAATAAGAAACTTAAAAAAATGGGTGGATGCCTTTGAAAACATCTGTCAAAAACAAGAGGACCTTACAGTTTTGTTGGAATTTCAAAGGGCAGGTGAAATCACTGTCGATGAAGTAGAGGATCATTACAACCAAACCTTGATTCAACTCGAGGAGATTGAATTTCTAAATATGTTATCTAACGAGGGAGACGACCTTAGTGCTGTCCTCCAGATTACTGCTGGTGCAGGAGGAACAGAAAGTTGTGATTGGGCTGAAATGTTAATGCGCATGTATTTGATGTGGGCTGATAAAAACAAAATCAAAGTCAGAGAACTCAATAATCAACCAGGAGATGTAGCAGGAATAAAAACAGTAACCCTTGAATTAAATGGAGAATACGCTTTTGGCTGGCTTAAAGGAGAAAACGGAGTACACCGACTAGTTAGAATCTCACCTTTTGACAGTAATGCAAAAAGGCATACCTCTTTTGCCTCAGTTTATGTATACCCATTGGTAGATGATAGCATCGAAATTGTTGTTAAACCCTCTGAGTTTGATTGGGAAACAATGCGTGCCAGTGGAGCTGGTGGGCAAAATGTCAACAAAGTTGAGACTGCAGTGCGTTTGAGACATCATCCCACTGGCATCATCATTGAAAATTCTGAAACTCGTTCACAATTGGAAAACAAAAATAAAGCGATGCAATTGTTAAAATCTCAGCTTTATGAAATCGAATTGCAAAAAAAACTATCGGCCCGAAATGAGATAGAGGCCTCAAAAAAGAAAATCGAATGGGGATCCCAAATCAGAAACTATGTCATGCACCCCTATAAGTTGGTAAAAGACGTCAGAACCCAAACCGAAACTAATAATGTGGATATTGTGATGAATGGGGGTATCGATGATTTCCTAAAAAGCTATTTGATGTTAATGGGACAAAAATAGAGTTAAGAAATAATTATGGGTAAAATAAAAAATATCATTTTCGATTTGGGAGGAGTACTCATCGATTGGAATCCAGAATATGTATATCTAGAGGTTTTTAAAGGAGATCGTGAAAAAATGCAATGGTTTTTTGATAAAATCTGCACTATGGACTGGAATGAAAATCAAGATGCAGGATATCCATTACAACAGGCCACTGAGGAACGGGTGAAAATGTTTCCCCAATACGAACACTTGATCAGAATGTACTATGGTCGTTGGGAGGAAATGCTAGGTGACCCCATTGCTGAAACAGTTAAGATTCTTAATCAACTTCTAAAGAAACCTAATTTCAGAATAGTTGCTCTGACCAACTGGAGCGCAGAGACCTTTCCAGTTGCTTTAGATCGGTTTGAATTCCTTCATCGTTTTGAAGGTATTGTAGTTTCTGGTATCGAAAAAACCCGAAAACCCTTTCCAGAAATTTACCAATTAACCTTGGATCGTTTTGATTTTAAGGCTGATGAAAGCCTGTTCATAGACGACAATCTGAGAAACGTCCTTGCAGCGAGAGATATGGGTATCCATACCATTCATTTTAAAAATCCAAAAGACTTGCGGTTGAACCTTGAGACTAATATGATCAAACTTTAAAACGGCATATCATCCCTGCCATTTGAAGGGAGATCAAAAGCATCATCTGGTCCTGGTAGATTTCCTTTGGACTCGTCAGAGGGGTCATCATCGTTCATTTTGGATTGGAACTCATAAGGCGAGTCATTGGATTGTAAATCTTCAAATTTACCCAAGTTAGCTATAAATTTCATTCGAATGTTGTCGAGTCCTCCGTTTCGGTGTTTGGCAATGATTAACTCTGCTTGACCAATAGATGAAGAATGTTCTTCATCATCCCACTCCTCAATACCATAATACTCTGGTCTATATATAAATGAAACTATATCGGCATCTTGCTCAATGGCACCTGATTCCCTCAAGTCAGAAAGTTGAGGTCTTTTGGTTCCCCCTCTGGTCTCTACAGCTCTCGAAAGTTGAGAAAGGGCAATTACAGGGATGTCCAATTCTTTGGCCAATGACTTTAGGTTTCTAGAAATTGTAGAAATCTCTTGTTCACGATTACCTGCTTTACTAGTGGTTCCTGCAGTCATCAATTGTAGGTAATCAACAATAATGAGTTTTATATCATGTTGTGAAGCGAGTCGCCTGGCTTTAGCTCGTAGATCAAAAATGGACAGAGCAGGGGTGTCATCAATAAACAAGGGTGCTTTTTCAAGATCCCCAACCTTAACATTAAGCTGTTTCCACTCATGATCTGCTAATTTTCCTGTTCTGAGTTTTTCTGACGAAAGTCCAGTTTCGGAGGAAATGAGTCGAGTAATCAACTGTACTGAAGACATTTCAAGAGAGAAAAAAGCAACAGGTGTTTGCTTAGTCACAGCCATATTTCTAGCCATAGATAGGGTAAGTGCTGTTTTACCCATACCTGGACGGGCAGCGATAATAATCAAATCACTTGGCTGCCATCCTGAAGTGAGAAGGTCAAGTTTTTCGAAACCTGAAGCTACTCCACTTAAGCCATCCTTATTAGCAATTTCCTCAATTTTTTTCTTGGCTAGCATCACAAGATTTTGCGCGGTATAAGAGGATTTTTTGATGTTTCCCTGTGCAACATCATACAACTTCGTCTCCGCCTCATCCAATAAATCAAAAACATCAACAGATTCCTTATATGAAGATTCTATGATCTCGTTTGAAATACGTATCAAACTTCTTTGAATGTATTTCTGTAAAATAATTCGTGCGTGAAATTCTATGTGAGCAGATGAAGCAACTTTTTGTGTAAGATGGACCAAGTAATAATCTCCTCCAATACTTTCCAGTTTTCCATTTTTTCTCAAATCGGCAGAAACTGTTAATAAGTCGATTGGTTGGGAATTTTGAAACAATCTAAAAATTGATTCGAAAATATTCTTGTGCGATGATTTGTAAAATGCTTCAGGTTCAAGTAGATCGATAACCTCGTCTACACCTTTTTTATCAATTAGCATAGCACCCAAAACAGCCTCCTCTAATTCGATAGCCTGTGGAGGCAATTTTCCTTGCTTAAGGTTAATTACTGTACCTGAAGATGATTTACTTGATTGACTAGGATTAGTTTTCTCCATGTCCGTAAATGTAAATGGTTTACTTGGTTTGCTATTTAAAATATAATCAAATTTTATCTTACATAGGTAAACAAATTGGTTGTTGATAAAAAGTTAAACTTGTTGATAAGAACAAAATGTTATGTGATGTCTAACTTTGGAAGGTTCCCATATTAGAAAATTTGGCTCTTCTGGCCTCAATCAGTTGATCACTGTCCATTTTATCAAGAGTTCTAAAAGCGTCAATCATTTGTTTTTTAACCGTTTGAAAAACATTGTTTCGGTCAAAATGCGCACCCCCTAGAGGTTCTTTGATAATTTTATCAATTAACTTGGATTTCAACATATCCTCTGCGGTAAGCTTTAAAGCTTTGGCAGCAGTTTCTTTGTGTTCCCAACTTCTCCAAAGAATTGAAGAGCAGGATTCAGGAGAAATTACTGAATACCATGTATTTTCCAGCATGTAAATTAGATCTCCAACTCCAATTCCCAAAGCACCACCCGAAGCACCCTCACCAATAATAGTGACAATTATGGGAGTTTTAATAGATAACATTTGATAAATGTTATTAGCAATTGCTTGACCCTGACCCCGCTCTTCAGCCCCCAACCCTGGATATGCACCAGGTGTATCTATTAGTGAAATTATTGGGATTCCAAATTTTTCAGCCATTTTCATCAATCTGAGAGCCTTACGGTAACCCTCAGGTTTGGACATCCCAAAATTTCGATATTGTCTTGTTTTAGTATTGTATCCTTTTTGTGTTCCAATGAACATAAATGTCTGATTGTCAATTTTTCCCAAGCCCCCTACCATTGCTTTGTCATCTGCAAAATTTCTATCACCATGTAACTCCAGAAAACTATTGCCTGAAAGGGCATTAATGTAATCCAATGCATATGGTCTAGAGGGATGGCGAGACAATTGAACCTTTTGCCAAGGAGTGAGATTGCCATAGATACTCTTCATAGCAGTCTCTAGTTTATCTGTCAATAATTTACATGTTTCAGTAACATCAACGCTGCTTTCGCTACCGATGGCTTGACATTTAGCAATTTGTTCTTGGAGCTCTTTAACAGGAAGCTCAAAATCTAAATATTCCATTTCTACATATAGGTTGTGTAAAATTAAAAATATAAGTTGATCGGTGGTAAAGATTTGGTTATTTGTTAATTTATTAACTTCTTGCCCTATTGAGTAGAAAAATTGCTAAACTACCAAATATAAATACTGGAAGCCAAGCTCCTAGAAATGGAGAAAAATTAGACTTGTTAACTAATACAGAAAATATTTTATCGAAAAATATAAAAAGAAATCCTAATGATATGCCCAAAGCAAGGTTTACTCCCATCCCCCCTCTCCTTTTAAATGAGGAAACCGATACACCAATCAGTGTTAAAACAAATGCTGAAAACGGTAGGCTCCATCTTTTGTGCCTGACCAATAAATGACTGTTGATCATTACAGAGCCACCCTCTCGTTCTTTCTCAATGAATTTATTTAGTGGTGAAAAAGTCAAGGTTTCGGCTTTGTAATTCACAGGTGAAAGATCATCAATTTTAAAATCAAACAAAGTATCCAATCGGTTTCTTCTTAAATAAATTTCACCATTATCGGTAAAGGATCTCCTAACATAGGAGGAAAGCCTAAAAACACTGTCTTTATCAACCCAACGGATGCTACTAGATTGTATCTTAAAAGTCATTATATTCTCTTCAAAATGTTCCAATGTAAAATTATTGGCACTTTTTCGGATAGGGTCATAACTACTAACAAAAATATATTCTTTAGGGTTAATTTGTTTTATAAGGTTCTTTGTTTGACGGTCATTTTTTTTGGCGATATATTTGTATTGAAATGCATTGTAGCTAGCATTAGACTTGGGGACTATAAACATTCCCGAAAAAAAAGCAAATAGAGCAATAATTCCTGCCGAAACCAAATATGGTGTTAAAAATCGAGAAAAGGAAATCCCCGAGCTCAATAGTGCAATGATTTCAGTGTTATTGGCTAGTTTTGAAGTAAACCATATCACCGCCAAAAAAAGAAATATAGGAAAGAGCAAATTGCCAAAGTACCATGTAAAATCCAAATAATAACTAAGTATGGCTTGAGTAGGAACCTCATTTTCCTTGAACTTATCAATTTTTTCGGCCATGTCAACCATTATTCCTATCGGAATAAATAGCAAGATCATCACCACAAAAGTGGAGAGGTATTTTTTGATGATGTACCAGTCCATGATTTTCATACTACAATCGATTGTCCATTTGACGACACATTTGATTCTTCCATGAGGTAAAATCACCCGCTAATATATGCTTTCTGGCCTCTCTTACCAACCAAAGATAAAAACTTAGGTTGTGTAAGGTGGCGATCTGCTTACCTAACATTTCATTAACTGTAAATAAGTGCCTAAGGTATGCTTTTGAGTAGTCTGTATCCACATAACAATAATTGGCTGAATCGATTGGAGAAAAATCATTTTCCCATTTTTTGTTTTTAATATTTAGTGTACCCTCTGCGGTAAACAACATGCCATTTCTGGCATTTCTAGTTGGCATCACGCAATCAAACATATCGATACCCAAGGCGATATTTTCTAAAATATTGATGGGAGTTCCAACCCCCATCAAATATCGTGGTTTATCCTGTGGTAAACTTTCGCAAACCAATTGGGTCATGGCATACATCTCAGTAGCAGGTTCTCCTACCGATAAGCCACCGATTGCATTACCATGAGCACCTTTGGAAGCAACATAATCTGTAGACTCTTGCCTTAGATCTTTATAAACACTTCCCTGAACGATAGGGAATAGGAATTGGCGGTAATTGTATTCAAAAGGTGTTTTTTCATGATGCTCTATACACCGATCCAACCACCTGTGGGTCATATGCATTGATTCCTTGGCATATTTATATTCACAGGGATATGGAGTACATTCGTCAAACGCCATGATTATATCACCCCCAATTATCCGTTGGATATCGATGGCCCTTTCAGGTGAAAAAAAATGTTTGGAACCATCAATATGTGACTTAAAAGTAACCCCTTCCTCTTTAATCTGTATGTTGTCTGTCAGAGAATAGACCTGGTAACCACCAGAGTCTGTCAGAATCGGAGATGACCAATTCATAAAACGGTGTAGTCCTCCTACTTGTCGAAGAATTTCTGATCCTGGTCTGAGGAAAAGATGATAAGTATTTCCCAAGATAATATCGGGATTTATATCCTCCTTTAATTCCCTCTGATGTACACCTTTTACGGTAGCTGAAGTCCCCACTGGCATGAAAATAGGGGTTTCAATATTTCCGTGATCAGTTGATAAAGTAGCTGCTCTAGCAGATGAGTACGGATCTTTTTGAATTAAATTAAATTTCATGATTAAGAAATGCTGTAAATATAAGATACTGGGGAATGATTCTACACCATCTGAGATCTAAAACCTTTAAAATAATTATTTTTTGAACAAAAGATTCTCACTGCTTTGTAGCTAAAAGTTGAAAGCTTACTTTTGCCCTGAAAATGTATTACAATGCCAGACTTTAATTTTTTGGAAAATTTAGCTTTTCAAGTCAGAAGAGACATTTTGCGCATGGTTCATAAGGTGAACTCGGGGCACCCTGGTGGATCCTTAGGCTGTACAGAATTTTTTATAGCACTCTATTACGAAATCATGGAACTTAAAGATGATTTTGACATGGATGGCTACAATGAAGATTTGTTTTTTCTTTCCAATGGACACATTTCTCCGGTATTTTATAGTATTTTGGCGCGTAAAGGTTTTTTCCCAGTAGAGGAACTTCGGACCTTCCGTTCAATCGACTCAAGATTACAAGGACACCCTACCACACATGAGGGACTTCCTGGTGTGAGAATCGCCTCTGGCTCACTGGGACAAGGACTTTCTGTTGCCATTGGCGCTGCACTATCCAAAAAATTAAACAACGACATCAACACCGTTTTTGCCCTGATGGGAGATGGTGAATTACAAGAAGGTCAAAACTGGGAGGCCATTATGTATGCAACAGCAAACAAAGTGGACAATCTAATTGCAACTGTAGATCTTAACGGAAAACAAATCGATGGAGCAACCGAAGATGTACTACCAATGGGAAACATTGCCGAAAAATTTAAAGCCTTTGGCTGGGTAGTCATCCTTCTTAAAAAAGGAAACGACCTCAAATCAATAATAAAGACACTAAAACTAGCGCTAACCAAAACAGGAAAAGGCCAACCTGTAGTTATCATAATGCATACAGAAATGGGTAATGGTGTTGATTATATGATGCACACACATGCCTGGCACGGAAAAGCACCCAATGATGAACAACTTGAAGTTGCATTGGCTCAAAACCCAGAAACATTGGGAGATTATTAATTTGGAAACGGCATTCATTATATGAAAAAATATAAGGATCAGGGTAAAATAGATACCCGCTCAGGCTTTGGAGCTGGACTGACAGAATTGGGAAGAACCAACCCCAATGTAGTAGCCCTTTGTGCCGATTTGGTAGGCTCACTTAAAATGCAAGATTTTATTAACGAAAATCCAGATCGATTTTTCCAAATAGGAATTGCGGAAGCCAATATGATGGGAATCGCTGCAGGCTTGACCATTGGTGGAAAAATTCCCTTTACAGGTACCTTTGCGAACTTTTCTACCGGTAGGGTTTACGACCAAATTCGTCAATCCATTGCCTACTCAGGAAAAAATGTCAAAATATGTGCTTCACATGCAGGCATCACCCTTGGAGAAGATGGAGCTACCCATCAAATTTTGGAAGATATTGGACTTATGAAAATGTTACCCGGTATGACGGTGATTAATCCATGTGATTTTAACCAAACCAAAGCAGCGACAATTGCCATTGCAGATTATCAAGGACCTGTCTATTTGCGTTTTGGACGTCCAAAGGTGGCCAATTTTACGACTGACGATATCCCTTTCGAAATCGGTAAAGGTATCGTTTTAAACACTGGAAAGGACGTTACCATTGCAGCTACTGGCCATCTAGTGTGGGAAGCTTTAAAGGCTGCCGAAGACTTGAATGCCGTGGGCATCTCTGCAGAAGTAATCAATTTTCACACCATCAAACCTCTGGATAGCGAACTGCTTATATCCTCTGTTCAAAAGACAGGATGCATTGTTTCAGCAGAGGAACACAACTACTTGGGTGGTTTGGGTGAAAGTATTGCAGGAGAAATAGCTAGAAATCATCCCACGCCTCAAGAGTTTGTGGCTACCAAAGATACTTTTGGTGAATCAGGAGCACCGGCTCAACTTATGGAAAAATATGGCTTGAACAAAAATTCCATTATTGCGTCTTGTAAAAAAGCCATAAGTAGAAAATAATTCTATAAACTAAATTATGAAATCGAGTCGCATATTATTTCTTTTGGTTTTTAGCATAAAACTATCCTTTTCGCAATTTGAGTATGGTCTGAAAGGAGGACTTAACTTTGATTCTTCGGGAGATATTTTGGTCGTAACCGATCAATTCGAAAAAAAAGGGACTTTGGATGGTAAGTCGGGCTATCACTTAGGTGTTTATGCAGAAGTTGATTTTTTGATTCTCTATCTGAGGCCCGAATTACAATTCACCAAAGTAATTACCCAATATGAAAATCAATCCATTAATACCTCCCGAGTAGAGCTACCAGTTTCTATTGGTTTAAAGCTGATGGGGCCTATAAGTTTGTTTTTGGGTCCTACAGCATTTTTCAGCATTTCACAAGACAGTAATGAGTTAACAATCGATAAGATCCAAAACAATACCAGCTTAGGTTTACACATGGGAGCACGCCTAAAATTAGGGCCAATAGGTGTTGATTTACGCTACGAAAAAGGGCTTTCGCCCATGGAAAGTAAATTGTTGTCCCAAGCTGGGGTTCCAGTAGGTGGACAAATAAATACACAACCCAACCAATTTACAATTGGACTTTCTTTCAAAATAAATTAGGTGTTGTCTTCATCTAGATAATCAGGAGTCCCGTCCTTATCATCATCGTCAGGAACACCGTCCCCGTCTCGATCATATTCTTTTTTGGTGAGGGTGCCATCTCCATCATCGTCACTATCCCTGTAGTTTGGAATCCGATCCTCGTCCGTATCATCATTAAATGGGTTTCCATCTCCATCGGGATCTTCATTAATAGACAAAATGCCATCGTTATCATGGTCAGCTTGATTCACTTTATGTAAAGCTACAGTAAAAACCAAGGGAGAATACTGGGGGATGGTCAAGATGCTTTGAGCATAGTATCCTAAAGCAGAGGGAATAAAAAACATTCCCTGTCCATAATGGTCGAAATCATAAGTTCCATCATTATTAATTGAATGTGATCCTGATCTCAATTCGGGTAAAAACTCTCTAAACCCACGAACAACACCTGTAAGGTCAAACCAAAGTGGCAGATCCCTACTGTCAAATACAAATCGATTTAAAAGGGTCCCTTTATATGTTACAAATGTGGAGTCCACCCGACTTGGTTTTTCACCTATACCCTCCTTGACAACTAGGAAGTACATTTTATTAGGGATCAAATTGTCATTTTTGTCTTTTATTTCTATAGTTTTAGTGTTTACTTGATCCCAAAGGGGTATTTTGTTAGAATTTTCATCAGCTATAGTGTCAATTGTAATAACAATTTTATGGTTGTGCGGATCATTTTCAAAATCCTCATAGTTGTAGAAATGTGTTTTAAGATATTTCACCAAGGATTTATCATCTTCTGGTGTTTGATCTTGAATTTCCCTTATGGGCTCAGGACTATCGTCTTTCTTGCAACCCAACACAAGTGATATTGACAGTGTAATACAAATCAGTTGTTTGTAATACTTCATTGAAAATATTTGATTTGCAAGATACGATTTTACTTTATTTTTGTAGATGAATTTTTAAGTTTCACAATGCGAATTGATCAATACCTTTGGTGCCTCCGATATTATAAATCTAGGAATCAAGCCAGTTTGGCATGCAAACAAGGGCATATTCGGTTGGGTGATCTAATCGTAAAGCCTTCAAGAGAGGTACTTATTGGAGATACCATCAGCGTGAGAAAAAATCAGATATGGCACAAATTGTTGGTGATGGACATTCCCAAAAGTAGACTGGGTGCCAAACTTGTAGACATCTACCGTGAAAATATTACACCTAAAAATGCCCATGATAATGAAAAGTTTCAATCCCTTTCCAAAGTCCATAAAAGAGAAAAAGGAAGTGGAAGACCCACCAAAAAAGATCGTAGAGAAATGGATGATTATTTTAAAGATTCATGAATATGAGGGGCATCAAGACATGGTTTTACGGAAATACAAAAACCATATACAACAACAATATTTTAGAGAGATCAAAATAAATTAAAAATCTATTCCTATATTTCAGCTACAATATTGGAAACCCTGACAATGCCAGAAAAAAGAAATAAAATAATGGATGCCAACGACATCCACAAAACAGTAAAAAGAATTGCTTACCAAATCTATGAAACACATTTCGAGGATTCAAAATTGATTATGGCAGGCATTGCTGATAACGGGGTGATTGTTGCCAAAAGAATTTGTGAGGAGCTGAAAAAGATAAGTGGAATAAAACCAATTTTTGTGGAAGTAAAAGTCGATAAAAAAAACCCAATCAACCCAATCGTATTGTCCGAAAAGTTAGAAGTATGCAAAAATAATTCTGTGGTAGTAGTCGATGACGTTCTTAATACGGGCAGCACGTTGATCTATGCTGTTACACATTTTTTAAGTATTAAATTAAAAAAACTGCAGACAGCTGTACTAGTCAATAGAAATCACAAAAACTTCCCAATCAAAGGAGATTTCAAAGGAATCTCACTCTCTACATCAATCAAAGAACATATTGACGTTGATTTTGGAGACAACGAAGGCGTATATCTAAGTGAGTAGCTTTTCTAATTGATCAACCAAATCTTCAATAGATCTATCATTGGTTGAGATGTGGTATTTAGCCATTATGTAGAAGGGAACACGCTCAAAAAGGTGTTTTGATATGAATTCTTCCAAATCTTCTGGCGTATCCAAATGACTTATAATAGGGCGATGATTTCTTTCTTCAAATAATCTTGAGGCCAAAATTTTGGGTGATGTTTTTAAATAAACTGATTGAAAGCGATCTTTTTTAATAACATAATTTACATTATCAAAGTAACAAGGAGTACCTCCCCCGAGTGATATAATCGCCCGAAGGTTTTGAGACAGTAATTTTTCCATATAAAAACGTTCTTTTTTTCGAAAACCTAACTCTCCCACTTTTTCAAAAATTTTAGAAATAGAAGTATTCTCCTCAGTCTCAATGAATTCGTCAAGATCAATAAAATCAAGTGATTTACGTTTTGCCAAACATTTTCCTAGAACTGTTTTACCACAGCCCATGTAGCCTATCAAAATAAGAGATTTCGCCACTTTTTAAAAGGGATTTTATTGTACCTCAAAATTATAACAATTGAACTTGATAAGTAAATAATTGATATTATATTTGCACCCTTAATTGACTTGGTAGCTCAGTTGGTAGAGCATCTCCCTTTTAAGGAGAGGGTCCTGGGTTCGAGACCCAGCCAAGTCACTTATTTCTTGGACCTGGTAGCTCAGTTGGTAGAGCATCTCCCTTTTAAGGAGAGGGTCCTGGGTTCGAGACCCAGCCAGGTCACTTTAAGCGCACATGGCGGAATTGGTAGACGCGCCAGGTTGAGGGCCTGGTGGGAGTTAAATCCCGTGGAAGTTCGAGTCTTCTTGTGCGCACAACTTCCTTTTAACTATTTTTTGGTTTTATTAAAAAAATATTCCTAAATTTGTTTAACCTTTTGGTAATGAAGATTGAACAATATGAGTCGGGTAAAAAATAATTTTTCAATTAAAGATCTTGAAAATATTTCAGGTATCAAGGCCCATACAATTCGTATTTGGGAAAAAAGATACGAGTTATTAAGTCCAGACAGAACTGACACAAATATAAGGAGATATAGCCTTTCAAGTCTTCAGGAGCTTCTAAATATTACCCTTCTTTATAATCATGGCTTTAAAATATCAAAAATAGCTAGTCTAGATCAACAAGAAATACCAATATTAGTAAGAGAAATTGCCCTTAAATCGAATTCTGAGCAGGTATCCATTAATGCTCTAAAGTTATCAATGGTTAATTTTGATACTGTTCTCTTTGATGCTACTTATGAAGAGATAATATTGCACAATGATTTTGAATTTGTGTTTATTAATATTTTCATGCCCCTTATGAATGAGTTGGGTATTCTCTGGCAGACCAATGCAATCAGTCCATCTCATGAACATTTTATCACCAACTTAATTAAACAGAAAATTCATATCCAGACTGAACTTTTACAAAAAGAATATCTCCCCCAACATAACAATAAAATATTTGTGCTATACTTACCCGAAGATGAAATACATGAGTTAGGTATATTATTTCTAAACTATTTTATTTTGAAATTCGGATACAGAACTATTTTCCTAGGCCAGTCCTTACAAACTGAGAGTCTTGAAACGCTATTAAGTTATAATGCTGACCTTTGTTTTGTTACTTATTTGACTGTTGAGCCTAATAAAGATAACATTGACCAATATATATACGACTTTCACCAAAGAATTCTAAAGCACAATGGAGCTAAACTTGCTATAATGGGTCCCCAGCAAGCTCACATTGATTTATCCAAACTTCCCAATAACGTTCACTTATTCAAAAATGTGAATGCTTTCCAACAGAAGTTTTTAGAAGCTTCCATTTTTGTATAACCCATTCAATTATTTGTTGTTTTTTATTAGTTTTACTTACAACAATCAACAACTTGTTAAGCTAAAGTGAAAAATTACTTTGACTCTGTTTCATATGAGTGCAGCAAATTAGTTACGCAGCGCTACAGCACTTCTTTTACTTTGGGAACAAAAATGTTGGCCAGTAAGCACCGAAAGCATATATATAACATTTATGGGTTCGTTAGGTTTGCTGACGAAATCGTTGATAGTTTTCACGATTTTAATAAAAAAGAGCTCTTAAATAGATTTGTGGAGGATTTAAAACATGCCCTAGATAACAAAATAAGTATGAATCCTATACTAAATTCATTTCAATATACTGTTCACGAAAACAATATTGAACAAGAATTGATCGATGCTTTTTTGAAAAGTATGGAAATGGACTTATACAAACAAAAATATAGTTCTAAAGAGGAATACCAGGAATACATATACGGCTCAGCGGATGTTGTAGGACTAATGTGTCTTAATGTTTTTGTAGAAGGTGATAAAAACCAATATTATCGACTTAAGCCACAAGCTATGTCTTTAGGTAGTGCTTTTCAAAAAGTAAATTTTCTTCGAGATTTAAACTCCGATTACCAACTCTTAGACCGCACCTATTTTCCGAACCTTGATTTATCTGATTTTAATGAAAAAAGTAAAGCCTCCATAATTGCAGATATTGAAAAAGACTTTGATCATGCGCTTACAGGTATTTTCATGCTCCCCGAAAGTGCTCGTTTGGGAGTTTACACTGCCTTTAAATACTATAAACAGTTGTTGATTAAACTAAAAAAAACACCTTCAAAAAAAATCCAATCTTCCAGAATACGTGTTCCTAATTATCAAAAAATGAGTGTTTTGGCACAGTCATATCTAAAGTTCCATTTAAATTTAATATAATATGGAAACCTTTCTTTGGATCCTAATATTTTGCTTAACATTTTTCACTATGGAATTTATGGCCTGGTTTTCTCACAAATATATCATGCATGGTTTTTTGTGGGTGCTGCACAAAGATCATCATAAAAAAGACCACAAATCATGGTTTGAACGAAACGATCTATTCTTCATTTTCTACGCTGTAGTAAGTGCTTCTTTTGTAATCCTTTGGGGAGAGTTCAATTTTTGGCCAGGGCTACCAATTGGAATTGGTATTTTTGCTTATGGTTTGACATATTTTATGGTTCATGACATTTTTATCCACCAAAGATTCAAATGGTTTAGAAATACCAATGGAAGATATGCAAAAGCAGTTAGAAGAGCGCATAAAATTCACCATAAACATTTGGGTAAAGAGGATGGAGAATGTTTTGGAATGTTGTGGGTGCCAATGAAATACTTCAAAAAATAATCAGTTTTTTCGCCAATTGTTACTGAACTTACAGCTATAATAGTCTTTGTTAAGACTTACAAAAGTCAACTCGATTTTTTCTTTCATCCATTTTTTGATAGCTTTTAGCTTTTTCTCTTTCAAAGCTAAATCCTTAATTTTTACATAATCTTTGGAATAATCGGCAACGTGTTCGTCATAACGATTGGTGACCTTTAGAATCTTGTATTTTTTCAATCCTGATCGGTCTTCATCCAATAAAGGAACAGAAATCTCGTCATCATTCAAATCTCTGATTTGATTGTAAAGCACAGGATCCATTTTTGTAAGTTCAAATCGCCTGTCTCCAGTCGAAGGGTTTATTATTGCACCCCCGTTGAGTCGGGTCTCTTTTTCACTTGAAAACTGGAGAGCAGCAACTTCAAAAGAAATTTCCTTATCAATAATTCTCTTTCTGAGGGTGTCTAAAAGGTTTCTAGCCTCATCCAATTGAGCTTGGTCTACTTTGGGTGTCAATAGAATGTGTCTAATATCAACTTCTTGTCCTCTAATTTTCTCAACAAGAAGGATATGCCATCCGAAATCGGTTTTAAAAGGATCTGAGATTTGTCCTTCTTGCATACTGAAAGCAATATCCCGGAACTCCTTCACCATTCTTGGTTTCTTTCTATGAAGAGTATATTTACCTCCATTGGATCGAGATCCTGGGTCTTGTGAATATAATACAGCTTTAGAGGAGAAACTCAAGCCTCTTTCTTCCACATCCACTTTAAATGATTTAAGCTGATTGACAATACGATCCTTTTCATCATCCGTAACTTTAGGTTCTAACACAATTTGTGAAATTTCCAATTCTGTTCCAAAAGTTGGAAGTTCATTCTTAGGAATTTGCTTAAAAAAACTTCTTACCTCTTCGGGAGTAATCTCAATATCATCAACTATTTTGGACTGCATCATAGAGGACAACTTTTGAATCTTATTGATTTGAAACAATTCGTCCCTAAATGATAACTCATCAGGTTTTCTATAAAATTCTAAAACCTTATCAATACTTCCCAACTGATCAGTGAAATATGCAATACTTTGGTCTACATAATCATAGATTTCCTGATCGGTAACTTCCAAGCTATCTTGTATAGCATTATGCGCATAAAGTTTGTCCTCCATCAACTTACCCAATAACTCACACCTAGTTATATTTTTGACAGACATACCCTGAGATTCCATTTCAACTATGGCTTTATCTATATCTGACTCTAAAATAATATAATCTCCAACCACAGCAGATACTCCATCAACCTTAATTCTTTGAGGTTTATC
The DNA here is from genome assembly GCA_902619315.1 of uncultured Bacteroidota bacterium. Taxonomy (GTDB): domain Bacteria; phylum Bacteroidota; class Bacteroidia; order Flavobacteriales; family Flavobacteriaceae; genus UBA8316. The sequence continues at coordinate 79,146 of CACNDW010000002.1, read as the reverse complement.
ATATTGATTTACTTGGGAAAAAATATTGAAAGTTTTTATTAATAATAATATTAATAAATATTTCATTATTAGCATCTTAGTATTTTTCAAATTTTTTGGATTTAATGGCGTCTTGTAAAACATCATTATCAAATGATCTTAATAGTTCAAGTTTTTTTTGATTAAACAAAATATCCCTAATTGTATTCTCTACATAGGAAATGGGAGCTATATTCCCTCGTTCTAACCTTTCAGCCAATTTAAACAAATATATATCTAAACTATCTTTAACTTCGAAGTAATTTGGGCTATTTAAAAATAGCTCCTTTTGCTTCTGATTAAGGTTATTCAACTGTTCTCCAACCTCTATTTCGTTTAACCATATTGTATCTGATAAAAAATAGCTGGAAAATTGGAAAGAAAGCGAATCAAGAAATTTAACATCTTCAACATTGTATCTTTTAAATCGACGTGTAATTTGTTTGCGAACTACATTATCCAGGGGGAAAGAAATATACCTAACTCTGAAAATAGGTTCTTTTAATAAAAAATTTTCCTTATTAGCCTCGTAAAATGAATTAATTATGGATGTTGTATCAAACGATTCCATGGTTGATTTTAGAACAAACTCTCTGTAGGCATTTATAAAAAGATTGTTTTTATAGGCATCAACCAAATTTGACAAGTCAGAAATTTTCTCTTGCGGAAGATTTATTAGAGATTTTTCAAAAAGTAATTTCTCGCGCGCCCAGTTATTAATATAATTAGTAGCCTTAATGAGACTATCTTCCACTGACGTAAACGACTTAAGGTTGCGCTCCAAATCAGAAAGATACAGGTAATGATTTTCGGCTCGAGCAATCAAACGATCTTGATTTGAGGAAGTGATTGAATCACAACTCACCAAAATCATGAAAAAAAAACTCATGAACGCCAATTTGGAAAGTTTTAAACAATTAATTAACATCATTTAATTTTTAACGTATTTATGTCATAATATTGCATCATTTATTAACAATTAAATTTATTATTCTTAATAAAGTTTATAACTTATTGATTTACAATTACTATACATGTTAATATTTTTTTGAACTTATTAAAAGAATTTGTAAATTGCATCCAAATCAAAAGCAGTGAAAAATAGTTTAACCTCTTTTTGCTTTTTAGTATTTTCATTAGTTTTCTCTAAAGGTGTTCCACACCAATCTTCTCAACTCATAGATTTTCATACTACTCAAAACACCGATGAAACTTTTAATATTATCTATGAAAACAGCACCTTATTCATTAAAGGTATTAATGTATATGGGAATCTCAAGATTTACTCAATAATTGGAAACATGATCATTGATTTGAATATTCAGAATTTTTCAAAAGTTATTATCCCACTTACATTAGAGAAACAAAATCTATATATCATAAGAATCGAAACTTCAGACAATAGAATTTATACACATAAAATTGTTGCTCATTAACTATGGGCTATAATTAGGGGCCTCTTTAGTTATGCTGATGTTATGTGGATGACTTTCTTTAATTCCAGAGGCAGTTATTATAACAAACTTCCCGCTTTTCTGAAGATTCTTTATGTCTTTTGTGCCACAATAGCCCATCCCCGCTCTCAGGCCTCCAATAAATTGGTGAATACTTTCATTCAAGTCTCCCTTGTAAGGGACTCTACCTACAATTCCTTCGGGAACCAACTTTTTAATATCATCCTCAACATCCTGAAAATATCGATCTTTACTTCCTTTTTTCATTGCCTCAACAGAACCCATACCACGATAGGTTTTAAATTTTCTACCCTCAAAAATAACCGTTTCTCCGGGAGATTCTTGAGTTCCTGCTAAAAGTGATCCCAACATAACAGAATCTGCTCCAGCGGCAATTGCCTTTGGGATATCCCCCGTATAACGAATCCCTCCATCAGCAATGATTGGGATATCAGACCCACTCAAGGCTTTGGATACCTCAGAGATAGCTGAGAGTTGTGGATAACCCACACCTGCAATTACCCGAGTAGTGCAAATGGACCCAGGACCAATTCCAACTTTAACTGCATCTGCCCCCCTATCAACTAAATACTTGGCAGCTTCTGCTGTTGCAATATTACCAACCACTACATCTAAATCTGGATAAGTATCTTTTAATTTTTTCATAGCAACAGCAACTCCCTTGGAGTGTCCGTGAGCAGTATCAATGACCACTGCATCCACATTGGACTTAACCAAGGCAGAAGTTCGCTCAATTAAATCGGTAGTTACACCAACAGCAGCAGCTACTCGCAACCTACCAAAATCATCCTTATTGGCTTTGGGCTTTGCCCTATGTTTTGTAATATCTCTAAAAGTAATTAAGCCCACCAAAATATTCTTGTCATCAACTACAGGTAATTTTTCAATTTTATGTTTTTGAAGAATAACCTCTGCCTCCTTCAGTGAAGTCCCTTCTTTGACAGTAATTAGATTGTCAGAAGTCATAACCTCTGAAATGGGTCGGGCATCATTTTTTTCAAAACGCAAATCCCTGTTGGTAACTAATCCCAGCAAATGGTTTTGGTCATCAACTATGGGAATACCCCCAATTTTATATTGGGACATATTTTCTTTTGCATCTTTGACAAAAGAATTAATGGTCAAAACGACAGGATCAATGATCATTCCAGACTCTGCTCTTTTTACAGTTCTCACTTTGTTGGCTTGATCCTCAATAGTCATATTTTTATGCAACACACCAATCCCGCCCTCTTGAGCCATAGCAATGGCCATTCTGCTCTCAGTGACGGTATCCATTGCTGCTGACACAATCGGAACATTCAAACCAATATTTCTTGAGAAATTCGAAGTTATGGAAACCTCTCTAGGAAGAATTTCTGAAAAAGAAGGAACTAACAACACATCGTCGTATGTAAGACCTTTACCAAGAAATTTATCGGAGGGGATCATATGCAATTAATTCTAAATTAATTGCATACAAATATATGGAATTTTAATGTCCAAACAATTCATTTAAAACTAATAATAGTTTTAATTAAATAATTCTTTAGGTTAATTTTGTTTATAAATCTGATAGAAAACTTTAATCTATAATGAAAATACTAAACCTGAATATATTCCAAAAGGATGACCGGGTCTAATACCTGCAGGAACATTTGAAACAATATATTTATTATTCAATAAATTAATAATTTTCAAATTTAAGCTAATGTTCTTGTTAATTTTATGAATAATAGATAAGTCAAAAACTAAATTTGATTGGATTTTGTCTTCATGTTGACTATTTGTATAAAAGCTTCCATTATAATTTACACTTAAGTTAGCTTCTGATTTACTGTATTTAATTGATAAGCTAGAATTAACCTGATGCTGGGGAATAAATGGTATAAAATCTCCATTTGAGACATCACCCCAAATTCCAACATTACTTTCAAAGTTTGACAAAAACGTTGCGTTGGTATATGTGTAAGATACCGAAAACGGTAAATCTAACTTTTCATCTTCATAAAAATTACCATCAATAAAAAATTCAAATCCATTTACTAATGCTTTTCCTGCATTAAAAGGATCTAATTCTCCTGTTCCGCCAGAAGCTGCTAGATCACTTCCTAAAAGATTTTTATAATTATTCTGATATAGTATGAATTCTCCTCTAATTTTATTTACTGAAAAACGAGTTCCCAATTCCATATTTGTACTATTTTCAGGTCTCTGTCCAGTTGAATTAGATGGAGGTGAAAAGCCTCTGTGAATACCCCCAAAAACTGAAAAATTCCTACTGAATGTATAATTCATACCAACTCCTGGAATTAAAGTTGAAACTTTGTTTTCTCTGGTTAATAAATTTGATTCATCCCTTGTAGAATTTGATTTACCGTAATCATATCTTTTAAGATTTATTGATTCAAATCTTAATCCAGGTGTAAAAGTGAATGCTTTATTTTTATATTTATACATAACATAGGAGGATAAAGCATTAGCAGATGAAATTCTATTTCCTTGATCACCTCTAGGGCCTAATGATTTTAGTCCCATTATTCCCCCAAACATAGAGTAATTGTCCTCCCACTGAAAACGATCTTCTTCATCATAATGCACTCTGATTCCAATTTCCAAGTCATTAAATGAATTATTTTTTCCATACCAGTGATAATCAATTTTTGTCTGAATGCCTTGTGATAAATATCTCCTATTATTCGCTTTAACTTTTAAATAATTATCTTCACCGGTGATTATACCTTTTGAAAAAAAGTAATGACTTTCGTATGTAGTTGGGTCTCCAATGACCTTAGAAATCTTTTGTGATTCACCTTCAAAAACAATATCATCGAGTTTATACCAATTTCTACGAAAAAAATTATTATAAGCACTAGTTGTTACTTTAAACCTGTCTGAAAAATCAACTACATATGAAACCACATATTGATTTTTATATGCAATCATATTATCTTTTTGTGTGGACGGATATCTGTAAAAAGGTTTAGAATCATAATCAATCTTGGACAATCCCAAATATGTTTCATTTGAAATCTCATCATAGTTTTGAAATTTAAACTCTAGAGTATGTTTCGTGTTGTATTTTTTAAAAAAGTCTATTTTAAATTTGAATAGAAACTCATTAATATCAAAACCAGTATTTCCTTCACCTTCGATTGTCTTGAAACCATCTGAGTTAAAATTTAGATATTCCAATAAATATCCCAAGGTTTCATTACTATTTGAAATCCTAGATACTAACTTACCTGATTTAAAACTACCATAACTATTTTCTATATCAATTTTTAAAGAATCTGATATTTCAGAGGAAACAAAATTTATTACACCACCGGTCGTATTTGGACCATATTGAATTTGACTACTTCCTTTTAAGACCTCTACAGCAGACATTCTAGCTACCGATGGAAAATAGTATGCAGAGGAGGCACTATAAGGTGCAGGAGCAGCCAGTATACCATCTTCCATAATTGTAATTTTGGAGCTCCTTTCAGGAGAAGTTCCTCTAAGACTTATATTTGGTCTCAACCCAAAACCATCTTCCTCATAAACCGTTACTCCTGGGATCCTATCTAGCACCCTATTAATATCAATGTCACCAAATTGGTTTAATTCGGCTTTCGACAGATAAAAAGATGAACCAGTTCTGTTCTTTGAAGCAAATTTATTTCCTAGGATTGTATTACCCTTTAAAACAACTTCATCCAACTTTGTTATGGAGTCATTTTTAATTATAATTTTTTGATTTTGAGAATTAACTTTAAAAAAGACAAAAAGTATTGGAACAAGTAATTTATAATTCATTATATTTTTTATTTAAACTAATTAAATACAAATATATTATTTTTAATTAATCTAAATAATAATAAATAGATTTTTTATAATAATTATAAAATTGAGTGATTTAAATAGACAAACTGCAGTTTTATTTTAGATATACAAATCGCTCAAGTCTCATTAACTCCTTTTTATCTACATACTTGCCTATCTCGCGCCTAAAATGATTAATATTTTTATAAGGTCTATATTCTATGAATTCATGAGCCATTTTGTCCCCAACACCAGGTAAATTTTTAATATCTGATTCTCTAGAGGTATTTAATTCTACTGGAACAAACACATAATTTAGATATCGAATCACTTCACTATCATCTACGTATTTTCCAATTTCTCTTTTAAACTCCTCAATACTTGAATAGGGTCTATATTCCACGAATTCATGAGCCAATTTTTTTCCAACTCCAGGGATCATGTGAAAATCACTTTCATTTGCTGTATTTAGGTTTAACGGTAAAAAGACTTTTCTAAAAAGTTCTTCATTTTTATTCCCATCCAATAATAATATAAAATTGGAAAAATCTAAAAAAGGTTGATTTGCTAATATATCATTTACCAAATCTGATGATAAGCCTAAGCTAACTAAATCGGATTCATTAGCAAGATTAACATTTAATACTAACTCAGTTTCATTTTGCTTTTCATCAAGCTTATTATTGATTTGGTTTTTTTTGGATGAAGTTTCATTACACGATATTAGTATTGATTTTACTAACAAAAGACACATTAAATAATAAAGCTTTTTTTTCATTGGTTTTGTTTTAAAATTAAAATATATGAATATCCTACCATGGAGAGTATAACTAAATTAAGCGGGGCAAGAGCGGGAAGCGCCCCTGATAAACTTTCAATAAACAAACCCCAACTATCAGTTGATGGTTTCATTTCTTTTTCAAATTCATAATTGGAATTAAGATGAAAAAAAACACCTAATAGACCTATCAAAGAGTTTGATAGCAGAGTAAATTTAAATAGTTTAAGTGTAAGTCTTGTTACTTTAAAAATTAGAACAAGAAAGCTAAAAAAAGAAATTGCAACAAAAACAATTGGAATGATTTGGAAAATATCGGTGTAATGGTTAATAAGGTATAATTCTACAAAGGTTCCAAGTAAGAAGAATGTCAAAGTACAGAAAATGACATATTTTAAATCGTAAAATCTGTTTTCAACAGTTCGTTTATTCATAACTCCTCAAATTTACAAATGATGAACTACAAATAAAAACTATTTAGAAGAATTCTAAATAAATATATTTCCTAAATGGATAATCAATAAAATAAATCTAAAGGAACCTTTTTTTTATAGGCTCCTCAGGTATCATACAATCCTGCTGTTTACCAAAAAAACGATACCTATTTCTAGAAATAAACTTATACAGGGTATTTCTAAATTTGACAGGTAGCAAAGAGATTATTCTTGAAATTAATCTGTTAAATCCACCAATTTTGAATAAAATAGATATAACAGCATCTGATTCTTTTAAAAACCTTCCCTCTGAAAACAAAATAATTGTTTCAAAATCAGAATTGATATTGTTTTGAGACAGGAAATTCTCAGTAAAATCAGATTGTAAACTTGAGAAGCAAAAAATTCCCTCCGGATCATTCCTGACAACATATTTAACCCAGAAATTGCAAAGGTTGCAAACTCCGTCAAAAAAAATGATATTAGATTTATCTTTTGCATTACCCGTCATATCTTAACACTCAATTATCTCTAGTTAATATAATAGAATTTATTACAAATAGTATAAATAATTATAGTTAATTTTGCCTGTGAAAATGAAGATGATAAATGATTGAAAATTTAAAAATTGAGGTCTCCAAATACAGAGATCAACTAATAAAACATCCCATTTACGGGAACATCGACTCAATTAACAGTTTGAAACAATTCATGGAATCTCATGTTTATGCAGTATGGGATTTTATGTCATTGGTCAAAAAATTACAAATGGATTTGACAACAACTACCCTTCCCTGGCAACCGCCTGAAAACAATGCTGCTGCAAGGCTAATCAATGAGATCGTTTGGGGTGAGGAAACTGATTTAGATAAGGATGGAAATTCGGTCAGTCATTTTGAAATGTACCTCAATGCAATGAGACAAATCAATGCCAATACCCAGAGAATTGAAAAATTATTAGATGGACTAAGAGAGGGTAACGACATTTTTGACACCATAGATCGAGCAGGGCTTCCTGAGTACGTAGCTAATTTTTTGAATTTCACCTTCCGCATCATTGAAGAGGGTAAAACCCACAAAATAGCAGCAGTTTTCACTTTTGGAAGAGAGGATTTAATACCCGACATGTTTATTTCCATGATCAAAAAAATGAATATAGAAAACGAGCGTAAATTTGATCAGATCATATATTACTTTGAGAGACATATAGAAGTCGACGGAGATTCTCATGGCCCGATGGCACTGGATATGATTAAAAATCTATGTGGTTCAGACCCCCTCAAATGGGAAGAAGCTATCTCTGCCTCAAAATCTGCTCTGCAAAAAAGAATCTCGCTCTGGAATGGAATAAACCTACAAATTATCCAAAATGAAAAAGCCTTGATGTGATCCGATATATATTATTTTTTTTTACTTCTCTAAGCATATCAGTTAATGCACAAAATTCAAAGGTTACTGATTTTGCCAAATCCATCACTGAACAGGAGCTCATGGAACTGCTATACGTTTATGCATCTGATTACTTTCAAGGAAGAAAAACTGGAAGTAAAGGTCAAAAAATAGCTGTAGATTTTCTCAGAGACTATTATAAAAATTTAAATATTCAAGCAGCTGAAGGGACCAACAATTATTTTCAAGAGATGACCTTAAAAGTTGATGGCAAAATGGTCTCTACAGAAAATGTAGCCTCTATAATTAAGGGTAGTGAATTTCCTGATGAGTACATAATTTTGACCTCTCATCTGGATCATATTGGACTTGAGGGGGGGCAAATAAATAATGGTGCTGATGATGATGGTTCGGGAACAGTTACAATGCTTGAAATAGCAGAGGCACTACAAATTGGATTAGAAAATGGTTATAAACCCAAGAGATCGATTGTTTTTTTACATGTCACAGGCGAAGAAGAGGGCCTTTTAGGTTCGGCTTATTATGCTAAAAACCCACTCTATCCATTAGAACAAACTATTGTAAATTTAAATATTGACATGATTGGAAGAAATGATCCGCTCCATCAGAGAGATGATGACTATTTGTATCTCATTGGATCTGATATACTATCTCAAGACCTACATGACATTTCCGTATCGATTAATGAGAAATATTCCAAATTGGACCTGGATTTTCGTTATAATGATCCAATGCTAAAAGTTTATGAAAGGGGAAGATATTATGCTAACCGTTATTATTATCGATCTGATCACTATAATTTCGCTAAAAATGATATACCTGTTATCTTCTACTTTAGTGGCACACATGAGGATTATCACCTTCCAACTGATACCGTTGAAAAAATTAATTACCCATTACTAACTAAAAGAGCCCGTTTTATTTTTCACACATTATGGGAATTGGCCAATAGAGAAGATCGAATTAAACTAAACTCAAGCAAAAAGTATTTAAACATTAATAAAAACGGCAGGTAATGTGTTGCTGCTCAATCTTCTTCAACAATATCTTGATATCAATTAAATCAGAAGCCCTTTTATTTTAGGAAAACTAGAGGAGAGAATAAAAGGTTTTTTTAGTTTTGGGTTAACAGTTTTCTAAATTCATGCTGAAAAATCTATTATATATTTTATTGCTGATCTTAACTCTACCATCAAAAGCTCAGGAAAACCCCTTTCCTGTTGACTCACTTCCTTATGATGCTATAATCAATTCAACTTTAGGTGGAAAAAGAATGAAATATTTTGGTAAACTAGATTTTACCCTCAGTCAAGCTTATTTTGAAAATTGGGTTTCTGGAGGGGAGAACGCTTTTAACGGAATCCTTCATCTTGATTACAATTTCAATTATTCAAATAGAAAAGGATGGGTATGGGACAACAATTTGATGATTTCTTTAGGGGGGAATAGAACCTCTAGCAGCAAAATCCTAAAAAAAGCAGATGACCGATTTGAAATCAATTCTCAACTTGGAAAACAAATCAACCAATTTTGGAACTACGCCATTTATCTAAACTTTAAATCTCAATTGTTACCGGGTTTCAGATACTATGATGAAGATGGAGTTGAAAAAAAAGATAAATTAACGCGTATATTTTCACCTACCATAATTCAATTAGGGGTAGGATGGTACTACAAAAAGAACAGTAATTCCTGGGTTAACTTATCTCCACTATCAGCGAGAGGAATTTTGGTTGGAGCTTCCTATACGCGAAATCTACAAGAGGGTCAAAAATATTTTGGTGTTGAAAAAGGAAAAACCAGTCTATTAAATTTAGGAGCATCGGTCAATGGTTTTTTTAAATTATTACTCATGGAAAATATCACCATTGAAAATAAATTCAATGTTCACGCTAATTATATCCGAAAAATTCAAAATATCGATTTTGAACTAAATACCATTCTCAGAATGAAAATAAACAGAAAAATTTCTTCCAATTTGATTGCACATTTCTTATATGATGACGACTTGACTGGAAGGTTACAGATAAGGGAGTTATTTGGAGCAGGACTTAGTATTGATTTATAAAGCCTTTACCATTTGATGAAACCAATTTAATTGGTAATAACTCAGAAAAATATTAAATGTCTCCCCCTGCCCTCTTGGCTCCAATTCAGTCAAAACATTTTTTTCTTTATGAACTAGTCTCATGTAGGGTTTATCCCTATGTTTCGTTAAAGGATTTTGCCAATCAGGCTGAGCATACACTAACTCAAATCCCTGAGATTCAAGATGATTTTTTGAGATATTTAGTAATTTTTTGGTTTTATTTAGGTTTAGATTGGATTTACTCCAAATGGTTATATGAATCAATTCATCCTCTTCAAAAACCAAAGATCCCCTTCTAAGAATAAATGTATTTGTTGGACCCAGGTCAAGAGAATTAAATTTCTTTTTGTTTTTCTTAAGCAATGAATATGCATTTTTTTTTGGCATTTTATATGTGAAGTCATCAAACAATAGTGATTGCGCATAAATATCTATCGCTCCAAGAAAAAATAGCAAAAGAAGAATATATTTTTTCATCAATCATGATAAACTAAATACATAACGCAAAAGTCAGAAACTTCTTATACACTTACCCAAAAAAAATAATTTGAATCCACTAATTCAAATTTGGGTTTTAAAGTTCTTTCAAATTATATCTTTTAATATTGGACTTTCTTTTTTATAATTTAAAAAGGGTCGCACAAAGCAACCCTTTTTTGGGGTGGAAGACCGGTTTCGAACCGGCGACCTCTAGAACCACAATCTAGCGCTCTAACCAGCTGAGCTACAACCACCATAAACTGAAACAAATTTAATGATTTGTAGGTTTAATTTAGAGTAAGCTATCAAAATTTTCAACCCCCAATTGTCGATCTGTAGTAAATCCCTCTGCAGCATCCTTAAATATCAATCTTCCCATATTTTTAGCACGAGACTCCACACTCTCCAAAAAATTAAGAGAACTTATTGGTGTTTGTGGCCCATCGTTCTTTCCATCATAAAACTGACTTTTAAAGGCAAGAATAGCATCCATCTTTTTGGCCAAGAAACCCGTAATATCCACTACAAAATCTGGAGTAAGTTCGTCCCATTGTATGTAATGAAAAACATGTTGTGGTCGGAAAGCAGACTGTTTTTTTCCATGGCCATTATAAGTTTCTAGACGTTCCAGTCCGCTTAAAAAACAGGCATGGGTGACCAAATCCGATGCTTTTCCGTGATCGATGTGACGATCTCTCACGGCATTACACAAAACGACTTTTGGGGTATGTTCACGTAATATGGAAATTAACTCTAACTGATGAATCTGATCATTAGAAATAAAACCATCTTTAAAATTAAGGTTTTTTCTAAAACTAACGCCTAAGATTTCTGCGGCGGCCTCTGATTCCTTTGCTCTAAGTTCAAGGTTGCCTCTGCTTGACAACTCCCCCTTTGTAAGATCAACAATCCCAACTTTATTGCCCTGCGCGACGGCTTTAGCTATCACACCACCGCAACCCAATTCCACGTCGTCGGGATGGGCGCCAAAAGCCAATAGGTCTAGTTTCATAGACGTTCATTAACGGCCATTACGTCCTGCTCAATCCAGTCAAGAACTTCTTCACTTAATGGAGCGGTACGAGGAGTAATGATTTTTTTAAGTTTTCCATCCGTACCTATTAAATATTTTTGAAAATTCCAGGAAACTGAAGAACTTTTGTATCCGTTTTTACCAAACTGCGTAAGAAATTGATACAGTGGGTGCATACCACTTCCCTTCACAGAAATCTTACTCATCATAGGAAATGTGACACCATAATTCTTCTCGCAAAAATTTGCAATTTCTTTATCACTACCAGGTTCTTGCCATAGGAAATCGTTAGCAGGAAATCCAACTACTACAAAGCCACTGTCTTTGTAACGATCATAAAGCTTTTGAAGCCCTCTATATTGTCCTGTCAAGCCACATTTAGAGGCTGTATTGACTATCATGATTTTCTTTCCTCTTAAATTTTCAAAATCAAAAGTTTTTCCTGTTATGTCTTTGACTTTAAATTGATAGATAGTTTGATTCATATCATTATCATTTTGGCAAACACTAAGTTTAAAAATAAAAACAAAAAAAGTAAATAGGGCAAAATTTTTCATTACACAAATTTCGGATTTTATTTTGTTATAAAAAAATCAAAAAACGTTAAACAATAAAATCAGTGAATCTCTGCAGATAATTGAGCCTCCAATAATTTATTACAGATAGGTTCCAAAAGCTCATATGAGCCTGTCTTTACAACACATTTTCCAGAGTAATGAACAATATAAGCGCATTGTTCCGCCTGCTCATAGCTGTGATCACAATAGGCCACAAGTGTTTTGATGACATGATCAAAAGTATTAACATCATCATTAAATAAAATGATCTCGTGTTCTCGTTTTACCTTCGTAAGAATGTCTAATTCACTTTCTTTCTCAATTTGTGGCTTATCAGTACTCATTTTTAGTAAAATAGGCAGCAACCCATTTGTTTTTTTTAAAATTACGAATAAATCTAAATCCTTCCGCTTCACAAGCATTTTGAATTATACCCATATCTTCAACATAAAAGCCACTGATCAACAAATCGCCCAAATGAACTAAAATTTTTGCATAATCTGGAATTTGTTGTAAAAGAATATTTCGAGAAATATTAGCCAAAATAATATCAAATTTATTTTTATGGGGAACAGAGTCATTAAATTTGGTAGTGATCTTAGTGCAATGGTTAAATCCTATGTTTTCATTTGTGTTTTCAACACACCAAGGATTATTATCCAAAGCTAGAATCGATCTGGCACCTCTTTTTTCAGCCAATATGGATAAAACTCCAGTACCAGTTCCCATGTCTAATACTTTTTTGTCAGTAAAGTTTAAGTCTAATAAAAAACAGATCATCATCTGAGTGGTTTCGTGATGACCAGTACCGAAACTCATTTTGGGTGTGATCACCAATTCGTAATCGGCTTTTTCAGGAGGATGAAAATTTGCCCTGACTACACAACGCTCTCCTATCCTTATTGGTGAAAAATTTTCTTCCCATCGGCGGTTCCAATTCTTTGGAGTAATGACTTTAGTATGCCATTCAATTTGCAAGCCATGAATTTCGAAAAGTTCAATTTGTAAAAATTCTTTTTCCTTAAAATCTTTTTGAGGAATATAAGCCATAAAACCAAATGGGCTATCGACAAAAGCTTCAAAACCCAACAAACCCATTTGTGCAGCCATAACATCCCGCCAAGGGTCAATTGGGGTAAGCCTGAGATCAATTTCCAGGTAGGCTACCGCCATTTATATAGATTGAATGATAGCTATAAAATCCTCCGCATTGAGTGATGCACCCCCAATTAATCCGCCATCAACATCGGGCTGTGAAAATATGGCTGATGCATTGGCTGGCTTTACACTCCCTCCATAAAGAATTGAAACATCCTTTGCAAGATCCTCATCATATTTTGAAGCAATCAAACCTCTGATGAAAGCATGAATATCTTGTGCCTGATCGGGAGAAGCAGTCTCACCTGTTCCAATGGCCCAAACCGGTTCATATGCCAAAATAATCTTGGACCACTCTGTTGAATTCAAATCAAAAAGTACAGTTTCCAATTGAGATTGAACCACTTCAAAATGACTCCCAGCTTTGCGCTGGTCTAGCTCCTCTCCAAAGCAAAAAACAACTTCCATATCGTAAGTAAGTGCTGTTTTGACTTTTTGCTTGAGTCCAACATCGGTTTCGTTATAGTAAGCTCTTCGTTCTGAATGACCCAAAATAACTTTGTCGATGCCTATACTGTGGAGCATCTTTGCAGAAATTTCGCCTGTAAAAGCCCCTGAATCATTGGCATTCATGTTTTGAGCCAAGACCTCTATACGCCCTGCTTGAGTTAATTCTTCCGCCTGAGCCAAATGAGTAAAAGCCGGAGCAATCATCACCCTTACGTCAGTTGAAAAACTTAAAGATTTTAGCGCTTGAATCAAATCCGCGGTTTCACTTTTATTGTTATTCATTTTCCAATTTCCGGCTACAATTTTTTTTCTCATATTTTGAATTGTTTATTTTAATGTTACTTGCGGGTCGAGCTTTGCGTAGATGAAATCTACCACCATGTTAATCAGTATAAAAAGACTTGACAATGTAAGGACGATCCCAATAATGACTGGTGTATCGAGGGTGTTCAGTGCAGTTACTATTTCCTTTCCCACCCCTTTCCAACTAAAGATATACTCAACAAAAACAGCACCTGCCAGCAAGGATGCAAACCACCCTGAAATGATTGTTATTACTGGGTTGAGTGCATTTTTGATACCATGGTTGAAGACAACTTGATAGGTTGATAACCCCTTGGAATATGCAGTTTTGATGTAGTCTTGTGACAAAACTTCTAGCAGGCTGCTACGCATCAACTGAATGATCACGGCTATGGGACGAATCCCTAAAACCACCGCGGGTAAGATCAGGTTTTTTAACCGTAATATCCTCCCCTCTCCAAAATCATCCATTTCATACAAACTTCCACTCATATTTAAACCAGTGTATTGTTGGTATATAAAACCAAAGAACCATGAAAAAAGAATCGCACTAAAAAAAGAAGGAACGCTCATTCCTAGGGTACTGATGAATTGCAACCATCGATCAATCCATGTATTGTATAATAATGTAGCTAAAACACCCAATAAAATCCCAAAAACAATTGCAATAGAAATTGAAGCAAGTGCCAAAATCAGAGTATTGGGTAAAGTTTCGGAAATAACTTCAGAAACTTTTTTCCCCCTTTTTTGATAAGATGTTCTCAGATAAGGCCATTTAATAGTCAAAACATAATGATTGTTATGAATTAGTGGAAAAGCACTGTATTTTTCGCTAGAGAAATAAGAAAGATCATTTTGATCTGTTGAATGCAAAGATAGAGGAGACAAATCATTGAGAAATAGCAAATATTGCTTAGATAAGGGGAGGTCAAAACCATATTTTTTTTTTACCAATGCCAATTGATCACTGCTTTCATTCTGACCCAACATCATTTGCGCAGGATCGCCAGGTAAGACATTAAAAAGGAAAAACACTAAACTCACAACCCCAAAAAGGGTTAAAATGGCGTAAAAAAGTTTTAAGAGTAAGTTCCTTAACATCTATTCTTCAAAAGCATTTAGATGAATTAAAGCAAATACAGCATAGTTGACAATGTCTTTATAATTGGCATCAACCCCTTCACTTACAGTGGTTTTGCCATCGTTGCCCTCTATTTGCTTGACACGCATCAATTTTTGCAAAATCAAATCCGTTAGAGAGCTCACCCGCATGTCACGCCATGCCTCACCGTAGTCGTGATTTTTGTCCATCATTAGGGCATAAACCACTTTTGATTGTTTATCATATTGAACTAGGGCTTGTTCGGTATTCAAATCGGGTGAATCAGATACACCCAGCTCTAATTGAATCAAAGCCATCAGGGAGTAATTGATGACCCCTATAAACTCAGAAACTTCACCCTCATCCACTTTTTGGGAAGTATTGGTCTGTAAGCCTCTTATTCTTTGGGCCTTAATAAAAATTTGATCCGTCAGTGAAGGAAGACGAAGTATGCGCCAAGCACTGCCATAATCAGTCATCTTTTTCGCAAACAGCGACTGACAACTCTTCATTACCCTTTGATATTGTTCGGGTGTGGATGTCATACGATTATTTATCTTTGGCGTAAATTTCGATATTTTTTTTAACTCTGTAAAGAGCATTATTAAAAGTTTAAAACAATTTAAACCACATCATGACCATAAATATCAAAGGAGAGCTGATTGATCTTTCACAGCCCAAAATCATGGGAATACTCAATTTAACACCTGATTCGTTTTATGACGGTGGCAAATTCAATGCCGAAGACCAAGCTTTGATGCAAACCGAGAAAATGATTAGTGAAGGGGCTTACTTTATTGACTTGGGTGCTTGCAGTACCCAACCCGGTGCAGAAGAAATCAGTGAGGAGGAAGAGAAAAAAAGACTTTTTACCATTTTGGAAAAACTAATTGAAAGCTTTCCAAAACAGTTTTTTTCCATTGACACCTATCGATCTGCTATAGCAGAGGGATGTCTCAACAGAGGTGCGGTAATGATCAATGATATTTCTGGAGGTCAGTTCGACGACAAAATGATGGGAATCGTTGGTAAAAATAATGTTCCCTATGTGCTGATGCATCTTTTGGGAACCCCAAAAGACATGCAAGAAAATCCAAACTACGATAATGTTGTCCAAGAAGTACTCTATTATTTTTCCGAAAAAATTCAGCAAGCATACCGGAACGGTATCAATGACGTTATTATAGATCCCGGTTTTGGATTCGGAAAGACTTTAGAACACAACTATGAGTTAATGAATCACTTGGATTTATTCCAAAGTCTAGAACTTCCGCTACTAGTTGGAATATCAAGAAAATCCATGATTTACAAAAAGTTGGGTGTAACGGCCAATAAAGCCCTCAACGGAACCACAGTTCTAAACACAATTGCTTTATCTAAAGGGGCTAATATTCTGAGAGTTCACGACGTAAAACAAGCTAAAGAATGTATCGAATTATTGCAGGCCCTCAGATAGTTTTTTAATTTTACAAAAAAGCAGCATTGGACAAAATTGATTTTCTAGACTTCAGCTTTATCGACATTCTTGACATTCTTTTGGTAGGTTTGCTTCTATTTTATGCCTACAGACTAGTCAAAGGAACGGTTGCCATAAATATTTTTATAGGGATAGTCATCTTTTATGTGATATGGAAACTGACGGACATCCTAAACTTGGATGTTTTGAGTAATATCTTAGGTAAGTTCATTAGTGTTGGTTTTTTTGCATTAATTGTTGTATTTCAGCAAGAGATCCGAAAGTTTTTACTCTTGATTGGATCTACTAATTTTGCCTCAAAGCGAAGTGTTGTCCGTTATTTTAATTTTCTTAATCAAGATCAAGGATCACTAAATATTGACCTAAAAGCTTTATTAAGTGCTTGTAATAAAATGGCTAATGAAAAAACAGGGGCCATTATAGTACTTGAAAGAGAGAACAATCTGGACTTTTTACAGAATACGGGAGACGAAGCTAATATCGAACTAAGTGGGCAAATTTTAGAAACTATATTTTTTAAAAATAGCCCGCTACACGATGGAGCAGTTATAGTAAAAAATAATTTTATTAAGGCAACTAGGGTTGTGCTTCCTGTTTCTGAATCCGCATCTATTCCCTCGAGATTTGGACTTCGCCATAGGGCAGCCATTGGGATAAGTGAAAAAACAGATGCGGTAGTATTAGTTATATCTGAACAAAGTGGTAAAATATCTTATATTAAAGATGGTATCTTTTGTAAGTTTAAAAGCATAGATGATTTAATGCGAATATTAAATGAAGATCTTTCCTTATAGATCAAACAGCGACTTCCAAGAATTGAATTTTATATAATTGAGAGTAAAATCCATTTTCAATCCCCAATAGCTCTTTGTGCGAACCAACCTCAACTATTTTTCCAGAATCCATTACTACAATGCGATCAGCATTTTTTATTGTGGAAAGGCGATGTGCAATGAGTATAGAGGTTTTGTTAGAAGTAATTTTATAGGTTGCATTTTTAATCAATTCTTCTGAATGAGAATCTATCGATGAAGTTGCTTCATCCAGTATTAATATACTTGGGTTGGCAATATATATCCTTAAAAAGGCAATCAATTGTCGCTGTCCAGAGGAAAGCATAACCCCTCTTTCCTTTACATTGTAGTCATATCCTCCAGGAAGAGATTCAATAAAATCATGCACCCCTATTTCTTTTGCCGCCAAATAAACCATTGATCTTGTCACATCCGGGTTATATAGTGTTATGTTGTTAAAAATTGAATCGGCAAACAAAAACACATCTTGAAGTACGATACCCACATGTTCTCTTAACGATTGAAGCGTGAAATCTTTAATAGATCGATTATCAAAATAAATCTCTCCTTTTTCAAATTCATAAAATCGTGTAAGTAAGTTTATTAAAGTTGACTTACCTGCACCTGTTGACCCTACAATGGCGATTTTTTCCCCCTGTTTTATGTCCAAATCAATCCCTTTGATTACCTCCTCGCCTTCAATATAAGAGAACCTCAAGCCATCAATTCTAATTTTACCCTCAATTTTTTTAGGACTCCATTGTCCATTATCCAATACCTGACTTTCGGTTTTGATAATCTTAAATATACGATCTGCAGCAACCATTCCCATTTGTAAGGTGTTAAACTTATCAGCTATGTGGCGTAAAGGACGGAAAAGCATCTGTGACATTTGAATAAACAGAAAAATTGTACCCATTGAAATGGATCCACCAGTGACCACGTTCAAACCGCCATACCACACCAATAAGCCCAAGGTAATTGATGAGGATATCTCAGCAATTGGAAAGAAAATGGAGTTGTACCAAACAGTTTTTAACCAGGCCTTTTTATGCTTTTCATTGATAGATACAAAATAATCATATTCAATTTTTTCTCGATGAAATAGCTGAACGATTTGCATGCCTGTGATTCTTTCTTGTACAAAGGAGTTTAAGTTTGCTACTTGAAAGCGAACTTCTTCAAATGCAGTCTTCATGGATTTCTGAAAGATTCTTGTCGCATATAGTATTATAGGAAGAACGGAAAAGACAATCAAAGAAAGTTCCCAGTCAATAAATAACATAATCAATATTACAACTGCCATTTTGAATAAATCCGCAACGATCATAAACAAGCCCTGAGAAAAAATACTCGCTATAGTTTCTATATCGTTTACAGCTCGGGTCACTAATCTTCCTACAGCTGACTTATCAAAATAAGCCATTTTAAACCCGACGATTTTCTTGAACAAGACCACCCTTAAATCACGAATAACATTTTGTCCTAACCAGTTAGCAAAGTATACAAAAAGAAATTGAAAAATCACCTCTGAAAAGAGCGCAAACAACATCATTCCAATCAAAAAAATCATTCCATCAAAATCTTTTAGACGAATATAGTCGTCTACAGTAATTTTTAATAAATATGGAGTCAACGCAGAAAAACCTGCCAAAATTATTGCAGATGTCATGACAAAGTAATAAGTATTTTTGTAAGGCTTTACATATACCATCAACTTGGAAAATAATTTTATATCAAATATGTTCCCTTTTCCATTTATCATAAATCAATAAATATATTTTGAGGGTAATCAATACGACTCAGATATAAGCCATGTGCGGGAACAGAAAATCCAGCTTTACCTCTGTCTTTACTCTTTATCAAATCGTCCATATCTTCAACTTTTCTCTTTTTGTAACCTACTTCTAAAAGAGTTCCTACTATAGATCTAACCATATTTCTCAAAAACCTATTAGAGGAAATGTAAAAAATCAAAGAAGACCCCTCTTGTTTCCAAACTGCTTTTTTTATATTACAAAGAAAAGTTTTTACATCGGTATTTGTCTTAGAAAAACACTGAAAATCCTGATGAAGCAAAAGAGTTTTTGCCGCCTCATTCATCATATCAATGTCTGGTTGATTTTTTAGGTAATAATGATGTTGTGAATGGAAGGGGTCTTTCGCCGTAGAAATATGATATTCATAGTATCGTGCAGTAGCGTCAAAACGAGCATTTGCATGGGGTTGAACCTGCCTTATTCCTTTAATAGATATATCGTCGTTTAGAAAACCATTTAAATGAAAAATAAGTTCTTTAGTGTTAGCAATCTTCTGCGATACATCAAAATGCGCATACATCTGTAGTGCATGAACCCCGGTATCTGTTCTGCCTGCTCCCAAAAGACTAATACTATTTCTAGCCAGCCTGCTTAAAGCCTCTTCTAAAACTTGCTGAACACTGATCGCATTAGGTTGGCGTTGCCAACCATGATAGGCCGATCCATCATATGACAACTCAATAAAATATCTTGTTAACTCCATTGAAATCACAAAGATATTGTTTTAAAGAAAAGAAAACAGTGGTTTAAAAAAGTGAAAAATCAAATATCTTTGATACATAATAAAAATTAATTTTGAAAAAAATCTTACTACTATCTGATACCCACGGTTACTTAGATCAAAAGATCATCAAATACATCAATAATTCCGATGAAGTGTGGCATGCCGGAGATATTGGATCAGCTAATGTTACTGATGAAATTTCAAAATTAAAACCACTTAGAGGTGTTTATGGAAACATTGATGGACAGGAGTTGAGAAGTCAATTTCCAGTGAATCAAATATTCAGCTGCCAAGAGGTAAAGGTAGTAATGACTCACATTGGAGGCTACCCTGGAAGTTACAATCCTAGAGTAAAAAAACTCATTCTTGAAGAAAAACCACAGCTTTATATTTGTGGTCATTCCCACATACTTAAGGTAATTCAAGATCGTAAAAACAATCTTTTACACATGAATCCCGGGGCCTGTGGTACTCAAGGGTTTCACAAATTGAGGACCCTGTTACGGTTTGAGCTCAATCAGGGAAAAATTGAAAATCTAGAGGCTGTAGAACTGGGTCAAAGGGGAAATTTAGCGCAAACGATCAATAGAACGGATTAGATCATCGTCCTTTTGGATTGCCCTACTGCTAAAAATCAATAATATCATTGACTGAAAAGGCATCAGCAACCAGAGTAAAAAAGAATTCAACTCATCTGCATTCAACAATCCAAATATCAAAACTCCCGTCATTGCAACTTGAAGAAAAAAATGCAAGCGATTTATAATCAATTGTGTTTTTCTGTGTTTGAAAATCATTAAGGATAAAAATGCCAATGAACTAGTAAGAATGATATAGGATTTCAAAACAGCTGGAACCATTAATCCCAATAAGGAAAAATTAAGAGGAGGCAAGAAAAAAAAGCCGATTACAGATACCATTACGATTATTAACAAAAAAACAGTTTGTATACGCTGGATCATTAGCTAAATTTTAAAAGGCTAAGTTTTTTCAATAATAGACTAATTTAAAAATAAAATTTGTAATATTGTCAGAGGAGAATACTAATACCCCCTCACTTTCAAATACTATCTTTCGTTTATTTCTTACTAATCTCTTTAATCTCATCTAATGTACGAGATAGCATCTCTAAAAAGTAAAAAACTTTCTGAATTACAGGAAATTGCTAAATCCGTTGGAGTCAGAAGACTTACCGGACTCAAAAAAATGGAACTCATTTATCAAATCATTGATACTGTGGCTGCTTCGCCATTAGAAGTTAAAGATAACAAGCCCCCTAAAAAAAATAATATAGATTCTGTTGCTAAAGTTAATGAGCAAACAATGCAAGGTAAAAAGGTCAATGAAAATTTAAAGAATGAAAACCCCAAATTAAAAGTTGAGGAAAAACTAGAGCAACAGAAATCGGATAAAAAAGATCCTGGTCTTCAACAAAAACAAAGCCATAATTACTCGAAATACAACAACCCGAAAAGAAAAAAAGATCACCAAGAAGTTAATCACAACCGAGATAATCGTAATCGATATCGAGAACCAGATTTCGAATTTGAGGGTATCATTAACACAGAAGGGGTTTTAGAAATGATGCAAGAGGGATATGGATTTCTTCGGTCTTCCGACTTTAACTACCTATCCTCTCCAGACGATGTATATGTCTCACAATCCCAAATTCGATTGTTTGGATTAAAAACAGGAGATACCGTATTAGGAACAGTTCGTCCTCCAAAAGAAGGTGAAAAATATTTTCCATTAATTAAGGTAGATAAAATCAATGGTCTTGATCCTAAAGTAGTAAGAGATCGAGTTTCTTTTGAGCACTTAACCCCTCTTTTTCCCGATGAAAAATTCAATATAGCTGAAAAACAAAGTACTATATCAACAAGAATCATTGATTTGTTCTCTCCTGTAGGAAAGGGTCAGAGGGGGATGATAGTTTCACAGCCCAAAACTGGTAAAACTATGCTCTTAAAAGATATTGCCAACGCTATTGCGGCCAATCATCCCGAGGTATACCAGTTGATCCTATTGATTGATGAAAGACCAGAGGAGGTAACAGATATGCAGAGAAATGTGGATGGTGAGGTAGTGGCTTCAACTTTTGATGAACCTGCTGACCGACACGTGAAAGTTGCCAATATAGTGCTCGAGAAAGCCAAAAGAATGGTAGAATGTGGACATGATGTAGTAATTTTACTTGATTCAATAACTCGATTGGCACGAGCCTACAATACTGTTCAACCTGCATCAGGCAAAATTCTCAGTGGTGGTGTGGATGCCAACGCCCTTCATAAGCCAAAAAGATTTTTTGGTGCTGCCCGTAATATTGAAAGAGGAGGTTCCTTGTCTATAATTGCTACTGCTCTGACAGAAACAGGATCGAAAATGGATGAAGTTATTTTTGAAGAATTTAAAGGGACTGGTAATATGGAATTGCAACTTGACCGAAGGATTGCTAACCGCAGAATTTTCCCTGCAATCGATTTGATCTCTTCCAGTACCCGCCGCGATGACATGTTACTGGATGAAAACACTATACAACGGATGTGGATTATGAGGAAATATTTAGCTGACATGAATCCGGTTGAAGCAATGGAATTCATCAATGACCGATTTATAAAGACTAAAAATAACGAGGAATTTCTAATTTCAATGAATTCTTAAAAATACTTTCCAATTTGGAAAATTTTTGATTATAATTCATAGGGAAGCTACAAACCTGGCCAGCTTAGACTTGATGTTTGCTGCTTTATTAGCATGAATAATGTTCTTTTTTGCTAACTTATCTACCAAAGAAACTACTTCTGGAAATTGTTTATTTGCCTCTTTTTTTGTGGTAAGACTCTTTAACTTACGAATAGCATTTCTTGCTGTTTTATGTTGAAATCTATTACGTAATCGTTTTTTGTCGTTAGAACGAATTCTCTTTAATGCAGACTTGTGATTTGCCATATAACTATATTAAACGCTTGTAGCCCGTAGGGGAGTCGAACCCCTCTTTCCAGGATGAAAACCTGGCGTCCTAACCGATAGACGAACGGGCCATTATTTCAGTGCGCAAATTTACACTAAAAAAATTATTATACAACCTAAAAAGCATGCTATAGATTAACAATAAAAATAACAGGATTTTTAGTAAGCTTTGGAAAAAAGAACCCTTTGATTAGAAGGTTTTCCTGAATAAACACATTTCCCCTTTTGTGGGTTTTCTTTTAAAGGGATACAACGGATAGTAGCTTTAGTTTCTTTTTTTATTGCCTCCTCGGTCTCAAAAGTTCCATCCCAGTGAGCAGAAATAAATCCACCCTTTTTAATAATTGTAGATGTAAATTCATCAAAATTATTAACTTCTGTTATGTGATCATCTCTAAATTTAAGTGCCCTACTAAAAAGATTTATTTGCATTTCATTCAAAGAAGCTTGAATCTGCTGACTAAGCCCATCCAATGCCACTAGTTTTTTTTCCATAGTGTCTCTTCGGGCTAACTCTACCACTTTATTATCAATATCTCTTGGGCCTATGGCGATTCTCAACGGAACACCCTTTAATTCGTAATCGTTAAATTTGAAGCCAGGTTTAAAGTTATCTCGGTCATCGTATTTTACAGAAATCCCTACAGCAGAAAGCTCCTTCATTATTTTTTTCGCAACTAATGAAATGGTCACTAATTGATCAGAACCACTATATATAGGAATAATAACCACCTGAATGGGAGCCAAATTAGGTGGTAATACTAAACCATTATCGTCGCTATGGGTCATAATAAGTGCTCCCATTAAACGGGTTGACACCCCCCATGATGTAGCCCAAACGTATTCAAGATCACCAGATTTGGTGGCAAACTTTACATCAAAAGCTTTAGCGAAATTTTGCCCCAAAAAGTGGGAAGTACCAGCTTGAAGAGCTTTACCGTCTTGCATCAAGGCCTCTATGCAATAGGTCTCCTCTGCTCCAGCAAACCTCTCGCTTTCTGATTTTAGGCCTTGAATTACAGGAATTGCCATAAAATTCTCTGCAAAATCAGCATAAAGATTGTTAATCAGCTTAGTCTCTTGAAGAGCCTCCTCTCTGGTTGAGTGCGCAGTATGTCCCTCTTGCCATAGAAATTCGGCAGTACGTAAGAACAAACGTGGACGCATTTCCCATCGAACAACATTGGCCCATTGATTTACCATGATGGGTAAGTCTCTGTAGGACTGAATCCAATTCTTATAGGTATTCCAAATTATAGCCTCGGAGGTTGGTCTGACCACCAATTCCTCCTCCAATTTCGCATCGGGATCTACAATCAATTTTGAACTATCCTCAGGATCAGTTTTCAAACGATAATGGGTTACGACAGCGCATTCCTTGGCAAAGCCCTCAGCATTTTTCTCCTCAGCCTCAAATAAACTCTTGGGAACAAATAAAGGGAAATAGGCATTTTGATGACCAGTGGCCTTAAACATTTTATCTAATTCCAATTGCATTTTTTCCCAAATGGCATAACCATAAGGTTTAATAACCATACAGCCGCGGACGGCTGAGTTTTCAGCCAAATCGGCCCTAACTACCAGTTCGTTATACCACCTCGAATAATCCTCTGATCTACTTGTTAATTTTTTCCCCACGTTAAGTTTGGCACAGATTTTGTTTCTAATTATTTGAATGTAATGAAGCACAAAACTACTATTTTTTTGTTTGTCTTTCATTCCAATAAGTAGCAACAATGAGAACAAAGCTTATTTTTATTCATAGCAAACTACTAAGCAGTATTTTGCTAATTTCCACTTTATTTTCTTGTGGAAGTTATCAAATGGTTTCATATTATGGTTCAGATGGTATTTATGGAGGTGAAGTTGCTCTCAGAAAAAGTAGTTTGGAGGAGGCTAAAACGAATGATACCGAAGTCTATTATAAAAATTATTTCAGCAACATTGCTGACAATTACTCCTCCTTTGATAACACTGAAAATATAGCGAACACCGATGGTGACAACTATAGTAGTAATGAAAGTAATAACGATTTTCAAGTCAATTCACAAGCACCGTGGGGGGATCGCACCAGTTCAACCGAGGTATATTACATAAATAATAATCCTTGGGGATTTTTCAATTTCAATTGGGGTTTCTATAATTCCTTTTTCGATCCCTTTTGGAATTTCGATCCTTTCTTTAATAGAGGTTTCTATAGACCCTATTGGGGACTTAGTTTTTATGATCCATTTTTTAGGTTTAGATACCCATTTTACATAAACCCCTTTTATACTCCTGGATTCCGATTCAGAGGTTATTATGGTAATCGATTTGATAGAAGCTATGCCTATTCCAACTATTCTAGGGGTTCAGGTCGGTATAATAACTTCAGTACTTTAAGAGGTGGAAACTCCGGCAAAGGTTATAACAATTCTTACAACTCAAGTGAAAATAGATACAATTCGACAAATAGCAACAGTAATTCAGTCAACAACAATCGATACAATGTAGGCAGAAGAACCCCACAGACTACTAATAGATCCAATTCTACGTTAACTCGCAAAGCTAACAATCAATCGAGTCAGAAAAATCAATATAACAAAAGATCACAGTCTAATTCAAGTTACTCATCAAGTAGCAGAAGAAATTATAACACAGGAAGAAGCTATGGTTCCTCTCGATCATCATATTCGAGTGGTAATCGTTCTTCATATAGTTCATCATCAAGAGTTTCCGGGGGTGGTAGAAGCAGCTCTAGAGGTAGGTAATATCGAAGAAAAATATAATGACAATTAAAAAGTTCATCCCTCATGTTCTTGTGCTCTTTTTATATCCATTGTTAGCTTATACGCAATCAATGGAGGATATCTTGCGCTACACAAGAACAGAATTAAAAGGCACAGCAAGATATGTAGCTATGGGTGGAGCATTCAATGCATTAGGTGGTGATTTTTCTGCCATAAAAGACAATCCAGCAGCAGCAGCTGTATTTCTGAACTCTGAAATTGGTTTGACCCTAAACACGACAGAAAACAGGGTCGATGCAAATTATTTTGGTGACAAAAATCTTATTAATTCTGGGTCCTCAGACATGAATCAACTTGGTTTAGTTTTGATAATAAATGATTCCAAAGCAGGTGATTTTATTAAACTTGCATTTGCCTATAATTACCAGCAAGAAAGTAATTTTATTTCCAAATTCAATGCCAAGGGAACTAATCCCATCAATGGTTTGGATCATTATTTTTTAAACTATGCTAATGGAATTGCTTTTCGAGAAATTAAAACCTATGACGATGAGGATCTCTCACAATCTTACAAGTATTTAGGAGAAAACAATGGTTTTGCGAGCCAACAAGCTTTTTTGGGGTATCAAAGCTATCTTATTGATCCTGTAACATTTGATGACAACAATACCCAATATATCTCCTCCAGTAACCCAAACAACCTTCCAGTCGATCACAATTTTTTTGTAAGTAATAGTGGAAAAAAGAGTAAACATACCTTTTCATTTGCTTCGCAATATGGTGAAAGTCTATATTTGGGTTTTAATCTGAATTCTCATCAAATTAACTTCAGAAGAGTTGACAATTTGATCGAAAACAATTACGGATTTACTTCTTCATTTGATTATACAGAATTTGAAAATGATCTTTTAACCATTGGACAGGGGTTTTCTTTTCAATTTGGAGGTATTTATAAGTTTAAATACCTGAGATTAGGACTAAGTTACCAAAGTCCAGTTTGGTATCAAATGACCGACGAATTGTCTCAGAGAATCATTACTAATAAAATAAATGGAAAAGATACAATTGATCCCCTCATCATCAATATTTATGAATACAATATGTCTACTCCTTCAAGATATGGTGGAGGACTGGCCTATGTTTTTGGGTCCAAGGGTTTAGTAAGCATACAATATGACATAGTCAATTATCAAAAAGCCGCATTTGACGTTGAATATGGTGACCAAAACTTCATAGAGCAAAATAAAATAGTAGAAACTACACTCAAATCGGCCGGAACCCTTAAAATAGGTGGAGAATACCGTTTGGGCCGCTTAAGTTTAAGAGCAGGCTACTTCAACCAAGAGAGCATCAATAAAAAAACTAATGATCTCAGTAATGGATCATCTTTTGGTCTTGGATACGACTTTGGTGGTAGCGCCCTAAATCTCACTTTTTCAAATTTAGTTTTCGAGCGCTCGGAACCTATGTACCAAACTGGTTTGAATAATCCAATACAACTTAGGAAAAACCAATTTCAATTCCTGGTTTCCCTCTCCCTAAAACTATAGTTACTAATCGAACGAATTAGCCCTTAACTGAAAATACAATTTATTGATAAATGATTATCTTTGTAATTCTTATATTACTATGAAACTAGAAAAACTATTTACTGACCAAATTGATGAAATTGGTGATCAACACCTTAGCTCATCTAGAGTTACACCTATGCGCCCTGACGCATTTGACTTGAGCAATAGTGAGAAAATCCTATTGATCGAAGAAAAAATGCGAGAAATACTTTACGTTTTGGGAATGGATCTCACTGACGACAGCCTTAGTGGTACACCAACAAGGGTCGCTAAAATGTTTGTAAACGAGATATTCAGCGGTTTACATCCAAACAATAAGCCAAAAGCTTCTTCCTTTGAAAACAAATATCAGTACGGAGAAATGTTGGTCGAAAAAAATATCACCCTCTACTCCACTTGTGAGCATCATTTGTTACCTATAGTAGGTAAGGCCCATGTGGCATATATTTCAAACGGAACAGTAGTGGGACTTTCGAAAATGAATAGAATTGTGGATTATTATGCTAAACGTCCACAGGTTCAGGAACGGTTAACTCTACAAATTGTGGAAGAACTTCAAAAAGTTCTAAAGACTAAAAATGTAGCTTGTGTTATCGACGCTAAACACCTGTGTGTCAATTCCCGTGGTATTAGCGACGTCAATAGTAGCACTGTTACTTCCGAGTTTGGAGGGCGATTTAAGGAAAAGGATGTTAAAAGGGAATTTTTAGATTATATCAAACTAGAAACTGAGTTTTGATCGAGAACTCCTTGGTCGTTCTAAATTCCTTAAGCGGAAAAAAAGAAGATTTTGAGCCGCTCAATCCCGGTTATGTTGGTATGTATGTTTGTGGCCCCACTGTCTATAGTAACGTTCATCTTGGCAATTGCAGGACTTTTATTTCATTTGATGTTATCTACCGTTACCTCAGACACCTGGGATATAAAGTGCGTTATGTAAGAAATATTACTGATGCTGGACACCTAGAAAACGATGCGGATAGTGGTGAAGACCGAATTGCAAAAAAAGCCAGAATTGAAAATATTGAACCGATGGAAGTGGTCCAACATTATACTGTAGATTTCCATCAAATCCTTGAAAAATTTAATACATTACCTCCTAGCATTGAGCCAACTGCAACAGGTCATATTGTTGAACAAATAGAGTTTATCAAAAAAATATTTGACGCAGGTTTTGCCTACGAAATAAATGGATCAGTTTATTTTGATGTTTTGAAATACAACCAAACCCATCATTATGGTAAACTTAGTCGTCGTAAAATTGAAGAATTAATTCACAACACCCGTTCTTTAGAGGGTCAAAGTGAAAAGAAAAACCCTCAGGACTTTGCACTTTGGAAAAAGGCTGAGCCCCAGCATATTATGCGCTGGCCGTCTCCCTGGAGCGATGGCTTCCCTGGCTGGCACCTAGAGTGTACAGCTATGAGCACCAAATACCTTGGGGACTCATTCGACATCCACGGCGGAGGATTGGACTTGAAGTTTCCTCACCACGAATGTGAAATTGCACAGGCACAGTCAGTCCACATCAACCCACCTGTAAAATATTGGCTTCATGCTAACATGTTGACTCTAAATGGTAAAAAAATGTCCAAATCTACTGGCAATAATATCTTACCCATGGATATCTTCACTGGAAACAATGATAAATTCAGCAAACCTTACAGTCCAGAGGTTGTTCGATTCTTTATGCTTCAAGCCCATTACACAAGTGTATTGGACATCAGCGAGGAGGCTTTGGATGCCTCAGAAAAAGGTTATCAAAAATTGATGGATGCCGTAAACCGACTTACTAAAATTAATCCTGGTAAAAAAGCTGGAGCGTTTAACCACGAGCAATGGCAAAAAAAATGCTATGCTGCAATGAACGATGATTTCAACAGTCCCGTGCTGATTGCACACCTATTTGAGGCAGTTAAGTTTATTAACAGGGTCGTCAACAAAGACCACCCCATTGACGAATCTCAATTGGAAATACTCAACAAAATGTTATCGACTTTTATTCACGACATTTTGGGCATTGCACCAATGCAAAAATCTAGTAGTTCCAAAGAAGAAATACTCCATAAAACGATAGCTTTATTGATCGAACTAAGAAATAATGCACGAAACGATAAAGATTTTAAAACCTCAGATCGAATTAGAGACCAACTATTAGAATTTGGTATTCAACTCAAAGACGGTAAAGAAGGAACTCATTTTACCCTCAATTAAAGTTATGTTAAGAAACATACTAATTTTTCCTTTTGTCCTACTAATTAAGATTTATCAAATATTGATCTCTCCCCTTACCCCCCCCACTTGCAGGTTTTCTCCATCTTGTTCCCACTATGGAGTTGAAGCATTTCGCCGACATGGACCAGTAATGGGTTTATATTTGACCCTTAAGAGAATAGCAAAGTGCCACCCATGGGGAAAAAGTGGTTATGATCCAGTTCCCTAACTTTTTCTGTTGTCAACTGCATCACAATGATTACATTTAACAAACAATCCAATTAATAATGACCTATCTCAAGTTCAATTGGGCACCCAACGAAAAATTATTCGAAATAGGTGGCTTTGGCATCCACATTTATAGCTTAATGTTCATCATCGCTTTTTTATTGGGTTTACGCCTCTATAAAAAGATGTTCATAAAAGAAAATGTCGATCAAAAATATTTGGAACCCATGTTTATTTACATGGTTATCTCAACCCTACTAGGTGCTCGACTGGGGGAAGTCTTTTTTTACAATTGGGATTATTTTCAAAACCATTTACTAGAAATTTTACTCCCAATCAAGGAAAAAGCAGATGGTGGTTACTCATTCATTGGTTTCAGAGGATTAGCAAGTCACGGAGCTGCTATCGGTGTATTAACAGGTATTTTTATCTTTCAAAAACTTAATCCCTTCAAACCACTGATTTGGATCCTCGATCGATTGACTATTCCCGCTGCCATTGGTGGGGTTTTTATCCGCACTGGAAACTTTTTTAACTCAGAAATTGTTGGTAAATATACCGGTTCTAATTTTGGAGTTGTTTTCGAAAATAGAGGCGAAATACTTCCAAGATACCCTGCTCAAATGTATGAGGCATTTGGCTACTTTATTCTTTTTCTTGTACTCAAGAAAATCTACAATAGTAGATATAGAGATCAAGGGGGATTCCTCATGGGTCTTTATTTCGCAGGAACTTTTACTATCCGTTTTTTTGTTGAGTATGTAAAAGAAAGTCAAGGAGGGTTTGAAGAAATTTTTCCTGCCTTGTCTACTGGTCAATGGTTAAGTATTCCTTTTATTACGTTTGGTCTCGTTACCTCAGCCCTGTCGTTTTTTAAAAAAAGTTCATAACTCTCTCATGTTATGATTGAAATTAAGAGCTGATTTCATTTGAGTATGTTTCTTCGAGATGATATGAAGCAAACGTGAAAATAAAGACATTTTGCGTTACTTTTCATTTCCACCCTCAAGTGCTTTACCATTTTTTTGTGTGTCAAACATCACTGGAGTTGCAATAAAGACGGAAGAATAAGTCCCAACAATTACCCCAACAATCAAGGCAAACATAAAACCTCTGATGGATTCCCCTCCGAAAATAAAGATAGCGAGAAGTACTATCAAAGTGGTTAATGAAGTATTTAGAGTTCGGCTAAGTGTGCTGTTTAGAGCAGCATTGACCGTATCGGTAAACTTCCATTTGGTGTGTTCACCAACATACTCACGAATTCTGTCAAAGACAACCACCGTATCGTTTAGAGAGTAACCAATTACAGTAAGAATCGCGGCAATAAAAGCCTGATTGATCTCCATATTAAAAGGCATGATTTTATAGGTTAAAGAAAATATCCCTAAAACGATCAAGACATCGTGGAATACAGCAGCTACAGCACCTAGAGAAAACTGCCATTTTCTAAATCGCAAAAGTATATAGAGAAAGACAACGATGAGCGATCCGATAACGGCTAAAAAGGAGTTTTTCTTGATGTCATCTGCAATGGTGGGTCCGACTTTAATTGACGACATGATCCCCACCTGCTTGTCTTCTTCTCCGTTGACAAAACTGTCATAGGTCAGTCCCTCAGGAAGAAAAGACTGAAGTGACTCAAACAAAACATTTTGAATTTCGTTATCTACGGCAAGGCCCTCCACGTCCACCTTGTAATTGGTGGTGATTTTCAATTGGTTTTCTTCTCCAAATGTTTTGACCTCAGCACTACCTAGAGAGGGAATCAAACTGGATTGTATCTCAGACGGGCTTATGATTTGGTCAAATCTAATCGTGTAGGAACGTCCTCCAACAAAATCTACCCCTTGGTTCAATCCCTGGAGGAAAAGTGATAGTAGACTAAGCGTAACGATAATTCCCGACACGATATATGCAATTTTTCTCTTTTGTAAAAAACTAACGTTGATGTTGCTGAACAAGGACTGTGTCAATCTGGTACCAAAAGCAACGGATTTCCCTTTTTCGTTTCGGGCATCGATAAAGAAACGGGTAATGAAAATGGCGGTAAAGAGCGAAGTTGCGATACCGATTAATAGGGTCGTTGCAAATCCTTTGATGGGTCCTGTACCAAAAACAAAGAGGATCAATGCAGTCAGCCCTGTAGTTATGTTGGCATCCAAGATAGAGGAAAGTGCATTATTGAATCCATCTGCGACAGCTTTTCTCAAACCTTTCCCCTTTTTGAGCTCTTCTCTGACTCTTTCGAAGATCAATACGTTAGCATCTACTGATATACCAATGGTCAGTACAATACCAGCAATACCTGGCAAAGTCAATACAGCACCTAAACCTGCGAGAATACCAAAAATAAGAAGTATGTTTAGGACCAAGGCGATATCGGCATATATTCCAGCGCTACCATAATAGAAAACCATCCAGACCAATACCAATATCAGTGCGATGATAAACGAGTACACCCCACTTTGTATGGCTTCTTTACCCAAGGAGGGTCCTACGATTTCGGATTGTATGATCTCAGCAGCAGCAGGAAGTTTACCAGCTCGCAATACATTTGCCAAGTCAATTGCTTCATTTAGGGAAAAACTTCCAGTGATCTCAGAACGGCCCCCAGAAATCGCGCCATTGGATACTCCAGGTGCAGAATACACAATATCATCCAATACGATGGCAATGTTAGTTGCTTCGCGAAAAGCTTTTCCGGTCATGTTTTCCCATGATCTAGCCCCTTGGGTATTCATTTGCATGGACACGGCAGGATTGCCCATCATGTCATATGTTTGCATGGCATCAACCACTACCCCACCGCTGAGCGGTGCCAAGTCATCCCGATTAGACTTAAGAGCATATAAGTCGATCACATCACTGTTAGTAGCAGGCTTCCCCCAGGCAAAACGTATGTATCGTAGATCTCTGGGCAACAACTTTCTAACCTCGGGCATGTCTAAATATCCCATAACCAAGTCGGCATCCTTAGCAGCAAACTGTGCCAAAACCGGTCCTCCTTGAAAACCAGACCCAACGATCAAATCCAATAATGGATTGGCAGAGGCAACACTGGTGGAATCTTTAGCCTCTACATCAGCCAACAGATCGTCTATAGAAGACTCATCGATGGCAGGCTCCTCATCGGGAGCAGAAGTTTGAACAGTGGTTTTAAGGTATTCGTTGGCGGTGGACAAAAAGCCAAACAACTGATCGTTTTTATAAGTTTCCCAAAATTCGAGTTGGGCAGTACTTTGTAATAGATTTTTGACCCGATCCACATCTTTGGCTCCAGGCAATTCGACCAAAATTCTACCGGAAGTTCCCAGTCTTTGTATGTTGGGTTGCGTGACTCCAAACTTATCAATGCGCTTTCTTAAAACCTCAAAGGCAGATACAATGGACTCGTCCACCTTACGCCTTAGAATGGTCTGTACCTCGGTATCCGACATCTGAAAGGTAATTTCATCGCTCAGCGTGCGGTTTGCAAAAATATCGGGTGTAGCCAATTGCAAGTCTCCTTTTACGGATTCGAATGCAATGAAAAAAGATTCTACGTATGGATCGTTACTACTGACCTGCAAAATATCGGCTTGGTCCAACGCCTTGTTGAATACTGGGTTTTTTGAATTTTCTGCCAATCCCTTAAGGATATCTTTGACCGATATTTGCAGGATGACGTTGATACCTCCTTTGAGGTCCAATCCTTTATTGAGTTCTTTGCCCTTGGCATCATTGTAGGAAGTAAATCCAAAAATCGGTGCATTACCTATAGAATCAAGGTAATTGACCATAGCGCGATCCCTCAATTCGATGTAATCCTCTACATCTTCTGCATACTGGGCAGTAGCGAATGCCTTGGCCTGAGATTCTTTCTGACTGGTAATGAATGTAAATGAAAGTTGGTAGATACTCACCAATCCAAAAAGGATCGCAAAGAGTCTAATGAGTCCGTTATTTTGCATTTTGGTTTTTGTTTACGCTAAATAAGCGTGCAAATATAAAGTTTAGGCAATGATTTAGCAACTTTAAAGCGTATTAAACCCCAGAACAAACAGCGGTCAACGCAAATGCCTTATTTCAACACGTCCTTAAGTACTTCATTCATGGTTTTGACCGCCGCAGCGCTTTGGTTGAATTTTTCTTGTTCCGCCTCATTGAGTTGAACATCTACGATGGATTCCAAACCATTTTTTCCAATAATACAAGGTACTCCAATACAGAGATCTTCCTGTTGGTATTCTCCATCGAGAAGAACCGAACAAGGGATCATTCTTTTTTGATCATTGATAATACTGTCCACCAAATAGGCTACAGAAGCACCAGGTGCATACCAAGCAGAAGTCCCCAATAATTTGGTAAGGGTTGCTCCTCCTACCATAGTAGAAGCGGCTACTTGCTCCAAATCCTGATTAGTAAGATGCTGAGAAACCGGTGTACCGTTATAACTGGCCAATCGGGTTAAAGGAATCATGGTGGTGTCTCCATGGCCACCGATGACCATCCCTTGGATGTCGTTGGCGGGTTTGTCCAAAGCCAAGGAGAGATAGGTTTTAAACCTGGAGCTGTCTAAAGCTCCTCCCATACCAATCACACGATTTTTGGGCAATCCCGTCGCCTTGAGTGTCAAATAGGTCATGGTATCCATAGGATTGGAAACCACTACGATAACGGTATTGGGCGAATGATCCAAGATACTGCTGGCAACCGATTGCACGATACCGGCATTGATTCCGATCAATTCCTCACGGGTCATTCCTGGTTTTCTTGGCACTCCAGAAGTAATCACGACCACATCGCTGTCTTTGGTAGCGGAATAATCGTTGGTCACACCTTTGACGCGGGTATTAAACCCTAAGGTTGTGGCAGTTTGCATCAAATCCAGTGCCTTACCTTCGGCAAAACCATCTTTGATATCTAACAATAATACTTCACTAGCGACCGACTTTATAGCAATGTATTCTGCACAAGAGGCACCTACATTTCCAGCGCCAACAATGGTTACTTTCACATGTGTAAATTTAAATTAATCTTGGCTGTTTTAAATCTCTATATGAGTTTTTAAATTCTAAATCCACTCAAAATTAATAGTTTTATGGGATTTAAGCCATTGAAGTTCTATAATTAAGCATCAATATTGGCATAGATAGCGTTGTTCTCAATGAATTCTCTTCTTGGGGGAACTTCGTCTCCCATCAACATAGAGAAAATACGATCCGCTTCCCCACCATTGTCGATGGTCACCCTTCGGAGTGTACGCATTTCGGGATTCATGGTGGTGTCCCAAAGTTGTTCTGCATTCATCTCTCCTAATCCTTTATAGCGTTGTACTGTAGATCCCGATCCTAATTCTTGTTGCAATCGGTCCCGCTGGTCATTATCCCAGGCATAACTTTTCTTGACTCCTTTTTTGACCAAATACAAGGGTGGAGTCGCAATATAGACATAGCCAGACTCGATTAATTCCTTCATGTAACGGAAGAAAAAGGTTAGGATCAGTGTAGAAATATGGCTACCGTCAACATCAGCATCACACATGATGACGATTTTGTGATAGCGTAACTTTTCTAAATTGAGGGCTTTGCTGTCCTCCTCAGTTCCGATGGTAACGCCCAAAGCGGTGTAGATGTTTCGGATTTCTTCATTTTCAAAAACCTTGTGTTGCATGGACTTCTCTACATTGAGGATTTTTCCTCTCAAAGGGAGTATGGCCTGAAAATTCCGGTCCCTTCCTTGCTTGGCAGTTCCCCCTGCAGAGTCTCCCTCTACGAGGAATACTTCACACAAAGAGGGATCTTGTTCAGAGCAGTCTGACAGCTTACCGGGCAGACCCCCACCAGTCATTACGGTTTTTCGCTGAACCATCTCTCTTGCTTTACGGGCTGCGTGCCGCGCCTGAGCTGCAAGGATAACCTTTTGAACTATAGTTTTAGCATCATTGGGATTTTCTTCTAAGTAGTTTTCCAACATCTCAGAAACCGCTTGAGAAACAGCGGCACTTACCTCTCGATTCCCCAACTTGGTTTTGGTTTGCCCCTCAAATTGTGGTTCGGCTACCTTTACGGAAACTATGGCGGTCAATCCCTCTCTAAAATCGTCTCCGGCAATCTCAAACTTGAGTTTATCAAGTAGCCCAGAGGCGTCGGCGTATTTTTTTAAGGTTGTGGTCAGTCCCCGCCGGAAACCGGACAAGTGGGTACCTCCCTCGTGGGTATTGATGTTGTTGACGTAGGAGTGAAGGTTTTCGTTAAATGATGTGTTGTATATCATAGCCACCTCTACGGGTATCCCATTTTTTTCTCCCTCCATGGAAATCACTTGCTGAATGATGGCCTCTCTGTTGCTATCCAGAAAACGGATGTATTCTTTTAAGCCTTCATCGGAGTGAAATATTTCATGTATAAAATTCCCTTGCTCATCTTTTCTTCTTTTGTCGGTGAGCTTGATGGTGATGCCCTTGTTGAGAAAAGATAATTCCCGCATCCGTTGTGCTAGAGTATCGTAGTTGTAATCAAGAACTTGCTGGAATATTTTAGGATCAGGCTTAAAGGTAACCACGGTACCATTCTGGTCTGAGTCACCCACCGCCTCGACCGGTGCCAAGGGCTTTCCTCTTTCGTAGGTCTGTTCCCAAATTTTACCGTCTCTGTAAACCGTTGCTTTGAGTTGTTCGGAAAGGGCGTTGACACATGAGACCCCAACACCGTGAAGTCCTCCAGAGACTTTATAGGAATCCTTGTCAAATTTTCCACCGGCACCGATCTTGGTCATTACAACTTCCAAAGCAGAAACCCCTTCCTTTTTGTGCATGCCCACAGGAATTCCTCTGCCGTTGTCTTCGGTGGTAATGGAGTTGTCCTCGTTAATGATTACGGTTATGGTATCGCAATGACCTGCAAGGGCCTCATCGATGGAGTTATCCACAACTTCGTATACCAGATGATGCAGTCCTCTAACCCCTACATCTCCAATATACATTGATGGACGCATTCTTACGTGTTCCATGCCCTCAAGGGCCTGAATGCTATCTGCAGAATATTGCGGATTTTGGCTGGCTTCACTCATAAGATATAAGCTTGTTTTTTCTATTTTTTCGTATATTCAAATATACTGAAAATACCAGTAAATATGCTGGATCAAAGGGGATTAAGCCAGTGAAGTTATTAACACAAAAATGTGAAAAAAAATTACAGTAAACTCAGTTCAAAATTTCTAAATAACAGCCTGACTAATACGCATCGTCGTGAACCTTGGCCACTGCTCTTCCACTGGGGTCATTTTGATTTTTGAAAGCCGCGTCCCACTCCAGTGCAACAGGGGTACTACAGGCTACCGATGGAACAGAAGGGACACTCAATGCAGCTGCATCACTAGAGAAGTGTTCTTCGAAAATAGAGCGGTAATAGAACTCCTCCTTATTTTGAGGGGTTTGCAATGGAAATCTAAAGTGGGCATTATCCATTTGCTCATTAGATACCTTAGCCTCAACTACTTCTTTGAGGGTATCAATCCAATTGTAGCCGACACCGTCTGAAAACTGCTCTTTTTGTCTCCAAGTAACACTTTCTGGTAGATAGTCCTCAAACGCCTTGCGAACTACCCATTTTTCCATGCGTTCCTTGTTGATCATCTTATCTTGAGGATTGATTCGCATGGCAACATCGATAAATTCTTTATCCAAAAAGGGGACACGCCCCTCTATTCCCCATGCCGCCAAAGATTTATTGGCCCTCAGACAATCGTATTGATGCAATTTGTCGAGTTTTCTGACAGTTTCTTTGTGGAATTCCACGGCTGAAGGGGCTTTATGAAAGTACAAATAACCTCCAAAAAGTTCATCGGCGCCTTCACCAGATAGTACCATTTTGATTCCGTGAGATTTGATACTACGGGCCATTAAAAACATAGGGGTGGAAGCCCTAACGGTAGTAATATCATAGGTTTCCAAATGGTAGATGACATCCTTTATAGCATCCAAACCTTCTTGAATGGTAAAAATGACCTCGTGGTGGATGGAACCAATGTGTTCAGAAACTTTTTTGGCGGCAGCCAAGTCGGGTGAACCTTCCAAGCCTACCGAAAAGGAATGCAATTGCGGCCACCAGGCATCTTGAGTGTCCTCTGATTCAATACGTTTGGAGGAAAACTTTTTGGCCAATGCCGAGGTGATGGACGAATCCAAACCTCCGGAAAGCAGAACACCGTAGGGCACATCGCTCATCAGTTGTCTGTGAACTGCTTCAGATAGTGCATTGTGTAAATCTTCAATACGGGTAGGGTTGTTCTTAACAGTTTCAAAATCAACCCAGTCTCTCTTGTACCATTGAGTTGGTTTCGAGGAGCCACTCATGATGTAATGCCCGGGGGGGAAAAGTTCTATTTTTACGCAAATGCCTTCTAAAGCCTTCAACTCAGAGGCCACATAAAAGGTGCCATCTTTGTCCCATCCCATGTAGAGTGGAATGATTCCCATATGGTCGCGGGCTATAAAATAACTATCTTGATTACTGTCGTAAATTGCAAAGGCAAATATACCGTTAAGATCGTCTACAAAATCGGCTCCTTTTTCTTGATATAGGGCCAAAATTATTTCACAATCCGATTCTGTTTTAAAAGTAT
This sequence comes from uncultured Bacteroidota bacterium, assembly GCA_902619315.1. GTDB lineage: Bacteria > Bacteroidota > Bacteroidia > Flavobacteriales > Flavobacteriaceae > UBA8316. The sequence goes on along the minus strand of CACNDW010000002.1, from coordinate 40,939 downwards.
ATTTTCCCTCAAATTTTTTTCTCAATTCAAGGTGGTTATATATTTCTCCATTAGCCGCCAAAACAATACTTCCATCCACGCTGTACAGGGGCTGCTTGCCAGAGGCGGGATCAACAATTGCCAATCTTTCATGACCCAAAATAGCGTTTTTACTATGGTAAATACCGCTCCAGTCGGGGCCTCTGTGTCTGAGTTTTTTCGACATTTCTAGTATTTGAGGTCTGAGCGTTTCAGAGTCTTTTTTCAAATCAAAGGCACATACGATTCCACACATTATTTAAATTTTAAAGCAAAAATATGAAAATTTATTATTTTTTTTATTTAAATTATTTAAATGATATAAAAAATTAATCGAAATAAAATTATATGTTAAAAAACAAAAAAGTTATATGGTAAAAAAAGGGAGAAAATTTAAATCTTAAACCAAATCAATATCAGAGCCGATTACTGAAGACAATTTTTCCGTTGAGAATGGTGGCAACAATTCTGGTTTGAAGAACACTTTCTATATTTACCTTCATGATATCTCTGTCTAAAATTATAAAGTCTGCGAATTTACCGACTTCAATACTACCTTTTTCATTTTCTTCAAAATTGGCATAAGCCGCCCAGCTTGTTAAACCTAACAAAGCCTCATAGCGTGATAACGCGTTTTCGATCTGAAAAGCCTCTGAAGATTTTTCACCAGGAACTTTTCGAGTAACAGCGGCATAAAAAGTTTCCAGGGGGTTTATGTCTTCGACAGGGAAATCGGTACCCAATGCCAGGACTCCAGACCAATCCAACAAGTCCTTATAAGCATAAGAGCTTTTTAATCGCTCGGCACCTAAGCGATCGATAGCCCAATCCTTGTCACTTATTGCGTGGATTGGTTGAACAGAAGGAATGATTTTAGTATTAAACATAGGGAAGTCTTCTGCAGAAATAACTTGGGCGTGTTCTATTCTCCATCGAGGGTCTTCTTTTGTAACCAACACTTGGTTATAGACCTCTAAAACCGCCCTGTTGGCAGCATCACCAATTGCATGGGTATTCATTTGAAAGTCATTTTCTGATAAAAGATTGGCCAAACGAATCAATGAGTCTCTGGGAATAAGCAAATTACTTTTGTATCCCTTTTGATCACTATAATCTTCAATCAAGGCTGCCCCTCTGGAACCTAATGCTCCGTCTGCAAAGACCTTAACGGAATTGACATTCAAAAGGTCGGTTTTTAGTTTTCCATTTCGAATAAAATGATCAATTGAATGTGGATCATTTTCGATCATTGCGTAGATACGTAGTTTGAGTAATTCTTCTTTTTGAAGACTGTCAATCAAATAAATGTCCTTTTTAGAAATACCCGCCTGATCAATGGTTGTCAAACCATTTTCAAAACTAAGTTCTTGCGCCTTAAGCAATGCTTTGGTTTTGTCTTCTTTAGAAAATTCTGGAATGATCTTTTGTACCAATAGCATGGCGTTGTCCACTAGCAGCCCAGTAAGTTTTCCATTATGTTTAAAAATTTGCCCTCCTTCTACCTCTGTTTGTAAATTAATACCAGACATTTCAAGGGCCTTTTGATTGACTAAATAAGCATGCCCATCAATGCGTCCCAAAACCACAGGGATGTCAGGAAAGGCCTTATTTAGTTTTTGATTATCAAGAAATGTAAAGTCACTCCATTGGTTTTCGTCCCAACCAAATCCAAGAAGAATTTTTTGGTTGTATTTGCCTTGGTGTTGTTTGATCTTTCCAATGATTTGATCAATTCCCTCAGTATCTCTCAAATCAGCCTTAAACTCTTTTAAACCCAAAGAAAATAGATGTCCGTGAGCATCAATAAATCCTGGAAAAATAGCTAGACCTTGTGCATCAACGGTATTGGTCGGAGTGTACTTTTTAACCAAATCCTCTCCACCTACTGCAACGAATTTACCATTCTTGACTACAAAAGCAGACACTTGATCAAAATCAGCATTTACAGTATAAATTTTGGCGTTGTGAACCAATAAATCAACTCGCTTCGAACATGCTGAGGCAAGAAAAAAAATGGTGAGCAGAAAAAGGGGGATTTTTTTCATTTAAAAAATATGACCACAAAATTAAACTAAAATAAATACTGTTAAAATATTTAACCTCTAGATTCCCAATTGTTAAAAATTAATATCGAATTTGTAACGCACCCCTCCTAAATGGACCTGACTTTGGTTTTCATAATACGCCCAGCGAGATGTATTCTCACTGAGAAATATTTTTCCTTGGTAGAAAAAGTCCCATTGAGAATTAATTTTCCAAGTAATCGAAGATGAAACATTAAAAACCGATGCCAAAGATTCAATAGTCTCAAAATTTCCGCTGCTGCTGTCTGACAAGGGAACAACTCGGTTTCTGACGGAATCCCTATCCCCAATATAATTTCCTCCAACTTGAAAAAATAATTTTCGTCCCAAACTTAGGTTTGCATTAAAATCAATTTTAAGGGAGGGCAGGTTCCAAACTTTTTGACCTCCATTTCTGATGTATTTAAAATATCCCGTTTCCAGACTAATTTTATTGTATTCGCTAAATCGCATTGCGATCCTGGTTACAATAGCCATTTTTTCAATATTGTCATAAATAACCTCATAGGCATTAGCCAAACGGTAAGCTATATCTTTATTGTTTTGGTCATAGGGCAAACGTTTAAAAAGTGGGAAGTTGTCGTGCTGACTGTAATGGGCATTGAGCCTGAAAGATAATCCCGATCCTGGATAGGCATTAAACCCAAGATCACCATGATGATTCACTTGGGTGGGTTTGATGGTCAAGGTGGGGGCCACAAAGGGGTTTTCGAGAGAGAAAGCTGTAAAACTGTTAAGGTCATAGCTGCCGTTGTAATTGATAAAGGGAACCCATTTTCCACTGCCGGACTTGTAAGAAATTTCTGCTTTAGGATAGACAAAAAATATCGGATTGCCTTCTTCGATATCTCCAAAAGGGTAGATCCCTTTGGCACCCAATAAAAGTTTTAGTTTTTTCCCAGCACTCAAAAACTTAAGCTCCATGCGGCCCATTCCTTTCTGAAATTCCAGTATCTGATCATTGTAATAGCCACGTACAAAATCGGTGTTAATCAACTCCACGTGTGGTATCAATTCCAGGTATTGATTGAAAAAAGGAATCCTCATTTGGGAATTGATTTTGACAATATGTTCTGTGCTATCAAATGAATCGGTGGTGATGTGAGTGTTAAAATTGACTTTACTAAAAAGACCTTCATACCATTGCCAACGGGAGCGGATTGAGAGGTAATTAAGGTTTTGGGAAGGGTCAGTCTCATTCAGTCTTAAAGACGGTATTTCTGTCCAGTCCAAATCATACAATCCAAAAAAGTTATGTCCCTGTCGATCAAAACGTAAATCCGAATCCACCCGCATATTGTTTTGTTTGTATTGATGCAGCAAGTTCAAAGAAGTTCTTTTTTGGTCACTGTTCAGTAAAGTTTGATCGATGGCTCCAACTTTGTTGTAAAGAAATTCTAAACCGATGGATTGCATTCGATCCAGGGGCACCATTGTCGACAGATTGAATTGAACATGGGACTGATTTCCAATTCCCCCCATCACATAAGAGTTGTGATAGAACGAACTTTCTTGGCGTTGCAATTTTAGGGGGGTAGCTTTGTTGGGAACGAAGGTGGAGAGAACAGGTATAGATTCAAATGTATAATCTACCTTGATTTTTTTTTGAACCAAAGAATCGTCAATACCGGGAGGGGTTCGGATTTTAAAAACACTTTTAAGGCTGGGGCTGTATGATTTAACCACAGTAACTTCTTGAGTGCCCAGATCATCAGTTTCTTTATCTTGGGCAACGGCAATAATGAAACCAAAAAGGAACAACCAGAAACCGATAAAAATCTTATTGTATTTCATTGGTGGCGGTGGATTGGGATAAACTGGCATTTTGCTCAGCTTGTTTTTCTTTAATTTGATTCAATAAGGTTTCCCCTTTTTTTGATATTTCTGGAAACTGCTTGTAATTTTCGATCAGGGATTCCAAAATGTATGTGGCTTGAAAGGCATCCTTGACAGCATAAAAGTTTTGGGCCATAAGTAATAGACTTTTGGCGGCCCAGTAGGGCTGACTGCTGAATTTTTGTGACAATAGAGCAATGACTTCGTTGGATTTCTCATAGTCATTATTTTTATGGTTTTGATGGGCTCTGAAATAATAAGCTTCTGCAGCAAGTTTGTCGATAGGGGCTTTTTCCAAAACCTTAAAGGCCGATTCGGCCTTAAGGGAATCTCCCAAGGCAATGGAGGTTTGGGCCAATATTTCGTATGCATCCCATTTGACTTTTACTTCTATATTTTTCAATTTCAATACCGCCTCTGATTTGGTTTGTGCTTCCTCAAACTTTTCAGATTGATAATAGGAACGCATCAAATTGAACATGGCATAACGTTTGTTTTCCGGGTATACGGCTACTCCCTCCAATTGCTTCCAAAGGGGTACTGCTTTTTCTTGCATTTGCTGTTTGACCAAGATCTGGGTGGCCCTGACCAAGGCTTGTTCATAATACTCATTGGGTTGATCATCAATCAATTTTTGGTAATGTTCAAGAGCTGATTCCTCATCAGATTCTTCTAAATAAATTTCGGCCAATACAAAATGGGCACTGAGGGCATTGCGCCCCTGAGGATAAATATCTAAATAAGAAATGAAAGATTTTTTAGCTTGTTTTTTACGGTCACTTAAAAATTGTTTTTCGGCAGCCGAAAAAGCCGTTTGCTCCAATTCATCATCAGAGAAGGTCTCGATATTCGATGATTTGAGCCATTTGGTAAACTGAGGAACCTTATCGGTATCAACTGCAATTTCTTTAAGGGTTCCCAGGGCCTGTTGTGCCACTGCATCTTTGGTGAAGCGCCTCACCAAGTTTTTCAACACACTTTCTGCATGACTCAGCTTTTCCTGATTGTAGAGGATCAAACCTTTATTGAGAATGGCTTTGGGAAGGTAGGGGCTTTTGGGAAAACGACCGATCATTTTATCGTAATTATTGATTGCCGTATCAAAAGAACCTGCAACAGCATAGGCACTGCTCAACTCAAAGAAGGCATCGTCTATATAGGCAGAGCGGGGATGCTTATCAATTAATTCTATGAGCGTGTTGATTTTTTGCTTGTTGCGGTCAACAAAACCATAGCTTATTGACTTTTGATATAAGGCATAATCGGATTGTGCAGGAGACATGGCAATCCCTTTGTTATATTGCTCCATGGCAGGCCAGAAACGACTCATGGCAAACTCAGCATCTCCCATGCGAATGAAGGCATCGCGAACTTTACTGCGAGGATAGTGTATTTGTCGATCGATGACTTTTTTGAATGAACCCAAGGCCAATTCATACTCGCCCATTTTAAAATAGGTATATCCCAAGTGATAGTGGTACTCCAATTCATTAAGCATTGCCTTTTTGGGTACATTGTTTTCAAAAACAAAAAATCCATCAACAGCATCCTCAAATTGATTAAGTTCATAATAAGTCTGAGCCAGCCAAAAAAGGGATTGTGATGTAAGAGCTTTGACTTTATCAATTTTAACTGCACTTTGGAAATAAGAACTTGCCTTAGGATAATCACCGGCATTATATAATTGAATCGCTTTGAGAAAGGTAACCTTTTGTAATAATCGATCGTCTTTGTAATCGCTTTGAGAGGACAGAATAGAAAGTACACCATCGTAATCACCGCTGTTGGTGTAAGAACTCAACAAAAGCGCCATAAGCTCTTGCTCTTCTGATGTTTTGGGGTAGGTTTCGAGATATCTGATGATGAGCTGTGGGACTTTTTCGTAGGGGTTTCCGATCTCATAACTCAATCGAGCATAATTGAGCAGGGCTATTTTTGATATGTCCGCATTAAAAGTCATTGAAGCAGCACTCCTGTATGCATTCAAGGCAGAAGTTTTTCGTTCTTTTTTGAGGTAACATTCTGCCAAATAGTAATAGGCGTTCTGTGCCAATTTGTCTTTTTTACTGATGATCTTGTTGAATTGATCTATGGCTTGACTGTAATTGCCTGTTTCGTAGTAGGCATAACCCAATTGATAAAAATCTGCATGGGTCCATTTACCCATTTTACCCTTATAATTTTTTAAATGAATAAGTGCCTTTCCGTATTGCCCAATATTGAAATAACTTTCACCTATAATTTTTGATAGCTCTGAAAAATTATCTCCAGCTTGGTTTTGAATTTCTTTCTCTCCCAGCTCAATTGCTTTTTCAAATCTTGCCAATTTAAAATTCATCTCTACCTGGAAGTAGCCTAGATTTTCCATTTGATCTTTTTTGGATACTTGGGTAAAAGAATTCGATGCTTCTGCATAATCTTCCAATTGATATGCAATTTGACCAAGGTAATAATGAGCATCAGACTCATATTTGGGATTAAATTTTACATTTTCCAACAAAACTTTGGCCTGTGGGTATTTTTTTTTATTAAAAAGAGTATATCCCTTGTTGAAATAAAACTCAGGAAGCGCTGCTTTTGGAACATCCGCTGCTTTTACTTTAGCAAACCACTTGTGGGCGTAAGAGTATTTTTCATTATTAAAATAATAATTGGCCAAATCTAAATAAACGGTTTTTAAAATAGTATTGTTAGGATAATCAAGACTGAAGTTTTCAATAAGTTTTACCGCACCCGGATAATTTAACCTCAATGCAGTAACCATTTTAAGATAATTAATCTCCTGAAGTTCAGTATCAGATGTATTATAATCTTCATATAGGGCAAGTGCAGGCTCAACATTGGGAAAAATACCCTGATAATAAAGCCCTGTAGCTTTGACTTTTAGGGCAGCCTTTTCAAAAACTTGTGACCAACTTAGGGCGGTAAAAAAAAACAACAGAATTGGAATAAAGCTATTTTTTTTTGGGTCAATCATATTCAAAGTTAATCAGAAAGCTTTCTAATATTAACGGAATTATCTTTGCTTGCGTATATTTTATCAACAAATTTTATTAGCCAACCAAAACCTTTTAAATTTGGGACACATTAAATTTTTATGTCTAAAAACATTGTATCTTTTAGTGATGCCACCATTAAGCAAAATGGAAAAACAGTTTTAAAGGATGTTTCAATTGATGTTCCTGAGGGAAGTTTTGTTTTTTTAATTGGAAGAACAGGAAGCGGAAAGAGTAGTCTTATAAAGACCATATACGGTGACTTGAAACTAGAAGATGGCTTGGGAAGCGTTGGGGAATTTGACCTTTTAAGGCTCAAAAGTAAAGAGATACCTTCATTAAGAAGATCTTTGGGGGTCGTATTTCAAGATTTTAAACTACTACCCGACCGCAATATATACGAAAATCTCAAATTTGTTCTTAAAGCAACCGGTTGGCGCGATAAAAATAAAATTAATCAACGTATTGATGAGGTACTTAAAATGGTTGGCATAACAATTAATAAAAATAAGTTTCCTTTCGAATTGTCTGGGGGTGAACAACAAAGAATTGCCATTGCAAGGGCTTTACTAAATGATCCCAAATTAATCATAGCAGATGAACCTACGGGAAACTTGGATCCTCAAACAAGTCAGGACATAATGCAACTTTTCAAGTTACTTCACCAAAGAGGTATGACCTTGCTAATGGCAACTCATGATTATCAAATGATAGTCAAATTCCCAGGAAAAATTTTCAAGTGTGAGGATGGAAAAGTTTTTGAAGTTGTCGCAAAAAAATAACTTTAATTAGTACTTTACTTTCAAATAAAATCGTTTAATAATTTTACAAAAAAATGCCACTCGCTGACCTTCCAAAAATAGCACATTCTCAAAGTCATCAGTTTTTTTTAATGGCAGGACCCTGCGCCATTGAAGGGGAGGAAATGGCCCTGAGAATTGCCGAAAAGGTAAAATCCGTGACAGACGCGCTTTCGATCCCCTATATTTTTAAGGGCAGTTTTAAAAAAGCTAACCGCAGTCGATTGGACAGTTTTACTGGAATCGGAGATGAAAAAGCCCTGAAAATATTGGAAAAAGTTGGGAATACTTTTGAAGTCCCCACAGTAACAGATATTCATAGCGAAGAAGACGCCTCTATGGCTTCTGCCTATGTGGATATATTGCAAGTCCCTGCTTTTTTGGTCAGGCAAACTGACCTTCTTGTAGCAGCAGCAAAAACCAAAAAATTTGTTAACCTCAAAAAAGGGCAGTTTATGAGTCCTGAGAGCATGCAGTTTGCTGTACAAAAAATAAAAGAAAGTAACAACCAAAATGTTTGGATTACCGACCGTGGGACCCAATTTGGTTATCAAGATCTAATCGTAGATTTTAGGGGTATTCCAACAATGAAGAAATTTGCTCCCACTGTTCTGGACGTCACTCATTCACTACAACAGCCTAACCAAAGTAGTGGAGTAAGTGGTGGAAGACCTGAAAGTATTGAGACTATAGCTCGTGCTGGAATCGTTACTGGAGTAGACGGACTTTTTCTTGAAACCCATTTTGACCCCTCCTCTGCTAAAAGTGATGCGTCTAATATGCTCGATTTGCAATATTTGGAGTCACTTTTGACCCGTTTATCTAATTTAAGGTCTTTTGTTAAAGAAAAATTATGAATAATTTTTTACATTAAGTAACAGATTGAGTCGGCGATCCATAAACTAAAACTAAATTTAAATTAGTTTATACGGGAATCATCCATTTATGAAGCAAATCTTCTTAGGCATGAAATTTGTATATTTGGGAACTCAAAAAGTTCATTGAAATAATGGGGTCGACTGGTTTTGACAGCAGGTTCCCATTACGGAGTAAGCAGGTCGAGCGCTGAAACACAGCTCGTAAATCTTATGTTTCAACCTTTTAAATGGCGAGAATAACTACGCTCTAGCTGCATAATAGACTGAATTAAAGTAAGTCTTTGCCATGTCCTGACAAGGTCGGGAAGCCAGATGTCTCTAGATAGCCCTTGTTGACGGCGATCTGTATGGAGGCACCATAAATGTCAACATCGAAATACTAAGTCATCGGTAGTATTTTTTAATTGAGATGATAAGGGTGTCTAGGGCAGTTTTCGGTCACTGATACCTCGAAAAAAAAACGAGGACTAAACCTGTAGAAAGCTCGGTTATGGCTTGTTTGGACGCGGGTTCGATTCCCGCCGACTCCACCACTATATTCAACTGTCTTCCGCTATTTAATTACAAATAGCTGAAAATCAATTACTTAACGATTTATTATACCTCATATTCCTATATAAATAGGTAGTATTGTGAGGTATTTCAGGCAACCCTTGGGGCAACGATTTTTAAAATAATATGTAAATACAGGTTTACATAGTGTTATTGAGGAGCCGCTGGCTCCACGGCAGTTAATCCCTTTAATAACATAATATTTAAGGAAAAGTTTTTATTAATCCTAAAAAATTAAAAAAAAATGATTTTGAAACTAACAAAAAAAATATTTATTATCGTTTTTTCTTTTGTCTTCTCAATGCAGATCGTTGCTCAAGATGACAAAGAAAAAAGTATACTAGAAATTGCTCTAGAAGGTTTTAAATTTAGAAGTATTGGGCCCGCATTCATGTCTGGAAGAATTGCGGATATAGCTATAGATACCAACAATGAGAATGTTTGGTATGTAGCTGTCGGATCTGGAGGTCTTTGGAAAACTACGAATTCTGGAACGACCTGGACACCACTTACAGATAAAGAGTCTTTTTACTCCACAGGGTGTGTAACGATAGACCCCCACAATAATGAAAAAATTTGGCTTGGAACAGGAGAAAATGTTGGAGGACGCCATGTTGGTATAGGCCATGGCTTATTTGTTAGTGATGATGGAGGAAAAACATGGGAAAATTCTGGTTTAAAAAAATCAGAGCACATCTCCAAAATTGTTGTTCACCCAACAGACCCAAATACAATTTGGGTAGCTGTTCAAGGCCCCCTGTGGAGTCCTGATGGAGAGCGTGGTTTATACAAAAGTACCGATGGTGGTAAAACCTGGAAAAACAAACTAAAAATTAATAAATGGACTGGGGTTACAGATTTAGTAATTGACGGATCAAATCCTGCTATTCTTTATGCAGCCTCATGGCAACGTCATAGAACTGTTGCGGCTTACATGGGTGGTGGTCCTGGAACTTCACTATACAAAAGTACAGATTATGGTGATAATTGGTTTAAAATTGATAATGGTTTACCTGAATCTAACATGGGTAAAATTGGTTTAGCCATATCCCCTATGAAATCAAATGTATTATATGCAGCTATTGAGGAAGACCGTAGAAAAGGTGGGGTGTACAAATCAACTGATAGTGGTGGCAGTTGGACCAAAATGTCCAATACCGTTTCTGGTGGAACTGGTCCACACTATTATCAAGAGCTTGTAGCTTCCCCACACCAATTTGATAAGATATTTTTAATGAATGTAAGGGCCTTAGTTTCTGAGGATGGCGGAAAGACCTTCTACGAAATGAAAGAAAATAATAAACACTCTGATAACCACGCTCTAGTATTCAAATCAAAGGATCCAAACTATTTATTATTTGGTTCTGATGGTGGTTTGTACGAATCTTTTGATAATACTAAAAATTGGAAATTTGTCAATAATTTACCTTTAACTCAGTTCTATAAACTGGCTTTGGATGATTCCACACCATTTTACAACATTTATGGTGGAACTCAAGATAATAACACCCAAGGGGGGCCTTCTAGGACCTTAAAATCTAATGGAATTTCCAACTCTGACTGGTATGTTTTACTCGGGGGTGATGGGCACCAACCCGCTACAGAACCTGGAAACCCTGATATCGTTTATGCACAGTGGCAGCAAGGCAACCTATATCGCATTGATAAAACTACTGGTGAGGCAACTTATATTAAGCCTCAAGCCCGTCTGGGTGAAGATTACGAACGTTACAATTGGGACTCTCCAATTTTGGTAAGTCAACACGACCCCAAACGACTTTATTTTGGAACGCAAAGGGTGTGGCGTTCGAATAACAGAGGAGACAGCTGGAATCCAGTATCATCCGATCTTACCAAAAATGAAGAACGTTTAAGCTTGCCAATTATGGGAAAACAGCAAAGTTTTGACAATGCTTGGGATGTTTACGCCATGTCTACATACAATACTATAACCTCCTTGGCTGAGTCAAAACTTAATGAGAATATATTGTACGCTGGAACTGATGACGGTATAGTACAAATTACTAAAGACGGAGGAAATAATTGGACCAAAATGACAGTTAATCAATTACCAGGAGTTCCAAAATCTGCCTTTGTAAATGACATTAAAGCAGATTTATTTAATGAAAGCGTAGCTTACATTGCACTAGATAACCATAAGTTTGGTGATTACAAACCCTATTTATATAAAACCACTAATGGAGGTAAAAAATGGATATCAATAACCAACGGTATTCCAGAAAACAACCTTATTTGGCGTTTGGTTCAAGACCATATAAATCCTAATTTATTGTTTTTAGCCACTGAGTATGGTGTATATATAAGCTTTAATCAAGGTGATAAATGGCATAATTTTTCAAACGGATTACCAACGATTTCTGTTAGAGATTTAGCCATCCAAAAACGTGAAAACGATTTGGTATTGGCTACTTTTGGACGTGGTTTTTATGTTCTAGATGATTACAGTGCACTGAGAAACATATCCGAAAGTAGTTTAAAACAAGATGGTATTTTGTTTCAGCCTAGAACAGCTCTACAATACAAACCATTAGATGGAGGTACTTCAAGTCAGGGCGCGTCCTTTTTTACGTCAAAAAATCCAGAGTATGGGGCATTATTCCGTTATTTCATAAAAGACGACAACCCAAGTAACAAAAATAAAAGACAAGAACGAGAAAAAGAATTAAAGGGAGTTAACATCCCTTTTCCTGGGTGGGAGGCTTTAGATAAAGAAATGGTTCAGGCCAGTAATCAAGTAATCATTGTTATTCGTGATAGTGAAGGAAAAATAATAGATCAACTCACAAAACCATTAAAAATAGGAATTAACCACACTAATTGGGACTTAAAACAACCTTTTGGCACAACCGTCAATATCAATTCTAAAAATGATAAAATTAGAACATTGCGTTTTAATGTAAAAGAGGGTAATTATACTGCGCAATTATATAAACGCATTGCAGGGCAAACAGTAAAACTATCACAACCAATCTTGTTTAGAGTAAAACGAATTAGAACCAATGTACTCGCTAACCCATTAGCTGATAAGACAGATGCATATATTCAAAAAATAGTCGCTTTGAGTAAAGAGTTAAATATAATGCAGCACAATTTTGATAAAGCTTCTAAACTACTGAAAAAGTATGAAAAAATACTAAAGTTCACCACTTCAAATCAAATTGCTCTTTCTGAGGAAGTTTACGCCCTCCGCACTGAAATGCATAATCTAATGTTTCATCTTAATGGCAGTTCTGCAAAAAAAGAAGTAGGTGAAAAACAAGAGCTTTCTATTGGTGAAAGGATAAACTTTGCAGCCAGCGGACTTATTGGTAATTCATATGGCCAAACAAAGCTTCATATGGAAAATTATGATATTGCCAAGACCATGTTTGAGGAAATAAAACCCCAACTGGAAAAATTTTCTAATGTAAAAGTTCCTGCTTTGGGCAAAAAACTAGAATTAAATGGTGCACCATTATTACTTGATTAGATTCTAACATACTAAGCTCTTAAGCTCCAACTTAAAGTTGTCGTCTTTTTCACATTTCTTTTGCATATTTCATATTAGCCAACCGAAATCATTGCAATAAAATTAGGGTATAATTTATAACCCAAAACAATATAATTTGTTACCTCCCTTAGTTCCTGGTTTGCCTGAGCCTCCACCAGCAATAATAATTAATTGTTTTCCATTAACCTGAAAGGTTGACGGAGTAGCATAACCACCAGCCTCTAATTGATACTCCCAAACTAGGCTTCCATCTTTTTTATCAAAAGCACGGAAACGTTCATCCATTGTAGCGCCTATAAATATTAATCCTCCAGCAGTAACAATTGGTCCACCCATATTGAAGGTTCCTGTTGGAGGTAAACCTTGTTTTTCTAATTCTGGATAAGTTCCAAGAGGAACTTGCCATTTAATTTCTCCCAAATCAAGATCAATTCCTGTCAAAGTACCCCAAGGCATATCATTTACAGGATAATCGTTTTTTGTTTTCAATTCAGGGTGACCATTTGCAACCCAAGGAATTTCAAAAATTTCATGACTATTTTCAACCTCAATAATTTCATCCATACCTATTTTTAAAATGAATGAGGATAGTGCATTCAATTTATCTTCATCTAAATTTTTAAATGCAGGCATAAGCCCTTTTCCATTATAGATTGATTTTTTTATTCTATCCTTGTCAGCGACGGATAAATTATTAATTGAAGCTTTTAAGCCTGAATTTGAATTACTGTGGCAAGCTGTACAATTTGTTTTAAATAATTGTTTTCCATAATTGTAAAGAGATACTTTTTTATCTTCAACTAAATTAGTCATGGCAAACCACTCAGCTTCATTACTACAATTCACATAGATCATTCTGTCATTAATATCATAGGCAGCTCCACCCCAGTCTGTTCCACCATTAAACTGAGGAAAGACCATAGTGGGCTTTAAACCAGGGGGAATGAATATTTTACCGTAGTTCATGCTTTTTAGTGAATCTTCAATACTTTTTTTCTCAAATCCATCAATTTTATTAAATGAAGTTTTATCCATCGAGATATTTCCATAAATAAGTTCTGGTTTAGAAAAAGGTTGAGTTTTAGATGTAACCTCACCTGGAATATTACTTTGTGGAACTGCTATCTCTGAAATTGGGTGAATCGGATCGCCAGTAAATCTATCTAGAACAAATAATTGTCCCGTTTTAGTTGGTTGAGCAATTGCATCAATTAGTTTTCCATTAACATTTACTTGAACTAAATTTGGTGGGCATGGAATATCATAATCCCAGAGGTCATGATGAACAGTCTGATAATGCCAAATTTTTTTTCCTGTGCCAGCCTCAAGTGCAATTATGCAGTTCCCATAAAGATTATCGCCTACCCTATTTCCTCCCCAATGGTCATATGAAGGAGATCCAGTACCAAAAAATACTATTTCATTTTTTTCATCTAAAGTGAAGCCACCCCAACTGTTTACGGTTAAATACTCATTTTTCCAACTATCTTTTGGCCAGGTTTCATAACCAAATTCGCCAGGTCTTGGAATTGTATTGAATGTCCAAATTATATCACCAGTTAATACATCAAATGCTCTAATATTCCCAGGTATAGTTTTTTGGTTTGAAGAATCTAATACTCTAGATCCAAGAATTAATATGTTTTTAAAAATAATTCCAGGAGTTGTTACTGAAATAAATAGATCCTCAGTATTCCTCTCAAAGCCTTTATTCAGACTAGTTTTTCCATTACTTCCAAAAGAGTCAATTAATTTTCCAGTTAAAGCATCCAAACAAAACAAAAACGACTCAGCTACAAAAAAAATTCTTCCATTAAGTCCATCATCATAATATGTAACTCCTCTGGTAGTTCCAGATATTCTATTTTCGGGGAATGGGTTATACTTCCAAATTGGAGCTCCGTTTTCACTATTAATTGAGTGGACGTTAAAATCAGGACCTATTAAATAAATTCGGCCATCAATAATTATTGGGTTCGATTGAATTCCGTTTCTATGCTCTTCATTTTTATCAAAAAGTTCATATGTCCATAAAAGTTTTAGCTTTTCAACGTTTTGAGAGTTAATCTCATTTAAAGATGAATATTTTGAACCTGAAGGATCTCCACTGTATGTATTCCATAAAACAAATTTATCATCATTGTTACATGAGACAATAATCATTGATATGAGAAAAAGGCTTTTATTAAACATATTACTCATAAATATCAACCATTTTAAAGAATCTATTTGTAGCTAAATTTATAAAATCTAGTCAAAATTTTTTCTATTTAATTTCTTAAAAATAGAGGTTAATTACAAGTCCAAAAAGATAACCACTGCCCAATCTTATAAATTTACCCTAGGGTTTTTCACATAAGTTTTACACATAGATTACTGCCACAGAGATTGATAAAAAACAGTAGTTGGCACCATAAATGTGAAATTAAAAAAAGTTTGTTTTTGATCAATTTTTCTCATTTTTTGATCATTTTTGATCAATATTACCTCTTTTTTGATCATTTTTGGTCATTTTTGGTCATTTTTGGATTTTGGGTTATATATAAAAATAGACCTAAAGATTCATCAGATATAGTTGTTTTTTTGAAACTATACGGCCTAAAGAATTTCTATAAAAAATTTATCTGCCTCTGCTATTTGAAATAATTAGTCAATTACGCTGAAAATTTGATAATTGATTTCTTCTACTCATATCAGTAGTCAAATCATTTGCGTAATCATTCAAGAATTACCCATTGCTTTAATTTAACATCCGTTTCAGAAGATAGTTCTAAGGTTAAAGAACGGGACATATAGATACCAGCAGCAGCACTAGTTTCACCTACAGCAATGCAAAGGGTAAGATCTTCTTCTGGCACAAATTCACCGCTATCTTCGTTATAGATAAATTTCTGATCAGAGGAACTCGTATCACTTTCTAGAAGTCTTAAACTCATTCCTTTTGAAGCTCCTCCAGGCATTTCGATACAGTAGCCGGTAAACTCAACCGAACAAATTTGAAGGGTTTCTTTGCTATAAGAAAACTGAACATCACCACCCTTTGGCTTACAAGAATGTGCATGCAAATCTTCATTGAAACCTCTACCTCGTGTATCAATACAATATCCTAGCTGATCTTGTTCGTCCAGATTGTCTGCAAGATAAATCACTGGTGAAGGAGTCTGGATAATGGGGGGGTTTACATTTGTCATGTCTACCGTTTTATCCTCAACTTCATTTTCCATAACTTGAGCTGCTCCTTCTTTTTTACAACAACATAGGGAAAAAAAAATCAAACAAAATAGACTTATATCTTTCAAATTATAATTCTTCATTTTTTGATTTGTTTTCCTATTTGTCCTTTTGGTTTTCTTTTAACTAAAATAACAAAACCTTCGAAGTGTTAAATAAATTCTTTTCTATACTCTTAAATTCATTTATAAAATACTGCAATTCTACTTCAATTTTACTTAATCTTTTTATTAACTATATTTTGTTAATTCTTTCCATGCAAATGCCTTATCCCACTCTACTCTAATATCTATTTTTAATAAACTATAATACGCGGTAATTTGAAGTTAGGCGATGTTTTTTTTATCGCTTTTCAAGTATTATGAACAAACGAAAGTTAAAAAAAATCCTGTTGCGAAGGACAATACAATTTTCCTTAGTAATTATCTCTCTTTTATCAGGGACAAAGGCTTTCTCTCAAATAAATAGACAAATCGAAGTTAAGGTTTTTTCAAACTTAACTGATACTAACACTAACGGATTAGTTGATAATGGGGATGTTGTTAATTTCACTTTAACAGTTGAAAACAAGGGTAATATTACAGTAAACAACCTTACTCTAAGCTCAACATTTCTTGGTTTAGACAACTCTACTCTTAATCTAAGTGGGGGTATTATTTATTCTAATTCATCCGAATCTAATGCAACAGGTTCATTGATTGCAGGTGAGGTGGAAACCTATGTTGCATCATATACTTTTTCCAACATTGGCTCCACTGGTGGTATAAGTTTGAGCATTTTAGGTCAGGCTTTAAGTGCAGACAGTCAACAAGTTTCGGACACGAGCGATGATGGAAACGATTCTGATGGTAACATCACTGATGACCCAAATATTATAACTGGAGGAGATAGTGTTGCATCTATTGAAATTGACAAAGTATTTGATCGATTTGAGGATGTTGACGGAGATGGAATGTATTCAGTGGGAGATATTCTTCACTATGTAATTACTGTAAACAACGATGGTTATCAAGAATTAATTGCTATTGCGCCAGATGATGCATTAACTGATCAGGGAGGCAGGGCACTCGCACTAACAGCACCATTTACACCACCAGGTGCTGTTTTTACCTCTTCTACCTATGGAAATATTTCAGATGCTGGAGCAGGAAATGGAACTACTACAGGAACTCTTTTAGTTGGAGAAACCGTTTTTTACACGGCTGTATATACACTTGATCAAACCGCTATAGAATCTGGAAGGGTCAATAACTGCCTTACTGCCCAAGCCAATGTGTTTTCAACAGGAGCACTGGTTACTGATTCAATTGACTCTTGTGTTCAAAATGATATACCACACGTTACAACACTTAATACCACAAAAATAGCATCTGTAATAGACAACAACAACAATAACGTAAATGATGTGGGGGACACAATTGTTTATGATATTTTTATTGAAAACCAAGGAAACGTTACAATAAGTAATCTTGATTTCACTGAAAACTTAACAAATTCCCTCGGTGGTGCTCTGACTTTATCTACTGGACCAACTTTTGTGTCATCAACTGATACATCAACAGCACAAGGTGCTCTCAACGTAGCGGAGACTGAAAGGTATAGAGCTACTTTTGTAATAACTCCTGAAGCTGCAAATACTGGGGAAGTTAGAAACACCCTATTGGTTCAAGGTGATAGTCCAGGTCAAACAAATAACGTAAATGATTCCTCTGATGACCCTTCAACTGCTGCAGCAGAGGACGCTACTGTTGTACAAACTACAATTACAAAGTCCATTGAGGTTACTAAAATTGCTAATGTTATCGATGATGGTGACAATGAATTAGGGGCAGGTGATATTATTCAGTACACAATAACTGTTGTCAATACTGGTCAAATTACCCTTCATACAATTAGATTCATTGATCAGCTGACAAATGGGCTTGGAACAAATTTAAGTTATGATGCACCAGGAATTGTAAACAACGATGATCCATTGGCCCCTGGAGCGTCAAGGGTATATACCGCTAATTATACCATTAAAGCAAGTGATACTGATACAGGACAAATTAATAATAGAGTATATGTTTATGCTAGATCAGATCCTAATGCGAATTCTGATGTAAATGATTGGAGTGATGACGGAATTGATACGGATGGTAACACTACTGATGATGTAACTGAAACTCCACTAGACATAACTACTGGTATTGATTTATTTAAAACTGCAGTATTAACTGACAATGGAGATGGAGTTCCAAGTGCGGGTGATGTGATTACTTATACCATAACTATTAGGAATACTGGAAACGTTGCTCTTGAAAATATTGTTCTATCTGATGTTCAAAAAAGAGGAGCCTACAATACCGGAAGCGTTCTTGCTCTTGACTCAGGGCCTACACTCACCTCCTCAACTAATGGTTCTAATGCTAGTTTAATCTTGGCAAATGGGGAGTTAACTTATACTGCTACATACACGGTAGTGGGTGCAGATGTAAGCAACGGTTTAATCTCTAATCAGGCATCAGTGACGGCTGATGATGTTACGTCTGAAAATAATCAAGTCTCTAAAATCAGTGATAATAACGATGATTTTGATGGTAATACAGTTAATGACCCAACTGAGGTTAAATTAACATTTGATGGTCAGATAGATGCATCAAAAACAGTCAATATTACTCAGGCTGATCCAACTAAAATTGATGTTGGTGATGTTGCAGTTTATACGATTGTTGTTACAAACACGGGAAATGTTAAGATCACCAATATTTCTCTAGCGGATCAATTATCAGGTATTGCTGGAGTTTCCTTAGATTACGACTCGCCTGGTATTACGTTTGTAAGTTCAACTTCTGGTTCTGCTGCAGGAACACTTGAAGTTGGTGAAGCAGCGACTTACACTGCAACCTTTACAATTACTCAGGAGGCTGTCGATCAAACTGGTGTTGAGAATACAGTAGATGTTAGTGGTAGAGATCCTGCCAACACTCTAGTTCAAGACGATAGTGATGACGGGGATGATAATGATGGAAATCAGTTTAATGACCCCACTATTTTTGATATTGAACAAAACCCAACTATAGAGGTTGTTAAAGATTTTGTTCATGTTGATAATGATAGTGACGGCGAAATTAGCTCTGGAGATAGGATTAATTATATAATAACTATAGAAAATACTGGAAACAACACCCTAGGAGTTGCTGGTGCTCCAAATAATGAACTTGTTATTGATGATACAGTTTCAACAATTGCTGGTACATATACTCCTACTTTGGTTGGTCCAAGCTATAGTTCATCCTCTCTAGGCTCTCCATATGGATTAATTAAACCAGGCGAAATAACAACTTTCACCGCATATGTTGTTATAAATCAGAGTATCATAAATGCAGGTGGACTTAGCAATACTGCATCAGTGACTGTTTTAGATCCCTCAAATACTCCTGCGACAGATGTAAGTGACGATAATGACGATACCGATGGAAACCTTTTTGATGACCCAACAGAGAATTTAATTCCAGCTAATCCATCATTAAATATTCAAAAAACTTTCACCGTAAGTGATACTAATGGAAATGGAGTCAGAGATATAGGTGATATTGTTCATTATACCATTGCTGTTTCAAATACGGGAAATATTGATCTTTCATCAGTAGTTGTGACTGATACTTTATCTGGATTAAATTCAGGATCTTTAAATTTAACAGGACCATTAGAATATTTATCTGGATCTAGAGGTTCTAACTCAGATGTCATCTTAGTAAATGAACAGGCGAATTACAGGGCTTCATTTACTATTAATCAGGACGCTGTTGACTTTGGTGGGCTTAGAAATGTTGTTACTGCACAGGCAGTTGATGATGCGCAATCTGGAACAGTCACAGGTTCAACAGAAAATATTGACACTCTTATTCCTGCCAACCCCTCTCTAACGGTTACAAAAACTGTCGTAGCATCAGATAATGATAACGATGGGAAAATTGGAGTTGGAGATACTCTGACTTACACTATAAGCATCTTAAATACTGGAAATCAAACCTTAAATGACTTTTCATTCACTGATACCCTAGTTGACCTAGAGGGTAACTCACTAAGTTACACAACTCCAATAACCACAAATGATCCAGAAAATCTTTTACCAGGACAAATTAAAACATACACTGCCACTTTTGATATTACCCAACAGGTAGTTGACAATGGTGGTGTAAGTAACTCAGTTGTTGTTCTTGCGAGTAACCTTACTGACTCAGCATTTGTCAATGACACAAGTGATGACGGCGATACCGGGGCTGGCGATACTGGAGACGACCCAACTATATTCAATATTACTGCGGAACCCTCTTTGGATGTTACAAAAACAGTTGTTAATAGTGATCTTGATGGTGATGGATTAATTAGTGAGGGTGATAAATTAACCTACACGATAACTGTTGAAAATAATGGAAATGTTACATTAAGATCTTTGTACGTAACTGATGTGATCACTGATATTGCGAGCAATACTAGGAACCTGGACAACGGTAATTTACCAGTTTTCGTTAGTAATTCACAAGGTTCGATCCAGGGAACGTTACTATCAGGAGAGGTCGCTACTTATACTGCTACCTACACTGTTGTTGCCGGTGATGTTGCAGTTGGAGGTGTTATGAATCAGGCTTTTGCTCAAACTTTTAGTTACCCTGATGGTATAAATCCAGTTTTAACTGCCTCAGATTATAGTGATGATGGCAATGACGACGATGGAAATACTGAAAATGACAGAACAATTTCATACACAGGTGTAGTTCCTGCCTTTGATGTAATCAAGACATTTAATATTGTAGATGATGGAAATAATGATGGGATAATCGGTGACAAAGTTGTTTTCAATATTACTATAACAAACACCTCAAACGACAGAATTGATGATTTAGTTTTTGTAGATACTATTACCTCCTCTAGAGGAAACCTAATGAGTTTGGATGGTAGCCCAGCGTTTGTTAGTGCAACTGCAGGTTCTAATTCAACTACACTTACTGTTGGCGGGGTAATTACATATACCGCAACATTTACTGTTAATGATCTTTCTATTAAAGATGGTGGATTGTTCAATACCATTACGTTTAGAGGTTCTTCTCAGAGAAATCCCGTTCCAGCCGAGCTAGATACAAAGGATATCAGTGATGATGGCAATACTGGATCTGGAGATACTGGAGACGACCCAACCTTTGTACCTGTTGGTCTAGATTCAGATGGGGATGGAATTCCTGATAATTTGGATATAGATGATGATAATGATGGTGTTTTAGATATAATTGAACAGTGTATTGATTTTTTTGCTGATGGAACGAGTTTTGAAACTTATTATAAACCCGGGGCCCCGGTAAATTCAACTGAAAATAAAAATTCTCAATATCCTGCATCAACAGTAGCACCACCTTTTACTTCAGTTAATGGAGATGGTGAGATTTGGGATAACAGAACTGATGGAAATAATGTGAATTGGTCTCCAGCTCCAGGACTTGGTGCAAATCAGTATTTTATCGAACTGCTTCAAAATGCATATATATCTGGAACCACTACTCCAACAAATCAAAGAAAATATTGGAATGAGGCGTCTCCTGGAATAGGAGATTTTGATAGAATAATGGTAGAGGAGGTAGTTTACCCCAATACTACTTATACCATTAGTTATTATCATAAAGATGGAGGCTTATTGGAGGCTTCTCATGGTGATGGAGGATCAACCCTTTTACAGGTCCAGTCCTTACAAACTGATTATGCAGTTGATCAGCTTACTGAAGCTCCATCAGATTGGGCCCAAAATTCATTCCAGTTTACTACCGATGCTAATACTAATCGTATTGCAATTCTCTTTTCAGCTTATGCTCCAGGAGTAAACGTTTCTATACAGCTTGATGGAATTTTAATTGAGCCGCAAGAACAGTGTTTTGGGGATATAGATAATGATACTGTAGGGAATGGTTTGGATCTTGACTCTGATAATGATGGTATATATGATGTTATAGAGGCAGGAAATGCAGATCTGGATACTAACGGAGATGGAAGAATTGATTCTAATGACACAGGATTTGTTGATGCAAACTCTAATGGCGCTCACGATTCTGTTGAATCAAGAACACCTTCAGATACCGATAGTGACACAACAATGGACATATTTGATTTAGACTCAGATAATGATGGTTGTAATGATGTTAAGGAAGCTGGCTACACTGATGGAGATGATGATGGACTACTGGGAGATTCACCCATTACTCAGACTAGTTTAGGAACGGTAACAGGAACTGCTGATGGATATACAGATCCTTCAGACCTAAATTCTAATGGTATAAAAGACTTCCAAGAGGCTACATATGATATTGGTTGTTATAACAGAGAGGTTGGTCTAGATATTTCCAAAACCTACCAAACCATTGATGTAAATAGTGATGGCGTTCTCGGGCTTAATGATCAGATAGTTTATACTGTGGTGGTTACCAATACAGGAGAAATTACCCTTCCACTGGAGATTACTGATCTACTGACTAACCAGGATTCACAGACCATTCAAACTCTAGATCTGGAATTTGTGGGGTTAAGTACTCCAACGATTTACAATATTCCTAAAAACTTTATAAAAAGATCCGCTGGATTTAATTTTAATGCCTACAATAATAATTATTGGCATACATTAGGAAGTGATCTAAGCTCAAGTATTGATTACAATGGTAACCAAAGATTACAACCAGCAGAGGCCTTGGTTTATTTTAGTACTGATTCTGGAGCAACCCTGGCTCAAAGTGGTTTTTCTTCTCAAGGATTACAGATCCTCCCTCAACAGACAAATAGTAATAATATTAAGTCATTAAAAACCCAGACAACACCTGGCTTTAGTAGTCTTACTGCTAATAATTATTTTAACCACTTTGTTAGATTCAGAAATGATGATGATTATGCTGAGGGTAGCAACAATGAAAAGCAGTGGTTATATCAGGAGGTTGAAGGACTGCAGCCAAATACACAATATACTGTTTCGGTATTCGCACGTCCAAATGAAGGAGCCAATTATTTAGGTGACTCGAGATACAATAATGGTTTTCAGTTTGTATTCCACGATGGAGATTCTAATTCAGAGAATTGGGTTGATAATAACAGCTCTTACATTACTAACTGGAATAATGCTCAGAAATCAACAAGATTTTACTTTGAAAATCAACAGGTATATCGATTCTCTCACACCTTTACAACTGATGCTAGTGTTAGCACAACCAGAGTAGGAATTGCTCCCCCATATGGAGTCGCGATGAATGGAGCCTATTTTTACGGATTCCAATTGGAAGAAGGGGCATCAATGTCACCAGTTTATACCTACACCTATAATAATACCGTATCAGCAACAACGGTAACCCTTACCGTTGATCCTAGGATAGATTCTCTAGCGCCTGGAGTTGGTGCTACCTATCAAGTTACGCTTACCCTAACACAAGGAATTGTTGATAATCATCAAGTTCTTGTAAATACAGCAACGGCTACTGGAACCTTTGTTACACCGGGAGGCAATTCAATCCAAGCTACATCCACAAGTGATGATCCGCTCACGGCACAAGAGGATGACCCAACCATTATTTCTCTGGTTGTAACCCCATCTATTGAGGTTACCAAAACAGCCACTGAAACAGATGTGGATAGCAGTGGTACCACATCGATTGGTGATATAATCACCTATACAATAACGGTATCAAATACAGGAGATACTCCGCTTAACAATATTACTATAACAGATGTTCTTTCGGGATTAGAAACTGGCACGCTGAGTCTTTCTAGTTCCATGACTCACTTATCCTCATCACTTGGATCCGCATCTGATACCCTCGCTGTAGGAGAGTTTTCAACCTTTACAGCAACTTTTACTGTTAACGATGATGCCTATTATTTTGGAGGGACAAGAAATGTGGCTTCAGTAGAGGCAACAGCTCCGACAGTTACAGGAGGAACACAAACCGTAACTGATACCTCATCAAATGTTGATCACCCCATAGAAGATCCATTAATTGAGGTAACTAAAACTGTTAGCCATACCGATACAGATGGTAATGGAGAGGTGAGTGTTGGTGATGTTTTAGTATATAACGTTAACCTTGAAAACATAGGTAATGTAATTCTTCGATCTATATTTTTGGTTGATAACTTTAGCGATCTTCAAGCCAACGCGAGAAGCTATGACGGAGCAGGCCTTCAGTATAATAATGATAGCTCCCTTGGATCTGTTGAGGGTATTCTGCTTCCTAAAGAGATAGCCACCTATACCGCCACATACACTATTGTCGCTGCTGATGTTACAGCAGGAGGTGTCATGAACCAGATTGTTGCTACATCTTATATTTATCCTAATGGAAATGCAACTGTTTATGCTCAAGACAGCAGTGACGATGGTGACGATATCGATGGTAATACCCAGGATGATGAGACAATAACCTTCACCGGTCAGCTCAACTCATTTGAGGTAACCAAAACTGCGGCTAAGGTTGATGATGGCAATGGGGTGGATAATATTGGAGATAAGATAGTATTTACCATAACCGTCTCCAATACTGGCGCAGATCAGATTAACGGTTTAACCTTTACTGACACCCTTACCTCAGCCAGAGGAGTTCCACTTTCTCTTGACTCTCAGCCAGTATTTGTAAGTGGTACTAATGGCTCTACTGCCACTACCCTAGCCCTTGGTGGAGTGATTACCTATACCGCAACCTTTACCGTTACTCAAAAGGTATTAGATGAAGGTGGTGTTTACAACACAATCACCTTTAGCGGATCCTCGGAAAGGAATCCAAATCCAGCAGAGCATGACACCGAAGATGTCAGTGATAATGGTGATGATACAGATGGCAACACAGAGAATGATCCTACGTTCTTTGCCGTTGGTGTTGATAACGATCAGGATGGTATTCCAGATCTCTTGGATATAGATGATGACAACGATGGGGTGCTAGACACCTTTGAGAAGTGTATAGACTTCTCAGTAGACGGATTCTCATTTGAAAATTTTGATACAGGCGGAGGACCTGTTAATGCAAATGCGAATTACAACTCCACCTTCCCGGTGGCTAATATAGTTGCTCCCTTTACCTCAGTGGATGGAAGAGGAAGAATATGGGATACACGTTTTGTAAATGGTAAGAACTGGACTCCACAAGATGGTACATTCTTTATGGAGCTTCTTCAGAGTGCTACCGAATCAGGTACTGCAGACCCTGCCAATACTCAGGCCTATTGGAATGAAAGTTCATATGGTATAGCAGACTTTGATAGAATAATGGTTCAGGAGTATGTATATCCTAACACTACCTATAACCTTACCTTCTACCATATGGATGGAGGTATTTCCTCGGCTACTTTTGCAGATGGAGGCTCTACTCTTGTTCAGGTTCAGGGAATGGATTCTGATTATGCAGTAAGTCAGCTAACCGAGGCCCCAGGTGATTGGGCTCAGCAGACCTTCCAGTTTACCACTAGTGCAACGACCAACAAGATAGCAATACTTTTCTCTGCATATGCCAATGGATCAGATGTGGCGATATTACTTGACAACATTGGTCTTACTCCACAGGTATCGATTAATTGTGATGTTGATAGTGACGGGGTAGGAAATGGTATTGATTTAGATTCTGACAACGATGGTATTTATGATGTAGTAGAGGCAGGAAATGCAGATCTGGATACCAACGGAGATGGAATGATAGATGAGAATGATGCGGGATTTGTTGATGCCAATGCAAACGGTGCACATGATACAATAGAGAGTAGAACACCCACAGATACAGACAGTGATACGACAGTCGACATGTTTGATCTGGATTCAGATAATGATGGTTGTAATGATGTTAAGGAAGCTGGCTATACAGATGGAGATGATGATGGACTACTGGGGAACTCTCCGGTTACTGTTGATGCTGACGGAAAAGTAACTAGTGGCGTTGATGGCTATACAGATCCTTCAGATCAAAATTCAAATGGCACAAAAGATTATCTGGAAGCTGCTTATGATGTTGCCTGTTTCGATGAGAATTTGAGTTTAGATATGACAAAAACAGCACAAACCATTGATGTAAACGGTGATGGTGTTCTTGGGCTTAACGATCAGATCGTCTACACTGTGGTGGTTACCAACACAGGAGAAATTGCTCTGCCACTGGAGATTACTGATCTACTTACAAATCAGGATTCACAGACCATTCAAACTTTAGCTCTAGAATTTGTGGGACTCAGCTCACCTACCACCTACAATATCCCTAAAAACTACGTGAAAAGATCCGCTGGATTTAATTATAACTCATATAGTAATAGTTATTGGCATAAATTAGGTTCTGATCAAAGTAGCAATATTGATTACAGACAGAATCAAAGTATTCAACCATCAGAGGCTTTAGTTTATTTTAGTACAGATTCTGGGGCAAACCTTGCTCAAAGTGGGTTTTCTTCAGCAGGATTACAGGTCCTTCCTCAGGAGGTAGTTCCTGAATATAAGTCATTAAAAACCCAAACCACTCCTGGTTTTGCCGATTTAAGTACTTCAGATTATTATAACCACTTTATTAGATTCAGAAATGATGATAATTATGCTGAGGGTAACGAAAGGGAAAAGCAGTGGTTCTATCAACAGGTTGAGGGTCTTGAGCCAAACACCCAGTATACGGTATCTGTATTTGCATATGCATATAACAATAACCAAACAGGATCTAATATATACAATAAAGGTTTTCAGTTTGTATTCCATGATGGAGATTCAAATTCGGAGAATTGGGTCGATAATAATAACTCTTACATTACTAACTGGGATAATGCTCAAAAGTCCACGAGGTATTATTTCGATGACTTGCAGGTTTATAGATTCTCCCACACCTTTACAACTGATGCTAGTGTAAGCACGACCAGAGTGGGAATTGCTCCTCCATATGCCCAGGGTTATGGAGCATATTTCTATGGATTCCAATTAGAAGAGGGCGCATCAATGTCCCCTGTATACACTTACACATATAATAACACTGTATCGGCAACAACAGCAACTTTATCAGTTGATCCTAGAATAGACGTTCTAGCTCCAGGAGTTGGAGCTACCTATCAAGTTACTCTTACCCTATCACAAGGAATCGTTGATAATCATCAAGTACTTGTAAATTCAGTTACTGCCACGGGAACTTTAGTTACTCGAGCTGGAGTAACTCTTCAAGCCACATCGACAAGTGATGATCCCCTTACAGCCCAGCAAGATGATCCAACCATTATTTCTCTGGTTGTAACCCCATCGGTGGAAATTGCTAAAACAGCCACTGAAACAGACGCAGACGCAAGTGGTGACAGAAACCAAGGTGATATAATTTCCTATACAATAACGGTATCAAATACCGGAGATACTCCGCTTAACAATATTACCATAACAGATGTACTTTCAGGATTAGACACAGGTACGCTCAGTCTTTCTAGTTCCATCACTCATGTATCCTCATCACTTGGGTCCGCATCTGATACCCTCGCTGTAGGTGAATTTTCAACCTTTACGGCAACTTTTACTATAAGTGATCAAGCCTTCAACTTTGGGGGGACAAGAAACGTAGCTTCAGTAGAGGCTTCGGCGCCAACAGTTACAGGTGGAACACAAACTGTGACTGATACCTCTGAAAATGTTGATCACCCAATTGTAAAATCTCCATCGATTACAGTTACTAAAACCGTAAGCACAACAGATAATGACGGAGACGGTAGAATTGGTGTTGGGGATACTCTTGCTTTTATAATATCAATTTTAAACTCAGGTAATGTTACCCTTAAAGATTTCTCTTTAAATGACACCTTTACCGACTTAGAATCTAACACACTAAGCTTCTCTACAT
Organism: uncultured Bacteroidota bacterium; assembly: GCA_902619315.1. Classification (GTDB taxonomy): domain Bacteria; phylum Bacteroidota; class Bacteroidia; order Flavobacteriales; family Flavobacteriaceae; genus UBA8316. The sequence goes on along the minus strand of CACNDW010000002.1, from coordinate 13,187 downwards.
CGATTACCTCGAGTGACCCTAACGAACTTGCAAGAGGTCAGGTTAAAACCTACGTCGTTAGTTATACACTCACTCAAGATGTGGTGGATAATCTTGGGGTTACCAACTCTGTAATTGTTACAGCAAATGATTTAACAGGTCAATTAACTGTAAGCGACACAAGTGATGATGGACTCACCGGAGCAGGGGATACCGGAGATGATCCCACCGTATACTCAATTACCGCTACACCAAGTATAGAGGTTACGAAGACAGTTAGTCATACAGATTTAGATGGTGATGGAGAGGTGAGTACAGGAGACTCACTTGTTTATACTGTTACTATTGAAAATACAGGCTTAATAACTCTTAGATCAATCTTTTTGACTGATAATCTAACTGATCTTGCAAGCAATACCAGAAGCTATGACGGATCAGGTTTGCAGTATAACAACGATAGTTCTATGGGGTCAGCTGAGAGGACTTTAAAATCAGGTGAAATTGCTTCATATACTGCCACATACACTATTGTCGCTGCTGATGTTACAGCTGGGGGAGTTATTAACCAAGTTGTGGCCACTTCATATCACTTTCCAAATGGAGTGCAAACTATTCTAGCTCAAGACAGCAGTGATGATGGTGACGATACAGATGGTAATACCGAGGATGATGAGACAATAACCTTCACCGGTCAGCTCAACTCATTTGAGGTAACCAAAACTGCGGCTAAGGTTGATGATGGCAATGGGGTGGATAATATTGGAGATAAGATAGTATTTACCATAACCGTCTCCAATACTGGCGCAGATCAGATTAACGGTTTAACCTTTACTGACACCCTTACCTCAGCCAGAGGAGTTCCACTTTCTCTTGACTCTCAGCCAGTATTTGTAAGTGGTACTAATGGCTCTACTGCCACTACCCTAGCCCTTGGAGGAGTGATTACCTATACCGCAACCTTTACCGTTACTCAAAAGGTATTAGATGAAGGTGGTGTTTACAACACAATCACCTTTAGCGGATCCTCGGAAAGGAATCCAAATCCAGCAGAGCATGACACCGAAGATGTCAGTGATAATGGTGATGATACAGATGGCAACACAGAGAATGATCCTACGTTCTTTGCCGTTGGTGTTGATAACGATCAGGATGGTATTCCAGATCTCTTGGATATAGATGATGACAACGATGGGGTGCTAGACACCTTTGAGAAGTGTATAGACTTCTCAGTAGACGGATTCTCATTTGAAAATTTTGATACAGGCGGAGGACCTGTTAATGCAAATGCGAATTACAACTCCACCTTCCCGGTGGCTAATATAGTTGCTCCCTTTACCTCAGTGGATGGAAGAGGAAGAATATGGGATACACGTTTTGTAAATGGTAAGAACTGGACTCCACAAGATGGTACATTCTTTATGGAGCTTCTTCAGAGTGCTACCGAATCAGGTACTGCAGACCCTGCCAATACTCAGGCCTATTGGAATGAAAGTTCATATGGTATAGCAGACTTTGATAGAATAATGGTTCAGGAGTATGTATATCCTAACACTACCTATAACCTTACCTTCTACCATATGGATGGAGGTATTTCCTCGGCTACTTTTGCAGATGGAGGCTCTACTCTTGTTCAGGTTCAGGGAATGGATTCTGATTATGCAGTAAGTCAGCTAACCGAGGCCCCAGGTGATTGGGCTCAGCAGACCTTCCAGTTTACCACTAGTGCAACGACCAACAAGATAGCAATACTTTTCTCTGCATATGCCAATGGATCAGATGTGGCGATATTACTTGACAACATTGGTCTTACTCCACAGGTATCGATTAATTGTGATGTTGATAGTGACGGGGTAGGAAATGGTATTGATTTAGATTCTGACAACGATGGTATTTATGATGTAGTAGAGGCAGGAAATGCAGATCTGGATACCAACGGAGATGGAATGATAGATGAGAATGATGCGGGATTTGTTGATGCCAATGCAAACGGTGCACATGATACAATAGAGAGTAGAACACCCACAGATACAGACAGTGATACGACAGTCGACATGTTTGATCTGGATTCAGATAATGATGGCTGTAATGATGTTGTTGAAGCAGGATACACAGATCCGAATCTAGATGGGCTTCTGGGTGACAATCCAGTTACTGTAGACGCTGACGGAAAAGTAACAAGCGGAACCGATGGATACACAACCCCTTTAGATCAAAATAGTAATAACGTACAGGATTATGTAGATATTAACTGGGATGTCAACTGCGTAAATCCTGGACTTAGCATAACTAAGTCTGCCAATCCAATTGATTTGGATGGAGATGGACTGATTCAACTCAATGATCAAATTGTATACACGATAATAGTTACCAATACCTCTGAGGTTAGTGTTACATTTACCCTGAATGACAACCTCGTTAATGAAAATGATCAGACTATTTTAAACCCCGAGGTTGTTTGGTCAAGCACATCCACTTACGTGGCAGTTATGCCACCCTATAATTACGTTTTAAAATCATCAAATTTTTCTTATATCGGAAATCAAAATACCTGGGACTCAAACTATTGGCACATTGATTACGCCTATTATAACAGTACTAGTTATTACGATCATCAAAGTTATTCTCGACCATGGATTCCAGCGCTTGATGACACTTATATATATTATGCTGGAAATTCAACTGGAGCATCACCCGCTCAAACAGGTCTTACTGTGGGATATACCGACAGTAGTGGTGGCAATTCAGAGGGATATAAAATTGTTTCAGCAACAAATTATTTTAACCACCAAATTAACTTTTACAATTCAGCCTCCAATTATAACTCTACTAGTGTCTGGGGAATGAATTGGAAGTACGTCGAAATTGAAAACTTAGAACCTAATACTGACTATACCCTCTCAGTATTTGCAATGCCTAGAGAAAGTGGTGCCATTGGATCTATGAATAATGAATGGGCAGATGGATTCTATCTACTGTTTCACTCAGGATCGGATCCTTCGTGGAGCACTAATTATAATACAAACTGGAATAATGTTCAAAAATCCACCAGATTTTATTTAAATGAATATAAATACAAGCGTTTTTTCCACACATTCACCACAGGTAATACCGTAGGTACTACAAGAGTAGGAATCCAATACCCACATTGGAATGGATATGGTATTAATTTTTATGGAATGCAATTAGAAAAAGGTAGTGAAATGTCTCCTATTTACACCTACACTTATTCCGCATCTCCTGATGTTTCAAACGCCACACCCCTTTACATGTCGGCAGACCCGAGAGATTCATCCATAGCGCCAGGTGTATCAGCCACATATATAGTTACTCTAACTCTTGATCAATCGATTATTGATGCCGCCCAGGAGCTTTATAATCAGGTCACCGCTGATATAGAATTTGTTACGCCCTCTGGACTAACAGTTACTATGACAAGTTTGAGTGATGATCCTTCGACTGCAGCTGAGGATGACCCCACCTTCACAAACCTTGATAATCTTAAAGGTATTGAAGTTTTAAAAGAGGTCGAAAGTATAACAGATACTAATGGGAATAATTTAACTGATGCAGGGGATGTAATTACCTTTAAAGCAACAATTAATAATACAGGGCAGACTAACCTTGAAGACTTTGAAATAACTGACATTCTTCAAACCTCTACAGGCACAAAAACAATTCAGATAAGTGATCCTTTGATAGGTAAAGGTCAAAATTATTTTTGGTACTCCTGGGCGGTAGATGACAATGGTTGGGATTGGTCTGAGGTGGGTAGTGTAGAAGCCTCTGAAACAAATGATAATGCAATTGGAGGAATACCATATCATCTTTTAAACTACGATAATTCCAGCTATGTATACGATACTATGGAAGGGTATAATATTAACCGACCAAGCTCAGGTGTCACTAGGGCAGATTACGATACTCGAACCAGGCCGTGGTATGTTTTCACCAATGGAAATGGTACAACTTATGACGATGATTATGTATACAAAACAATGAGGCTTAAACCTAATACAACATATACTATTTCAGTTTATGGAAGAAAGACAAACACTGCTAACGCTCCATTTAGATTTGTTATTCATGATGGTCGTGATAATACCTATAATTGGGCAGATGCTATTAAATCAGACGAGATTCAGCTTGATCAGACCAATAATTTAAACCGCTACACTTTCACCTTTACCACTAGTCCACTTGCTGGGACAAACAATGCCCGAGTGGGAATTCATCCCCCAGGAAATGATTGTGGAGGATGTTCAAGATTCTGGGGCATTCAGTTGGAAGAAGGAGCTGAAGCCACAACTTTTATTTACAATTGGAATAGAAATACTTCATATAATTGGGTGAATGAGACCATTGATGGAGTCACATATGGCTACTCAAGCTACGGTGACATAGTATTACAACTCTATGATGAAAATGCAAGTCAAGATCAAACTCCATATAACTACTGGGCTACTGCTTGGGGTTATCCCGATTCTAATGCTTCTGGATACTCCTCAAATATGTATGATTTTGTATTTGTACAACCAAACCAATATAATTTTGGATATCGTAATTACAATGGACCTAGTAGTTATCGCGCCATAGTCGAGATAGAGGGAGCAATAAGTTCAACTGATGTGGGTAATGACTACAACTATCTTGGTGAGTATGAGGGGCATCATTATTTTGAATCTACATTTACTGCTACTTGGTTTGCCCATGCAAATAGAATAAACAACCAAGAATTTGCAGCCTACGGAGATAATGCATATCTATACATTCCAAATTCCGACGACGAACATAATGTATGGCTTAAACCTAAGTTGACTCGTCAAGGTGATTGGCATTGGATAGGAATTTATCAAAACCCAAGATACAGTTCTCGTAATAGTTATAATCAACCTACCTCCTGGACAGATGTGAAAGGTAATTTATTTCTTAGTAGTAGTAGTACTGAGTATGTCTCAACAATCCCGGCTGATGGCTCAGTGTCATTCACTTTTGATTACACCATTACAACTGAGGATATGAACGCTGGTGTGATTTCAAATAGCCTTATTGTAACCTCAAGATCGCAAAGCATAACAGATATTTCTGATGATAATGATGATAGTGACGGAAATACAGTGGATGATCCCGCAGAAGTTAATTTAGATCAAATTTTTAACCTGCAAGTCACCAAATCTGTTAATACCATAGATAACGATAGTGATGGTATAATTGGTATTGGAGATCAGGCGGTATATACCATCATTGTCTCCAATACTGGAAATATTGATCTTGTTAGCCTTCAGTTATCCGATACGCTTACTGATTTTGATGGAACCACTCTTGGTTTCGATTCACCGATAACCAAAACTGATTCATACACCCTTGAGGTTAACAGAAGCAGTGGAAATTCATCTAGTTACAGTTCTTATTTTGAGGATTTATCTGGTACTTTCAACAGCTTCCAATATGACAACAGTTATGGTAATAGATATAACTATGCTTTTTTTGAGGATAATGGCAATTCCACCTATTTTGATGATGCAGTTTGGTGGGGTCAAAGAAATGCTCTAATAGAAGTGGACGCGCTGGTAACTACCCTTCCATCTGTTAGCAATGAGAATTATATCGGGCAATATAATGGTCATTCTTATTTTTGGGCAAATTATAGTAATAGATATTGGTCTTCATACAGAGATTATTACCACATACCCTCAGAGGGGATTTATCTGTTAGAGATAAATACCATAGCTGAAGCTGATTGGTTAAGAGCTCAGGGGAATTACAACGGCTACTGGATTGGACTCGTTAGAGAGAAATCGAGAGAAAACGATTGGGGAGAGGATCATGATCAGGGGTGGGTGTGGTATAACTCTGGGGTGCCTTATCCAGCAGGATCAGCAGGGGGGCAATCGTCCTCTTCGTCAGCGACTACCATTTCAGAGACAACTCTTCTGGCAGGATCCTCCTATACCTACACGGTTACCTATACCATAACTCAATCAGATATTGAGACAGGGGGAATTTCAAATACGCTTATTGCAACTGCTTTAACCCCAACCTCAACAGTTGTTTCTGATGTGTCTGATGATCCTTCTACGGCTTTACCTGAAGATCAAACACAAATCACACTTCTAAGATCACCCACTATTAATGTTACTAAATCAGCAACGGTCTCAGATGTAAATGGAAATGGAATAAACGATACTAACGATATAGTAACCTATACCATTATAGTTAGTAATACTGGTAATATTAAACTAAGCTCGGTCACCTTGTCAGATACATTACAAGACTCTTTCTTCAATGATGTAACAAACCAGTTAAATGGTCCTGTATTTGTGAGCAATAGTCTAGGATCAAACCAGGGAGAGATCCAAGTAGGTGAATTCTCAACCTATACTGCATCAGTTACCGTCAATAACAGCATGATGGCTTCAGGATTTATAGCAAACTCTGTTGTGGCAACGGCAAGCAGTACCGCGGGGATTGTATCAGACACCTCTGATGATCCTAATAGCGCAGAGCAAGACGATACCACCAAGACATTACTTACTGCAGCTCCTGCTGTGAATATTACCAAAACAGTTACCCAAACTTTTGAAAATGGAGATGGTTTCTTAAGCCCTGGAGATGTGATCACTTACACAGTTGTAGTATCTAACACAGGAAACTTAAACCTTCTCAACCCGCAGTTTACCGATACAACAGTCGATGGTGATGGTAATGTTCTTACTACTAGTAATTTAAGTTTTGTCTCAGCAAGTGAGGGGTCTTCAATTACTGAAATTTTAACCGGTGGTCAGATTACCCTTCAGATGTCCTACACCCTTGAGCAGACAACAGTTAACTCGGCACTTGTGTCTAACAGTATAGTAGTAAGTTCCGTACCCTTTGGTCAAGTAACTCCTGTTGTTGAAGTTTCGGATGACCCTTCAACCCCTGCTGATAACGATCCAACAATACTAAACTTCCCTGAAGTTACTGGAGTTACACTTGAAAAAACATTTGAAACCGTTGATGTAAATAATAATGGAGTGACCGATTTAGGGGATGTAATTAGATATCAATTCACTGTAACTAATGATGGTAATACTGATATACAAAATATAAACATTACCGATAACCTCGTTGCAGGGGATTCTGATACTGTAATTGCGCAAAGCATAGCTACAGACAGAGCCGCTACAAATAATTTACTTTGGAGTTATCATATTGATAACAATCGACATAACACAATTGTTAATACATCTATAATTGAAGATGGTAGTCAACCGCAATACCTCCCTGACGGGATTGAGTATTTCCTTCCAGGGGGATTATTTGACAATAATGAATTGACAAATAATTCGATTTGGAGAAATCTTATTTCTCAGGGAAGAGGATACGTTGAGGTAAATGATCAGAATCCTAGAGGAGGACACCAAATAACGAACAATGGATATGGATCTTTCGCCATTAGAGGTAATAATTATTCGGCCAATACCCACTTTCAGTTTAATGTTCAAGCTAACACCACCTACACATTTTCTGTATATGCGATGGGATCACTGGGGACAGATATTACTTTATTTGGTCATCATGGGTTCCAACCTCCTGCGAATAACCAGCTAGTGCAGTCTGCCCAGGTCTCAAAAACATTTACTTTTTCTGAAAATTACAAGTTCAAGAGATATGAAATCGTATTTACAACAGATGATTTTATTGGAACAGGTAGATATGGCTTCAGTCCTCACCAGTATGGAACATACACTTACTTCTGGGGAGCACAACTTGAGGAGGGAGAGGGAGCAAGTCCATATATTTTTACAGAAGGTGTTACACAGGCAAAAGCAGAGATAAATATTGGAAGTTATGCTGGTGTAATCAGCTCTAATAGTTCTAAAACAATAACTGGACTCTATACTGTAAGTTCCGATGCAGTTAATCTGGCATATATAAAAAATCAAGCAGAAGTTAATGCGTCGACCATCAACTCCACTGTTGTATCAGATACTTCTGATGACCCCTTAACTCCTCAGGATAACGATCCAACCATTACCCAGTTATCCTTCTTCCCCTCAATAAATGTCACAAAATCTCAAATCTGGCAAGATGTTAATGGTGACAATAAAATCAATATTGGTGATTTAATTAATTACACTATTACAATTTCAAATACTGGAGACTCCACAATCTTTAATTACGTTCTCGAGGATACATTTGTAAATTCTATTGGTCAAGTAATGTCTTATTCAGGTCAACCGGGCTTGGTAAGTAGATCAGGGGTTACCCCTGTTTCAGATGCTGGAACACTCCAATCAGGTGAGCAGCACGTATACTCCGCTCAGTTTATAATTGATGAGATTGCTTTTTCTGCTCCATTTATCTCTAACTCAATGAAGGTTACTGGAGACTCCAATGGATTTACGGGTAATGTTTCAGATACTTCAGATGATCCAGATACAGTTGAGCTTGATGATCCTACAATTACTGTTATGGAGCCTAGTGGTGCAATTGAAGCCACTAAAACTTTTGAGCTTTTAGATTCAAATGGAGACGGAGAAACAGGAGTTGGTGATGTGATAAGGTTTGTTATTCAGATTGAAAATACTGGAAATACAATTTTATCTTCAATTACTCTTGTCGATGTGCTTACAGATGATGATGACAATGTATTAACATTATCTGAAGAACCGTTCTTCTATTCATCTACGATGAGCTCAACTGATGGAAATCTCAAGCTTGGGGAAAGTGCATACTACAGAGCGCTATTTATCATCGACCAGCAATCTTTTGATTCAGGGAGTGTTAAAAATTATGTAGATGTTACTGCATCAAGTTCATATGGCACTGATGATGTTACCGATAGAAGTGATGATGGAAATGATAATGATGGAAATATTCAGGATGACCCTACTGTAGTTCCACTTTTTGCAGCTGCTCAAATCAATGTAGTTAAAACAGCAACAGTATTTGATGGAAATGGTGATGGAATTACAGGAGCTGATGACACCATCAATTATGAAATAACTATTGAAAATACCGGTGTAACAGGTGTTGGTACTTTAACCCTTACAGATACAATAACTGATGGAAACGGTGCAGAACTTACCCTAACCAATGGACCAAATTATAAACCTGGGAGCTCATCCCAAGGATCGCCAGAGGGTTCACTGTTACCAGGAGAGTCAACACAATATACTGCATCATATGTTATAGCAAGTGATGCTGCACTCTCAGGTCTTATTATTAATACGGTAACGGTCTCAGCAACTTCAGTTAGTGACAGCACGGTCATCTTTGATATAAGTGATGATAATGATGATAATGATGGAAATGTACTTGATGATCCTACTGTGATTGAAATAGATCTAACTCCACAGATAGAGGTAACAAAGACAGCTACAATTACTCAAAATAATGGAAATAATATAGTTGATCTAGGGGATACAATAGTATACACCATAACAGTTACTAATACTGGAAATGTAAATCTTCAAAATCTAACAATTTCTGATACATTAACAGATTTCAACGCTCAAAGTTTGACACTAAGTTCAACTCCAACCTATGTCTCTGGAACCAATGCAACAGCATCAACAATTAATCTCGGAGGGGTTGCTGTATTTAGAGTGGAGTATACTATCACTCAACAGGCTGTAGATGCTGGAGGAGTTGATAATGTAGCGATTGTATCAGCACAGAGCGTGGTTGGCTCTTCAGTTACCTCAGACACTTCAGATGATCCATCTACCGCCGAGCAGAACGATCCCACATCGGTGTCCATAACAGTTACGCCATCAATTTCTGTTTCTAAAGCCGCGTCAGTTGACGATCCTGATAATAATGGAATTGATTTGGGCGATACAATAAACTATACTATTGAGGTAACCAATACTGGAGATCTTACCCTGTCAAATATTTCAGTAAGCGACTTGCTTAGTGATGGGAACGGCACTCCACTTTCACTATCTCAAAACGTAAGTCTAACTTCAGGAGATCCCTCGTCATTGAATGTTGGCTCCTCATTGACATATACTGCATCATATACAATAGAACAGGGAGCTGTGGATAGTGGAAGAGTTATTAACGTAGCCAATGTTACAGCAAGTAGTCCTGGTCAAACAGCTAATGTAACTGCAACATCAGACGATCCAAGTACCGCTGCTGAAGATGACCCAACAATACTTGATATTCCATCAAATCCAAGTATTGAGGTACTCAAGTCAGTTTCAGTAACCGATAATGGTGATGGAAGACTTAGCAAGGGAGATATACTTCAGTATGATATAAGTATTGAAAATACTGGTGATGTTAGCTTAAGTAATATTACCGTAAGTGATACGCTTACCGATGGTAATAGCTCAACACTGAATATAAGTAGTGGAATATTCTATGCAGGATCAGATTTAAATTCACCTCAAGGAGAGCTAAAGGTTGGGGAGACAGTTGATTATTTGGCATTCTTTATTATTGACCAACAGGCTATTGATTCCGGAAGAGTAATTAATGTAGCATCCGCCTCAGCAAATACTCCATCTGGAGCAACAGTTAGCGATACATCTGATGATCCTGGTACTGCGCAGGCTAATGATCCAACAATTGTATCGATAACATCAACTCCTTCGATTGAGGTCACTAAAACAGTATCAGTAACTGATGCTAATGAAAATGGTGTTACAGGAGAGAATGATCTAATTTATTATGATATCAGCGTTGAAAATACTGGTGATTTAACATTAACCAATATTACAATTAATGATATTCTTACCGATGGAAATGGTCAGGCACTAAGTTTACTTAATGGTCCCACCTATGATGGGTTGGCCGGTAGTAAAGGATCTCCTCAAGGAACAGCTCTTCCAGGAGAGGTGCATAATTACACTGCAATTTATTTAATAAGCACCGCAGCAGCACAAACTCCATTAATTTCCAACTCTGCCATCGCCACAGCCAGCAGCCCTGGACAGACTAATAATGTTAGTGACACTTCCGACAATGGGAATGATATTGACGGCAACACCACTAATGATGCAACAATTGTTGAAATTTCTCCAAATCCAGGTATTGAAGCAACCAAAACTGCAGTTGTTATAGACAATAATAACAACAATGCTAACGATCCATTGGATACAATTGTATACACAATAGCAATTCAAAACACAGGTAACGTTAGTTTAACAAATATTACTTTGGTTGATACCTTAACCGATAATAATGATAATCCGCTTACTCTAGATAGCGGTCCAACATTTGTTTCATCTTCAAATGGAACTCAACAGGGTAGCTTAGGGTTCTCTGAGATTGCAACCTATACTGCTACTTACACTATTGAGCCAGCGGCAGCATTTACAGGTAAAATTATAAATCAGGTGACTGTTTCAGCAATTGGAGGTGGAGTTAATGTTTCAGATGTAAGTGACAATGGAGATAATAATGATGGGAATGAGTTTAATGATAAAACTGAGGTAGCAACTAGCGCTGAAGCCTCAATTGAGGTGATAAAAACAGCTATAGTATCTGATACAAATACTAATAATTTGAATGATGCTGGTGATATTATAACCTATAAAATCGGTGTAAGAAATACAGGTGGTGTTCCACTGGAAAATCTTAGTGTGATTGATGTGCTAACTGATGGTAATGGTGGAAACCTTGCTCTTGATGCTCTTCCAGCATACGAATCTTCAACTAATGGGTCTGATGCAACTAATCTGGCTGTATCTGGAGTTGTAACATTTACAGCGAATTATACTATTTCTAATGATGCCTCCTATACAGGAAGAATTGTAAATACTGTTAATGTTCAGGCCAATGGAGAGGGAGGAAGTGGAATAGTCACTGATCAAGGTGATGATCCATCTACTGCAGAGCAGGATGATTCAACAATTATTGATATTGACCCAGTTCCTGGCCTAGTGGTTGAAAAAACAGCAACAGTTACTGATGAGGGCGATGGCTCTGTCGGAGCAGGCGATGTAATAAATTATATTATAACTGTAAGAAACAGTGGTAATGTCACCATTACAGGTCTTACGGTTAGTGATACCATTTCAGATGCAAATAGCACTACCCTTACTATGAGCACTGGGCCATCCTTCTCGGGATCTGATAGAGGCTCCAATACCGGTACTCTCCTTGCTGGTGAAACTGCTACTTACATTGCATATTATATCATTTCAGATCAGGCAGCAGCCACACTTCAAATAAGAAACCGTGCAAGCGCGACCGGATCCTCACCAGGACAAACAAATGATGTAACAGATATTTCTGATGATCCAAATACTGCCGAGGCTGAAGACCAAACCATAACTAATATTTCACCTCTTCCATCAATTATTGTATCAAAAGTGGCAAGTGTAACCGATAATGGAGATGAGATAACTGGTGAGAACGATGTAGTAAACTATACCATAACAGTTTCAAATGATGGAAATGTTAATCTTACTGATGTTACGCTTGAGGATGTACTTACCGATAATAATAATAATCCATTAAATTTATCAGGACCTGTTCTTGCCTCTGTTACAGCAGGTTCATCCACTGCAACCTTGCTGGTTAATGGAGTATTAACATTTACAGCTTCTTACACCATTGACCAATCGGCAGCAAATTCTGGTCGAATTATCAATACTGCAAGTGCTACTGCTTCAAGTCCAGGAAATACGGGTGATGTAACCGATGTGTCTGATGATCCAAATACAATCGCTGATAACGACCCTACGATCATTGATACTCAATCGGACGCTAGCCTTGAGGTAACTAAAACGTATCAGGTTATTCAAAGTGATGGTAATGATACTGTTGAAACTGGAGATACTATTAAGTTTATTATAACAATAACCAACACTGGTGACACAGTACTTTCAGACCTAACTCTTCAGGATAACCTTACCGATGGTAATGGCAGTAATTTAACTTTAAGTTCTAGCTTAACATTTAGCGGTTCTACTGCAGGAAGTACATCTTTGACTATAGCTGCAGGTGGCGTTGTTAGTTATACAGCAGAGTATTTAGTCGAGGCAGGAGCATCTGCAACTGGAATGGTTAATAATACTGCCACTGCGATTGCCTCAACCTCTGGAGGTAATGGCGATGTGACTGATGTTTCTGATGATCCAACCACTGTGGCTGCAAATGATCCAACTACAGTTCCAATTAATAGTGACAACTCCATTTCAATAACTAAAGCATCTGTCGTTGTTGATACTGCTGCTGATGGAAGAGTGGGCACCGGTGATACTGTTAAT
>CACNDW010000001.1 GCA_902619315.1 uncultured Bacteroidota bacterium | reverse complement strand
TTAGGGTTGGAGATTTACAATACAATGCCAGCATAGCAGAGCGCTTGGAAGTGTTAAAAAGAGAATTGATTACATCCTAATACTGAAAAAAAGAAAAAATGGCAGACGTTAAGCCCGCTGAAGTTTCAGCAATATTAAAAAACCAATTGGCAGGATTTGAAGCCGCAGCCTCTTTAGACGAAGTGGGAACCGTGCTCGAAGTAGGAGACGGGATTGCCAGAGTATACGGACTCACCCATGCCGAATATGGAGAACTGGTCACTTTCGAGAACGGAATGGACGGAATGGTTTTGAACCTTGAAGAAGATAATGTTGGGGTAGTACTCTTGGGACCCTCCAAAGAAATCAAAGAAGGGAACACCGTTAAGCGTACCAAAAAAATTGCCTCCATCAACGTAGGTGAAGGCATCGTAGGACGTGTGGTCGACACCTTGGGAACACCTATAGACGGCAAAGGATCCATTGAGGGCCAAACCTTTCAAATGCCGTTAGAGCGAAAAGCTCCCGGGGTAATTTTCAGACAACCCGTAAACGAACCGCTTCAAACAGGAGTCAAGTCTATTGACGCCATGATCCCAGTGGGTAGAGGTCAAAGAGAATTGGTGATTGGTGATCGCCAAACAGGAAAAACTACGGTTTGTATCGATACCATCCTTAATCAAAAAGAATTTTTTGATGCCGGCGAACCGGTATACTGTATCTATGTTGCAGTAGGGCAAAAAGCATCTACCGTAGCAGGGATTGCCAAAATATTAGAAGACAAAGGTGCTTTGGCTTACACCACCATTGTTGCTGCCAATGCCTCCGATCCTGCCCCCATGCAGGTATACGCCCCTTTTGCTGGAGCTGCCATTGGAGAGTATTTTAGAGACACGGGTCGCCCTGCATTAATCATCTATGATGACCTGTCTAAACAAGCAGTTGCTTACCGTGAGGTATCCCTATTGCTTCGACGCCCTCCGGGGAGAGAGGCTTATCCCGGGGATGTTTTCTACCTTCACTCCAGATTGCTGGAACGTGCTGCAAAAGTCATTGCCGATAACGATATCGCAAAAGGCATGAATGACCTTCCCGAGTCCCTTAAAGACAAAGTAAAAGGGGGAGGTTCACTGACGGCTCTACCCATTATTGAAACCCAAGCTGGAGACGTTTCCGCCTATATTCCAACCAACGTAATTTCGATTACTGATGGACAAATATTTTTAGAATCTGACCTCTTCAACTCTGGGGTTCGACCTGCGATCAACGTCGGAATCTCCGTATCCAGAGTAGGGGGATCAGCACAAATTAAGTCTATGAAAAAAGTAGCGGGAACGCTCAAACTTGACCAAGCCCAGTTCCGTGAGCTTGAGGCCTTTGCCAAGTTTGGTTCTGACCTTGATGCTGCCACCTTAAATGTCATTGAAAAAGGACGACGAAACGTTGAAATCCTTAAACAAGCCCAAAATGATCCTTATACAGTAGAGGAGCAAGTTGCGATCATCTATGCTGGGTCAAAAAACTTGTTGAGAAATGTTCCAGTGGAAAAGGTCAAAGAATTTGAAACAGCCTTTTTAACCACTCTCAAAAAGAAACACAAAACGACTTTGGCAGAACTTAAGACAGGAAAGTTGAGCGACAATGCGCTTGATACCCTCAATGCTGTAGCACAAGAAACCTCCAAAGCATTTGAATAGATGGCCAATCTAAAAGAAATACGGAATCGTATTGCCTCGGTCTCTTCGACCATGCAAATCACCAGTGCCATGAAAATGGTATCGGCCGCCAAGTTGAAGAAAGCCCAGGACGCCATCACTGCCATGCGGCCCTATGCCAACAAGTTGACCGAGCTCATCCAAAATCTCTCTGGAGGCCTGGACGGGGAGGGCCAAAACCCCTATATTGTGCAGCGTGTTGAGGAAAAAATACTGATTATCGCAATCACTTCTAACAGAGGGTTGTGTGGAGCGTTTAATTCCAATATCATTAAAGAAACCATCCGATTAGCCAAGGAAGATTATGCTGGTAAAACAGTTAAAGTCATGGGAATTGGTAAAAAAGGAGGGGATATCCTTTCCAAAACCCTACCCATCAAAAGCCGTCACGATGCAATTTATGATGATCTGAATTTTGGCAAAACTGCTAAAGTTGCCCTAGAGGCGATGGATGCTTTTTCCGAAACCCAATACGACAAAGTTTTGTTGGTTTACAACCGTTTTAAAAATGCGGCTACTCAAATCGTAACGACTGAACAATTCCTCCCGATAGTGGCCGTGGAAGATACGGTAAAACAATCTTCTGCCGATTATATCTATGAGCCCTCTCAGACGGCTATTATTGACGAATTGTTGCCCAAGTCACTCAAAATGCAACTCTTCAAAGCCGTAAGAGATTCCTTTGCCAGTGAACACGGAGCCCGTATGACTGCCATGCACAAGGCTACCGACAATGCTACCGAGCTGAGGGATCAACTCAAACTCACCTACAACAAAGCAAGACAAGCTGCTATCACCAATGAAATTCTCGAAATTGTGGGCGGGGCAGAGGCTTTGAATAATTAGGAAAATCCAAGCGGCCTTAAGTTGTTTTATTAACCAAAACGGATTTTACCTTATAAATTCAAATTTTTATTACTTTTAGTTTATCCCAATAGCCAAAAGTGAATGCTTCCGTCAAGGCGCTAATCAATTGTTAATTCTGGTATATCAATGCCATATGTCTAATAACTTTGGTTAAGTGAGAAAAAATCCTATTTCATTTAGCAAATTAAAAAAGAATTTGGTTCCATCAAGAATTGAGGATTTTTCGATATAATATTTACAGGCATTAAAAAAAAGAGCATTTTTCATAAAAAAACCTTAAGTCAGTGGACGGCTCGCAAGGTTTCAGGGTGCTTTTTGTATTTTTACATAAACAAAAAAAATGGTTGAGATTCCTGTTATCTTTTCTGGTAAAGGAGATTTACCTCATTATGCGACTCCACTTTCTGCAGGTATGGATCTACGGGCTCATATCGAAACCCCAATTACCCTTAAAACTTTGGAGCGGAAAATCATACCAACGGGATTGTCCATTGCTCTCCCGGAGGGCTACGAAGCCCAAGTTCGCCCGCGAAGTGGTTTGGCCGCCAAACACGGAATTAGTGTTCTCAATGCTCCTGGAACAATTGATTCGGATTACCGTGGAGAAATTGGCGTCATTTTAGTAAATCTTTCCCAAGAGGAATACACGATTGCACCACAGGACAGAATTGCTCAATTGGTTATCGCCCAATACAGTCACGTGGAGTGGCAAATTGTGGAGGCCTTACCCGACTCTGAAAGAGGAAGCGGAGGCTTTGGCAGTACTGGAAAAAAATAGTTTAAATTTATTAATAAAAATATAAAACATTGAAAATCATCGTCCCCATGGCAGGTAGAGGATCAAGGTTAAGGCCACATAGCTTTACGGTTCCAAAGCCCATGTTGCCAGTTGCCGGATCCCCCATAGTGGCCCAATTGGTTAACGAAATAGCCCGAGTTGTTGACCAACCTATAGATGAGGTAGCCTATATTCTCGGTGATCCTGCTTTTTTTGGCTCTACCATAGAGAAGGAACTTAAACAAGTAGCAAAGAATTTAGGCGCCAAGGCGACAATCTACCGTCAATTGGCCCCTCTTGGAACCGGACATGCGGTAATGTGTGCAGCCGACTCCCTTTCAGGCCCTATTATCGTTGCATATGCCGATACGCTTATTCGTACGGAGTTATACCTTGATCCTACTGTTGACGGAATGATATGGGTCAAAAAAGTGGAAAATCCTAAAGCATATGGCGTTGTTAAAATGAATGATGTTAATCTCATAACCGCCTTGGTTGAAAAGCCAGAGGAATTTGTGTCTGATTTGGCAGTTATTGGGATCTATTATTTCAAAGAAGGGGAAACTATTAAGGCCGAATTGCAAAAAACCATGCTTCGGGCAAGATCAGAAGGGGAGGAGTTTCTTTTGAATGAAGGAATATTGGCCATGATAGAAAAAGGAGCTGTATTTACCCCTGGAACTGTAAAAGAGTGGATGGATTGTGGCAATCCTAAAATTACCCTCCAAACCAATAACAAAATGTTGGACATACTTACAGCCGAAGGAAATAAACTAGTTGCTGAGGATATTATAATGGAGAATAGTAAAATCATTCCTCCATGTTATATTGGGTCGGGAGTAGTATTAAAAAACAGCACGGTTGGCCCTTATACCGCTATTGGGGAAGGTACCCAAATTGAAAACAGCACCATCAGCAATAGTTTGATACAAAAACATTCTCTAATCCAAAATGCTCAGCTCGAAGGGGCGATGATTGGTAATCATGTCAAATTCGATGGTACATTTAGTTTTGTATCCATAGGTGATTATTCAGAATTATCATAGCTATGATAAACAACTACAATCATTCTAATTTTTTTCCTATCCTCTTACTGGGATGGATGTTGGTGTTATCAACATGTAAATCACCTGCTGTTCCGTCAAGCAGAACTCCAATCAAGGACATTGAAATCAAGGAACTGACTAAGTCTGTTGCTAAAAATCAATTGAATTATAAGAAATTTCGATCGCGGGTTAAAACCACCTATGATAATGGTAAACGCAAACAACAGATCATTATAAATTTGCGATTGGAAAAATCTAAATCTATATGGATGAGTGCAACAATGATAGTTCCCATTGCCAAACTATTGGTAACCCCGGAGAGAGTCTCTTTTTATGAAAAATTTGAAAAAACTTTTTTTGAAGGGGATGTTTCTTTTATAAACGAACAATTCGAGACTAGTTTTGAATTTAAAGATTTACAAAATCTTTTGATGGGCCTTCCACTGATTAATATCACTAGAGGTCGTTTCGAAAGCATTTCGCATCCCAAATATTATATTTTGACTCCTAAATCTGATAAATTACGTTTCCGGCCTACCTTCTTTTTTGACCCTAACAATTTTTTACTCCTTGAACAGCGTTTTATGGTCCCAGGGACCCAGCGTTCTTTGACCTTTAAATACCTCAACCATCAAAAACTTGAGGGTGAGTTTGTTCCCAGAGAGGTTCAAATTTCACTTTTCGATGGTCTGGCATTAACTAGAATCAAATTAGAGTATACCCGTGCAGATTTTCCTGAACAACTTAGTATTCCATTTGATATTCCAGCTGGTTACCAACCAATAGAAATGTGATGTACCGATTGAGGCAGCTTTGTTTGATTTTTTTTCTCCTACTGACATCGTTTGGGATGGCGCAATTAAATTCCGCCCGACAAAAAACACTAGAGAATCAAAAAAAACGGCTTCAAGATGAGATCAAACAAATCAACACCCTACTTTTTAAAAACACCAAAAAGGAAAAGTCATTACTCTCTCAAGTTGAGGATCTGAACATCAAAATTTCTGTTAGAAATGATCTGGTGAAGGTCAACAACCAACAGGCGAATCTTTTGACCCAACAAATCAACGTTAACCAAAGAAACATTACTGACCTAAGAAAAGAACTGGAAGTACTTAAGAAAGACTATGCTGAAATGATTCAAAAATCCTATAAAAGTAAATCTTCCCAAAACCGATTGATGTTTTTGTTTTCTTCAGAAGAATTTCTACAGGCCTACAAGCGGGTTCAATACATGAAACAGTATGCTAATTTCAGAAAAAAACAGGGGGAGGAGATAGCCAAAAAAACTAGTACCCTTCAGTCGCTTAACAAAACTTTATTAGAGCAAAAAGCACAAAAAGAAAAGTTGGTTATAGAGAATCGAAAAGTAAAACAACAATTACAGCAGGAGCGCAAATCACAGCAGAAACTGATTAAGGGACTAAAGAACAAATCACGGTCCTTAGCGGCAGACATCAAGCAAAGGCAAATTAAAGCGACAGCAATTGATCGTGAAATTAAACGTTTGATTCGAGAGGCCATTGCTGCTTCTAATAGAGCTGCGGGAAAAAAATCAAAAAACGCCTTTGCACTAACACCAGAGGCCAAATTATTGGCAGCGAATTTTGTCGCCAACAAGGGCAAACTGCCTTGGCCAGTAAAAAAAGGAATCGTTATCCAACGCTTTGGTACCCAGCCACATCCCGTGGTCAAGACTACCATGATCAAAAGCAATGGGGTAACCATTGCCACATCTCCTAAATCAGAGGCTCGAGCTGTTTTCGATGGGGAAGTAATGACAATACTGAGCTTTAAAGGTAGTAATCCCACCATACTGATCAAGCATGGGAACTTTATTACTACTTACAAAAATATAGGTAAGGTTTATGTTAAAAAAGGAGATAAAGTTAGAGCAAAACAGTACATAGGGGAGATATTTACACATCCAAAAACGGGCAAAACTACCCTACAATTTAGTGTATTTAACGAATTAAAACCTCAAAACCCAAAGAGTTGGATCTACAGGATGTAGGCTATTTCTCCTCTAAGTACCATGCTTCCTCTTTGAGGGCGAATCGTATGTAATTGTGCAAATTCAAAGCTTCGCGCTTAGATGTAAACCGTCCGAAAGCTACACGGTGAAGCCCTTCTGGGTTAACTTCCGTGAAAGCAGCATCAAAACCCTCGGCTTGTAATTCTGCCAATTTTTTTTCGGCATTTTCCATGGACCGATACGATCCGGCGATCACACTGAAATAAGTTTGTGCGAGGGGATTGTTTTCGATTACCTCAGGTTTAGCATCTAGTGTAAGATTCATTTCCGATAACGTACCCAAGTCAAAAGTTGCTTTTTGAACATTACTTTTGATTTTCTTTTGTGCCATTTCAGTGGCCTTGGCTTTCTCATCAGCAATATATTTAGTGCCGAAATAATAGATCGAGCCAATTAGGGAAATTCCAATTACCCCAATAATAGCATATCTCATAATCGGTGAGCGTTTGTTTTTATTTTTTTCCGGGGTAAACATCAAGTCGTCTTTGTTTTCATTTTCCATAATGGTAAAGGATTTAAATTCTTCTGTGTTTGGTGTTGGGGTAAAGATAGGTTTTCTAATAAAACTTTTGAGTCCAAAAGAGTTAAGGTCAAAATTAATTGATCCAAATGGAGAAAAATTAATTTTCTTCTGTGAGTCGAGGCGCATTTCGCCTATACCAGCAAAAGTTAAATGCTGGGTTTGTAGCTTTTGTTTCCATACAATCACCTCTTTTTCAATTTTTCTCAAGGCTTGCTCATAGGAAATATTTTCTTTTTGAGCCATGAAGTGCGCTAGTATGCCGTCGTTGCTCTTTAAAAGATGATTAAAACTTACTTCTTTACTTGGAGGATTAAAAACACCAGTCTTAGGCTGGATTAATAAACTAATTGAATGGGTAAGAAAAGCTCCAAAATTTGGGACCGTAACACACTCATGTCGATAAAGCAACTCTTTGATATACTGTTGCAACTGCATACTCAAATATAGTAATAATTAGTCCTTTATTATAACGATAAAAATTCATCTTATTATATTCAAAATGACCAAATTTGTTTTTTTCTGAAATAAATTAAAATATGGCATATCTTTTATTTAATTATAGTGAGGATGGAAAATCAGATCCATAGAATCTGGGAGAATTCTTTTCCAGCCCCAACTCTTTAATCCCTTATAAATCGAATTTTTGTGAAACACGACTATATTACACACTTTACCAATTTGTATAATCCTAATTTTATTGAAAAAGAAGAATTTAAGGGATACGTATACTTTTAAACAGGATTTTTCTGATTGGTCTAAAAGCCTATCTTTTGTCTGACCCTAAGCAAAACATCATCAGCAATTTTACTAGCTTTAACTGCTCCTTTGGCTAAGGCAACTTCTACTTCTTGTGGATATTCCTGATAGTATGCGTATTTTTCCCGTTCAGTTTTAAATTTCTCCAACACCAATTCAAACAAAGTTTGTTTGGCGTCGCCATACCCAAGTCCTCCAGCGAGATATTGCCGTTTCAAATTTTCTTTTTGCTCAGCATCTGATAAAAGGGAAAAGATTTTAAAAACAGTACAATTTTCGGGGTCTTTGGGTTCTTCAATCGTTTTACTGTCAGTTTGTATACTCATGATCTGTTTCCGCAATGCTTTGTCTGGTTGAAAAATATTAATGATGTTATTTTTTGATTTGGACATTTTATTGCCATCAGTACCAATTACAAACTGAGTTTCCTCTTGAATTTGGGCCTTTGGTAAGACAAAAGTTTCTCCCATTTGGTGATTGATTCGTGCAGCTACATCCCGAGTCATTTCTAGATGTTGTAATTGGTCTTTTCCTACAGGGACCAATTCGGCATCATAGATCAAAATATCAGCGGCCATCAACATTGGGTAGGTAAATAATCCAACGTTGACATCTTCTAATTTGTTAGCTTTATCTTTAAAAGAATGAGCGAGGGTAAGTCGTTGGTAGGGGAAAAAGCAACTCAAAAACCAAGCTAGTTCTGTGACTTGACTAACATCGCTCTGACGATAAAAAAAGGTCTTTTCTAGTTCTAGTCCACAAGCTAGCCAGGCTGAAGCTGTGGCAAAGGTATTTTTGGACAGCTCCTCTCTATCCTTGATTTGTGTTATCGAGTGGAGATCGGCTATAAACAAAAAAGATTCGTTATTGGGTTTATTTGCCATTTCAATGGCAGGTATCACTGCCCCAAGTAAATTACCCAGATGAGGGACACCTGTAGATTGAACTCCGGTCAAAATTCTTGCCATAAGGGGGGGTAAATGATTTCTTGCAAAGATATTTTTTTTCAACGGTTGAACAAAGTTTACTCCATTTCCTTATCTCTCCATTTTCAGAAAATGTATTTTTACTGGAAATGAGGGTTTTGATCGTACTTTGGCGAATTTGGTTTTACCTATTATCCGCTTTACCTGTAATATTGCTTTTCCCAATTTTGGCTATTTTATTGCTATTTCCTAATGGATATCGTCCCTTTTTTTGGATTGCACGTAACATCTGGTCTCGATTTGTATTGTTGGGAACAGGTTTTTGGATTACTAAAAAATTTAAAACTCCTTTAGATTTTAAAAAAAGCTATTTGTTGGTAGCAAACCATTCCAGTTATATTGACATTATGTTGATGTTTGCTGCCGCCCCCAACCCCTTTGTGTTTGTTGGAAAAAAAGAGCTGGTTAACATTCCCATTTTTGGTTTCCTCTACAAACGGGCTGCCATTATGGTAGATCGTAGTAGTTCCAAAAGCCGTTATGCAGTTTATGATAGGGCTAGAAAGGTTTTGGACAAGGGCTATAGCGTATGTATTTTCCCTGAAAAGGAATACCTTGACGAAACCGTACTGCTCAATCCTTTTAAACCTGGCGCTTTTAAGATTGCTATAGAACATCAGATGCCTATTTGTCCTATGGTTTTTTTGGATTGTAAAAGAAAATTTCCTTGGTACACCACTCACGGTTATCCAGGAGTACTTCGTGTAGATATTCACCCTTGTATTCCTACAGTGGGACTTTCTGAGACCGATATTCCCAAGTTACAGAAAAAAACTTTTGAACTTATTTATTCCGAATTGCAAAATGATCCTCAGCAAATGGCAGTCGATGCCATTGAAGAATGGAAAAAAGCTACTAAATCCCTTTAATACTTCAATCTATTAATGGGAATCATCGGTTGGTCCATGTCACGCATAGCGTTGATAAGTTTTAGCCCTTCGAAGTTTTTAAGATCTCTAACTTTTAGAAAAGATTGTTTGATGATACCTTGATTTAAAAGCCGGGCCCTACAAGTTCCCTCGAGCAAGGGATCTTTTGGTGTCCACCAATCCTGGCCATCAAAAAAGACAACATTGGAATAGGAACTGTCTGTAATCCTCCCGTTTTTTATAATCAAGATTTCATCGCAATCCCCCCTTTGATCAAAGAGTGACTCCAAATTTTCTCTGCGGCTATATTTATGTGAGTAGTTTAACTCCTCTGTATAGACTAATCTTAGGCTTTGGATTTCTTTCATATGGTAGTGCTCAAAATGAAAATCTCGATGCTTATGGTTGTATCTTATTCGCAGCTTTACTTTGCCTTGGTTAAATTTAACAGGTATACTGATTCCTTCCAATAAATCAAAAGAAGTTAAATATCCGAAGTTTTGCAGATAGGCTTTTTGAAAACGATCTTTGTGCCATTGTGTGTTTAGAATAATACCATCTTGGACACAAAGAGATTCAAACAACGGGTACATATATCTTTTCTATTAGTTCATTGTATTCGGATTCCAGATCGCTCAGAAAGGTAATGCCCCCACCACTTCGGTAAATCATTTGTTCGTCTTTTTTTTCGAGATAGCGGATATTTACAGCACTCTCGAGGTTTTCTCCATCAAAATATCCAAAGATTCCGGTGTAATATCCTCTTGGACCTTCCTCCACATTTTTAATGATGGAAACAGTTTTGGCTTTTGGTGCCCCGCAAATGGATCCTGCTGGGAGCAAGCCTAGTAAGATCTCTGGCAGTTGAGTTTTCCAGTCGGGGGAGAGTTTGCCTTTGATTTCGGAGCTGGTATGATAGATTTCTTTTTTTTGGGTTTGGATCTTGTCGAGGTAGCGAAATCGGGTCACAGCTATTTCCCTTGCTATTTTCGATAGGTCGTTTCGGATCAGGTCCACGATGGTGTTGTGTTCGTTTATCTCCTTGGGGTTGGTTTGTAGTTTCCTTTTTGCCTCAGGAACTTGGGCATCGATAGTGCCTTTCATGGGGTAGGAGTATATTTGACTGTCTTTAATTTTGACAAAGCACTCAGGAGAATATATCACAAAGCGATTTTCGTAGAGGAGTTTGTAGGGTGCTTTGGCCAGTTGGAAGATGTCTTGCAGATTAAGATCAGTTTCTATGGTTGAAGGGAAGGTTAGGTTGAGCAAAAAGGTATTGCCTCGATAGATTTCTTTTATTACTTTCTTGAAAGCTTTTGCATAAACAGCTTTAGGAATCGGTGCAACTAGTAGTGGTACCTGGGCAGGTTTTTGGTCTTGGAGCTGAAAATTACGAAAGCCTTTAATTTCAAATTGAAAGCCCAACTCTTGTGCTTCTTCTACAGGACATATGATGGGCTTTTCCATTTCAAAATCGATAAGGAAAAAAAAAGGCCTTTGAGCAGAGGCCAAGGCAGACATTTTTTCTTTAAAGCTTGATAGTTGCAATGCCTATAATCGTATTGAATATTGAATTACTCTATTGCTTTTACCGTTTCCATGATCTTGGTTTCAAGTTCTTCCATCAGATCGATGTTATCTTGAAGTAAGGCTTTGACGGCGTCTCGCCCTTGCCCCAGTTTGGCATCTTCATAGCTAAACCAGGAACCAGATTTTTTGATGATCTCATAATTTACTCCTAGGTCAATGATCTCTCCTATTTTGGAGATCCCTTCTCCATACATTATATCAAACTCGGTAGTACGGAAAGGTGGCGCCACCTTGTTTTTGACGACCTTTACACGTGTTTTGTTCCCCATTACTTCGGCGTCACCGCTTTTAATCTGACTAGAACGGCGGATGTCCAAACGAACAGAGGCATAAAATTTCAGGGCATTTCCTCCAGTGGTGGTTTCCGGGTTACCGAACATCACACCGATTTTTTCTCTTAGTTGGTTGATGAAGAAAACGGTACAATTAGTTTTACTGATTGAGGCTGTGAGTTTACGGAGTGCTTGTGACATTAGTCTCGCGTGGAGACCCATTTTAGAGTCTCCCATTTCACCTTCAATCTCACTCTTGGGGGTGAGGGCAGCGACAGAGTCAACTGCTACAATATCGATCGCGCCAGAACGGATAAGGTTGTCTGCAATTTCTAATGCTTGTTCGCCATGATCAGGCTGGGAAATGATCAGTTCGCTTAAGTCTACTCCCAGCTTCTTGGCATAGAAACGGTCAAAGGCATGCTCTGCGTCAATAAAGGCTGCAATGCCTCCAGCTTTCTGGCATTCGGCAATCGCATGAAGGGTCAGGGTGGTTTTTCCAGATGATTCTGGGCCATAGATTTCGATTACCCGTCCACGTGGATATCCGCCAACGCCCAGGGCCAAATCCAACCCTATCGACCCTGAGGAAATGGCTTCTACTTCTTCTATGGCCTCATCGCCCATTTTCATAACTGCACCTTTACCGTAGGTCTTATCAAGCTTGTCCAAAGTAAGTTGTAAAGCTTTCTTTTTTGCATCATTTGCGTCTGCCATAATCCTATTTTTTAACGAATTTACTATTTCTGATCGTGGGGTACAATAGCAGCTTTAAAGGATTATTAACAATATAAACAATTGGCGAATTCAAGCTTTCATATATCTAAATTAAAATTCCCTTGTATTTTAATAACTTTGTAATTCAACATCCAAATACTTATTAAATGCAGCTGTACAACAAACTAAGCGCTGAAGAACGACGATTTTTGCTTGCTCAAGTTGGTGATGAAAGGTTGACTTTATCATTTTATCAGTATTACCATGTCGAAAACCCTCAAATTTTAAGAGACTATTTGTTTCTGAATTGGAATGAAATGAATGTTTTAGGTCGGATCTATGTGGCTAAAGAGGGCATCAACGCTCAGTTGTCGGTACCCGCTCCACGATTCGAAGACTTTAAAAATTTCTTGGATGGAATTAGTTTTTTAAAAGGGGTAAGGCTAAATATTGCCGTGGAGCAAGACAATGAATCCTTTTTAAAGCTGACAGTAAAAGTTAGAGAAAAAATTGTTGCAGATGGGTTGAAAGATGGAAGCTTCGATCTTACCCAAAAGGGTATACACCTTAATGCCGACGATTTTAATACTCTTTTGGCTCAGCCTGACACTATATGTGTAGACATGAGAAACCATTACGAAAGTGAGGTAGGACATTTTAAAGGTGCTTTCACACCTGATGTTGATACATTTAGGGAATCCCTCCCTTTTATAGAACAAGAGCTGGCTCATCATAAAGAGGACAAAAAACTCTTAATGTATTGCACGGGTGGAATTCGATGTGAGAAAGCAAGTGCTTACTTTAGACATAAAGGATTTAAAAACGTTTTTCAATTGGAGGGAGGGATAATTGAATATACTCGTCAGGTAAATGAAAAAGGATTAGAAAATAAATTTATCGGGAAAAACTTTGTTTTTGACGAACGAGGAGGAGAAAGGATAAGTGAACACATAATTGCTAAATGCCACCAATGTGGTTCGCCCTGTGATAGTCATGTCAATTGTGCTAATGAAGCCTGCCATTTACTTTTTATTCAGTGTCACTCTTGTAAAGAGCAAAGAGAAGGTTGTTGTTCTATTGACTGCCAAGAAACTATTAATCTTCCCGTCGAAGAACAAAGGAAGCGGAGAAAAGGTAAATACAACAGCAATAAAATATTTAAAAAAGGGCGTAGTGAGGCATTAAAATTTAAACATTAATTTAGAATTTTGTAGATCCCCAATCCCTCTAATTAAACTTATCTATAAATACTAATACAAAACTATGGGTTGCACTTCATGTGCCAGTAATGGAATAGGTTCACCTCGTGGGTGTAAAAGTAACGGAACTTGCGGTAATGACAGTTGCAACAAACTGACGGTTTTTGATTGGTTGGGTAATATTGAAATGCGTAAAGATATTGCTCCGTTTCCTCTGGTGGAAGTGCGTTTTAAGAACAGCCGAAAAGAATTTTATTCTCTGACTGAAGGCCTCACCGTCCGAGTAGGTGATCCTGTTATAACTCAGGTTGACAATGGTTACGACCTGGGACTGGTTACCTTAACCGGTGAATTGGTTCGCTTTCAGATGAAAAAGAAAGGGGTTAGCCAAGAAATCGATGAGGTCAACAAGATATTGCGTCTGGCAAACCAGGAGGAAATTGACAAATGGCACTCACTTCGAGACAAAGAGCCGAACATCCAAAAAAGGGCTCGCGAATTGGCGTTAGGTTTGGGATTGGATATGAAACTCTCCGATGTTGAATTTCAAGGGGATGGCAAAAAAGCCACTTTTTACTACACAGCAGAAGGTCGGATTGATTTCCGACAGTTAATCAAGGACATGGCTCATGCCTTTTCTATTCGGATTGAGATGCGGCAAATCGGTTTGCGTCAAGAGGCTTCTCGACTTGGGGGTATTGGCTCCTGCGGACGTGAACTTTGTTGTTCTACATGGCTTACAGATTACCGATCGGTATCTACCGCAGCAGCTCGATATCAACAATTATCACTAAACCCCCTCAAATTGGCAGGTCAGTGTGGTAAACTCAAATGTTGTTTGAATTATGAATTGGATGCCTATCGTAGTGCACTTAAAATCTTTCCTAAACCTGAAGTTAAACTCCAAACTGAAAAAGGAGTTGCCGTTCTTCAAAAAATGGATATTTTTAAAGAACAGTTGTGGTATGCCTACAAGGGCCAGTGGATGAATTGGCATATGCTTTCTTTAGAGTCGGTTAATGAGATAATTGTCAAAAACAATAATAAAGAAAAAGTGCCGAGTCTTGAAGAATACGAGAACGAATCAATTATTTCAAAAGTTGAAAAAACAGACGTAGCATTCGAAAATGTAGTTGGTCAAGACAGTCTAAATCGTTTTGATCGCTCCAAGAAATCTAATAATAAAACTAGAAAAAAACGTAAGCCCAACCGGCGTCAAAATAATGATTAGCAAATTCTCCACTCTCTCATTATTGACTGTAGGCTTCATTTTTTCTTGTAGTAAGCCCACTTTTTTTATGAATTACAAAGATTTTAATGGCCATTGGCCTGTATACGAAAAAGTGCTTTTTACCCTTGATAAAGGAAGTGAAAATCCAGTTAATTTAATGATTTACATACGCAACAACAAGCAATATCCATATTCCAATTTGTTTTTGATTGCCAAACTCAAAACAGGAGACTCCCTGCTGCTTTGTGATACGCTGGAGTATGCTATGGCTGATGCCCAGGGCAAATGGTTAGGAAAAGGGTTTTTGGAAGTCAAGGAAAGTAAACTCTGGTGGAGAGAAAATTATCAATTACCCGCAGTAGAAAATATTAATGTACAGCTGGAACACGCATTGAGATCTAATAACAGTGAACAAGGTCTAGATAACTTGGAGGGTATCGTAGGTGTAGGTTTTGCCGTGGAAGAAATACAAGAACATGAGTAAAACTCAAAATAAAGTATCGAAAACTAAGAACTACAAAAAGCTTATTTGGACTTTTTGGTTACTTTTCTTCACGGGATTTTTGGCTTTAGGGGGTGTTTTTGGCATTGCTGCTTTAGGCTATTTGGGCCCCATGCCACCACTCGAGCAATTGGAGAACCCAAAAACCAATTTGGCCACTCAGATCATTTCTTTCGATGGTAAGGTATTGGGAAAATTTTACTTCAAGGATAACCGTACACCGATCACTTTCGATGAATTACCACAAAATATTGTGAAAGCATTAGTTGCTACCGAGGACGAGCGCTATTATGACCATTCAGGGATTGATTGGCGAGGAACACTTAGGGCGATATTTTATTTGGGTAAAAAAGGAGGCGCAAGTACCATTACTCAGCAATTGGCACGACAGCTTTTTGTCGGGGTACGATCTCAAAATAAAAAAGAGGCCTTGGTACAGAAGATTAAAGAATGGGTTCTTTCAGTCCAGCTTGAGAGAAGATACACTAAAGAGGAAATTATTGCCATGTACCTCAATATTTATGACTTTGGATATAATGCCGATGGGGTACGATCAGCTGCTAAAATATTTTTCGATACCACTCCTCAGTCCTTAAAACTTGAAGAGTCAGCCACCCTGGTAGGAATGCTCAAAAACTCTTCTTTATACAACCCTATAAGGAGACCCGAAATGGTCAAAATACGCCGGAATGTAGTTTTTCAGCAAATGCTCAGAAATAAACTAATCACTCCTGAAGAAAAGGATTCCCTCTCAGCTCTTCCGCTTGAAATTGACTTTACACCCGAGTCCCATCGGGAAGGTTTGGCAACTTATTTTCGTGCCTATCTCCAAGAGTTTATGAAAAAATGGATTCGGGAAAACCCAAAAGCTGATGGCCGCTACTACAATATATACCGGGATGGATTAAAAATCTATACAACCATTGACTCTCGACTTCAAGCTATGGGTGAAAATGCTGTTTCGGAACACATGGAAAATTTACAAAAAGAGTTTTTTCTTCAAAATACTGTAGAGTTAAACCCCACTGCGCCTTTTCTTGATTTGCGCGAGGGGGAAATCGATACTCTTTTAACCCGAACGGCATACCGCAGTGAGCGGTGGCGTAAGGGAAAAGTTGCAGGAATGGATGAAGAAGCTATTTTAGAAAGCTTTTTCAAACCAATACCAATGCAGGTTTTCAGTTGGAAAGGAGAAATAGATACTATAATGACTCCAATGGATTCGATTCGCTATTATAAACATTTTCTTCGTGCGGCCCTAATGTCAATGGAACCACAAACAGGACATGTCAAGGCCTGGGTTGGAGGATTTAATTACAAGCACTTTCAATATGACCAGGTCAAGCAAGGCAGGCGTCAAATTGGCTCTACTTTTAAACCTTTTTTATACGCCACAGCCATAGACCAGCTTAAGCTCTCACCTTGTGATAAGTTGCCTGATGCATTGTATTGCATCGATGCAATGAAACATGGAAATATTGACCCTTGGTGCCCAAAAAACTCTGGTGATCGTTATGGCCGGACCCGAACCTTAAAAAACGCATTGGCAAACTCAGTCAACACTATTAGCGCGAGAATTATGGATAAAGTTGGCCCACGACCTGTGATCGATTTGGTTAAAAAAACAGGAGTAACATCATACATCCCTAAGGTGCCATCAATCGCATTGGGGACCCCAGACATAAGTCTCTTTGAGTTGGTTGGTGCCTATGGAATGTTTGCCAATCAGGGGATTTACATACAACCAATTGTGATTACCCGAATAGAAGATAAAAACGGAATGGCTCTTTTTGAGGTTGTTCCTAAAACTAAAGATGTGATCAGCGAGGAAGCAGCTTATGTTACGATCAATTTAATGCAAGGGGTTACCGAACATGGGTCTGGTGCCAGATTACGTCATGCTGGTCTGGAGGAGACCAATTATGTTTATGAAAAAGTTGTTACTGGCTATCCCTATATTTTTGAAAACCCTATTGCTGGTAAAACTGGAACTACCCAAAATCAAAGCGACGGATGGTTTATGGGGATAGTACCCAATCTGGTAACTGGGGTTTGGGTAGGAGGGGAAGACCGCTCAATTCACTTTGAGGAAATTGCTTTTGGACAGGGTGCGACCATGGCTTTGCCCATCTGGGCATTATACATGAAAGGAGCATATGAAAATGATTCATTGGGGATTTCAAAGGAGGACTTTCTGACTCCCAAGGTAGTGAGTATCCCTTTAGACTGTGAGGAATACGAAATTGATGCGGATCTTAATCTACCAGATAAAATTGAAGCCGATTTGGATCAATTTGGATTTTAGTCATCGGCATACCATTCCGCAAAAGCAGTCTCAGTTTCTTGAAGTTTTAACGAATACAATTTTAGATGATTAGGGAGCTTGGCTTTAAGTTTTGATGCGAAGTCAATGATCATCATTTCACAGGTGGGCTGGTAGCTAACTCTAAGAATTTTGTGACCCCGGCTTTCCATTTCATCAGCGATTTCTTTATGAGGGGATTTCACGTTGAGGACAGTTGCATGGTCAAAAGGCTGAACAATTTCCTTATTTATAATGGTTTTGAGGTCTCCAAAATCAATGACCATTCCATTCTTGACATGATCTGGGTCAATAATGGGTTGACCTATAATGGTTACGTCCAATTTAAAACTATGGCCATGAACATTTTTACAGAGCCCATCATATCCATATATTGCATGTCCAGTTTCAAATTTAAATTGTTTAGTAACGCGAACTTTCTTATTCATTTAAGAGTAATTTAATTTTATTTTGAGTAAAGTCTGACAAGGCTAATTTAGCGGTAATTTTAGCATTTTTGGGCAAAAGACTTTCCCAGTTATTTGTATCCTTCCAATGAAGTTTTCGCAAATGTCTTAAAGATTGCTGGTCATAGTTGGATAGTCTCTCAGCATTATTAATTACAATTTGATCCAAAGCTTTTTTATCAGTCACACATTTTGCATAAAGTCCATTTTCTAGTCCCCATCGGGCACTTTTCCATTCGGCACTATCCAAAGACAATTGAGTGAAGGCGGTGGTACCTATCTTACGGCTGACAGCTGGTTCGATTACATAGGGACCTAGACCAATCGAAAGTTCTGAGAGTTTGATTAGGGCTGCATTTGTAGCAAATGCATAGTCGCAAACTGCAACCAATCCGACACCACCGCCTACGACTTTTCCGTGGACTTTGGCCAAGACAAATTTTGACATTTTTCGGATCGTGTTTAGTAAATCGGCAAATCCCATAAAAAAGGATGTTGTTTCGTCTATATTTTTTAGCTTTTTTAATTCTTTGAGTGAGGCGCCGGCACAAAAGGAATTACCCTTACTCTCCAAAACTATCACTCTAATATCGGGGTCTTTTTCGCTCTTTTCAAAAGCCTGAACTAGTTCATCCATTAAGTTAGAGGGCAGGCTGTTCCCTTTGGGATGGAAAAACTTGATCCTCCCGATCTTTTTGTTTTTTTCTAATTGAACATTTCCATCCATTGAACTTCAAAAATAGCCAATCTATTTTGTTTTGTCGTACCTCAGGTTAAATTGAAATCATTTTTGAAGACGAATTCCAAAAATGATGGTTAAATTCCACCATATTTTACCTATGAAATCTGCCCTTTCGACTTTATTTATATTCTGGGTTCTATGGTGGGGAGGTGCGTATTCTCAGCACTATGTGAACTTGAGTGTTGACAATGATCTTTATTTTGGTAGGGATCGTTACTATTCCAGTGGAGTTTTTATAAGTACTGGAAGGTTAAAAAGTTTAACAGATCAAGAGGGTATATCTTATAAAAGATACGTGCACTGGACTTTGGGTCAGGAAATTTATACCCCCTCTAACCGATATACATTTGATATAGATAAATTGGATTATCCCTATGGGGGATGGTTGTTTTTGGAAAGGGCATTTGAACATTACAATAATCACTTTTCGGCATGGGGAGTATCCTTAAAGATAGGTATGACCGGTAGGGCTTCACTAGCACCATATTTTCAAAACTTTTATCACGATAAGATTTTGGGTTTGCCAGATGTGGCCTGGTTGAAGCCATTGCCCCAAAGATTTCATTTCAACATTAATTTAATGCTAAGAAAACGATTACAATTGTATAAGAGATTGGCTTTGATATATGAGTTATTTGGAAATTTAGGGTCACAACGTATCGCAGCTGGAGTGCGTGTTGGAACTTTATTTGGGACTTCTGATGCGTTGGCGTTTCTAGGGAATCCTTTAGAGATGCAAACTAAAGGATATGGTATTTATTTTGGAACGCGACTTGAGTATCGCTATCATGATTACATGGTTTCTGGCGGATTATTTGATGACAAGGCTCCTTTTGTCTTGACCAATATTCCTTATAAAAATAGCTTAGAGGCGGGCTTTGCATTTTATGGTAAAAGATGGAGGTTACTCACCCTTTTGAATAGCATTTCTAGAGACAACGAGCGTCAGCTTGCTAAACGACATTACTATCTAAACGTATCTGTTGCTAGATTTTTTTAGTGGTCTTTTACAGTGGTTTTATTTTTGGATTGAGTACAAAAAAGTGAATCCCAAATAGAATGGCATCAAAATTATTTTTTTGATCCCTCAGCGGATCAGTTTCTTTCTTTAGAAAACGGTATTGAAGGGAGACATCAAATCTCTTCCAAATATTGTATTGACTGGCAAAAAGCCAACCAAAATTATTTTTGAAGAGCTCTGAGGAGTATTCATTGCTTAGATTCTTTAGGTCAACAATCTGTGTATTTTGAGCGCTATGTATTTTGTTGTAAAGTAAGCCCATTTCAAAATGTAGTTTTCTAGATGGAAACACCCTTAGAGTGAGGGGAAAGCTAATGTAGGTCAATTGATCGAATGATTGATTTTCAGCAAGGTTGTATTGGTAACTCAGATTAAAATAGTCTACCCCTGAATTGAGAGCCAAGGTTTTTGAAAATTTGTATTGAATGTAAATTCCAGCAGAAAAACTGATTTTTCGAAAGGTATAATCTTCCCTCATGTTTCCATAAACCAAATGAGTGTGTAGATCAAAATTCCATTTCCGGTAAAAAGCGTCCAGATCGGGCCCACGATTGTATTGCAAAAGAAGATTGGAATCGCCTTGAGCCAAACCCATCGAAAACATATGAAATAAAAGCCAAAATAATTTGAACTTTAATGTGGACATCAAATTAAATATAATACAATTTTAAATGAATGTTTGAAAGAGGGTTTTTAAATTTGGCGCTTTATTGTATTTTTATATCTATACCAAAATGGGGATGTAGCTCAGCTGGCTAGAGCGCTTGACTGTTAATCTGAGGGTCCTAGAAAAATGTGTTTTCGATCTAAAATTAGGTGCTAGAACCGGTCTAATATTTGACTTTTTTTAGTTTTCAACGCTTTGAGATCTGATTTACCAAAATTGAAAGCGGCACTTAAATTAACTCCAGTGAAAGCCCAATTAAAGTCTGCCCTGTAAAATAGATTTTCTGTTTTAGTAGACCAAATATTTCCCATAGAATCAAAAATATTTCTAGCGTTTAGCGTAATAGTCCAATTTTTTATGGCATTTGTTTTAAACGCAATATTTAAAGATCCTGTTGGATTTATTATTCTTCTACCTTGCATTCCTTTTCCCACATAATATGAAAAAATTTCAATTTGACTTTTTTGATTTAATTTAAACTGCTGAGTTACAGTAATTCTATAGTTATTTTGACTCATTGAAAAATAATCCTTGTCAGTATTATCAGCAATCTCCTCATAATTGTATATGAAATCTGGTCTTAAAGACCACCAGGAATTTAAATTAAGCGGAAAACTAAGTTGAGCATTGAATAGATTTCTATTATCAATATTCAATGGCTTCATTAACTGAAGGTTTTCAGTTTCATTATAGGTGGGCTGAAATTGGGCAATATAGTCATAGGTTATGTTGTAGCTTAATTGAAAAAAGATAGACTTGAATCTGTATTCTGCTTGATAATTATTACTAATTGAGGGTTGAAGTGTGGGATCGCCGGTAATAGCTGAATTTTCATCAATATAAATAAAAAATGGTGCTAAATTTTCAAAGGATGGTCTATTAATTCTTTTGGTGAAATTTACATTGATACTGTTGACATCATTTATTTTTAGGCTCAGAAAAATATTTGGAAAAAAATTACCATAATTTCTGTCAACAAGAGCGGAAACTAAATTACTTACATTTGAATCAGTATGCTCATATCTAAGACCAGTTTTTAGATCAAGCACATCAGAAAGGTTACTTTCAAAAGAAAAATAAGAAGACATTACGGTCTCATCAAGTTTTGAGATTCCAGAAAATTTTAAATCCTCAACATTATCTTTTATAACTTTTTGATCATTTTCAAAACGAGAGCCGATTATTTTAAATCCATAATCTAAAATAATTTTATCTTTTAATTTTGATTTAAAGTCAACACTAGTAAAAAAAACATCTGAGGGTGTTTCTTTTCTAGTATCAATAATTTGGTTTTTGGGAATTTGGAAACCATAATTTAAACTATTCTCATAAATAGCTGGCTGTCTAAAATTATATTTCAAAAATTCAGAGTTTAATATTACATCTAGTTTTTCGTACTTTAAGTTTAAATATGAATTCAACTGAATACTTTGCCTTCTGTCATATCCATTTCGCTTTGTGAGGTCAGGATTTCTAATTTGATCATTGAAGATGTTTTCAGAGAAACTATTCACCCAGAAAAACCTCTGAAACAGTGAAATGTTTGTGCCAAAATTAATTTTATTATTTAAGGCATAATCTAAGGAAAAATTGAAATTATTGACACTAACACTTGAATTTCTGTTTCTAATAACTCGAGACTCATCATTGTTTTGCAGTGAATTAAATTTTCTATAAATCGACAACATAACGTTTCTTTCAGATAGATTTATAGAGTAGTTAGTATTGATCTTAAATCCGTCATTTACCAAATTATAATTTAGATTACCTAAACCATTTTGACCCCTACCATTGCCATATGAAAGATTTCCATTTAGATTAAATCCATCGTCTATTCCTTTCTTTAATATTAAATTAATAAAGCCAGCATTTCCCTGAGCATCAAAATTTGCTGGGGGTGTTGTAATTAATTCAATTTTATCAATGTTATCTGCGTTTAATCCTGCTATAAAAGGACCAATGGCATCACTAGGCAGGTAGTTCATTCTTCCATTGATCATTAAATTGACACCATTTTTTCCCAGAATCGAAATAGTTAGATTTTCTCTGTCAATAGAGATACCAGGGGTTTGTTCCAATACATCTATCACATTACCTCCAGAGGCTGAAATTATATTTGATACATTGAGAACTGTTCTGTCAATCTTACGCTCTAGTATAGATTTATTTGCAATTAGATCAACCGACTCGAGTTGATATGATGACTCAAACATAATGACTTCTCCAAGCTCGATTTTTAAATTTGAAGCTGAAATAATGATATTCTCTATAGTTTTTTCTTTGAATCCCAAAGCTGACAACTTAATAGTATAACTTCCATCCTGAATATTTTTAATCGTAAAATAACCGTTGGTTTCTGATAGTGAACCAGCCCCGGTATAATTTCCATTTGAATCATATAATAAGGCATTTATAAATGCCAATGGAGTTCCACTACTATCAATTAAATTGCCTGAAATAGAATTTACCTGCGATCTAACAATTTCTTGACATAAAAAGATGCAGAAAAAGCAGAACATATTTTTAAAAAATTTGACATTCATATTATGGATTGTAGATCAAAACTAGATCATAAGCCATGTTTAGATGTAAAACGAGTTTGTGAAGAATTAATTTTTATGTAAAATCTAAAAAAATTGAAAAATTATTTACAAAAGACTAGGAACTTATTATGATTTTTAAATTCTTTATAAAATTATATTGTTTAGGGTTTGAGATAGCATCTGTTATGAACTTTTCTTTCACTAGGAATCTTCTCGAATTATATAAATCTAATCCCTTAATTAAAGGGCAATAACAAGATTATTAATTGTACCAACATTGTTAAAAATATAAATTCCTTTTAAAGTGTCATTTTTCATTGGGTTACATATATATTGAAACTCCTAAACCCTCGTGGAAAAACGAAATATTAAAACCATACCCCTATTATTTTACTGTAAATTAGCTGTCAAAACTAAACTAAATAGGCCAATTTTTATAGATTTGTAATGGTTGTAAATTACTGTAAAAACAATTTGATTTTTATAAATTACTTTAAATCAATTAGTTATAATTTGGGGATGTAGCTCAGTTGGCTAGAGCGCTTGACTGGCAGTCAAGAGGTCGGCGGTTCGAGTCCGCTCTTCTCCACAATATTTATTTCAGGGTTTCCTTTGTGATATCGATAATGACGGTCAATTAGATTTATTCTTAGGGGGAGGTCAAAGATTGATTGTAATAAAAAATGATAATGGAATTTTTGATTATTCTAAAGGTATAAACATTCAAGAAAAAGAACTAACTCCTCATGATATTGATTTTTTTGATTTTGATAATGATGGTATAAAAGATATTTTAGTTTTAAATACTAACGCATACAATGGATACTCTATTAATCTGTACAAATTTACTTTTGCAGATTTTAGTGAAATAACTGAAAATTTTTTTACTGAAACCACATATTTTGGAACCCAAGAACAACATACTTGGTTAAAATGGCTACATATTTTTGATAGAGATAATGATGGAGATTTAGATATAGTTGGAGATGGTTTGTTTGGAGATATAGTGGATTCTAATATTTTTTGGAGAAATGATAATGGTAAATTTAATGGCTTTGTTCGATAAAACTAAAATAACAAAACCTACAAAAGGGGGTTGAATTACCAAAACTTAAAGATGAGAATATGACTCTTATTTAGTATTATTTTATTTCTTAAAAAATCACATTTATCAAAAAACTGTCTTCAATGGGAACCTTAAAACCATAAATAGACTCAAAATAATTATCTAAAAAGACTAATTATTTGAAAATGTTAATTTTTGAGATATTACGATTTTAATGTATTGTATTTTTATTTTTTGATAAATACCCAATGATTTTTTAGAAATTAAATAATTATTTTAAAATAACTACAAAGTTAATTTTAATTACTTCAATTTACTTTTAATTTAGAAGTAACCATAATATAATTTAATGAAAGAATATTTTAATAGGCTATATCTAAGGCCTGCAAATAATTACAAACCAGTTGATGGAATTAGGGCAATCGCGGTCCTATGGGTTATAATATTCCATGCTTGGCTATTTCAATATAATTTTTTCAAACCAATTGGTGATAAAGTTTTAGATAATCCTTTTTTAATTTGGATTTCTAAGGGTGATTTAGGAGTTGACTTATTTTTTGTTATTAGTGGATTTTTAATAGGAACAATTCTTTTCAAAGAACTCAAAAAAAATAATAAAATTGACTTCAAGAAATTCTATACAAGGAGATTTTTAAGACTAATGCCTGTTTACATTTTTAGTATGATAATAGGGATATATTTTTTACACGGCACCCCCCCCGGAAATTGGAGAATGGCATGGAGTAATATACTCTACATAAATAATTATATCAGAGAATCATATATGGGTTGGACTTGGTCATTGGCCATTGAAGAACAATTTTATTTAATTGCTCCTTTTTTAATCGCATTTTTATTTCCACTTTTTAAAAATAAATTTTATCCTTTTATATTTCTTTTATTAATAACAATTAGTCTCAGCTATCATTATCTATTTAATATTTATGATTTTGTGGTCCCCTTCGACTCAGTTTTTCTTGACGAAAATTGGATGGATTGGTTTTGGGAGTATTACATGCTTACTCATTTGAGATATGGTGCACTATTAATTGGTTTAATGGGAGCATATTTAAATGTTTATAAATTAGATAAGATTAAAATTTTTTTTAGAACAAAAAATAAAATGTCAAACCTAATTTTTCTATTATGCCTAATATTTTTTGTATTAATTTCAAGTATTTCGCTTGGTCAATGGACAAAGCTTAATTCATCAATTTTTGACAACTTTAGTGAAGATATACCAAGATTTTATGAAATAATTCATAGAGAGGTTTTCGCTTTTTGTGTGACATATATTGTTCTCTGTTGCCTTTACATGAAATCAATATACGTTAAGCCAATAAATAGTTTTTTATCTTCTAAGATTTTTTTTCCAATAGCACAAGTCTCTTATTCAGCTTACCTATTTCACGAAATGTTCATGATATGGTTTTTTCCAAAATTTATAGACAGCTATGGAGACTCCCTAACTGGACTTCAAATAATTATTTTTAACACCCTGATTTCAATAATAGCAATAATATTTGGAGCAATAATTATGTACATTTTTATCGAACAACCCTTCCAAGACCTAAAGAATAGGATAACAATTCAAACTGGGGAAAATAAAGCAGAAAAAATAGCCATTAATTCATAGGCTATAATCATTTTTAAATACCGTCCCAAAACTCAATATCATAAAGATTATGAATATAGAATTGGTTTAGAAAATGGAGATTTGAAAATAATTACTACTATCAATTTTAAATTTAGTTTTTTATATATCTCATTCCATATACTTCTTTACTCATCTTTACATTTACTTTCACTGGAAGATTATTGTTATTTATAAACTTTATTATTTCATTAGAAGAAACATAAACAGTTACTTTACCTTTTGGTGCTAGCCCAAATCCTTGAGTATACTCCCCATTTTGTTTTTTTTCACCTCTTATTTTTACTTCATAATTTGATGTATTCACCAATTCAGCTGAATAGTTTTTTGAATTACTTTCCCCTAAAATAAAAGTTTCATTTGCTGGAATTGTAAGTCCTGATTTGAAGGTTGAACAAGATGTAACAAATAGTAATAGTAGAATTATTTTTTTCATTGTCACAAATGTAAGTTAAAAAGTGATTTATCTAACTCACATTTTGGTGGAACCCCTTCCACATATTTGTCCCTAAATGATATTTTATTGTTTTAGCATATTTTAGAAAAAAGCTTAATTTTGAGCCTTCAGTATAAGGTCATTGAAACGAACGTACTTTTAGTCATATTGTAATTTTAATTGTAATTTTCACCAACTAGGATTAAATTAAAAAGCAATAATTGTTCGTTAAGCCTTATTATTACTGGATTTGGTCCTATAGCTCAGTTGGTTAGAGTAGCTGACTCATAATCAGTTGGTCCCTGGTTCGAGCCCAGGTGGGACCACCCTTAAACCCTCTAAGTCATTGATTTGGAGGGTTTTTATTTTTTACATTTCTTATTCCGAACCAAAATCCGAACCAAAATCATTAATTTGTAGTATGATTTATGATTTTGATTCTCTTATTGATAAGTTGAATTATCTTGATGAGGAGACATCCCCTAAATGGGGAAAAATGAATTCATTTCAAATGATTAATCATTGTAACAATTTTATTGAAGTCTCATTAGGAAACCAAAAAATTAGTCTTCGGACAAGATTATTTGGGAGACTTTTTGGAAAAGTATTTTTGAAATATTTAAAGTCATTGGATTTTGATATAAACAAGTATCCAAAAAATTCAAAAACCCTAAAAGAGTTTAAGTCTTTTAGTTCAGAAGAATCATTTTTAAATAAAAAAAACAGACTTACTGAAAACATTAAAATAGTTAAGGAGTTAAAGTCTGATTATACTATTCACAACATATATGGTAATATTGAAACTAGTTTATTTAAGAAACTAGTTCATTTCCACACCTCATATCACTTTAATCAATTTGGGATTTTATAATTGGTCCTTTTAAAACCTGAACCGAACCTAAATCCAAAACAAATAAATTATTTTTGAAAGTTGATGAACAGAAAATATTTTTATTATCTAGTTTTTGGAGTTACATTTTTAACATTTGGATTGGTTCAAGATTACATCAGACCAAACTATGAAGGAGGAAATGACGTTATAATTTATTTTCTTGGAGTAATTCCCAACTTCCTTCCAGGTATTGGTCTTCCAAGTATGTTTTATGTAACCATTCCAGAGATTTTTAAACCTAATACATCTATTTACAGAAATAGATTAAAGTGGTCAATAATCATTTCTATGATTGGTCTAATTGGAAATGAGTTTATAACAATTTACACTCCAGGAAGAGGAGTTTTTGATTGGAATGATGTATTATGGACAATTATTGGTGGAATAGTTTTTTATTTTCTACAAGGGACAATTCAAAATAATGGTCCTAAAAGAACCTGAACCTGGGTTGTAGTCAAAAAATCTTGATTTTTGAGAAGGTTCGGAACACTAACCAAAATGGTTCGGATACCGAACCACCTAAATCAGTTAACTTGTTGATTATCATTATATATACAACCCCCCTTTGAGTACAGGTGGGACCACCCTAAAACCCCTCTTCTTGAGGGGTTTTTTGTTTTCTATTAGGATAAATTCGTAAAATAGGATAAATAGTAGGACAACTCTAATTGTTTGTAGATATTATTTAAATTAATCATTTTTGTACAAACTTTTAAAATGTTGAAAATACCCCCACCCATTTTAGTTTTATTTTTAATCACTACTATTTATTTTTCTAAAAATGAATTTGAGATAATTTATTTCCCATACCAACATTCAATTTCAATTCTAATATTTTCATTAGGAATTTTTATTTTAACAACCCCTGTTTTAAAATTTATAAAATCAAAAACCACAGTAAATCCTATAAATTTTAAAAAAGTTAATAAACTAGTTAATACTGGGATTTATAAATACTCCAGAAATCCGATGTACTTGGGGATGATTCTAATTGTCATTTCAACCTCAATTTTTTATTTAAATTATTATTCCATCTTAACTCCATTCATTTTTTACTTTTGGATAAATGAATTCCAGATTAAAAGAGAAGAAATTTTTCTTGAAGAAAAATTTGGAAAAGAATATTTATCGTATAAATCCAGAACCAGAAGATGGATATAGTAACTTTTATATAAACTAAATTTTACTACCACCGCCTTAGATTAGCCTCCTTCTAAAAATAGATATTTATAATATAAATTCATAACCTCCAACTAAAATCTTAAATCACAGGCATATACTCTTCAGTAAGCTCTGGCACTTCTTATTACTTGCCTATTTAAAGTAATTAGTTTATGTTTGTTTATTAACTACAAATTATCAAAAATGAAAAAATTCATTTCAGCTATCACGCTCTTACTGTTATTTACTTATTGTCAAAACACAACTGTTGACAGCGGCTCATTGAGCGGAATAATTAATGAAAATGATGAAAAAACAACAATCATAAAAAAATTAGCTCAAGCTTATCAAGATGGAAATTTTGATTTAGCTAGAAAATACTTTACTGATGATGGAGTTCATTATTTTAATAATATTGAATATTCTACTGAAGAAATTATTGAAGGGTACAATTTCCACTCTGTCCTTTACGATGATTTAAAACACATTGATCCATACATTACCACAATGTATTATAACAGTGGAGAGATATACACCAATCATTGGTCTGACTGGTCTGGTAAATCAAAAATAACAGGTGAAGTTCAAAAAAACACATTTCATTGCTGGTGGCAGTGGGAAGGAGATAAAATTATTTCCACTAAATGTTATCTTGACCCAACGGAGCTAATGGAAGAAATTGCACTATATCAAAAAAAAATGTCAGAAAGTAAATAGTAAAATATCCCTCCACTCGGTGGGTTTTTTATTACAACTCAGGCATATACTCTTCATTAAGTTCAGGAGACAGCACTTATCCCTTTATATTTAGCTTAACATTCAATTAATCAATGTTCAGCTCATAAGGGAATGTATCGAACGATTACTGTGAATTAGTCTACAGAGAAAATATTATTAATCCGTTTCGCTTGTAACCATTAAAGGGGTTTTACCATCAGTTAAAATAACTTTTGCATTGTTAGATTTTGACAATTGTTTAAAAGCCTCTATTGCTTTTATTTTTATTATGCCCTCTGTTAAACCTTCAGAAATAATAATTTGAGCATCTCTCTCTCCTTGGGCACTTATTATTTTTCTTTCAGCCTCCTGTTTTTCTTGGCTTAGAACAAATTCCATTCTCATTGCATCCTGTTCAGCTTGTAATTTTCTCTCAATTGAATTTGCCAACCCTCTTGGTAATTGGATTGATTTCATCAAAACAGCTATTAGTTCTATTCCATCGGCTTGTTTTTCGAGATTGGTTTTCATTTTATCTAGAATTTCATTTTCAATTTTTGATCGCATACCTGAATGCATATCTTTTGCAAAAAATTGAGCACAAACATCCGAGGCTGCGGATCTAAATACGCTTGTGACAATTGATTCATAATTTTTACCTAGATTCTCCAAAATCGAAGCAACCATATCCTCCTCAAGTCTATATAGAATTGATATTTCAGATTTAACACTTAAACCCTCCTTGCTTGGTAAGCTTAAAATTAGTTTTACGTTTTGAGTTTGTGTCGATTCTTTAACCACTCTGCTTGTAATTGGATTGTAAAGTACAGCCCCTTCCTTAACCACACCGCCTGTAAATTTTCCCAATCTTTGTTTAATTCCAACTTCCCCCGGTCTAATAACAGCACAGCTTAATATTATGTGAGAAAGTATCAAAACAATAAAATTCTTTATTTTCATAATTAAAACTTTAATATTTAAATACAGTAACGTTAAATTATTTTTTTTGACTAAACAAAATTAGTCATATACAAATACAATCTTATTTAAACTTATGAGTAATTCTTATTTAAAAATTAGATAGAATTATATCTAAACTTTGCCTAGGGAACTATATCATCGGCACAACAAGCAAAAGAACAGCAATATCAATATCTAAATCATTGGCATATCCTCCTATTTTACTTAAGGCACTTTCACCCCTTTTGTAGGTTTTGTTATTTTAGTAGTATGAACAATTTATTATTTAAAATGAATAAAATATTTTTCTAATCACACTTATCTCAATTATATCTTGTGAGCAAACAACTTCAAAAAGCAAAAATGAAATTTTAA
Organism: uncultured Bacteroidota bacterium; assembly: GCA_902619315.1. Taxonomy (GTDB): domain Bacteria; phylum Bacteroidota; class Bacteroidia; order Flavobacteriales; family Flavobacteriaceae; genus UBA8316. The sequence continues at coordinate 157,380 of CACNDW010000001.1, read as the reverse complement.
TTGAAAGGAATAATACCATTGTTTCAAAGAATTTTGAAGCATATAATAATGCTGATTTTGAGGTGTTTGAATCTACAATTAGCGATGACTTTACCTTTACTTTAAGGGGCGAGCTCGACATATCAGGAACTTATACATATGAGGAACTTCTCCAGGCTGCTGGGGCATTTCAATCTCTTTTAAAAAATGGATGGAAAGGAAATGTAGATAAGATAATTTCTGGCGTTAATGGCTCAGTTATAGTGCTTTCAGGAAAAGCTGAGGGGGTCAATGGAGAATATAATAATGATTACATCTGGCTGTATAGTATAAATGAGGAAGGAAAAGTCAGTAGAATTACTGAATATCTTTCTGATTTACTTTTTGTAAAACAGCTTTATGGTCAGGAGAAATGCGGTGAGAAGAAAACGATGGAGCAGCTTTGATAAAAATAACTTTTCACTCAGAGGGTTTATTCTCAATCCACCTTTTATAGGTTGGTTATGGTACCTATTTTTTTAAAAGCAATTCAATATTTTTAAACATAATAGGGGTTCTAAAACGCAGCACCTCTTTTTTATTTAATCTATCTCCACTATCTTTCTAACTCTTTTTCTTTGGACTAATTCGTTTTGAATTTTATGTTACTGAATATAATGATTTACTAATGAAAAAACGGACTATTTATTGGTGGGTCCCACTTTTTATAGGTTGTTTAATTTATACTTCATTTAGGACCGATTATTTTATTTACAATAAACTTCTAGGTAATCTATATACACCATTAACGTCCGCTGATACTTTTTTAGAAAGAGTTATTATATTTTCACTTCCTGGTGGACTTTGGGCTATGTCTTATAGCACTCTAATTTTCCACATTAGAAAAGATAAAACTTTTAGAACTATAATCTGGTCCCTGATTATACCTATTATAGGTGTTTTTTCAGAGATTGGTCAATTTTACTTTTTAATTCCTGGGACTTTTGATGTTATTGACTTAATTATGTACATTGTCGCTTCGAGCTTAGTTATTAGATTTATATTATGAAGAACTTTTTATCATCAATATCATTATTGTTTTTTATTTTAATTGCTTTTGGGAGTTTAGAAGATTTTGAAAGTTTAGATGAAAGCACAAAAATAACTTCAGATACAAAGCCTTCATTAAAAGTTTCAGCAGTCAAACTATATGATGACTATAATGCAAACGAAATCGCTGCTGACGAAAAATATAAAGGAAAAATAATTGAAGTAACGGGTGTTGTACGGGACATAGGAAACGATATTATGGATAATGCATATATAACACTTGTTGGAGACCAATATTTTGGTGATATCCAGTGTTATTTTAATGAAAAATCTGTCGTTGCAAGTTTGTCTAAGGGGAAGAGAATTACAGTAATGGGAAGTTGTTCTGGCTTAATGATGAATGTTCATTTAAATGACTGTATAATCAAGTAGAAATAATAGTTCCCATTTTCAATCATAAAAAAACCCTCCAAAAGGAGGGTCAAAAAGTCACAAACTAACTTAGTGTATGGTTTTTTGGACCAGTGCACAGATTCAAAAAGTGTCAAAAAACAGCAGTGGTGTGTGACGATGGAGTTTTTCCACCTGTCATTAAAAACTGTAATCCTTTAATTCCATACCCCCCTGTCTAAATCTTTTTCGAGTTTGTCATAATCTACCTCTGGATACTTTGATTCAATTAATTGCTGAATTTGATGATATTTTAATTTTGCCTTTTCTAAAAATTCAATTCCATATTTATTATAGTTAGATAAATACGAAAGGATATCCTCTAATTCGGGGTATTTTAGTAATCTATTATTGTTAAATTTAAATTTAGTAATACCCTGAGAAGCCTCTGAAAATTCAAAAGGGTTAATATAGTTGGTGCTGTTCCTTAAATAAGACTTTCCGTAGAAAAATGGAACAACATTAGTGTTTATATTCAGCCTATTTATTCTATCATTTTCAATCATTTGAGAGTAAGCTCTTGGTAAAGAAGAAATCAATGTTTTTAATTTATTATCACTAATCAATGTAAGCTTTCCAGAATTAATAATTTCATTCAGTACACCTTCTTGTGGAACATGCCTCCAACCAGAATTTGTGATATGGAAAATTAAACTATCTAATTTATATTTTGAATTCCAATTACCATCTGGAGACATTTCAGACATAATCTTATTGGATGATGAAATAATCTCTCTCTTTTTACTAATTACCAAATTACAATTTAATAGGCTTGAAGAAATCTCATTATGAAGTGATAAAAGAATTTTTTTCTCTAATTTTTTATTGTTAAGCTCCTCATTATAATTATTAACTTGAAGGGCAATAAGAATACCTACTACAACCAGTATTATCTCTCCAATTGCATATCTCAGATACTTTATTGTATCCATGCTCATAAAATTTTTAAATCTAAAGAATCTCATTAAAATCTATCCCCAAAAACCACTTTCTATATTTTGTGACACTTCATTAAAATTGACTTCAGGATATTTTTTTTCTATTAAATCTTGCAAACTCAAATACTTAATTCTCAAGTTCTCACACATCTCAATTGAAAATTTAATCCATATCGCTTGAATTGTAAGCATATTCTCAAACTCTAAACTATTTATTATTTTTATGTCATTAAGTTCATGCTTCGAATTTCCTAAATCAGATTTATTGTAAGCATAAAGCTCTCTATAACTGGTGATGTTTCTCAGACGATAATTTTTCCCAAGAAAAGGGAGGAAATATTGATGAAGGTCATCCCTGTAAAGCCTGTCCTCTTCGGTAATTTGATTTATTTGTTGAGGTAATGATGCTATTAGACTCTTAATCTTATTATTTTCTATAATATTCAATTGCCCTGAATTAACCAGCTCGTTTAAAACTCCATTGTCTGACACATAAATCCAGCCAGATACGGTGAAGTAATACATTAAGCTGTCGAGTTTTACATTAGAGTTCCAATCTGAATTTGGTGAGGTTTTATTGAGTATTTCTTTATTTATTTTGATGATAGTTTTTTTCTCATCAATTGAAGTTTTAAGACTATTCAAATTATTTGAAACTTCATTGTAAAATGATAAAAGAACTTTTTTCTCTGACAGTTTCAATTTCCTTTCCTCATTCCAATTATTAACCTGCAATGCAATCAGAATCCCAACAACAACAAGTAAAATTTCACCAACTGCATATCTAAGGTAATTTTTAGTATTTAGATTCATGAATTTATTAAATCTTTTAAATCGCATTTTAATGAGTTAAATCTAATTCAATTCATTTTTAATTAAAACCTTTAGTTTTTGAACCTCCACAAGTGCCTGCTCATAAAATCCAGCATGAAGACCATCAAGTCTTTTGAGCTGATGGGCATGATTGACGAAATATTGGTCTTTATTTAGTTTCGATAATAGAATATCATCAAATTGCATATGTAATGGATGTCCTTTGTCCCCGCCCTTTCCTGTAAACCAGTTTTTTATGTAAGTTCTCTCAGATTTCATCATTTTGCCAAATCGATAATTAACTTTCATGTAAGTCATGATTTCCCAATAGAGCTTTTCTTCATTTTCAGCAGTATCGGATAAAATGCTTTACTGTGTCTCATAATATTTTGTTAGTTCTTCAAGTAAATTTTCATCAGATATGTATTCAATTGCTCCAGTTGCAATTAATGACTTTATTGAGGCATCATGACCAACAAAACCCCAATAAGATAAAAACGAATTTAAAACCCCTGAGTCAATCCCTTTTTCAATTAATCTGTCTGATGAATTTAATCTGTAAAAGATAGACTCGAGAGCAGCATTATAAAAATCTTTGTCTTTATCTAAATCAATCAGAACTCCCTTTAAAGATTCATTTTTTAGCTCCATTTTATCTCTTTCGTCAAGTTCATTCTGAATATAGAATGAAACCGTAACAGAAAAAACGATGATAAATACTTCAAATATATATCTGAATGCTGGGTTGGAAAGAATTGACTTTTTCATTTGCTTATGGTTTATTCAAATATAGAATAAGACCGTGTTTTATACAAAAGCATGTTAAGACTCTCGGTAAATTGGAATATTTGGCACGAATTAATAAGGAGTTTGCTGATAAGGTTATTTCCACCTGTCAAGTTCTTTAACCTAAACTTCTATTGTAAAATATTAATTATAAGCTCATTAGTTTTTGTGCATCAAATGAATATTTATTAAAAAATAGTATACTAAATTTCTAAATCATCATTGATTTACTTTAATCATTATTTTAAACTTAATTCTTTAGAATGTAACATTTAGAAACACTCTCCTTTGAAATAGTATCGATAAATTGTTATTTAACAATAAATCTATTTAAAATGAAAAAATCACTGTTACTGATTATTCCAACTTTGCTTTTTATTTGCTGTCAGCCAAAAACAGTTGAGGTTGAAGTAAATGCATCAGCCGGGGAACAATTTCTAAATAATTTTAAAGGCAAAAAATATATTTTTGGTTCTGATGAAGATGCATACAATGCTGTTTCTCTTGTTTTGGCTTATGCAGAAAAAGATTCAGAAACTATGGCTAAGTTCATGGGGGATACAGTTGTTTATTATCCACCTTTAGGGGGTAAGGCAATGAGATCACCTAAATCTGCACTACCAGCAATAATTAAATCTTTACATGAGCCCTATGACTCTATACAAAGAAGTATTAATAATGTAGTTCCACTCAAAATTGAGGGTTCTGATTTTACAAGAGTTTCAGTTGCTTTTAGAGAAAAACGTTATTATAAAGATGGGACTCAAGAATCAGTTAGACTCATAGATAGAATTTTCTTTAGAGAGGGTAAAATTTTTAGAATTATACAATGGATGGGTGAGTTAGATAACTAATTTCAATTCCAACTCAGGCATATACCCATCGTTTAGCTCAGGTACTTATAAGCCTCTGGTGAAGCAAAAAGCTTTGAATCAATTTTTGATTCATTGTAAATAGTAATCAGGGGTCTTTATTTTAAATTCTGGCTTTTCTTTTTACTTGCAAAACAAGAGTAAATTTCATATGTTTGAAAATTAATCACAACAAAAAACTAATTAAAATGAAAAATATTCACCTCTTATTAGTTACACTGTTAATATCAATGAGTTCTTATTCTCAATACAGAGTTTTTCACTTTATTGGCTCTGAAAAAGGGAAAAAAAATATTGTAAAACAAGCGCTTTTAAAAGACCTTAAGGAATCCAGTGAAGTTAGAATTAAAAATGGAGATTTGAAAGGTCTCGATATATGGCAAACCATAGCTGGAGGTGGTGATGGGCATACGGATTTCGTAGTAGTTGAATTATATGACGATTTAACAAATTATCATAAAAATCGTAGTTTGGGTAAAAATTTAAAATGGAATCCTGATGAATCAAAAAAATTCTGGGAAAATTGGAGTTCTGCTTCTTCTAATAATAGCTATCGCTTAATTTTAAAGGTTGAGGCATTTGCTTCAAAAACTAAAGATTTACCAAAAATTGCAAAATTTAATATGTACCAAACTGTCAATAATCAAATGAGAAATAAATGGATAGAAGGGCATAAAAAGTTTTCAAATGAGTTCATAAAAGGTAAAAGAGACGCTTGGGGTTCAGGGTCGGTTATGATGAAGCCATTCAATATAAAGTATAATCACATCACTGTGGATTTCTTTGATAATGAAAACTTAGCTTCTTATTTATTAGATAATGAAAGTGGCTCTGGAATTTCAGATGAGATGAGAAAATATTGGAAAAAAGATGATGGAACGATGCCAAATTGGAACAAGGAGGTAAGAAGGCAAGTTAATCGTTTAATGACAATAAACATCTTACAATTAAAATAGTAGCTATAAATTGTTACTGAACAAAAAATCTATAAAGAATGAAAAAAACTTTTTTTTTAGTCGCTCTAATATTATCCTCTGGTTGTCATAATATAAATGACAAAAAACAATCCTCAATTAGCGTTAACGACAACAAGTCAAAATCAGTTGCGTTAATGATGAAAAGTTACGTGGAAAATAAATTTGATGGCAGTATAGTCTCAGAGGACTGTAAAATCAGATTTAATCAACTTGAAATGACAAAAAAAGATTTTGTTGGATTAGGTGAAGTTCACCATATGATGTTTAATGATATTAAATTTCCTGAAGGTTGGATTGAGACAAACAGCTATATAGGAAAAGATTTGAAACAAGCTGGAGGTATATATTCAGATTCATATGGGCAAATATGGACAAACCAATGGACAACTTGGTCTGCAGTATCAAAAATCACGGGAGACACATTATCAAATCCGAGCAATTTTTCTTACAGGTGGGATGGTGACAAAATTGTAGAGATTAATGCAATTTTCCCTGATGATGCATTTAACAGTGAATTTAATCTTTTTATGGGAAATGAAGATGAACAAATACACGTCGTTGAAATGTTTGTCAATGGAAAAAGTAAATCAGAGACATTGGAATTCATGAAATATTACACTAAAATCATGAGAGAAAGAGAACCAGACGTAAGAAGCTGGAACTTTTATGAATCTGGAAAAAATAAAATTACTTTAGTTGAGCGATACTCAAACGAGAGTGCTTGGTTTAATCATGTCAAAAACGTTTCTCCAAATGGAATTTCTGAGAAAGAATTTCAAAAGTTTATGGAGTTCTTTAAAATTAATAATATAACCGTTCACGGTGATGCCTCTGATGATATGAAAAAAGCTTTAAAAAGCTTTGGTTTTGCAGTTAAATTCAAACCTTTGAAAGCAGGGTTTGCTCGATAATTACTAATAATTCAATCTCAAGAAAAGCCCTCCACTTGTGGAGGGTTTTTTATATCTTAGGCATATCCTCTTCATTAAGTTCAGGCACTTCTAATCCTCTTAAATAAGTCAAACTAACATTTATTGATGAATGACCCATAGCTTTTTGGAGTTTGGTTATGCTACCTGTTCTTTTTATTTGGATGAGAATTCAAATTATTATATTAAAGTAATGAATAAACTATCTTTATATATTTAATATTAAATAATTATTATGAGAAGAGAAGTAAACGCAATATGGAATGGAAATGGCTCAGACGGGATAGGCTACCTTTCTACTAAAAGTGGTGCAATAGATAAAATGCCATACACTTTCAAATCAAGGTTTGAGAACGAAGATGGAAAACTTGGAACCAACCCTGAGGAATTAATAGTATCAGCTCTTGCAGGGTGTTTTAATATGAAGCTTGCTTTTGTTCTTAATGAAGAAAACTTTGAGCCAGAAAAATTAGAAACAAATGCTAAACTTTTATTCGAGGATGGAGTTGTAACAAATATTCATTTAGATGTAAAAGGATTAGTTCAAGAAATTCAAGAAAATAGATTCAAAGAGCTTGCCGAATATGCAAAAGATAATTGTCCTATTTCCGGCGTGTTAAATTGTGAGATTCTCTTAACTACATCATTACTCTAATTGCAAATACACCTATACATATTTAAATACTGAATTATACCAACATTTTGGTATTAGCGAAATAGGGAGATGAATAAAACAGAAAGGTTAATTACACTTGATATATTTCGAGGAATTATCGTTGCCTTAATGATTATGGTAAATCAACCTGGCAGTTGGAGTTATAAATATGATCAAATGAGGCACGCTCAATGGAACGGCTGTACCTTAACCGATATGATTTTTCCTTTCTTTTTGTTTATTGTTGGCATTGCCTGTTGGTTTTCTTTTCAAAAGCACCAGCAAAAACTTTCTGTAGATTCAATTATTAAAATAATTCGTCGTACTGTTGTTATTTTTCTGCTTGGGTTGATGCTTAATTTTTTTAAACAATGGATCGTTTCAGGAGAGATAAACCTTTCAACACTTCGTATTACTGGGGTATTGCAACGAATCTCATTTTGTTTCGGTATTGGAGCGATTCTCTGCTTATCTCTAAAGCCCAGGGGGCTTTTATTTACTTCAATAGGGATTCTGTTTGTTTACTGGATTATATTATGGATGGCTGGGGGTCCACAACCTTATACTGCAGAGAACACTATAGTGGGTAAAATTGATATTTTACTTCTGGGTGAAAATCATTTGCGAAAGGGTTATTTAGTTGATTCGTCAGGTCTTTTTGCTTCAATCCCAGGAATTGTTCATGTTATATGGGGATATTTAATGGGAATGACGATTTTTAGGGTCAATGACCGTAAAAAACTTATCATAAAAATGCTGCTTATTGGGTTGTCAGCTATTTTAGTCGCTCAATTATGGAGTTTAGTCTTCCCAATAAATAAAACCTTATGGACAAGTTCATATGTGCTTTTCACTAATGGGTGGGCACTCGTTGTGTTGGCATTTTTAATCTGGACCATTGATGTCCAAAAAAAGACAAAATACTTTAGTTCTTTTTTGGTTTTTGGTTTTAACCCATTGTTTGCTTATATATTCGCAGAGCTATGGGCAAGCATAATGTCTGGTCTGATAAAATTTAATTTTGAAGGAAGTTTGGTTTCATTAAAAAGCTGGATTTATGGGCAAATATTTGTTCCACTATTTGGAAACATGAATGGATCACTTTTCTATTCAATATTTATAATGCTATTTTATTGGTATATACTTTGGATTATGGATAAAAATAAAATTTACATTAAAATTTAGTTTGTTTAATAAAAGCAAAATTTTTAAAAAAACCATTGACTTCACCCTTGTAAGGAGTTGGAATTTTATTTGGGAATTCCATAAAAAAACCCGCTGTAAAGCGGGTTTTTTGTTTGATAAATTTTACTATTAGGGGTTTTGCTCAGAAATATTTGGATTATTTCTAATTTCAATTTCTGGTATTTCAAAAGTTAATCTTTCATCATTATAATCAAATGACTGACCAGCAAAGTCAAGCCAATTGGAACCCCGTGTAATAGTTTTTCTAAGTCGTTTCATTGCAAGATATGACTTACCTTCACCCCATAATTCAATTCGAGTCTGAAGGTAAACTTCATCCTGAAGATCTGCGCCACTTAGTGCATCCAGGTATGAAGTATCAGGAATTCTATGATCCAAAATTGCTTTTAGAGATTGTCTTGCAGCAGCATCATTTCCAAGTGCAGCTTCTGCTTCGGCGTGTAACAAATACGCCTCCTCAACACGATTATAAATATAGTCAGCAGTAATATTTCTCTGCCCACCTATTCTACGGTCTTCGTGATAAAACTTGTAATGAGGTGTATATATATAGAACCCGCTAGGTCTAAACCATGTTTTTCTAACATCATCTGCGGCAATCTGATCAAAAAGAGAAACATCTGCTATTTTTGGATCACCTGCCCAAGCATAGCTATAACTAAAAATATCACACTGCCCATACCAAGATCTTAAACCAAGTCCATTATCAACAGTTAAATCAGTACCCCATAAAACATTACCTGCAAGGCGATTAACATCGTTCATACCACTAACTATTTCGGTGATGGATTGAACACTTTTTCCACTGTTATCAATTACAAACTTAGCAGCTGAAGAGGCATTAGCATGGTCTCCTTTTAATGCATAAGCATAGGCCAAATATAAACTGGCAACATACTCATCAATTATATTGGGAGCGCTTCTAGAAAATCCAGTCAGAAGTGCTTTAGATCTTGTAAGGTCACTGATGATAAGATCAATCACATCTGCAACACTACTTTTAGGCTGATTTTCGCTTGTTGAATTAGTATAAATAGGAAGGACTAAATCAGCACTGTCAAAATCATTGGCAAACAAATTCAATAAATAGAAATAAGCATATGCTCTTGCACCAAGTGATTGACCAAGACCCTGTTGAGCCTCAGCAGTTTCTGGATTTGCATCTGAGCCACCAAAAGCATCAATTGTACTGTTAGCTAGTAATACTATATAATAGTAATAGCGCCACATAGTATAATTGTTTCTATTGGTATAATCTTCTGTGGCAGTTAGTTCAGAGATATCAGACAACCAACCATAGTTCTTACCACCAAGAACCATATCACCAGACAACATATCACTCAATATATCGTAACCGCGATGTCCAAAGTCATAGTCATTTCTTGCATTTGGGAAGTCATTTTCATATCCTGTCCCAACAGCGAACATAGATTCATAGATCCCAAGCAAACCTGAACTTCCCACATTTGGGTTTAATTCAAGTGCCTCACCTAATTTTTCAGGTGTGGTATATGATGTGGGAAATTCTTCAAGAAAGTCCTCATTACATCCGAATGAGAAAATCAATACAAATAAGGTATATAATATTTTTTTCATCACATTAAAAGTTTAAAGTTAATCCTGCAGTAAATGTTGTCATGGGCTCATAAGTATACCTTGCGGTGTTACCACTTAATGAATATCCAGGATTAAACCCATCACGTTTGGATAATATCATAAGATTATCCCCTGTAAAATAAATCCTAACATTGGAGGCATTTATCTTCTGAGTCAAACTATCAGGAAGTGTATAACCAACTTGAATATTGGAAAAATTCAAATAATCAGCCTCTATCAAAAATCGAGTAGAAGTACTTGCCTGGTTGACTTGAAGATTAGAGTTTAAAATAGGCACATCTGTGACATCCCCAGCCTGCTTCCATCTGTTTTCAATATCGGTATGTAATTGTTGAGTATTTCCTGCAGATTCATTATCCATAAAATCAGAATATGCGCTATCGTATGCATATCCTCCAAGGCCGTAGCTGAAGATAGCTCTCATGTCAAAAGCTTTGTAACTTGCTGAAAGTGTAATAGATCCATACATGTCAGGGATTGCAGTTTTTCCAGTAAACCTTTTGGTTGCATCTACATATCTTTCAACCTTATCCTCTAAAATATTTGCATTTGGATTTTCGATTTTATATTCAAATAAATCTTCAATTTCTTCGCCATTATCCCAAGAGCCATTACTATTTTTATCATCATAGTTCCTGAACCATTGAGCATATCCAGTATCAGGGTTAACACCTGCATAATCTCTCATGTAAAACTCATACGTACTTTTGCCTTTACCAAGCCCGTAAAATCCGTTAGATTCGAAGTACTTTCTTCTGCCAGCAGCAGGGTCAAAAGGCAATTCAGTGAGTTCATTTTTTTCAATTGAGCCCAAAACTCTAACATTTAAATTAAAATCATTGGTATTAACTATGTCTTTGTCAACAGCAAACTCAATACCCCAGTTCTTGAGGCTTCCGTCATTAACTAATATACTTCTATATCCTAATGAAGTTCCAACTTCACGAGTAAAGAACATATCTTCTCTGTTTTTTGAATAAAAATCAATTGTGGCATTAGCATAACTTGATTCCACATCAATACCTATATTAAACTGTTTACCCGCTTCCCATGTTAGGTCAGGATTTCCCTTAGAAATGAAAACCGTTGCAACTTGGTCATTAAGGTTTTTTACATCAATTCTATCATATCCAGGATAGAAACCTTCTCCCAAAGCCTCTCCCAAAATACCATAACTAGTTCTTAGTTTAAAGAAACTTATGTTAGATACATTGAAAAAATCTTCCTCTGAAAGGATCCAACCCAAACTCACAGAACCAAAATTTCCCCACTTATCGTTTGGAAAAATTGAAGTAGAATCTCTTCTGAAATCAATGGCTATGTTATAGGCCTCGTCAACCTTTAAGTTGAAATAAGCCACGTATGCTTCCCTTGCAACAGCGGATGTTGAAGAGGATGAAGTGTTATTTTTAACAGCATTATCTAGTTCCACAGATATGGGACCTCTAGGCTGCAAAAGGGTGTATTTATTGGCATTCATAGTGCTAGACTCGTATCTTTCTGATTCATGAGCAAGGAAACCCATCAAGAAAAATCTGTCCGAAAGTTGTCTCTCGAACCTAAGGGCATTTCTGAGTGTCCAGTTGGTCTGTTGAAGCTTGGTTTTAGAAATGTATCCTCCCTGACCTCTTGAAGACCCATAAGTTGGGTCAGAGACAAAATCTGTATTATCCATTAAATAATTAATAGAAAAAAGAGATTCAAACTTAACTCCCTCCATCAGAGAAAAAGATAATTGTTGGTTTATATTAAGGTTGTGTATTAAATCTTTGTCAGTGTTGTAATATGCATCACCAATTGAGTTTGTTAAACCAGCAAATCCTCTACCTTCACCATAATCATATTTGAAACCACCATAAACATCATTGATTTTATTACCGTCCGCATCTCTTTCAAATAACGGGTAAATTCTAGGCATGTTAGCAGTGGTCCAAAAAATACTTCCAGAATCACTTGACTGCCCATTAAAGTTAGATGCAGCGTAAGAATATCCGAAATTCGTTTTAGCAGTTAACCACTCGTAAGGAGTGAAATCTAAGTTAAGACGAGTGGAGTATCTTCTAAAGTCAGAATTTATACCATACCCTACATCTTCTAATGCTCCAACCGAATAGTAGTATTGTGTGGTTTTACTCCCTCCACTTATACTAACATTAACCTCATTTCTTCTTGCGTCATTAAAAGCATAATCTCTCCATACTTCTGGATCATATCTTCTGGATATCGATGTATTAAATTTACCGGTGGATGGATCAATTAACGCATCCCCATCAGCATTCCACATGTTGTATTTTGGATTGATACCAGCACTACTAAATAATCTTGCTTGTGCATAATCTGCTCCATTTTGACCTAGGCCGGTACCTCTGTTCTTTAGAGATTCCCACACAAGTTCTGTCCATTTTTCAGGAGATTCAATAACGGAATATCTAGGTAGGTAGTCCGTGTTTGATCCAGATTTGATATCAACTGATATTCTAGCCTCATCAGCATCTCCTCTTTTGGTTGTAATTAAGATTACACCATTGGCTCCCCTGTTACCATATATGGCGGTAGCCGCGGCATCTTTTAGAATGGTAGTTGTTTCAATATCATTTGGATTAATCGCATTAATGTTTCCATTGTATGGAACTCCATCCAATACATAAAGTGGTGCAGAATTACCATTTACAGAACCAGCTTTACCTCTAATCCTAACTGTTGCACTTGTTCCAGGTTGTCCGGAGTTGCTTACAACTGTTAAACCGGAAGCTTCCCCAACTAAACCTCTAGAAATGTTCGAGATGTTTTTGCGACTAATTGGTTCTGTGTCAATTGTGACTGCACTACCTGTATATCTTTTCTTATCGTATACACCGTATCCAGTAACAACCACTTCTTCCAATTCAGTGGCTAAGCTTAAAATTGCCATTACATCATTTCCATCAACTACAACCTCAGCAGCTTCATATCCAACAAAACTAATGATGAGTTTATCGCCATTATTTGCAGAGATTGTAAAGTTTCCATCAAAATCAGATGTAGTTGCATTGTTTGTTCCATCAACTACAATTGAAGCACCAGGAAGATCAAGCCCATCTTGGTCTTGAACTTTTCCTGTTATGGTTTGCTGGGCATTGACCATATAAACACCTAAAAACAAGGCAATTACGTAAATAAATTGTTTCATAAAAATTAATTATTTATTACTTGTATACACACTAATATGCATGCATAATAATGGATTAAAATAATATTGCAAATCCCAAATAATTAAAAAGAGAAACGTGCAATATTTTAAAGCAGGCGCAAAATTTAGGGGTGTAAATTTATGACTTTTATAGCACCTATTTAAAAAAATACTAAAAAAATGTTAAAATTTTTAGAAAAAACTTAGAATATAATTACAATGGGCTGATTTACAGAGGTTTATGTAAATAATTTATAAAAACTTGTTTTTAAGTTATTTGTTAGGATAAAATGTATATGACCAGCTGGACTAGATTTGATTAACCGTCTCCGCCCCCGCCGCCATCACCACCACCTCCGGCATCTCCAACTCCAGCATCTCCACCTCCAGCATCTCCCATCATAAAATAATGTCCGGAATCACCACCACTCTGCGGCATATTATTTATATTAATTTGGAATTCATCTAGGACGAAATCAATTTCACTAGGATCTAATCCTCTTGGAAGTTTAGTTTCAGAATAATCACCATTCTCAAGATTAAGCTGGCATGTTTTTTTGGAGTTGTAAAGGTAAAATTTTCCATTCAATAGCATGGCTTTAGGGGTTGACCATGTGTATGGTGGTTTAGAATTGAAAATTTTTTTTCCGGTATTGATATCGATACCATTGAAATACTTTTTCTTGTCTTTATAAATAATTTTATCGCCGATAATGTGAACTGTATAAAATATTTCTTTTAGTGTCCACAACTTCTTGCCAGTGTCAAACTCAACCAAACTAGTATAGATTTTTCCCCAATTGGAGTAGGTTGTGACAAAAACAAAATTATCAATTCTCGAAATACCATAAACATTATATTCAAAATCTAATTCCCACTCAGATGAATATTTTGAGGGATTGTACTTGACCAGTTTCTTTTTTTCGGAGAACAAAATGGAATTAGATTTCATTAATAATTGATTTTAGATTAAATAATTGTCTTTAAAGGATCTATCATTATAACTAATTATTTTTAATATACATTAAAATAATTGATTCGCACCTCTAGACCAATTTTTAGTTTAATTGAAAACAGCATTATGCTGTCAGATCACTTTATGTTTTTAATATCCAATTCTTTGGATAAGGTTTCAAATCATTAGTCTTATATTTAAGGGTGATTTTATCAATTAATATCATGTTAAAAATTAATGTCTCTTATTGTTTTATTGTTGTCTTTTTTTGCACTCTTTTAGGGTTTTCGCAAAAGACAGAAAACGATCAAAAAGTATTTTTGATTACCATGGATGGATTAAGATGGCAAGAACTTTTTTTGGGTGTTGATTCCTTGTTGGTCAAAAATAAAAAATACGTCAAACACCCTGGCGAACTTTATAACAAGACCTGGGCAGAAAGTCCTCTTGATAGAAGAAAAATACTGATGCCTTTTGTTTGGACACAGGTGGTTAAAATGGGACAAATTCATGGAAATAGAACCTTGGGAAGTAAGGTTAACCTTACTAATGGGATGTGGTTTTCTTATCCTGGCTACAACGAAATTCTGAGCGGTAGAGCAGATGATCAAAGGATAGACAGCAATGCCAAGACACCTAACCCTAATCAAACCGTTTTGGAGCAATTTGCAAATGTCTATGGGAAAACCAATGTAGCTGCCTTCGGCAGTTGGGATGTTTTTGATGCCATAGTCAATCAGAAAAGGTCTGGGGTTTATACAAATTGTGGTTTCGAACCCTCCACTGATTATCCACTGACTCATGGGGAGGAGTTACTAAATGAACTCCAGCGACAGATTCCAAGCCCCTGGGGGTCAGTTCGGCTTGACGGCTTTACCCATCAATTTGCTAAGTCTTATCTAGATAAACACCAACCCGATTTTATTTATATTGCTTACGGAGAAACTGATGATTTTGCCCACAATGGAGATTATGAATCCTATATAAAATCAACCAAAAATACCGACGCTCTAATTGAGGATTTATGGAATTATACCCAGAAAAGTGACTATTATCGTGGGAAAACGACCTTTATCGTTGGTACTGACCATGGGAGAGGAACAGATCCTATAGATAGTTGGAGAAGTCATGGCACAGATATTAAGGGATCGGATCAAACTTGGATTATTGTATTTGGAAAAGGGGTAAAAAATCTAGGGGAGGTTACTAATGGAGGTCAACTATACAACAACCAGCTGGCTCCAACAGTTAGGATGCTTTTTAAATTAACCCAAATAGAGGAGAAAGGCTATGGCCTTCCAATGAGATTGAATTAGTTACCCCTTTAATTCAGGCATTGATTTAAGAAAATGTAAAATTAAAATCTTTTGAGATTTTTAAAAACTCCATCTTTAATGCAATTCATAGTTATATACCGATCATTTAAATATCATTAAACAATAAATTTACTTTTATAGAGTTCTAATTATAATTTCATTAAATATTTACCTTTGTTAAACGCATTCAAAGAAATGAGTAAAAAAATAAATGTAATCTATTCAGCGATCAATATTAGAATGATATTCATTGTTGTTGAAACCCTGGTCATTTATTTTTTCTATGACAAATTTGATTTCAATCTCCAAATTGATTTTACCATTTTGAGTATTGCAATTGTTTTTCCTCTTGTTTTTTCAATAACCAGTGCCTATCAAAAAAGACAAGAAGCAATTGGTGAATTCAATAGCTTTAGAAATAAAATGATTGAGCTGTCCAATCTTTTTAGGGCAGTTGATGGCACAAATACAAAAGAATATTCTACTTTTTTTAAAACTTTACTGGGTCTGCAGGATGACTTGTTAAAAATTTTAACTAATAAAGGTGGGCTGAAAATGGATCACATCAGAAGCAAACGAAAAGAGATTTTCTATTTCTTAGAAAACTATAAAAATCTTTACAATGAAAGGGAAAAAGACAGTATCATTAGGGTAAAAAATGAATTGTTTGAAAGTGTTGAAAAACTCAACACACTTAAAATTCATTCCACTCCCATCTCTCTCAGGTTGTATTGTTTGGTATTTATTTACCTCTCTCCATTAGTATATAACTCCAATATTTTAGCAAGTTTTGATAAAAACAACTTCTTGGAATTAGTAGTTTCCATTTTCTTTTCAGTAATTATTGGGTTTATCCTAATGGCTCTATACAACATTCAGGAATACATTGAAGATCCATTTGATCAAGAAGGATTGGACGATCTCAAGTTCGATGAAATGTTGGTTGGCGATAATGAGGTTCTAGAGTAGATGCCTCAGATAAATTATTCAATAGAGTAGCGAGAAAGAATATTGCCTTGTTTTCTTTCTGTATTACCTTTATATTGATGATAATTTTGAAATCTTTGATTGGGTTTAGAATCACTAGCGAAGAGAAAGAGGCGGGAATCGATTCGGTTTCTTTTGGTGTTAAGTCATACTCTAATTAATAATTAAACCTTTAAACGATGAAAAAAATTGAAGCAATCATTCGCAAATCAAAATTTGTTGAGGTCAAAGAGGCCTTGCACAAAGTGGAAGTCAACTTTTTTAGTTATTGGGACGTGACTGGAGTAGGAAACGAAAAGGAAGGTCATGTTTATAGAGGAATTACTTACAGTACATCTGAAATCCAAAGGCGTTATCTTTCCATTGTAGTCAATGATGATTTTGTTGAAAAGACAGTCAACGCAATATTAGAGTCAGCTGCTACAGATCAAGTGGGTGATGGAAAAATATTTATATTACCTGTTGAAGAGGCTTATAGAATAAGAACTGGAGAAAAAGGAGGGCAGTCGTTGAAATAACATTCAGCGCGGTACTTTTTTTCTTTAACAATAAGATGATTTATGAAAAATTGGCTATTAATTCTGGTTTGTTTCTGGGTTTTTATGCTTTCAGCACAATCTGAAAATCCACCCAATTTTGTGGTTGTTTTTTGTGATGATTTGGGCTATGGAGATATAGGAAGTTTTGGACATCCGCTCATCCAAACTCCTAACATAGACCGCATGGCTGTAGAGGGACAAAAGTGGACACAATTCTATGTTGCTGATCCGGTTTGCACCCCCAGCAGGGCAGGATTATTGACTGGGAGATACCCTATCAGAAATGGAATGACTTCTTCCAAGAGACATGTCTTTTTTCCCGATTCCCCCAACGGTCTGCCTCTAGAGGAGCTTACTATTGCAGAGATTTTAAAACCCCAAGGCTATACTTCTGCAGTAATTGGAAAATGGCATTTGGGTCATTTACCTAAGTTTTTACCGGGCCAACAAGGCTTTGATTATTATTATGGGATTCCCTATTCCAATGATATGGATAGTGATAAGTGGGAGGAGTATCTCAAGCAATCGGAAGATCCCGATTATTTTTCAAAAACTGAATTTTTCAATGTACCACTAATTGAAAATGCTGATATTATTGAACGTCCTGCTGACCAAACTACAATCACCAAAAGATATACCGAAAAAGCTGTTCAATTTATTGAGAAAAATAAGTCCCAACCCTTCTTTTTATATCTTGCCCACAGCATGCCACATATTCCTCTTTTTGTTTCAGAGGAATTCAGAGGAAGAAGCAAATCAAGTTTGTATGTTGATGTCATCGAGGAGATTGATTGGAGTGTAGGTGAGGTATTAAATGCTTTGGAAAAAAACAATCTGGACCAAAATACCATAGTGGTTTTTACCTCCGATAATGGACCGTGGCTATTGTTTAAAACTCATGGAGGTTCGGCAGGTCCACTCCGTGCGGGAAAAGGCACTACTTTTGAGGGTGGCCAGCGAGTTCCTACGGTTATTTGGGGACCAGGCATAGTGACCTCGGGAGTGATAGATCAAATGGGAGCCACCTTAGACCTGTTACCTACCTTTGCAAACCTTGCTGGTGCTGAGGTTCCATCCGATCGTAAAATGGACGGTTATGATTTGTCTCTTGTGTTAACAAAGAAGACGGCCAGTCCTCGTAAAGATTTTTATTATTGGGCTTTTGCTGAACTTCATGCCTACCGAAATCAGAAGTATAAAATTCATATAAAGCAAAGAGAGGCAATTAACTATGGTGGGCCGACGATAGTTTTAGAACGTCCTGAGCTCTATGATCTTAATGCTGATATTTCTGAAAAATATAATATTGCAGAAACCTTTCCAGATGTGGTCTCAGATCTGATGGGAAATCTAGAATTACACCTCAAGGATGTCCAAGATAGAATTCCAGATCAATTGGCTGGCAGAATGTCCAAAGAGTAAACATCCCTTTTGAAAATTTAGATTTTAATAGGCAGTAAAAATGCAGTACTGCATATTATGAAAATTTAGTACGACTTTATTAAGTTTAGCTTCATTTTCAGTAATATGAGTTACGATTATCTTTTTTATAATGAGTTACCAAAGGGGGTAAAGACGGTTTATATCAATGGAAAAAGATTATCCTTGAAAGAATTTAATGAAGCCAAGAAGAAGTTCTTATCTAAAAAAAGGAATCGAGTTGAATCTTAAGCAGTTCTTGGAAATTCTGTTTGTTGTTCTAATTACTATATTAGTATATATCTTTTTGAAAAAATAGGCTGATGCGCAAAGTTCTAATATGTGTTTTATGTGTAAGTTTTTTGCATGTAAATGCTCAACAAACGCAGCGTCTTAGAGATTCAATTAACAAATATCAATATCTAAACCCTAACAGGGCTATTGAGTTTGGAATGGAGTATGTCGAGCTTCGCGCCAGCGACGCACCCGATACCGAAATGGTAAAAACATATTCTAAAATCGGTGAAATTTTGCTTTACATGGAGCTTTATTCCTCAGCATTAGAATACTTCAACTCTGCTTTGCGGATCAATCGGGCTGTGAAAGATCCATCTCCTGATAATAATAATTTAAGTCAGCCACCTTGGATCGTAGTTAATATCGGTAATATTTATTTTCAGAA
Source organism: uncultured Bacteroidota bacterium (assembly GCA_902619315.1). Taxonomy (GTDB): domain Bacteria; phylum Bacteroidota; class Bacteroidia; order Flavobacteriales; family Flavobacteriaceae; genus UBA8316. The sequence goes on along the minus strand of CACNDW010000001.1, from coordinate 138,062 downwards.
TAGCAATTTTAAAAAGGCAAAGGAAAAGTTTACAGAGGCTAAAGAACTTTTTGAGCTAAAAAAAGAGTTCGATTTAACAGATGCCCGAAATGGATTGAATACGACAATTTCAAATCTTGGACTGATCTATGGTGCTGAGGGAGATTATGATAAACAAGAAGAACTGTTTTACAAAGTATATCAAAGTAGAAAATCAATTGGTAAACCTGAGGATATTTTGTACTCGCTGATGCAACTTATGGCAGTAAAGCTCTTTAAAGGGGAGTTCGTTTCTGCAAAAAATAAATTGAATGAGATTATTGAATTGTATGACAATGCTAAAATTAACGAAGAGGATCTGTCCAACTCAAATTTGACACTAAATTATGGAGATGCCTACTCAGTTTTTGCGGCTTATTATCAATCCGAAAAACATTACGATAAGGCAATCGAAAATTTATTGTATTCTCGTGAAATTCTTAAAAATTTCCCACTTAAAATTAATTTTTTAGGATCTAGACTTTCCGAGTGTTACTTGGCTATAGGTGAAATTGAAAAGGCCAAAAAAATTGCATTGAAAAATCTAAATTTTAAAAACATTAGTGATAAAGAAAAAAGATACAATTACAAGATTCTCGAAAAAATTTACAAAAAAACTAAAGACAAGGAATCCTTGCTTCGCGTTAAGGATTCCTTAATTCTTATTGCTTCGGGCGCTAGCAACTCTAAGATCTTCAAAACACTTAACGATCTTGAAACTCAAATTATACTATCAGATTCGGCAAGAGCTCTAAATGAGAGTAAAATTCGTTACAATACTTACCTGTATATTTTAGTTATTGGAACCGTAATTTTATTTTTCTCATTGGTCACAATTCGGGTTAATTATAATTATCAAAAAGAAAAGGGGAGTCGTTTGGAATTAGAAAAAGAAAAGGTTTTGGCCGAGCTTGACCAAAAAAATAGAGAATTGGTTAGCAAGACCAGTTTTATCATACAACGGAATGATTATTTAAAAAACCTTCAAAAGAAAATTCGTACCTCCCAAAAAGATGAAGTTCAAACTGGTAAAATGGTAAGCAATGAATTGAATAGGGTGATCAACTCAGAAAAATCCTATGAGGAATTTGATAATATGTTTGTAAGTGTATACCCAGAGTTTTACCAAAGACTTAATCAGATATCCAAACTATCACAGACCGATTTAAGATTGGCTTCCTACATTAAAATGAATCATACCAATAATGAAATTGCTAATATTTCAGGTATTTCTTTAAGAACTGTAGAAAGTCAGAGATATCGACTTACCAAGAAGTTAAACCTTGATAAAAATCAAGATTTAAATTCTTTCTTAATGTCGTTATAATTTCCCCTTGAATTTTAAACTCCTTTTGGTTAAAAGACATTTCTATTATTGTACTGCAATTTTACTGCATAATAACTTTTTTTGACTGATTTTATTGATTTTTAATATCAATTCTCATTTATTGCAATCAAAACCAAAAGAAACATGTTAGTGCAGCAAAATTTTGAGATAGAATTCGCTAAAATCTATCCAAACTTTACCAAAAAACTCATACAGCATAATGACGAATTGACTTTTACTGAAGTAAAAATCTGTATGTACATCAAAATGAATTTCTCCAATAAACAAATTCTTGACTTGATGCATATTTCAGATAGTACGCTGTCTAATCTACGCTCAAGTATCAGAAAAAAATTAAGTCTTGATCGAAAAAAAGGATTATTTTCGATCATAGCTAATTTATAATGCCTCCCTTTACATATTTGCTCAAATCTAAACTATCCAATTGTATCTTATACAGTTTGGTTTCTGTATTATATTGCTTTTCCAATCCTATTTTTTCTCAAGATTTCCAACTTGCATCAAATAATAAAACCATTATTTGTGATAATGCATCTTTTGGATCCACTGGTGTTGTAGGAGGCAAAACCTATACAAAAGTTAACAGGAATACTCTTGTTTCGATGATCTCAGGGGGGCAAGATGTATCCTGCGTTTGTACCTCTGGAATTACAAATATGCAAGGGTTATTTCAGAACAATTCGAGTTTTAATCAGGATATCAGTAGCTGGGATACCTCCAATGTTAGCAACATGATGGGGTTATTCCAAAATGCGAGTGCTTTTAATCAAGACATTGGATATTGGGATGTTTCGAGTATGAATGATCAAAATGGGGTGAATCAATTATTCGATAATGCCACTAATTTAAATCAAGATCTTTCTTATTGGTGTTTTCCAAATAATCAAAATATTTACAATAACAGAAACAACATTTGGGGTAATAATAATCCCATAAAGAACAACTCATCGTTAAGACCAAGGTTTAGTGGAAGGAGTCCAGCTTGTAGAGATCCAAAAGTAGCATTTATAGCTTCTCCAACTTTTTCTAATTGGATAAACTTCAATGGGAATGATGGCGTAATAGCAATTCCGACAAATAATAACGTTACCTATTCCGATACAGATCAAATTACAGTAGAGGCTTGGGTAAAGGTAAATAATGGTCCAACTACATCATCAGTAAACCCTCAGTTAGAGGCAGATTTTATTTTGTCAAGACAAGATGATTGGCAAGTTTATGTTGAATATTCAAGTGGTCAATTGTATTTCAGCGGAAGAATAAGGCAACATTATGTTGGGACATGGCCAAAAGTCACTTCTAGCGCAATTACAGAGGGCACTTGGTATCACGTTGCAATGACTGCAAGTTCAGCTTCTAGTTCAGGCCAATTAAAACTATACATTAACGGGGTTCTAGTTGATACTGAAAACTACTCTGTTTCTTCTTCAAGCCAAGGGTTAACCAACACAAATCATGAAATTGCTATTGGGGCATTTGATGACACTGCCTCTAGAAACTTTAATGGAGAAGTTAGTGATTTTCGCCTTTGGAATGACGTTAGAACCCAAAGTGAAATAAGCTCAAACTTAAACCAAGCTATATCAACTGATTCATCATTACTGCTTTATCACAAAATAAATGAAGGATCGGGAACAACAATAAATGATTCTAGCGGAAATTCAATAGATGGAACACTTAGTGGGACTTATCAATGGATGCCACTTCAAACAAGTGTAACAGCAACTATAACCTCAAATGATTCCGATAATGTAATTACTTCAGGTCAGGTAACCCTTACCGCCACCTTCTCAGCTAACATGAATGCCTCACCGAAGATTTCAATTTCTGGGGTGGTTACTAATGTTGCTATGACACAAAGCACTACTGCAGCGGTATGGACTTACTACTGGCAAGTACCTTCAAATATTTCATCGGGTACTACAGTAAATGTTACCACCACTGCAACCGATACAAATAATATCGCCTACTCTGGAAATGCTTCCCTTACCCTTACCATAAGCCCTACTTTTTACTTGGCCTCTAATGGGGTAACGATTAAATGCTCTGGATGTAGTGCAGGGGATACAGGCATGGTAAGTGGTGTTTTATATACAGCACATGATAATACTTCTTTAGCTAATAAACAAAGAACTGATACCGATTGGGATAGAGTAGTTACCACACTTGTAACTGACATGAGTGGGCTTTTTGACAGTGCATTAGGCTCTTTAGCCAATCAAAACAGAGTTTTCAATCAAAATTTAAGCTCATGGGATACCTCTAATGTAACCAATATGAGTCGTATGTTCATTGGCAATGTGTCTTTGTCCTCAACGAATCAAAATTTTAATTCTTGGGATACCTCTAAGGTATCGGACATGAGCTATATGTTTGCAAGTACAGATAATATGAATCCCCAAATTAGTTCATGGGATGTATCTAGTGTCAATAACATGGAGTGGATGTTTTTTAATTGTAGGTTATTTAATCGAGCAATTGGATCCTGGGATGTTTCTAGTGTTACAAACATGTCAGCAATGTTTTCGCAAACTGATTACTTTAATCAAAACATCGGATCATGGAATACATCAAGTGTAACTAACATGGGATCAATGTTTTATAGCGCATTGGAATTTAACCAAAATATAGGCGGGTGGGATGTGTCTAAGGTAACTAACATGTCTTCCATGTTTCACTCAGCAAGAAGGTTTAACCAGGATTTAAATTCTTGGGATGTATCAAAGGTTACAAACATTAGTGCTATGTTTGAATCTGCGCTTGTTTTTAATGGAAATATTTCTTCTTGGGATACTTCAAGTGTTACTAACATGACTAGAGTGTTTGAATCGGCATCCCGTTTCAACCAAGATATTGGAAATTGGGACGTTTCAAATGTTACCAATATGAGTAGAATGTTTACTAGCGCTGCTGATTTTGTTCAAGATATTTCAGGGTGGTGTGTTTCTAGGATTAATAATGAGCCTTCTAATTTTATAAATTCCGCAGGTACCAACTCTTGGAGGGCTGATACATCAAAACATCCTGAGTGGGGGGTTTGTAATTCCAATGTAAGTGTCACACTAACAGATACTGATGCCGATAATCTACTAGCTGCCTCAGATACGGTAACTATTACAGCTACATTTACTGAAGCCATGACAGCTACTCCAACAATTTCTATTACTGGAGTTGTTACCAATGTTCTAATGAACAAAACATCAGGAGCATCAAATACTCAATTAGGCGCAGACATTGATGGGAAAGCAGCGGGTGATTTTATCGGTTATTCAGTCTCTTTATCTTCTGATGGGTCAAGAGTAGCAATCGGTGGTGACCTTGATCCGGCTAATTTATTTACAAATACTCCTTCTGGTGGTACTGGAACTGGTTATGTAAGAGTTTACGATTACAATGGATCTGCATGGGCACAAGCGGGAGGGGACATTAATGCTGAAACAGCATATGATTTTTTTGGTGCTAGTGTCTCTTTATCCTCTGATGGTTCAAAACTTGCAATTGGAGCACCAGGATATGATGGTAATTCAAATTATTCGGTTATAGGTAATGTTCGTATTTTTCAGTATCAGGTTATTTCTGGAACTGCAACTTGGACTCAGTTAGGCCCTAGTATTGTTGGTGAGGCAAATGCTGATACTAGTGGCTGGAATGTTTCTTTATCTTCTGACGGGTCAAGAGTAGCAATTAGTGGTTGGAATAATGATGGAAATGGAAATAATTCGGGTCATGTTCGTGTTTTTCAGTATCAGGTTATTTCTGGAACTGCAACGTGGACTCAATTAGGGGCTGATATTGATGGAGAAGCAACAGGAGATCTCTCTGGTTTAGGAATGTCTCTATCCTCTGATGGTTCAATAGTTGCAATTGGTGCAGTAAATAATGATGGAAATGGAACAAATTCAGGTCATGTTCGTATTTATCAGTACAATAATAATAGTTGGTCTCAGCTAGGAGCAGACATTAATGGGGAAGCAGCAGGTGATAGAAGTGGTGCTTCAGTCTCTTTATCTTCTGATGGGTCAAGAATAGCTATTGGAGCAGATAGTAATGATGCAGGAGGAGATAATGCAGGCCATGTTCGCATTTATGATTACAATGGTTCTGCATGGGTGCAAGTGGGAGCAGATATTGACGGAGAAGCAGCAACTGATAAAAGTGGTAAAAAAGTTTCTTTATCATCTGACGGTTCAAGAGTAGCTATTTCAACACAATTAAATGATGGAAATGGAGATAGTTCGGGTCATGTTCGTATTTATAATTATAATGGTTCTGCATGGGTGCAGGTTGGAACAGATATTGATGGAGAAGCAGCAGGAGATCTCTCTGGTTATGGAATGTCTCTATCCTCTGATGGGTCAAGAGTAGCTATTGGAGCAATAAATAATGATGGAGCGAATGGAGCTGATTCAGGTCATGTAAGAGTTTACTCTATCTCTAGCGGTGAATCATATCAATATGCTTGGGATGTTGACAGTGGTAGTACTCCTCCTTCTGGGACCTACTATGCAACAGTTTCAGGAACTACCGTTGCCACTGGAGGTGCCTACTCTGGGACAGAAAGTATAACCTTTAGTCTAGATACAGCCGGTCCCCTTGTTACCCTAAGTCATAGTGTAGATGATAATTTACTTGCTCTATCTGAGGTAGTAACAATAACGGCAGGTTTTTCCAAATCAATGAGTCCCACCCCTACCGTTTCTATAACTGGCATTGTTACAAATGCTACCATGGGACTAGTGAATTATAATGTAACAGATCCTATTGTTTTCCCTGTAAAAGTTGCAAGTTCAGGAGGAGGGAATAAGTATTTTATCAATGATCAAAGTCAGTTACCATTAGTTTTGGTGCCTGGTCAAACCTACAGATTTGATCAATCTGATTCTTCAAATTCAAGTCATCCCATTAAGTTTTCTACAACTCAAGATGGGACTCATAATTCGGGATCTGCTTACACTACAAATGTAACCGCAGTGGGTACCCCGGGTCAAAGTGGTGCATATACCCTAATCACTTTAGCCGCCAATAGTCCAGCTAACTTATATTATTATTGTGGTAACCATTCAAATATGGGTGGATCCATCACCAGAGGGACTGGGTATTACTTCACATTTAATGTTTCCTCTACATTTGGAAGTGGAAATTATGTTGCAACAGTATCTGGAACTAGCACTGCAGGAAACCCATACGTAGGAACCGATAGCATTACTTTTACAACAGATGTAGTAAAACCATCACTAACTATTATAACTCCATCAGGGCTAAAATACTCGAATACCTCGGTTGTGGTAACTCTAACATACGACGAAACGGTAACGGGTCTTACTACGAATCTTTTACAATTTTCCGAGGCTATAAATGTTGAAAGTTTAACCCTTTTAAGTGTTTCACAGAACCCATCAAATGCACATCAGTCTTATGTTGTACGCATTACTCCAAAGTCCGGGGGGCTCGTTAAGCTAACTCATGCTCCAGGAAGCCCAGCGGTGGTTGATGCAGCTGGAAATAGTATTTCTTCGATCGTCTCCTGCAGTTTTATTTACGATCCAGTTGGGCCTAGTGTTTTGCTTGCTGATAGCGATCAGGATAATGTTTTAATATCAACCGATACAGTTACTCTGACAGCATTTTTCTCCGAATCCATGTCAACAACTCCAACAATCTCCATTTCACCAGGAGTTAGATCTAACTCATTATTTACATCAAAAAATAATGGTATAGTTCAGATCGGTCAAAATATAAATGGTCAAGCAAATGATTGGCTAGGTTTCTACTCTCAAGTAAGCGATGATGGAAAAACAATTGTTATCGGCGGAATGAGAAGTGGTGGAACTGGAAATGGATATGCAAAAGTTTTAAGATGGGATGGCTCTCAGTGGTCACAAATTGGAAATACCATAACAGGATCCTCTGGTGAGGGCTATGGAAGGACAGTGGCTATTAGTGGGAATGGTCAAGTTATAGCTATTGGTGGGGGAGGATCAAACTACAAGGGTAAGTACGGAATTTATACCCTGGTAAATGGTACATGGACGCTAAGGGGTGGTAACTTTATTCTCGGGGAGGCTGATCAAGATCTCTACCAGGCTGGTTCCTCCATTGATTTAAGTTATGACGGGAATATTGTTGCCATAGGTGCAGAAAGTAATGATGGGGTAGCAGGAAACAATACAGGCCATGTAAGAGTATACTACTGGGATGGTTCAAATTTAAGTCAAAGAGGAAATGATATTGAAGGTGACAGCGCTGGTGGCAAATTGGGGGGTGGATCCTCAGGGGTTTCTTTAAGCGCAGATGGAAATAGACTAGCCATTGGGGCTTATGCTTATGCAACTAATGAGGGTAAAGTAAGGGTCTACGATTGGAGTGGTTCCAACTGGGTTTTAGTTGGAGGTGATATTGACGATACTTATTCCTCTGGCACTAGTAATTTTGGCGTTTCTGTATCTCTATCAGGTGATGGAGCCACTCTAGTAGCTGGCGGATGGACAGGTCAATCGAAAGGAATTGTAAATATTTATAAATATGAGATTCTCTCGGGAACTGCAACTTGGACACTTAAACGCAGCTTAGTAGGCAATAATAATGGTGATAATTTCGGTTACTCCTCGGCTTTAAACTCTATTGGTAATAAAATCGTTGTTGGGGCTTATGGTTACAGTTCTAACAAAGGTTATGTTAGAGTTTATGACTGGGACGGAACAAATGCTACACAAATCGGCTCAGATATTATTGGAGACAACAATGGCGATGTTTTTGGAGCTCACGTTGATATTAGTTCAAATGGGATTTTTACATCTAGTGCTCCTTATCATTCTGAGGGTGGAACTCAAGCAGGTCAAGTAGAAGTTTATGGGATCAACCCATACCAATTCGTTTGGGATGTAGATAATGGCAATAATTCGGCCCCATCCGATGGCAGTTACACCGCTACCGTATCGGGAACTGATCTTGCGGGTAATTCATACTTAGTAGGAACAGAGAGCATTACCTTTACCTTAGACACATCTGGTCCAACAGTAATTCTTACTGATACCGATGCTGATAATTTAATACCTCTTTCGGCAATCGTAACCATCACTGCGGCTTTCTCAGAGAGTCTGCTTAGCACGCCTACAATATCACTTTCAGGTCTGGTTACCAGTGCACTTATGACGCGTATTACAAGTACTAATTCATATACTTATTTGTGGTCTGTATCTCCTGCTACAAATAGCGGAATCTATACAGCTACAGTCAGTGGATCTGACTCACAAGGAAATTATAATTCAGGCACTCAAAGTATCACCTTTACCATAGATTCTTCTACTCCTACAGTAAGCATTACTACTAATGATCCTGATAATACCATTAAACCAGGAGATAATCTAACAGTGACCGTAACCTTTAATGAGGCCATGGCTTCAGGTCAAAGAATAACGATAGGTTCTGCACTAAATAATGTAGCCCTTACTGCAACAAATAGCACCACATTTACATACTCTTGGAATACTTCTGGAGTCTCTGAAGGAAGTTATACGGTAACTGTTACAGGAACAGATCTCGCTGGAAATGCTTTCGGGGGAACTGAAAGTATTACAATAACAGTAGATGCTACTAACCCAACAGTAACTCTTGGTGATACTGACAGTGATAACCTACTAGGTAAAACAGACGTTGTTACTATCACTGCTTCATTTAGTGAGGCAATGACAGGGTCACCAACGATTTCTATTTCTGGGACATCAGTAAATAATGCACCTATGTCCACTAATTACGGGGTAGATAGTAGAGCATTTATAATTTTAGATGCAAATTTCCCTAACTCAACATTAGGAAATGTAATAAAAGATCAAGGGTCTAATGGAAATGATTTTACACTTGCAAATGGAACTCAATTTGTTCAAGACTCAGGGGAAAATTACTATTCATTTGATGGAGTAAATGACAACATAAAGCCTGTTAACTACCCAAACATTACAAATGGTATCTCAGGGACTAATTTCACTTTTCTCTTCAGAATTAAGTTTACATCCTTCCCACCATCAGTTTCTGACAGATTTTTCAGTTTTAACAGATCCTCTTCTACATTCGCAAATCAGTTTCAATTAAGAATTAAATCAGATGGAAAAATCCACCTTTATATGGACGGAGGTGGTCAAGCGGGTAGTGATGATTCTTCATCCTCTAATGCATTATCAAGTGGTGATTGGCACAATATCGCCTTTGTTAAAAATGGAACATCAGCTAAGTTATATTTCAATGGTGTTCAGGTTTTAAGTCGGACCGTAGCAAATCGATCTTATTCAAACCCAAGTTATTTTTATTTAGGAGGGAATTCTAGGAGCACGGATCTAGATAATTACGCTAATATGGATTTATCAAAATTCCAAGCGTATAATACAGCACTGACATTAGATGAGATAAATGAAAACTTTACATCTGGCTCAAATTCATTTGAATATGTTTGGGATGTTGACAGCCCCTCACTTCCATCTGACGGAAACTTAAGTGTAACTGTCTCTGGTCAAGATAAAGCTGGTAATGCTTATGCCGGAACTGATAGTATTACTTTTACTTTAGATACCTCAGCTCCAAGTGTAATACTCACTGATACGGATGCTGATAATATAATTTCTACAACATTCTCACCTACTCAGACAGTAACAATAACAGCTGCTTTCTCAAGGGTTATGGCGGCAACCCCCTCTTTATATATTTCAGGAGTAGTGACAAATGTATCAATGACTAGAATTAGTGGGACTAATAGCTATACCTATAATTGGAATACTTCGACTCCAACACTAGCCTCGGGGAATTACACTGTAACTGTAAGTGGAACAGATATTCTTGGAAATGCATATGCTGGATCAGACAACATCGTCTTTACCATTAGTCCAACTTTCTATATAGACTCCAATGGTGTAACCGTTAAATGTAGAGGATGTAATCTAGGAGATCAAGGGATTGTTAATGGTGTTATCTATACAGCGCACGACAACAGATCTATATCTGCAAAATCTAAGAGTGATTCCGATTGGAGTAGGGTAGTAACTACTCTAGTTACTGATATGGGAAGTCTATTTGCTGACGACTCTTCCTTTAATCAAGATATTGGCTCATGGGATACTTCAAATGTGACCAATATGCAAAGTTTATTTCAGGGTGCAACAGCATTTAATAAAGACATAGGTAATTGGGATACCTCCAGGGTGACCAACATGAACCGTATGTTTTGGTTAGCGAGTAATTTTAATCAAGATATTGGTAATTGGGATGTGTCAAGTGTAACAGATATGGAACAAATGTTCAACCAAACAATATTTAACCAAGATATAGGTAGTTGGGATGTTTCAAATGTAACTAATATGTCGGCTCTGTTTCGAGCGAATAGTCAGTTTAATCAAGATATATCATCTTGGAACACATCCAGTGTATCAAGTATGCTTGGAACATTTGAAGCTGCTACTTCGTTCAACCAAAATATAAGCACTTGGAATACTACCTCTGTAACAGATATGAGATATATGTTTGTTGGTGCTACAGCATTTAACCAACCTGTTGGAGTTTGGGATGTTTCAAGTGTAACCAGAATGGATGGAATATTTAAAAATTCAACCAGCTTTAATCAAAGCTTAACAAATTGGGACACTTCGAATGTGACAACCATGAGTGAAATGTTCAAGAATGCAATTGGATTTAATCAAGATATTAGTAACTGGGATGTTTCAAAAGTCACTAACATGCAATACATGTTCCAAAACGCCTCTACATTTAATGCAGATCTTAGTCAGTGGGACACTTCATCCGCTCAAAACATGATATACATGTTCCAAAATGCAACATCATTCAATCAAGATCTTATTGAATGGGATGTCTCCTCAACTTCCCCCTCATCTGGAGGTCTTGAGGGAATGTTCTCTGGAGCTTCTTCATTTAGTTATTCTGTAAAAAAATGGTGTGTTTCAAACTTTAACTCTGCGCCTAATGATTTTTCTGCAGGAAGTCAATTAGATAATTCAAAATTACCTCAATGGGGAGTTTGCCCATCAAGAGCAGTTGTTGTATTATCCACAAATGATCTTGATAATGTCATTTATTCTGGAACAGACATAGTTGTTACTGCCTCTTTTTCAGAGGATATGATAGCACCAATAACTTTAATTTCGCAATCTTCTGTTGTCACAATGACAAATGAAAATAATAGTAGAGTTTGGACATGTAATCTAACAACTAATGGGTTTGCACCAGGAGACTATATTTACACCATTCAGGGCAATGATAGTAATTCAAACCCATATTCTGGAAGTGAAAGTCTCACTATAAGAATTGATAACGGAACAGCACCATTGTTTACTGGAACGTCAACTTTTACATCTGAGGAAAATAAAACTTCGGTAGCTACAATTACTGCCTCTAAAGAGGCATTTATTGCTATACAAGGGCAGGACGCTAACTTATTTTCAATTCCAAACTCTACAACCTCAGCCCCACCTTATTCTGCAGTCATACAATTTACAAGTCCAGCTGATTTTGAAAATCCATTGGATTCAAATAAGGATAACATATACGTAATTAATGTAATCTTATCTAATGTGGCAAGTAACTCTTCAACTCAAACAATTTCTATTTCTATTACTGATCTAAATGAGATAGTAATTATTGATACTGATGGAGATGGATTCCTAGACAATGTTGATCCTGACGATGATAATGATGGAATACCTGATCAAGAAGAAATAGCTTTAGGAACCAATCCTCTTAATCCTGATACTGACAGCGATGGGTTAGAAGATAATGAGGAGCTAGAGGCAAAAACAGACCCACTTGACCCTGATACTGATAATGATGGATATAATGATGGAACAGATAAGTTTCCAATAGATCCTAACGAATATGCCGACTTTGATCAAGATGGTATTGGCGATAATACAGATCCTGATGATGATAACGATGGATCACTAGATGATGAAGAACTTCTTAACGGAACAGATCCTTTTAATCCAGACTCTGATAATGATAGACTCAATGATGGAGCCGAAAAAATAATGGGAACAGACCCTAATGATCCAGACACAGACGACGATGGTATTCTTGACGGTGATGATGGTTTCCCTTTTGATCCATTTGAAGCAGCAGATCTCGATAGGGATGGAATACCTGATGATAAAGATGAAGATGATGATGGAGACAATGTTCTTGACACCATTGAAATTGCCCAGGGATCTGACCCTCGTAATCCTGATACTGATGGTGATGGACTTAACGATGGAGCAGAGGCCTTACGTAAAACCAATCCTCTTGATACCGATACTGATGGAGATGGATTTACTGATAGTCAGGACGATTTCCCATTAGATCCATTTGAATATGTCGACTCCGATAAAGATGGATTGGGGGACTATATGGACACCGACGATGACAACGATGGGGTGAGTGATATAGAGGAACTCTCACGAGGCACTGATCCTAAAGACGCTGATAGCGATAAAGACGGACTTTCTGATTTTGAAGAAGTAAACCTAGGAACAGATCCTTCCCAATCGGATACTGATAATGACGGACTTTCTGATTTTGAGGAAACTCAGCTGGGAACTGACCCAACAAATGCTGATTCTGATGGCGATGGTGTTAAAGATGGAAAAGACAGATTACCTAAAAATCCCAATGAAGGATTTGACAATGACCTTGACGGAATTGGAGACAACCAAGATCCCGATGATGACAACGATGGATTACCCGATACTGAGGAATTGATAAATGGAACTGATCCCTATAATCCCGACTCTGACAATGATGGATTAACTGACGGGGAGGAAGTACAATTAGGAACTGACCCCAACGATTCAGATTCAGATGATGATGGTATTTTGGACGGAGAAGACGATTTCCCTAATGATCCTAATAGGGCAGATGATGCAGATGGAGACGGAATTACTGATAATCAAGATCCAGATGATGACAATGATGGGTTACTTGACCAAGAGGAACTTGAGCTGGGAACCAATCCCGAAAAACCCGACACAGACAGCGACGGAGTCAATGATTTTGAAGAAATAGAAAATGGAACTGACCCCAATGATCCCGATACTGATGACGATGGACTGGACGATGGAGATGAACTCGAGGCGAAGACTGATCCCCTTAATCCAGATTCTGATGGCGATGGATCAACCGATGGAAATGAAATCGAAAAACAAACCGATCCCCTTAATCCCGATACTGATGGAGACGGAACCCTTGACGGATTTGATCAACTTCCACTCGATTCAGGGGAAAGTAGAGACCGAGATAGAGATGGAATTGGCGATACAGAAGACCCAGATGACGACAACGATGGTGTAAACGATATTGATGAGATTACCAAAGGTACTGACCCCTATGATCCAGATTCTGACGATGATGGACTAAGTGATGGACAAGAATTTGATAGAAAAACCGACCCCAACCTTCCCGACACCGATGGAGATGGCGTTGACGACAAGGAAGATGCTTTCCCACTAGATCCCAACGAGTTCATCGATACTGATATTGATGGAATAGGGAATAATGCCGACACCGATGATGATGACGATGGTGTTGAGGATAGTGACGAAATTATAAATGGAACCGACCCATTAAATAAAGATTCCGACAATGACGGACTCATTGATGGAGATGAAATTGCCATTGGCTGTGACCCACTTGATCCAGACAGCGATAATGACGGAGTCCTCGATGGCATAGACGACTTCCCTCTCAACCCTAATGAATCTCGTGATACCGACGGTGACGGGCTCTCAGATAATCAAGAAAAGGAACAGGGGACCAACCCCAAAAACCCAGATACCGATGGTGACGGAATCAGTGATGGAGATGAGCTTATATCAGGTAGTTTACCCACTGACCCCGATTCTGATAATGATGGGGCATTGGACGGGGAGGATGACTTGCCACTTGACCCAACTGAAACTAAAGATTTCGATAAAGATGGTGTTGGTGACAATACAGATTTAGACGATGACAATGATGGCCTTTCCGACCAAGAGGAAGAGCTTCAGGGAACAGATCCAAAAAACCAAGATTCTGACGATGATGGTCTTTTGGATAAAGAGGAACTCGATTTGGGCTGCGATCCCTTGGATTCAGATTCCGACAATGATGGCCTGACAGACAAAGAAGAAATTGACCTCAAAACAGATCCCCTTAATCCTGATACTGACGGGGATGGAGTGCTTGACGGCACTGATGACATGCCCCAGGATCCTAATGGAGATACAGATACTGATGGGGACGGACTAGACGATCGTGTTGACCCAGACGATGATAATGATGGACTTACTGACCAAGAGGAATTTAGCAAAGGAACCAATCCTAAATTAGTGGATACTGATGGGGATGGAGTTGATGATGGGGATGAGGTTAATCAAAATACAGACCCTAATAACCCAGATTCAGATGGTGATGGATTGACTGACGGTGAGGAAATCGACAAAGGTACCGACCCCCTTAATCTTGATACTGATGGAGATGGAATCAATGATAGAGATGATGCCTTCCCACTTGATGCCAACGAGAACTTAGATACCGATGGAGATGGTATTGGGGACATTGAGGATCTTGATGACGATAACGATGGGCTCTCAGACAGCACTGAAGAGCTTTACGGGACTGATCCAATCAATCCTGACACTGATAATGACGGGATGAGCGACGGTGAGGAAATCAGACTTCAAACTGACCCACAAAATATAGATACCGATGGAGACGGAACTCCTGATGGAGAGGATGCATTCCCCCTCGATCCCAATGAAGATACCGATACTGACTTTGATGGAATTGGTAACAATGCTGACACTGATGATGACGGAGATGGAGTCATTGATCTTATAGACTCTTTCCCCACAGATGCCACAGAGGTTAACGATATAGATAATGATGGAGTAGGGAATAATGAGGATATTGACGATGATAATGACGGAATTATAGATTTCACTGAGCATCAATTTGTGACTCTTTATCACAATGTTGGTATAGATCTTAATGGTGCGAAACCATCTAACCAATCAAAACAGTCTAACAATAGCAGATTTGATCCATTCAGAGGTGTCGGTAAATGGAAAATACGTAAGAAAATATCAGGTGGAGCCGATGCTCATCTCTTTACAATTAAAAATGGTGAACCCGATAGCAAGGAGAGCTATGAAAATTTCTCTCAAAGATTTTCAAGAAGGGATCAAGAATCCTCAAGTCTTCAACAGTCTTCGACTCTGCAGGAATCAGAAGGAACATTAGCATTCGTTAATCCTCCAGATCCTAACGATCCTCAGGATCATAATAAAGACGGAATTTATGAGGTTGTGCTTGGGTATGTGAATACAACACTGGGCGATACTAGGGTTCCAGTACCTGAGTTGCCATCTTCATTAACGGTAACAGACACAACCAGTGTTAACATAGCAGACTTATCAACTATCATAACCCCTATGGACAAAGTTGATCCAGGGAGAATACATTCAGATACGGACGCTGATGGTTATATAAATTCGGTTGATCCAGATGACGATGGCGATTCAATATATAGTCAATATGAAACCAGAACACCTCCACAAATCACTGCAAGAGGAAACGCTAGTGGTGACTTCGATGGTGATGAGATTCCAGATTATCTCGATCCCGATGATGAAAATGATGGTGTCTTTACACAATACGAAAACCCTGACCCCAATGGCGATAGAAACGCTGATGATGCAAGAGACACCGACTCTGATGGTCTGCCCGACTACTATGATATTGACGACGATGGAGATGGGATTATAACTCCTTTGGAAGATCCCGACCTAAATTTTGATGGTAATCCCGACGATGCACTGGACAGTGATGGAGACGGTATTCCTAACTTTATTGACAGTGATGATGATAATGACGGCATACCTACCCTTCATGAAATTGGTGATATAGAACGTGAATACAAAGATTTTGACAACGATGGTATTCCGGATTATTTAGATACTGACGATGATAATGATGGTATACCCACTATAATTGAAATTGATCCTGAAGCCACTGAACTTTCTGATAAGCTTTCTGATCTAGATGGGGATGGCATTCCAAATTATCTTGATACTGATGATGATGGAGATAGTAAAAAGTCGATCGACGAGGACCTAAATCTTAATTTAGATACTACTGACGACGACTCAGATGGAGACGGTATTTTTGATGCCTATGAGTCTACACTTTTAGATTGTGACCAGGATGGTGTAAATGACGAAAAAGACGCTAAAAACTGTGATCCATATAATGATACCGATGGAGATGGCTTCCCCAATGGAGATGAAATAAGTTGCGGATCCGACCCCAATAACTCACTTAGTTACTGTGAGGACTTTGCCGCAATTAATCTCGAAATTGTTGATTTCTTCTCTCCTAATGGAGATGGAATCAATGATCAATGGGAAGACGATGCCTTCTTGAGATACACCGATAATAAGGTTTGGATTTATACCCGATCTGGCCAATTGGTCTTCGAAAAAAGTAATTACCAAAACAATTGGGCAGGGGAATTTGAAGGTGCTCAACTTCCCGAAGGAAGCTACTATTATATTATCGATTTTAATACCGATGGAAATCCTGATTATCAGGGGTGGCTCTTTTTAAGCCGTTAACAAGATGAAAAAAAAGTTATTCTTGTTGCTGCTATTTCCATGGGCCATAAGTGCACAACAAGATGCCTATATGTCACTATATCAATTCAACATGCCCTTGATCAATCCCGCCTATGCCGGGGCGGAAGGTAAACATGTATTGAGCTTAACCAATAGAAACCAATGGAGTAATGCAGAAGATAGTCCCAATACCATTGCTTTATCCTACAGCAGTGCCGTGGGTAAAAATGTAGGACTGGGCATATCCGTTGTATCCGACAAAATTTTTATTGAAAAACAAACTATGTTTGCCATCGATTTTTCTTATAAACTCAAATTAAACAATGACGGTGCCGTTTTTTTGGGAATCAAAGCAGGTGGAAATTCTTATAATGCCAATCCCAATCCTTTGTCAACTTTTACACAGATTCCTGATCCTGCAAAAAAATCTTTGAGTAGGTTTAATCCAAATATGGGGGTTGGTTTTTTCGTAAAAATGGGGCAAATTTGGTTTTCCGGTTCAATGCCAAGATTATTCAACCCAAAACGGGATGATGATATTGAGATTCAATCTAGAGACAGAATACATACCTATCTAGCAGCAGGAGCTATGTTTTCATTCAATGATAAATTTACCTTAAAACCCAATCTGATGTACCGCAATATAAAAGGGATTGGTGCTGTCACAGATTTAGGGGTAAAAGGAGCTTATATGAACAGATTTGAACTGGGACTTTCCATCAGAACAGGGTCTATTTTCTCTGTTCAAGCTTTGGTAAATATCAATGAGGGCTTTTCGTTGGGATATGCTTATGATACTTATGGAGTTGATCAACTTTCTGGGTTAAATTTTAAAGCCCACGAAGTCGCTATTCGATTCAAATTAGGCAATTCTTCCGAAGTTTCAGTTGGAGAAGAACCCCTTGTTGAGTAGTTCTTCCGCTAGCTGTCTGAGGTATTTTCAAATAAATAAAGAATAAACCCTCCTGTGGGGGAGGGTTTTTCAACAATCAAACAACCAATTTAACGACTTAGATGAGAACCATCACAATAACCTTGGGGATTACCTGTGTTTCCACATCCGCATTTTGGACGATTATCTTTCATAACAATTTTTAACAAATATACATACAATATTTGTATATACAATATAAAAGTTGTTTTTTTACATCGCTATTGAAAATCGATCACTAAATTATTGATGATTTATTGGCAATGATTTCATTTAAATCGCTCATTTTTGAAAAAAAGGTCTGTCCCTTTAGGTTGAATTTTTTCTTTTTAACCTCATTGGCATAAATCAGAACATCAAAACCTCCAGAAATAGCGGCTTGAATACCAGGGATACTATCCTCAATTACCAAACATTCATGAGGATCAAAACCCATTTTTTTGGCTGCGTGAATGTATATTGCTGGATCAGGTTTCCATTTGTTAATTTCATAACAACTAAAAATCCGATCATTAGAAAAAAACTTCAACAAATCTACCTTAGATAAGTTTAACTTAATTTTTTCTAAAGGGCCACTCGAAGCCACGCAATATGGAAGGGATATAATTTTTAAAGCCTCATGAATGCCCTCAATGGGTTGGAGGTTGGCTTTAAAAGCTGCATATGATTTTTCTCGATACTGTTTCTCAAATTCATAAGGAATTTCAGAATTAGATTTATCTTTTAAGTAACCGAGGATACTATTGAATGATTTTCCAGTAAACTCATCAAAAGCAAATTTGAAGCTGATCGAAACACCTATTTTTTTAGCCATTTCAACCCACACACTGGCTGCAATCGACTCACTGTCAACAAGTACGCCATCACAGTCAAAAATTACACAATTGTATTTCATGAATTTTTACCCAAGAGGATATAGATCAGAATAGTAACTAAACACAGGATCACGGACATGTGTTTGGTGTATTTCCATTCGCTTAAATCGACAATTTTTAAATTGTCAATTTTAAATTCTTTTTTGATGGGATAAAAGTGAGATACCACAAACATTATTAAAATATTGATTAAAAACTCAATACCCCAAATATGAATAAAATGTAGATCTACTTTTAAAATAAAAATAGTAATTATATAAAAAGCTAATCCAGAAATTAATGCAACTTTAGCTCCCATTGCAGAGACACGTTTTAAAAAAAATCCTGCCAGAATAATAGACGCTATTGGAATAAAGAAAATACCATTGAGTTGTTGTAAAAGTTGATAAAGTCCATCTGGAGCATTTGCTACCATTGGGGCAACTATTATAGCAAAAATTGCCAATATTGTTGAGGCTAGCTTTCCAACCCAAACTAATTTCTTATCTGAACTATTGACTCCAAGATGACGTTTATAGATGTCAATACTAAAAATTGTAGCAGCACTATTTAAAACACTATTAAATGTACTTAATACGGCTCCCATCACCACAGCAGCAAATAGGCCAACCAAACCAGCAGGTAAGACTCTTTTTATCAATTCGGGATAGATCATATCCTGTTTATCGTAAAAAGTTTCACCATAAAAATAAAACCCGATTACTCCTGGTAGAATAATAATGACAGGAACTATAATTTTTAAAACGCCAGTAAATAAGAGTCCTTTTTGAGCCTCAATAAGATTTTTTGCTCCCAGTGCTCGTTGTATAATTGTCTGATTCATACTCCAAAAATATATTTGATTAATAATCAAACCAGTGAATAAAACTTCAAAAGGCATAACAGAGCCTTTAGCACCTATAACATTGAATTTTTCAGGACTGTTTTCAAAAACTTTTATCAAACCATCCAAAGGATTGCCCTGGCCAATGCTCGCCAATGCCATAAGTGGAATTGCTAATCCTCCTATTAATAACCCATAGCCATTGATTGTATCAGATATTGCGACAGCCTTAAGACCTCCAAAAATAGCGTAAATTGAACCGATAATTCCAATACCCATTACCGTTATCCAAATACCCTTACTTTTACTGATTTCAAGTACCTCGGAGATGTTAAATATACTCTCTAGATTGATCGCTCCTGTGTATAGGACTATCGGCAGTAGGGTGACTACGAAGGAAATCATTAAAAAAAAGGCAACCATTGTTCGGGTTGCATTATCAAACCTTTTTTCTAAAAATTGAGGAATTGTAGTTAAACCCATTTTTAAATACATGGGAACAAAAAAAATCGCTGCAGCAACCAATGCTAATGCAGAGGTTACCTCCCAGCCTATAATTATAAAGCCATTTTTATATGAAGAACCGTTCATTCCTATCAGATGCTCAGTCGAAATATTTGTTAGCAACATTGAACCAGCTATTACAATACCTGTAAGACTTCTTCCTCCTAAAAAATAGCCATCCTGTGAGTCAAGTTTTTCTTTTCTCAGCTTCAACCACGAATAAATTGCAACAAAAGATATAAATGCAATAAATGTCAGAAATGTCAACATACCCTAATGTCTTTCTATTTTAGTTATGAAATCTTTGTTTTTTCTTTTGTTCTAAATTATTCTTGTGAGCTTCATCTACGATTTTCATTTCTGAAATCTCAGCAGTGGGAACCTCCCACCAACCATAACCGTCTATTCCCTGATATCGGTCACATTTTGTGTAGATTACAGTGGTTTTTTCAATACTTTTTGCATCTCTTAGAGCATTGGTAAGACTTTTATAATCAAAACATTCTATAACATGTGCTCCTAAACTCCTTGCATTGTCTGCTAAATGAACAGGTAATGTATTATCGCTTTTTGTCTCATCTCCCTCAATTTTTTGAGAGTTTTGATTTCTATACAGAAATCGAGTGCCAAACCCTTCACTGCCTATGCTCCTTGAGAGTGAACCAATGCTTTTGTATCCGTCATTGTCAATTAAGACAATTGTAATTTTATAATTTTCCTGAATAGAGGTAACTATTTCTTGTGAAAGCATCAAATAACTCCCATCTCCAACCATAACATAAATTTCACGACTTGGATCTGCCATTTTTGCTCCAAGACCCCCAGCAATTTCATAACCCATACAGGAAAATCCATATTCTAAATGAAAACTTTTATTACTTTTTGTTCTCCAAAGTTTGTGAAGATCACCGGGTAAACTCCCTGCAGCGCACAATACAACATCATTATCATCAGCAAAATTATTTACTGCTCCTATAATCTCTCCTTGACTCATCAAATTAGGATGACGATAATTGTATATTTCAGAAACTTTTTCTTCCCATGAATGGTTAAAATCAGCAACCTGTTTTCGATACTTTTCCGATACTCGAAATTCTTTTAAACGCTCCATTAATTCGATTAAAATAACTTTGGCATCACCTTGTAACATTAGTCCGCCGTGCTTCGCAGCATCAAATTCAGTTATATTTATATTAAGAAACCTTACATTGGGATTTTGAAACGCTGTTTTTGAAGCAGTAGTAAAATCACTATATCGTGTTCCAAGGCCAATAATCAGGTCTGCTTCCTGTGAGATTTGATTTGCGCCAGGTGTACCTGTAACTCCAACAGCTCCCAATTGATGTGGATCATCATATCTAAGAGCACCTTTTCCTGCAAATGTTTCAGCAATTGGGATATGGGTGTTGTGAACAAATTTTTTCAATACATCCAAAGCACAACTATAATGAGCTCCGCCACCAGAAATAATAAGTGGTTTTGTACTATTTTTAATCATTTCAACTGCTCTATCAAGTTGATTTAAATCGGGTCTTGGCCTTGATATCCTCCAAGTTTTCTTTTCAAAAAATTCACAGGGGAAATCATGCGCCTCAGACTGAACATCCTGTGGAATAGCAAGAGTTACTGCGCCGGTTTCTGCTGGAGAAGTCAAAACCCTCATAACCTCGGGAAGAGCATATAAAATTTGCTCTGGTCTATTTATACGATCCCAATATTTTGAGACGGGTTTAAAACAATCATTAACTGAAACATCTTGAGAAATTGGCGATTCCAATTGCTGTAAAACAGGAGCGACATTTCTTTTGGCAAAAATGTCTCCAGGAATTAACAATACGGGTAGTCGATTTATAGATGCTCCAGCTGCAGCGGTAAGCATATTGGTTGCGCCGGGGCCAATGGAAGTAGTACACATAAATGTACTCAATCTATTTTTCATTTTTGCATAGGCCGCTGCAGTATGAACCATAGATTGCTCATTCCGACATTGATAGTATTTCAATTTGTTTTGCTGTTGAATGGCTTGACCTATTCCGGCTACATTACCATGTCCTAATATACCAAAACAACCTGCAAAAAATTTGTTTTCTATACCGTCTCGTTCAACATACTGCTGATTTAAATATTTTATTACGGCTTGAGCTACAGTTAATCTTATTGATTTCATAATTGGATTTAAATTAAATTAGTCCATCATTTTTGATATCATCTCTTTTTTTATCATTGAAATTTCCTGTTTATAATTAATCTCAGAAACTTTGATAGGTCTATTTTCTTTAATTGATTTAATGGCTGCTAAACCTATTACCAATGATTGAAGTCCATCATTCCCACTAACAGGTATATCAAACCCTTTAGTTAGTGATTCAGAAAACGCT
This sequence comes from uncultured Bacteroidota bacterium, assembly GCA_902619315.1. Taxonomy (GTDB): domain Bacteria; phylum Bacteroidota; class Bacteroidia; order Flavobacteriales; family Flavobacteriaceae; genus UBA8316. The sequence goes on along the minus strand of CACNDW010000001.1, from coordinate 115,562 downwards.
ACCATTTCTTTTTTGTAAGCATCCATATATCTTTCTATAAAAAAATCTAGGGGAAGGGCTCCATGACTCCCTTTGCTATCAAAAAGTTTGTGGGTGTCATGAAGATTATTATCAGCTTTGACCATACCCTTGGAGCCAAATACCTCAACCCTTTGATCATAGCCATAACTAGCTTCTCTACTATTATCAATTATGGCCATAGTTCCATCTTGATAGGTTAGTGTTATTACTGCGGTATCTATATCTCCTACTTCAGCTAACTCTGGGTTAATAAGAACTGCCCCTTTTGCATACACCTCTTCAACTTCTTTATCAACCAGAAATCTTGCCATATCAAAATCATGTATAGTCATGTCTAAAAATAATCCTCCTGAATTTATAACATAATTAATCGGTGGAGCTTGAGGATCTCTACTAGTAATTTTCACTAAATGATGCTTCCCAACAGCTCCTTGATTGACTAATTGTTTTACCTTAATAAATTCATTATCGAATCTCCGATTAAAGCCAAGCATAAGCTTGATTCTTTTTTTCTTTACAAGTTTCAAAACTTCCAAAACACGACTTAAATTCAAATCAAGAGGTTTTTCACAAAAAACAGAAATTCCAGCATTAGCTGCGATTTCTACATAATCAGCATGGGTGTCAGTAGGAGAACAAATAACAACCGCATCTATTGATGCTTTCTGAATCATCTCATGGTATGAGGTGTAAAGATTTTTAACCCCTTTTTGAGATGCGAACTGGAGAGATTCTGGATAAAAATCCATAGCCGCAACCACATCAACTTCATTTACTTGAAGAAGGTTTTCTAAATGTATTTTGCCAATTCTACCCAAACCCGCAATAGCCAGTTTATTTTTTTTCATTTTATTATAATCCTAGGGTTTTAATATATTCTCTATTAGATTGTGCACATTTTTTTGGATGCCCCATACCTGGTAAAATATCCTGTTCTACAACAATCCAATCATCGTATCTAATTTCCTTTAAAAGATTAATGATGGTTTTAAAATCTATATTTCCTTTTCCAAGTTCACAGAAAACACCTTTTTTTATAGCATCAAAATAGTCACCATTTGAATCTTTTGAGTTTTGGGCTGCTTTTGGGTTAAAATCTTTGAAATGAACATGCCATATGCGATTGGCGTATTGTTTGATGACATTTTCAGGGTCACCACCACCGAAAGCATAGTGTCCTGTATCCAAACACAATCCTAAAAGATCGGGATTGGTTAGACTCATCAATCGATCAATTTCATCAGGCGTTTCGATAAACCCTGCACAATGATGATGAAAAACAGTTTTAATACCATATGTAGTTTTTACAGCCTCTGCAATTTTTTCAGCCCCATTAGCATAGACATTCCATTGTTCTTTTTTCAACATCATATCAGAAGAAATTCTTCCTGCATTTTGAGTTCTTTGGGGATTTGTTCCATTATCGTCAGCTAGCACAATTAAGCTGTTTTGAAAACCCGCTTCATACATTAGTTTAGATACTTTTATTGCTATGGAAACACCATTTTGATGCTGATTTTTATCTTTTAGATTAACCGGAACAAAAGCACCCAGCAGCTCTAAATTTCTTTTTTTGATTTCATTATTCAAGTGCATAGGATCGGTAGGCATAAAACCCCAATCTCCAAGTTCAGTCCCCAAGTAACCTGTAGCCTTAATTTCATCCAAAACTTGTTCAAACCCTATTTCTTTGGATTTTTCTTCTAATTCAAATTCAAGTGCTCCCCATGAGCATGGAGCATTTGCTATTTTGATCATTTTAATTTTATTAAAATTTTCGAGACCAAATGTTGGGCCATCGTTCAATTATTACTTTGGTTTGGGTAAAGAATTCGATTGCATGCTTTCCCTGACCGTGAAGATCTCCAAAAAAACTGTCTCTCCAACCACTAAAAGGAAACTGAGCCATCGGTGCAGCGACCCCTATATTAATTCCAATATTACCAGCATCAGCTTCATTTCTGAACTTTCTTGCACTTGCGCCACTGCTAGTAAATAAACAGGCCATATTACCATACTTTCCGGAATTTACAAATGCAATTGCTTCCTCAATAGTTTTAATTGAAACAAGACTCATAACAGGACCAAAAATTTCTGTATTAATTAATTTTTTGTCCAAACGAACATTTTCTAAAATTGAAGGAGAAAGGAAGTTTCCTTTTTCATAACCAGAAATATTGACATTTCTTCCGTCAAGTAATAGATTCGCTCCCTCATTAATACCCAACTCTATTAGGTCAGTAATTCTGGCTTTACTTTCAGGGGTAATTACTGGCCCCATACTTATCCCATCATTCCAACCATATCCAACCGATCGAGACTTTGCTGTTTCATACAAAGCATCTTTTACTTCTCCTTTTTGGTCATCTACTGTTACAATAGTAGAAGCTGCAAGACATCGCTGGCCGGCACAGCCATATACTGAATCAGCAATTATTTTCATAGACATTTCTATATCTGCATCAGGCAAAACAATAACGGGGTTCTTTGCCCCTCCTTGAGCCTGCACCCTTTTTCCATTTGCCGTTCCTTTGGAATAAATATACTTTGCGACTGGAGTACTTCCAACAAAACTGATGGCTCTTACAATAGGGTTTTCCAAGATAGCATCAACAGTATCTTTACCTCCATGTACCATGCTAATCAACCCATTAGGAATGTCTAATTGATGTATAAGATTAAAAATTTTAATCATCGTCAATGGTACTTTCTCAGAAGGTTTAACTAAAAATGCATTTCCAGTAGCTATTGCATAGGGTAAAAACCAAAATACAATCATACTAGGAAAATTGAAGGGAGTAATACAAGCCGTTACACCAAGGGGTTGCCGAATCATCATTTCGTCAATTCCTTTTGCAATATCTTCGATCACATCACCAGCCATCAATACGGGGGTCCCACAGGCTACCTCAATATTTTCGATGGCTCTTTGAATTTCCCCAAATGATTCATCCCTGGTTTTTCCAGATTCGTCTGTAATTATTTTTGCAATCTCTTCCCTATGGGCCTCAAAGAGTGATTTGAGTTTATATAAAACTTGAACTCTTTTCATTACCGGTACTTTGCTCCACTCTTTTTGTGCTTTCAATGCAGAATCACATGCTAGGGTAACATCAATTGCAGCAGAGCTTCCATAGGGGACTTTTGCTAAAACATCTTGATTTGCTGGATTTACTACATTAATGGTCTCGGTTGAACTACTCTTTACCCATTCACTATTGATGTAATTTTCTAATACTATCATTTATAAATTATTTTTATAATATTTAATTTATGGATCTGATGTTAACAAACTAATATAAGAGTCCATTAAAAACCTCCTCTTTCATTAATAAATGCAATCGACTCCTCTAAATATGGCATAAAGTTTGCACATCCTTTTTTTGTAACAACTTGTGCACCACTAGCGTTTCCCATTCTGCAAGATTTGTACAAATCCCATCCTTTAAGCACTCCGTATAAAAACCCACTTGCAAAAGCATCCCCAGCCCCTAAAACATTTAATATTTCGACCGGAAATCCAGGAACATCTTTTTTTGATCCATCAGGATAATGAATGCTGGCTCCAGATGAACCTCTTTTAACGATGAGTATTTCGATTCCCAAATCAAGTAATTGTCTTATCGATAAATTTATGTCCCCTTTTATCTCAGGGGCAGATATTTGCTGATCCGTTATATTAACCTGAGTGTTACTAATCATGGTAGCGGCCAGAATTTCCTCCTCTGTTCCAATAGCAATTTTTACCTTAGGCAAAAGGGCCCTAATGCTGAGTCCAAAAGCTCGATAATCGTCCCATTGATCTGCCCTGAAGTCAAGGTCTAAAACTACGTCTGTATTATTTTTATTGGCCACCTCTGCAGCAAAAAATGTTGCACTTCTACTAGGCTCAATATTCAGTGCGGTACCATTTAAAAGTACAATTTTATAGGAATCAATCTCTGCCTTTATCACATCATCAATAGTTATTTGGCTATCTGCTGCGTTATCCCTATAATAAACCAAAGGAAATTTATCCGGTGGCTCAATGCCTAAAACCACAGCACTGCTTCTGCTTCCATTAATGACGGGAATACTTTTTGTATTTACACCCTCCTTATTTAAGAAATTTAAAATGAATTCTCCTACTTTATCATTACCTATACCTGTAAGTAAACTTGCTTTAACACCAAGGCGAGCGCATCCCACTGAAATATTAAGGGGTGAACCACCTACAAAAGCATCAAAACCATTTATATCATTAAAATCAGCTCCAATATCTTGAGAGTATAGATCTATTGAGGACCTTCCAACGGTTATAATATCATGTTTTTTTTCAGTCATAATTGTTCATATCGGAAGTTACTAATGGCAGTCTTTTATCTTTATAAGTCCAAGAATCATATATCCATTCGTGATCTGGATCAGTCGTATTTGCCAAACATTGGTCAGTTCCTGCCAAAAAATTCAAATAATAGCAATGAAAACCGTGTTCTGCCACAACAGGGTGAAATCCTTTGGGTATAAGAACAACATCATTGTGTCTTGCTCTAATAATTTCATCTATGGATTTATCTTTTGTGTAAACTTGTTGTATTGCATAAGCTTCAGGTTTTTGAAATTTATAAAAATAAGTTTCCTCCTGAATAGGCTCCAAAACTTTCCCATTGCTATCTATTATTCTTTCATCATGTTTGTGAGCGGGGAATGAACTCCAATTTCCTGATGGTGTGTAAACTTCTCTAACTACAATTTTGTCACAACCAAACCCTGGTGGAACTAAATCATTAAATTGCCTGGTGGCATTGTCTCCACCAAAAATTACAACTTGGGTTTTATCTGGAGTTACAAATTTTGCTGGAAATTCTTCTTTTGCTTTACACCAACCATAAGCAATATCCAATAATTCACTATTTGCTATTAGTTTGAATTCTGAATTGGGCGGTAAGTAAAGTGTATGAGCAATACCACTAAAAACATTTACCCTACCATTGGATGTTTCCCACTCTCCTCTATTACTGATAATTTTATAATTTCCACTTAGTAGAACAATAACCATCTCGTTTTCATTGGTATTATGATTCCAAACAGAACCATTTTTCATTTGTCTAGCCTCAAAACTTAAATATTCCCATTTTGCTGTTTTGGGCGTTACCTTTTGGTAAATTTCTGAGGAAATTTTTGGCTTTTGAAGTAATGTTAAGTTGGATTTCATCTTAAATTCTTTAATTAAATTGAATAGCTTTTCCAGTTGCTTTTAAAAGATCAAATTTTTCTATCATAAACTCCTCATAAGCGTCCATGTAATGCTTTCCTGGAATAATAGGATCAAATTTATCAGGATTATTATTAAAAAATTCTCTGTGAACTCTTGCCCATAGAATTCTGGTGTCAGTAGCGATATTTATTTTACATATTCCTAGAGAGATAGATTTTATTATCTCTTCGGGAGATACCCCTGCTGCGGTTCTATCAAGTCTACCACCATTTTTATTGATTTTTTTAATTTCATCAGGTTTTACAACAGAACCTCCATGTAAAACAAGAGGAAAATCAGGAAGTAACTTTTGAATTTTTTTAAGAATATCGAACTGAATTCCTTGCCCACCTGAGAATTTATATGCGCCATGACTCGTTCCGACTGCAACGGCAAGACTGTTACATTGTGTTTGACTTACAAACTCGAGGGCTTCTTCAGGATGCGTGTATTTGGCCATTTTTTCATCAACAGATATATCATCTTCCACACCACTTAGAACTCCCAATTCTGCTTCTACAAAAATATTTTTAACTTTTGCTTTTTTAACGACTGCTTTTGTCCTTCTAACATTCTGATCAAAATCGTCATGTGAGGCATCAATCATAACAGAATTGTATGATCCTGAATCAATAGCATCAAAAACATGAGATTCTATTCCATGATCTAGGTGAATGGCATATTTAGTTTTTGGATAAATTTTTGCGGCAGAATGTATCATCCCTAGAAGCATTCTGGGATGAGCATAGTTTCTGGCTACTGGAGTAATTTGAACAATAAATGGAGCATTCGCTCTTTCTCCAGCGCGAAAAAGCCCATGAATCTGTTCCATTGTGAAAACATTTACAGCCGCAATGGCATATTTAGAATAACATTTTTTAAATAATGTTTCTAGGGGAATACGCATCAATTTTAGAGAATTTAATTTATAGTGTCTATAAAAATAACAATTTAATATTCCGATATCTACTTTTAAAATAATGGTTTTCTAAAAAAGGGATGAATCTATTAACTATATGTTATAATTGTTATTAAACCATACCTTATGATTCATTATAAACAAGTTTCATTCATATAGACAAATAACTTAACAAAACCCTTAGTTATTCGTTTGAAAAAGTTTCTTAAAGAAAAAACCCCCACTTTCGTGAGGGCCAAAGTCAACCTATTAGGAAAAGAATGGTGTCCACTTAGCCATTTGAATTAATGATTAAAACATTCTCCCCAAACCAAGCTGAATTCTTAATGCTTACATTATCATTTCGATTAACTGTTAGATCCATTTTTTTAATACATTTAGATAAATATAAAATATGGCAATTTGGTATGATTTATATTTAAATGGTAAATTTTAATAGAGCCTAATTTTATAAAAACCTGTCACAGTCTAATTTCCAATGAAATGTAACAGTAAAAAAAACCAATATTATACAGAAGATGAGGCGGTCGAGGCTCTGATCCGTTCTTACATCCGATTCAACAAGCCTGCCACTAGCTATTATTTATGTTCAGAGTGTACATGTTTTCACCTTACCTCCCATGGGCCGAAACACCCCCTACTGAGTCGTCCAGAGGTAATTGATCGGATTCACAAAGAACAACAAACACAGGATTGGTCACAACATTTGGGGAGAAAATAAAACTAGTGAAATTCTACACTATTCTTTGCGCTGGGGAACCCCCTCTCTTATCTTTTTGAAGTATTCATCTAAATGGGTTTCCCAATGCGTTCGATAATCGAAACCCGTTTCGAACTCCTGATCACATTGACTACATTTGATTATTTTTTTCCCCATAATTGGTGTTACAAAATTAGTAAACTAAATAGATACGTCTAAAAAAATATCACTAACCTTAAATTTTTCAAATAATAAAATTTTAAAAGTCAATTTAAAATACCTAAAACAGTCTAATCGTTTTCCTGCCACAGATTTATATTCTACCTTTAGATAACATAAAACACTACAGATGATCAAAGCTTTTTTGTTTGACTTAGACGGTGTATTTTATGAAGATAATCATCTTCTTCCAGGAGCTAATAATACCCTGGAATGGTTACAAGAAATGCGAATTCCCTATCGTTTCATTACCAACAATACCACCTCACCTAGAAAGAAACTAACAGAAAAACTCAATAGATTGGGTCTAAAGGTAATCGAAGACCAACTTATCAGTGCTAACTATGCTGGAGTTTTGTATTTAAAAAAACAACAGGTTAAGCGCTGTAGATTAGTTTTAAGAAAAGCTGCAAAGGCCGACTATAAAGATTTTGATATATCTTCTAATGCCCCCGAGGCGATAGTTGTTGGTGATATAGGCGAATCATGGGATTACCCTTTACTTAATGGACTGATGAACCAGCTTTTGGATGGCGCAAAATTGGTGGCACTCCACAAAGGGCGCTATTTTCAAACTAAAAAAGGGCTCACACTCGATAGTGGAGCTTTCGTTGCAGCTTTGGAGCACGCAAGTGAAACCAAAGCCTTTGTTGTGGGTAAGCCTGAAGCTGCATTTTTCGAATTGGCCACACTTGGACTTGAAGGTCAACCCCACCAAATTGCGATGGTTGGGGATGACTTGATCAATGATATTGGAGGTGCACAAAGAATGAAATATCAAACCTTTTTGGTCAAAACGGGAAAATTCAGATCTATTCTTTATAAAAAATCTAAAATAAGGCCAAATCATTTGATCGAAAACATAGGAAATCTGAAAGAATATATATTAAGCAAAGGTTTATTATAAATTCTATAAATATATGAAATACAATATTTTAATAATACTAATATGTATGATTTCAGTCGGTTGTAAAACTACAAAAGAGTTTGACAATATTTTGGTAAAAAAGGCAATTGAAAATGCTGACTTGTCCCATGAAAGTTTTCAGCGGAGTATGGATTTTACTCGTGCGTGGTTACAAAAAACTGACTCAGTCAGCGGTTTGCTCCCCTCTAACCTTAATAACAGAATAGACCTGTGGGATCCTGCTAACGCAGCGGCAGACAACTATCCCTTTATGGTGCTATCTGCTTATTTATTGGATTCCGAACTCCTTAAAGGTCCCCTTTTAGATATTCTCAATCAGGAAAAGACACTTACCTCCCGAATCGGTGTTCTCCCCGATGTATATTCATTCTCCAAAAAGGATTTTAATGAATATCCTATCAACCTAGGTCACGTTATTTTCGGAGCCTCCGAGTACATCAAGGACGGACTTATCCCACTCAACGAATTGATGGGAGCTTCCCCTTGGCAGGACCGCATGATGGAAATGCTCGACGAACTCTTTCGTCATACCGATGATTTTACCGGGCTGGGAAAGTATTTTAAACGCGCCTCCTCCGTTGAGGAGATCAATGGCGAAATGTTACAGATTTTCAGCCGAGTCTATTGGATGACCGGCATGGAAAAATATTTAAACCAGGCCATCAAAATAGCAGATCATTATTTGTTGGAAATGGACTTTTCTCAAACTGATTATCTAAGACTGAGGGATCACGGTTGTGAGATCATCGGCGGTTTGAGCGAACTCTTCCTCACATTGCACTACATTAACCACTCCAAAGTTGACGCCTATCGACCACCCCTTTACCGCCTTTTGGACCGCATACTCGTCTATGGAAGAAATACCGATGGACTTTTTTACAATGCCATTAATCTGAAAACAAAAACCCCTGTCGATGACCGTATTGCAGATAACTGGGGTTATATTCTCAACGCCTATTACACCACTTGGATGGTCGACCAAAAAGTGGAATACATCCGGGCCGTCCGCAAACCCTTTAAAGCGCTCAACCTCAATTATCGTAACTACAATTGGGAACCTGGCCCACAACGCGGCCCATTAGGAAGTCACGACGGTTATGCCGATGCCATAGAAAGTGGGATTAATTTATTGAACCGCGAAAATGATCCCGATCTCAGAAGTTGGATCGATAGCGAGATTAAAGTCATGTTTGCAATGCAACAGCCCGATGGCATTGTTGAGGGCTGGCATGGTGACGGTAATTTTGCCCGAACGGCACTCATGTATGGTCTATGGAAAACCCAAGGGGCTCGACTTTCACCTTGGAAACATTTGCTCCGACTGGGTGCAGTAACTTCTGAAAAAGAAAGTTATTTTGTACTTACCTCGCAAACCGACTGGGAAGGAAAACTCATATTTGATGCTATACGTCACAAAACCATCCTCAATCTTCCCGTGGACTATCCTCGAATCAATCAGTTTCCGGAGTGGTTTACTGCTGATTCACTGGCCAACTATCTGATAATGGCCTCCAACCCAAAACTATCTGGTACTTACAGCGGAGCAAAATTATTGGAGGGAATCCCAATAAAAATTAGGGAGGGGGAGCGTTTTATTATTTCTATTCAAAGAAAAACCCCGCTTATAGATAAGCGGGGACTAACAAAAACAAATAATTAAATTCCTTACAGGAAATAAAACCAAAATTACCAATTGGACAGGTTAGTCAGAAGCAAATTCAAAACCGAAGTTTTCTTTTTGAGATTACTAAAAAAAACACTAATTCTTTTTGAAGAGCCCATATAAATGAAAGAAAATTTTGAATAATTGGCAAAAAATACAAAAATCAAGAGGTTATTAAATCTTTTTTAAAGATAAAAAGGACCCCACATAACAATTAATTAATTCTTAAAAAATGAATTGAGCATGATACGAAACACTAGTTTAATTTTACTTACTATGGTACTTTTTTCCTGCCATGAATCTGAAAATGCCGAAAAAGAAGAATGGATTTCTCTTTTTAATGGTCATGATTTATCTAACTGGACCATTAAGTTTGCTAATCAAGACCTGAATGTCAACTACCGTAACACTTTTAGGGTACAAGACAGTATGATCCGTATTGCCTATGATCAATACGATTCCTTTGGGGATGCCTACGCCCATATTTATTACAATAAGCCTTATTCATACTACAAACTGCGATTCGACTATCGTTTTACTGGCGACCAAGTGCCTGGGGGTGAGAATTGGAACGTCCGCAACAGTGGCATAATGTTGCATTCACAATCCGCTCAAAGCAATGATTATGGTCAATATTTTCCTGTTTCAATCGAAATCCAGTTATTAGGCGGACTAAGAAAAGGGGAACGACCCACAGGAAACGTATGTACTCCAGGCACCGCCTTGATTATGGATGGTAAAATCGATTACCGACATTGCATTTCCTCAAAGTCCAAAACCTATAACGGAGACCGCTGGGTTAGTGCCGAAGTTGTCGTATTGGGGGGGGAAAGCATTACTCACCTGATCGAAAAAGATACCGTTCTTCAATACCAAAGTCCCCAGATAGGGGGTGGTTTTACTAACCCCAAAATAGGGGATCAAGACTGGACTTCCCGAGGAGTTATTAAAAGTAAAGACCACTGGATTTCTAATGAGGGGAAGCTCCTTACTCAAGGCTATATCTCATTGCAGGCAGAGAGTCACCCTATCGATTTTAAAAACATTAGACTGCTTGACCTTTGCGGTTGTAGCGATCCTAAGGCTAAAAATTATAAATCTTATTATGTAAAAGTAGATAATTCCCTTTGTGTTTATTAATTAAATAAGTGTTGGAGTGTATTTAGTGTCCTTCATTTAGATAATGTTCTCGGATCAGGTCCCTACCAAAATCCCCATCAAATTCTCGCCAAACTAAATGGATATGGTTACCATTGTTTTGGGAATTATCATACTCGATCAAAAAGCTTTTTCCTTGGATACGATAGTAATGGGCTTTAAGCTTTTCAAATTTTCCGGCCCAGGTAAAGGTGATTTCTTCCCAGTTTTCTTTTTCAAGCATTTGGTGGGTTTTTTTGGAAACAGTTTTTTCCATTCTGTCGAGTTGATGGTAAACGATTTTTTTTAGCAGTTCCTTTTGCGGGGGTTGTAATTGTCCGAGGGAAATTCCGTTGTTTTTGAAAAATTGGACTGCTGACTGATTCATAGTTAAAATTTCCCCATAGGTTTTGGTGCTGACCAAGGCGATGGTTTTTTGTTTTGGGCTTAGCGAATTTACCAGCTGCAAACCTAGATTGTGGTCTGTTTCAAGGATAATTTTTCCTTTTTCTGGCCCGTCAGGAATTATACCTGGGTTGGATCCCCAAAAGGATGGGGCAAAAGAAATCGCATTGGCAGTGATCGTAAAATTAAGAGAAATGTGATGGCCCTCAAAAGACCAGGCCCATAGGGAATCCTTATTGGGAGTGCCATAAAAGGCGATATAGTATTTGCTGGCATCTCTTTTGTATGGATTGTTTTCCACCACTGCCAGGTAATTTTCAAGATCGATGATCTGTTGCATTTGGTCATAACCACTCTCGCTGAGGTAAGTTTCTAATAGGTTATAGGTTTTGTCGATTTGCTCCTGGCTCATTTCTGAAAGAGAAAGCCCCTCACGAGTAAATGAATCGTGGGGCAGATAGTGCCATCGAGATTTGGCAGGGTCTTCCTGGGCAAAAGAAACCAATTCTCTTTGCTCAGCAGTTAGGCTGATTAGAAACTCTTTAGCCTGATCGATTAGTTCAAAAGGTTTTTGCGCTATTGCCCATCCTAAACTCAAAAAATAAATAAACAGCAGTTTTTTCATCCAAAGAAAGTATTTATAAAATTATCAAATAATTAAAGCTTTGCTAATAAAATTTCCCCAATCAACAAGTTTATCGAATATATAAAATTTAGGGATTTTTATATTCACATGTAGAGCTTCCAAAATGCTTTACCCAACGAATCAACCTAACACTGCATGTAATTATTTTAGTAAAGTCCATTATATATTGGTGCGAGTTAATTTTTGGGTCTAAATTTATTTTTCTCAAGAACTTCTAAACTGTGTTATAATTTTAAAACTTTACACAATCTGTTGACCTTTAATTGATTAATTGATAATATTTAGAAGATCTTTTTATGGAAAACATTATTCTTTATCATGAACACAGTGTTTTAATAGGTTCTTTTTTCTTCCTTTTTATTTTTGTCTGCCAAGGAAGAAGATTATGGAAATCAAGGAACGTGACAAACAATTTTTATCGGCTCTTAAGCATGTCTACCAGTCCGTTTGCAATGCATCTCCTTCCCTTTCCCCTACTGCAGCCAGGCGGATTTGTACAGATTGCATCCGTGAGGCTTTTTCCATTACTAATTTTCAAATTAAAGGTTCTGAGCATTTACCATACCAAAAAAACTCTATTTTCATTTATAATCACTTGAACAACCATCCCTATTACACCGAAGATGAGGGATTTCAGATCACCCTGGATAGTCACTTTATTAGTAGTATGATTTTAGACAAATACTATAAGGATCCAGGCATCAGAGTAGTTCGTCATTCACTTCCAGAGGAAAAAAACCATATGGCTTATTATGAGCGATTAAAATATATTAGGGTTTATGCCAAAAATTTTCTGCCCCATGGGCAAGATTCAAATGAAGTCAGATCTGCCAATAACGCTTTTTATACTGCAGCCATTAAACATTTGAGACAAGGTTCGGGATTGGTCTTTAGTCCCGAGGGAGATTCTTATAAAACATCTGATTCACCAGGGATTTTTCGATATGGAATTTTTAGGTTAGCGAGTTGTATGGACCCTCAGCCTCTAATTGTTCCACTGGTATTGGCCAATTTTGACAACTTGGCTTCAAAGGATACTTTTAAATGTGAGATCAAACCACCCTTTAGGATGAGTGATATGGGAATTACCGATAAAAATGACCCAGAGCTTCCCAAGGTGGTGTCTAGGCTGAATCAGCAGTACAAAAAATGGGTAAGTGTTTTGCTGGCTGAGCAAAACGGATACGAGGCAGAAATTAAGCAACTTGAAAAACGAATAAAAGATAAAACTACGATTAAAAATTTAGTGGTTTTTTATGGTAGCTCAACCATACGCTTATGGACTAGCCTCGAAAAGGATTTCCCAGGTGTTAATTCACTTAACCTAGGTTTTGGCGGTGCTTATATAAATTCACTTTCCCATCATTTTGAGCGTTTGTTTACTTTTGAATCACCAAAGGTAGTTGTTTTATACTTGGGAGGAAATGATTTGAGTTTGGGATGGGCAGTGGTCAAAATTGTAGATAAAATAAAAACACTTATTGAAAAAATCCATCGCAAATTTCCAACTACTACGATTATAAATCTTAGCATAAAACCTTCATTTGAGCGAGTGGATCAAATGGAAAAAATTTTAGGGATTAATAGCGCAATGGCAGTATTAGCAAAAAAAACTACTTTTTTAAAACAGATCGATTTTTTTGACGCTCTTATGCAAGGTAAATTTGTTAACCCTTATTTTTTTCTTCAAGACGGACTTCATCTAAATAAGCATGGTTATAAAGTTTTAAAAAATCATCTAAAACCCTTCCTTTAAATTTAAGGTAAATTTTTATTTCTTCTTTATACTCATTATAAATTACAATTCCTCTAAACTTGTAACCACATCATTTAAAAATCAATTTGTAAATTGCATAAGTTGATATCAATATTACTAATATTATATCAATGATCAGACCAAACAAAATAGCCATAAAGTAAAATTTAAAATAAACCATAGTCTTATTTAAATTTATAATTAGCTATTTCAATGGTGAAAATAGGTTGATTATGAAAAACAACAGATCTTCTTGTCCATTAGTAAATATTCTAGATATTTTAGGAGACAAATGGTCTCTAATTATTGTAAGAGATATATTTCATGGTAAAAAATCGTATGGTGAATTCCTAGCCTCTCCCGAAAATATATCTACAAGTGTACTTGCCAGTAGGCTTCAATTGTTACAGAGAGCAGACCTTATCAAACACCGTCTATCGCTTAGTGATAAAAAAGTAAAGTTTTACTATTTAACAGACAGAGGAATTGACCTTTATCCCATTTTGTATGAAATGTCTTATTGGAGTAAGCGCAATTTAGATAAAGAATTTTTTCCAATTGCAGAACAATGGTTTAAGCGCTATAAATCTATAAACTCCATGGAAGCAATCAAAGATAATCAAAAAAAATATAAAAAAGTTAGGGCAGAACTTTTGGAATTAGAATAATTTATTTACTTTTAAAAACCAAGTGAACTTAAATAATCTGAAAGAACCTTATGCCAGTAATGGTAAGAGGTTCTTTTTTTTATGAGTCTCATTAAAATGTTCTAAAGGCGGATAATTTTAAAGTCGGTCCTCCTGTTTAGCAGATGTTCTTCTTCGCTCATTTTACAGCAGTTGCATTGATTTATCCATCCCTTATACCCCTTTTCCTTAAGAGTACTAAGTATTTCTTGTGCATCACCTAGCGTATTGGCTTGACCAAAAATCACTCTGAAATTATTTTTAGCCGCCTCACTGATCTGGACATCAAAACCAAGCTCTTCGAATACTTTTTTCTGTTTTAGCGCATCTTTCATTGTTGGAAAAGAACCTGCAATAATCAAATAATCAAGTGTATTGTTTCCCTCTATTGTACTCTCGCCATAAGCTTTTCCAAAAATTCGTTCCTTATCTCCAATCCGATCTCTGACATAGTCGATTATTGTTTTGTTCCTTTGTTGAGAGAGTATTAGGTTGTAATCCTTACTGCCTCGACAATCGGAATAAGAACTTAGCTCAACAATCATTTCGGGTTGAGCCTTCATGGCGGTAATTACAGCTTCAACACGGTCTTTAAAGTCTACCAATAAATTGGATTTACCAAATTCGTAAAAAATAGGCAAAAAGGTTTTTTTCATGCCTTGAGGCAACTTTTCCGTGGCGACCTCAGACCGCTCAAGGATTACCTTTATGCTTGGGGATTTACCATACTTGCTTTTAACAGCATAGAAAAATGAATCTTTGATTTTTGTGGGAACCTCATTTTTATAAAGAAACGAACCGTTGCTATTTAGTTTCAGTTTCCCATGATGGACATTCTCGACTAATACAGCTTCTTTTGAAAACATTGCAGTTAGCGGATCATTAGTGATCATTTTAAGACTGTCATTTTTTAGGATCCCCTCTTGTGATACTATTAGCGTGTCGATGGGATTGTAGGAATACCTGTCCTCTACACCGGTCATTTTTGGCGTAAATTTAAAGGCATAAAGGTCATCTTCACCCCGACCGGTATTGCGATTAGAACTGAACATGCCAAATTCTAGTTCAGGGTCAAACCAAAAAGAAAAATCATCTAAATCACTATCAAAGGGGGAAGGTAATTCCATTACATGCCATCTAATATCAACAGTGTTGATCGCTATCTTGGGGGATAAACTTCCTTCATTTGTTTTTTGACTGAAAAAAAGATAATCCGTTTGATAGACAAATGGAAAAATTTCATCCTCAGAGCTATTGATATCTGGCCCCAGATTTGTAGCTAAACCGAAAGTTTCATTGTCCAGTATATCGGCATAGTATAAATCCATACCACCATAACCACCTGGACGATCACTTGCAAAATAGATCCTTTTATCCATTGGACTTACTGTAGGGTGAATAGTAGAATATCCTTCAACATTTATGGAAAGAGGTTGTGGAATTTGTTTTTTATCATCATTCAAAGTCCAGCTGTAAAGATCGAGCTGTATGATTTTTTGTTTTCGGATAGTTTGAGCGCTTCTCGTCAAATAGAGGACCTGTTTACTGGCATCCCAACTCGAAGGGCCTTCTTGAAATACAGAGTTCAGACCCAACCCAAATGCTTTTGGAGATTGACCTTGGAGTATTTTAGAATCCCAGTTAGCTTGGTAAAGGTTGTAAATGGGATTATTTGAAAGAATTCTTTTATTTAAACCTTTAGTATATTCCTTTGACTGTTGCTTAGTGTATATCAATAAATTAAAATTATTTTTATTTATTATATGAGCTCCAAATTCGGAATACTCAGTATTAAGTGACAAGGGGAGTATTTCGTAGTAATCATTGATGGTTTCTTTAAGGATCTGGGAGGATTCCACTATAGGCAGCCGAATAGCCTTTCGTCTATATTCATCTCTTAACTTATTATTGTTCGTAAGATAAGAAGCAAAATTATAGTAATCTTTTACTATGGCGGAGTCTGAATCAACCAAAGGCCTTAGTATTTGGGCTGCTTTATTAATTTGTCCCATTTGGGCATACACCCTAGAAAAATTTCTCCTTGAACCAAGAGGAATGGATTCCCCTAATTTCAGATAGTGGGACAGTGCTTTGTCATATTCTTGGTTCATAAAATAATAATTCGCCCATTCCAGTATACGATCGTTTTTTAGAATATTCTGAGACATTATCCCTTGACAAATTAACAATACTAAAATCAGTAATTTAGTTTTCATCATTAGAATATTCTTGGTGAACGGAGTATGTTTTTTAAAGCTGGAATCAAATCAAATCGCAACATTATTTCATGCGTGGAGTGATTGGTAGTGATCAAATTTCCCAATGCAGAAGTATTGAAGGAGTAGCCTATGGATACGCTTTTGTTTAGATTAACTCCTGCAATTATACCAAAGCCACCACCAAATTCATTACTTGGAACTCCTTTTTTGAGGTTAGATCTTGTTTGAGGACCGACCCAAAATAGTGTTTTATACAAAAATAGGATGCTTAAGTCGTAGGCAAAAGTAGAGCCTTTAGTTTTTTTAACCAGCAGGCTGGGCTTTGCTTCAAAACTATTGGAAATTCTAACTAATCCACCTATGATGCCGAAGTAATGCCTTTGAATGTTAAAACTTTCGTTCTCAATAAACCAAGGCACAGAAAATCCCGCGTACCATCTTGGACTGTGGTAGTAGAAGCCAAAACCAATATTAGGTAAAAACTCTCCCTCATCATCAAAAGTAAATGACAGATCATTGGGGGTTGTAGTTTGTATTACGTTTTGATCAAAATTAAAGTTGTTAAAACCAGTTTTGATGCCAATGGATAAGTATGAAGAATTAATTTGAAGGTGATAAGCCAGGTCAATGGCTACTCGACTACTACTTATTGGTCCAATTTTATCGTTAACCCCTGAGATTCCAATACCAAAATACTTAGAACTCATTTTATGATTAAAAGTAAAAGCTTGGGATTCTGGAGCACCTGGAAAATTGATCCATTGGGTTCTGTGAAGAATCACAAACTGGGTATAGTCTTTAGAACCCGTGTATGCTGGATTCAGACTTTGATGATTGAACATGTATTGAGAAAAAGTCACCTCTTGTTGACCCATTAGTAAAAAAGGAACATTAAAAAGTATTAAAAAAGTAAGAAAACAATAGGATATTCGATTCACATCAATAAATATATTAAATAATTAAAATGAATTAAATTGCCTTCAACCAAAAGTTTGTTAGTTTTAAATGAGATTTAAATCAGCAGATTCAAACATAACCTCAAATCAAACTTTAAATATTGAACTAAAAAATGAGGTTTATTCTATTTAGAAATTTATTTTCTTTTCTAATGTTTTTTGCTTTGCAAAGCCTATTTGCTCAGCTTAGTAAGGTGCACTATATACCTCCAATAGCAGCTCATGGTGCGTCTAACTCTAATGCATATCCACTTGACCAGCACATATACATATCAACTCCATCAAATAACAATGTTTCATATTCAATTACTCCAGTTGGCTCATCTACTGTAAGCATTGTATCAGATGTCGTCTCTAATTCCTCTCCTAATGTCCATAGTATTGGTTCAGGGCCATCAAATTTTGCAATAATTAATTCTGCTTTTTATGGAGGTAGAGTCATTGATGATAAAGGATATATAATTTCTGCAGATTCACCCATATATGTTGCTGTTAGATTAAGAGCCGGTAGAATTGGAGACTCTACACCCCCTCAAGCAGGTGCTCTGGTAAGTAAAGGTTTATCTGCACTGGGGACTATTTTTAGATCAGGAACTTATACTAGTGGAAATCCAGGGGCAAACAATAATAATTCAAATTATCTAAACTTTGTTTCCTTAATGGCTACAGAGGATAACACACAAGTTCTTATTGATAATTTAGACAGGGGACTTGATTTAGCAGGAATTGCAAGTCCCGCAGGTACAGGAACCTTTTCCATAACCTTTACATTAGACAAGGGAGAAACTTATCTCCTATCTGCTGAAGCTGAAAATGTTGTTGCCAATAGAGATGGTTTGATAGGTGTTTTAATTGAATCCGACAAACCTATTGTAGTAAACAGTGGTTCAGCCAATGGAAGTTTTCATACCGGAAGCGGAAGAGATTACGGAATTGACCAACTCGTAGGCGCTGACAAAATAGGAAATGAATACATTTTTGTTAGAGGCAGTGGATCGGATGGATGGGAGAACATACTAATAGTAGCGTACGAAGATGATACTGATATCTACCTGGATGGGGATTTATCACTTGTTTATGCCAATTTAGCTAAAGCCGGGGACTATGTTTTAATAGAGGGAAATGAATATAGAAATGGTGGATCAAATAGAACACTATATGTTAGTACATCTAAAAATGTTTATGCTTGGCAGGGTATAGGCGGAACAACTAGTGAGGCCAATCAAGGAATGTTTTTTGTTCCTCCACTTTCCTGTCAAAGTCAGGGAGAAGTAAACAACATTCCTTTTATTGATAAAATTGGAACAGCTGATTTCCCAGGATTTGTAACCATTGTGACCAATCTGACAGCATCTGTTACTTTTTCAGACGATGCAAATACTTATAAATCTCTAGACGATTCAAGCTTTGATGGTGGTGTAAGCGTTACGGGTCCAGAGATAGTATCAGGGGCTGATTATAAAGCCTATATTATTGAGGATCTAAAGGGAAATGTTTCCATTAATTCAACCGAAGAACTTTATTGTTCATATTACAACCAAAATGGCGCAGCAACTTCTGGGGGTTTTTATTCCGGTTTTACTTCAGCTCCAGAAACAATTATTGAGTCACCTGTTTTAAGTGGAGAAGTATGTTTACCCAATGTGCAATTGAGAGCATCAGGTTTGGATGCATATGACAGCTATAAATGGTTTTATAATGATGGAAGTGGCTATGTAGACATTGGAGTTAGTGTAAACCCTTATTTACCAAATGCTCCAGGTTCCTACAGAGTCAGAGCTGAAATAACATGCGATGGAGTTACAACAAGTGTTGCGTATTCCAAACCAGCCGTGGTAAGTAATTGTCCACCAGATTTTGATGGTGATGGTATAAATGATAATATTGACTTGGATTTGGATAATGATGGCATCCTAAATACTTATGAATCTCTTGGGGATTATCAACTCGATATTTCTGATATTAATGATCCTTTGATCATTAATGCTGCTACTATTTCAGACGATGCAAATATTACCGCAGGAGCCTACACTGTTTCAACCGTTATTGCAACAGGAAGCTCTATAAATCAAATTTCAATTGGAGAATTAAGTTCTACTTTGACTGGTGGAGGAAATCAAAATATAATTGAATGGAACTTTATTGACAAAGTAAATTTTAAATTAATTCACAGTCTTAATAATAATCATTCATTTTTGGATGGCGAGTCCTTTGTCATATCAACAAGTTCAGTAAGCCAGAGCATCTCACTTTTAAATCCAAATAATGATTTATTGGTCGATACCAACTATGATAATGACTACGAAAGTGGCCTTACCCTTCATTCCTCAAATGAAATAAGGTTCAAGTTTAATAGCTCAGTTACAACAAGTCCTACTTTCTCTTTTTTAGGTCAAAATATGCAGAACCTAACTTTAACTCATGTTAACAGTGGAGTAATGACTTCAGTTTTTAATTGGAGTTTATTGTTACATCAAAATTTCTTAGATACTGATGGAGACGGTACCGCTGATTTTTATGACCTTGAAAGTGATGGCGATGGTTGTTCAGATGTTATTGAAGCTGGCTTCACAGATAGCGAATCTGACGGTATTTTAGGTGCTTCACCACCTACAGTCAACCAATTTGGTCTAGTGTCAGGATATGATGGTTACACTGTACCTAATGATGCTGATCTCACTGGAATCTATGACTTTCAGGAGGTGGGGAGCGCAGCTTTGCCGGCCAACATCATTACACAACCAAATGTGCAAGCTATTTGTTTGGGGGGTAGTGCGAATTTTGAAGTGCAAACTGATCTATCTCATCCGGTTTTCCAATGGCAAATATTTGATGGGACCGATTGGATTGATTTAAGTGACGATGGAACATATACCAATACTAGCTCCTCTGTCATGATTGTAACTCCAGCAGATAATTCATTAGACAACACTTCCTATCGTGTTACTGTGGCCGAAGGAAATTATCTTTGCAACCCTGTTATTTCCGATATAGCTTTGCTCAATATGGAACCTCCAAAAGTCTTTACAATAGAACCTGAGTTATTTAACCTCAGTGAGACGGATTCTCCTACTATTTTTAGTATTACTTTGCAAGAGTCTCCAGCCTCAAACGTTGTATTAGACATCTCAAATCCAGATATTACTGAGGCAATAGTTTCTCCTACCCAGGTAACCTTTACTCCTGCCAATTGGAATGTTACTCAATCTGTATCTATAATACCTAAGGAAGATGGACTTTTGGATGGTGACCAAATTATTTATCCCACTGTTTCGGTCAATGTTGCCTTGACCCAAAACTGCTTCACTAATGCCGAAGCAAAGACAGTTACATTATCGATTTTGGATGTAAATTCGGCAGGATTTGAAATTGTTCTTTTGGATAACATTTCCAGTGAAAATGGAGATGAGGCTTCTTTCTCTATAAAGCTATTATCCAAACCATCAGGTATCGTAAGACTCGATTTATCCTCGAGTGACCTTACCGAGGGACAGTTAGGAATTGACTATGTTGAGTTCAGTCCTTTTAATTGGGATTCCCCCCAAACCATAATAGTGACTGGTTTACCTGATCCTATACCAATTAAGGATGGCAATATTGCTTATCAAATAATTACTGGAAATGTCAGTTCAACTGATGCTAATTATAACGCATTAGACGGCGGTTCGGTTGAAGATGTTAATTTAATTAATCAAGATAATTTAGGCCCCGGAATTGAATTGACCGTTGTAGGTGGATCAGCAGAAACGGATGAAAATGGAAGTTCATTTGTCGTTCAGTTTAATTTACTTTCTCAACCTTTTGGTGGTGCAGACGTAAGCTTTGGATTGTCAATTTCGGGGGATCCAGGAGAGGTGTCCCTATCAGCATCATCGGTTACCATCTTAAATGCAGATTGGAACAAGCCCTTTAATAATCAAATTACAATAACAGGACTGGATGACACATTGATTGATGGAGATATTTTTTTGGTTTTAGAAACTGCAGACCCCATCTCAGCCGATGCGGTTTACGATACTTTGGATGAGTTTGATGTAGCAGATTTAATCTTTCGAAATTTAGACAATGATCAGCCTGGATTTAGTATTGGAGCTATATCAAATAATCTGAGTGAGAATGAAAATATTGGCAGTTTTACTGTCGTTTTGGATATAGAACCTAATAGCGATGTCTTTTTGAATGTCGCCTCCAATGATATTGGGGAGATTGCAGTTGATTCTAACTTCCAACAATTGCACTTTACTCCTTCAAATTGGAATACACCTCAAACGGTTCTAATAATGGGGGTTGATGATACTATTATCGATGGAGATCAGTTAACTCAAATTACTGTCTCGGTTGATGCCAGTTCTGACCCCAGTTTTTTAATGGAGCCCTCTCAACAGCTAGATGTGATTAATATCGATAATGATCTAGCCCAAATCATTATAGACCCCATAGATCAACTCAGTGGAGAAGACGGATCATTGGCAAGCTTTTCAGTGCGTCTCAGTGCCACCCCTACTGCACCGGTTCAAATTAGCTGGGCAAGTTCAAACATCAATGAGGGATCACTTTCAAGCTCTACAATAATTTTTTCTGACACTAATTGGGATCAGCCTCAAATCATCACGGTCATTGGAGTTGACGACCTCATTCCCGTCAATGATGGTGCTATCAATTACAGTATTTTTATCACTGCCATTTCAAGTACAGATCCTTTTTTCGGTAATATCATTCCTGCCAGTGTAGATCCCGTGGCGATGATCAATCAGGACAATGATTTTGCAGGAATTACTATCTATTTGTTGGAGGACGATTATCAAACCGATGAAAATGGGGACCAACTTAAAATTGCTTTTTCACTAAACACCAAACCAATGAACGGAAAAGACGTCACTTTGCCTGTTGCCCTTATGGAAAATTCCGATGAAATGGCTTTATTGGTATCAGAGATCACCATTGAAAATGAAAATTGGGATGATCCTGAATCAAATGTACTTATCCTATCCGGTTTGGATGACTTCTTGTTGGACGGAAGCCAGGAGGTGAATTTTGTAACTGGAGATCCACAGTCAACAGATTCTGCCTATAACCAATTAAATGCCAATTCAGTAGCCGATTTAATTTTAGTCAATTTAGACAATGATTTTCCTGGAATTATTCTCAGCGGAGCAGTCGACCCTATTTCCCCTGCAGAATCTGGAACTGTTACTACCTCCTTCCAACTACTTTCATCTCTTAGTGAATCGGGCAGCTCAACAATTCTGTCCATTAAATTGAATTCTCAACCCAATGCAGATGTCATAATTAGTTTTACAATTCCAGACCCTACTGAGCTTGGGCTAAACAAAGCCTATTTGACCTTCAGCCCCCAGAACTGGGATCAGCCCCAAACTATTACTCTAATAGGAGTCGATGATTACCTTTTTGATGGAGATATTTTTACAAGCCTATTGATCTATGTTGACCCTTCTTCCCCTGATACCGATTATTTGAATGCAGATTTTCTTAAAGTTGATCTTGTAAACCAAGACAATGATTTGGATCATGACAATGACGGCATTCACGAAATCATCGACAATTGTCCTTTCGATTTTAATCCTAATCAAGAAGATCTAGATAGGGATGGTATTGGTGATCTTTGCGACCCCGATATTGATGGGGATGGAGTATCCAATATTCAAGAAGCCATAGATCAAACTGAGCCCTATAATAATTGTGATTTTCTGTATGCAAGTATTAGCCTTGTCATTAACGCTGATCAGGATTGTGATCAGGATGGTGTTCCCAATGATATTGATTTGGATGATGATAATGATGGCATTTTGGATACCGATGAAACACAAGAGGATTTTGATTCAGACGGTAAAAGTAATAGCTTAGATTTGGACAGTGATGGAGATGGATGTTACGATACTATTGAAGCTGGATTTGAGGACCCAGATCAAGATGGAATTTTGGGAATCAGCCCAGTCGAGGTTGATGCACAGGGAAGGGTAATTAATAGCAATGGCTATACACCAGCAGAGGATCGTGACAACTCCGGTCAATTCGATTATTTAGAATTGCCAAAAAGCCCAACCTTTAGCCTGCAAAATTCTGTTACTATGGCATTGATCCCCAATCAAAATATGATTTTGTCTGTACAGTTAGATAACATTGAAATGTTTGATATTCAATGGCAGATTTTGAGACCATCTGAGTCTGACTGGCAAGATTTGGAAACCTCAGAAGCCTTCACAGGGGTGAATTCCAAAAACTTGGTTTTACTCAATCCACAAGAAACTCTCGTTGATTTCAAAATCAGAGCTGTAATAAGTTCAAAAAACTATGCCTGTGACCCCTCTAATTTCTCCCAAGAAATCCTTCTCATTTATCAACCCCTATATATCCCCAACGGGTTTTCACCAGATAATGATGGAGTAAATGAAAACTGGATTATTGATGGGTTGGGGAAATTTCCTGATCATATGTTGACGATTTATTCTCGTTGGGAAACTATTGTTCTCAAAGAGGCACCTTATAAAAATGATTGGAATGGAGAATTAAGAGCTTCCTATTCTAACTCAAATGAACAAAACTTGCCTGAGGGAACATATTTTTACATTTTAGATTTGGGTAATGGTCAGCCCCCATTAAAAGGTTTTATATATTTGAAAAGATAATCTCAGAGCTTAAGTCTTTTAATGAATAATTACTTTTGGTTAGTTCTATCACTTGTTTGGTTGGGATTAATTATTTACACAAGTTTTTCAAATCCTCTAATTGAGGATAATGCTGAACCATGGTTTAAACATCGAGACCAACATGGACATTGTGTATTTTATGCCTTACTAAGTTTGTTTTTAAGTAAGACTTTCACTCAAGAAATTATCACACAAAACCCTTTGTTTAGTCGTGCCAAAGTTTCTCTTATATTCGGTTTTCTAATTGGATTGGGCCAATATTTTTTTACTTATGATCACTACGTTACTTTTTTGGATGTTCTTGCAAATGCACACGGGATAGTGCTTATGGTTGTTATGATTTACTTTTACCCAAAACTCTACCGCTTCAACATTAAGACCTTAATATGCGTGTAAAATTTTATAAAGTATTACTCAAAAAAAGGTTTCCTTTAGTTATAAGCAGGGGGGTAAGAGGAGATTCCCATAACCTCTTTATCTCTTTTGAAAAAGACGGATTTATAGGTTGGGGAGAGGCTGCTCCTGGAAAAAATGAAAAAGCCGAGACAGTAGAGGAAATGCAAGATCAACTAGCTGCTTTTTTGGAGCAAGGAATAGATCCCAATAATATCGAATTATTAAATCAAAAGGCCAAGCAAATTGGAATTGCTCCGTGCGCCTATGCAGCTTTGGATATTGCACTATGGGATTGGAAAGCAAAAAAAGCCCAACTACCGCTTAATCAGTTACTCGATATCCCTCGGCCTACAGTCCCAACTTCTCTTACCTTGGGGATCATTCCTCCAGATCAGGTCAAAGAAAGAATCCAACAGATGCTACATAACTCCTCCGCAAAAGCCCTAAAAATAAAACTCGGGTCCCCAAGGGGAGTTGAAGCTGATCAACAAATGTTCAACCAAGTGGTTGAAAGCACACAAAAACTTCAACTCAAAATCAGAGTTGATGCCAACGGTGGCTGGTCCACTAAAGAAGCAATTTATATGATGAAATGGTTGGCGGACAGGGGGGTTGAATATATTGAACAACCTTTGCATCAAGGGAATGAGTCCGAGCTTAAATATCTATATCCCAATCGTCCACTACCTATTTATATTGACGAATCTTTGCGATATGCCGATGATGTCTGTAAATGGGCTAATTACATCGATGGTGTGAACATTAAATTGATGAAATGCGGAGGAATTACTGAGGCCATAGAGATTATCAAAATGGCAAAAAAATTTCATCTTAAAACGATGATAGGCTGTATGAGTGAATCTTCGGTTTCCATAGCTGCTGCAGCTGCAATATCAGGAGAGATTGACCAAGTAGATCTAGATTCCCATTACAATTTGGCACCTGACCCTGCCAAAGGAACTCAATTATGCAATGGAGTAACCCTTGCTGATTTTGTTCCAGGTCATGGAGGTACCCTAAAATCCGAATATCATGCTTAAACCCCATCAAAGAGTGGCACTTTACATGGAGGGTTATATTCACAGTGAATACGTGAAAATGGGATTAGGAGTAATACGGTATCTTCAAAATCCCATTGTGGGGATAATTGACTCCAATCACGCAGGAAGGAATATAAATCAGGAATATACCATAGATAGAGATATTCCCATTTATAAAAAATTAGATCAAGTTATTGATCATGGCGCCGAAGTTTTAATTTTAGGGATAGCTCCTTCTGGTGGCAAGATACCCGATACTTGGCATTCTGTAATCAAGGAGGCTTTAAATAGTGGTCTAAGTATTATCAATGGACTTCATGACTGCCTTGGGCCCTCATTTTCCAACCTCATACAAAACCCCACTCAATGGATATGGGATGTCAGGGTCCCCCAATTTACCCCCAAAATTGCTTCTGGTCGTGCAGCAAAATTAACCAATAAGCGTCTGCTTATGATAGGAACAGACATGGCTTGTGGTAAAATGACTGCTGGTTTGGAAATTTACCGCTGGGCGCAAAATAACCAAATTGATACCGCTTTCGTGGCAACTGGACAAATTGGTATAACACTTATGGGTAGTGGAATTCCTCTAGATGCACTGAAAGTAGATCATGCCTGTGGGGCAGTAGAACAAATGGTAGTAAATCACAGTGAACGCTCCCTGGTAGTTGTTGAGGGACAAGGGTCTTTATTGCATCCTGGCAGTGCCGCAACCCTTCCCTTAATGCGTGGCACTTGTCCTACCCATATGATCCTCTGTCATCGTGCTGATAAAACTACTTTAAGAAATCCCGAATCCATCAAAATCCCAGATCTACGATATTTTATAGCCCTTAATGAAACATTAGCCTCTGTAGCTGGCACCTATGGTAATCCAAAAGTTGTGGGCATTGCTCTGAATACAGTTAAACTGCCCGATAAAGAAGCAAAAAAGTACATTATCAATTTAGAAAGTGAATTAAAAATTCCTGTTACCGATGTCCTTCGATTTGGGGTTGATAAAATAGTAAAGGATTTTTTATAAACTATTTGCAGTGATAATCAGCTGCGCGGGTTGCGATCTGATTGTTTGGCTTTACATTTACTTTATAGCCCAAGGAATTGGCCCAACCTTTTGTGGCTGAGATCAATTTGTTTGACTTAAAATTTGTATCGCTGTTGTAATCCATATCAATTTCAACCCTAACGCTTACCTGATGCGTGAGCCATTCAGCTACATCAATACTCATTTCTGCCTCCTGCCATAATCTGGTCCACATATCCTCGATCAATACCTCCTGCTTTTTACTTAGTATATAGTGCACGCCTCTACTCCCAAAACGGTAGGCGATCACTGTTGCATATTTTGTTGATTTACCTATATTCTGAGAATCAGACCCAATGTGGATCTGAACATTGGGATATTCTTTAAGAATATTTAGTGTATGCTCAATGGGGTCTAATCGTTGGCCTTGAATGTCTCTAAATATCCTCATAAATATAACTCGAAGATAGGGAAGCCATCTAAAAAAATGGTTTTATTTTTGGATTAAAAATATGATGTACGAAACTATATTTAATCTTTTCAATTCGGGGATTTTGCTTTTTTGGATGCTTATTTTGGTTTTCCCAAAGAAGAGTTTTACTCAAAGAATTATTGCTTTTCCGTGGGTACCTTTGTCCATAGCTATTGGATATGTTTATTTTTTGAGCACTACCACAGGAACCTTCTCTGCCGATTTTTCCTCACTCAGTAGTTTAACAGAAATGTTTCAAAATGCCGAACCACGTGGAGTTGCTGCTGGGTGGTTGCACTATTTGGCATTTGATTTTTGGGTTGGTTGTTGGATGCTAAAAAACAGTCAGGAAAAAGAAGTAAATCACCTTTGGATGATTTTGCCATTACTATGCACTTTTATGTTGGGACCGGTAGGGGTATTAATATATACTTTGGTACTACTTACCCACAAAAAATTATTTGCTAAAACAACATGACCAATTCTTTTTTCTTACTCACTTTGGCTCTTGGAGTCGCAACAGGTGCCTTGGGAGGCTACATTGCTGAAAAAAAGGGGAGAACTCAACGCTTTGGGTTCATAATCGGTTTTCTTTTTGGGCTTATCGGTGTATTAGGGTTATTGCTTATGGCAGATAAATCTAAAAACGATGACCTTTCAAACAGGTTGGATTAGATTATATATTAGAATACGCTTTTCCAAATTACATTCCCCAACAAAGCACTACACCCAAGGATTATTGGATACAAGATAAATAGCCAAATCCCATCCTTAAAATTTAGAGCATTTCCACTCCCCCATTGGTTGAGAAAGTCATACCAGGTTTTAAGACCCAATTGAGCAGCCAAAAAATTAGCAAATATGGCAACTACCAAAATTACCAATCCAGTAAAATAAAACTTAATTAATTCCATAAATTCCTATAATTTGCAGATATAATTTAAGGAAATGCTGAGAAAGCTTGTAAAAATTTTACTGATTATTCTCTCCCTAGTTTGCTTTTATGTAGTTTATCTGATGTATTCCAAATTGTCCTTCATTGACACGCCCTACCTCCTTGGGGGAATTGTGCTTTTTTTTATTGGACTTTTGGTTAACATAAAAAAATAAAATTATTCTTTAATAAGAATATAGGTTGCTTTTACTCCTGTAGCAAGATTCCACTGATTTGCTGCAGTCATGTCACCATTTTCATCATAGACCCTGACCTCTGCTGTGTTGGGTCCTGAAGAACCTTGATTGAGGGCTACAAAATCAATTTTATTAAAACCAGGAACTAGTTCTAAAGTTAACCCAACGAAACGTTCTACCAACAATACATTATTTTTAATAACTATATCGTTATGAAAAATTCTTACACGATCTCCATCTGGATACTCATGGTCTCTATAAATGATACGGGCTTGATTGCCCTGAATTCTGTAATCCCCCATAAATTGATTGGTTCTATATTTTTTTGGGTCTTTACCCGCTTCAACTCCTTTACCTTTGAGTTTTGAAAGATAAATGTCACCGGGGTTCAAAAATTTTTCTTGTTCTTCCATATTTGTTTTGGGACTGTCATCATCGAGTGTTGGGTCGGTCATGTCCAGGGGTTTTTCCATAAAATCGCCCTTTAAATAAGGGCTTTCTTCAGGTGGAGGTTGGAAAAGTGAATTCGAATCATCATTATTGTTTGAAGGAAAAATGAAAGAGGGGCTTTTATTTTCTACTTGTGCGAAGGTTAGTTGCAAGCCTAAAACCAATCCAAACCAAATGTAGAGAAAGGAGGGTCTCAACCTGGAATCTAAATGCAAGAATCTTTTCAAATCAATACAAAATTTCCAATTTGTCAAAACATTTTTTTATGCAAACCTATTTAAAAATTCAGAACTCTGTGATTGTTTAGTAATAATTTATAAGGTTT
This sequence comes from uncultured Bacteroidota bacterium, assembly GCA_902619315.1. Lineage (GTDB taxonomy): Bacteria > Bacteroidota > Bacteroidia > Flavobacteriales > Flavobacteriaceae > UBA8316. Next base: position 86,565 of record CACNDW010000001.1, on the reverse strand, counting down.
ATATATTAATGGTTATTTTGGTGAATTAAAAAATAGATAATGGATTTAGTAGGAATAGATTGGGCGATTATTATAAGTTTTTTTTCAATCTCGCTTTTTATAGGGGTTTGGGTTTCTAAAAGAGCGGGATCTTCCAGTAGTGAATTTTTTCTTTCTGGGCGAAATATGCCTTGGTGGTTATTGGGGGTATCAATGGTGGCTACAACTTTTTCTACCGACACACCCAATTTGGTTACGGATATTGTTCGAAACAATGGTGTTTCTGGAAACTGGGTTTGGTGGGCTTTTCTTATCACAGGTTTGCTCACAGTATTTGTTTATGCGAAATTATGGCGTAAGTCAAATGTAAAAACAGATATCGAATTTTATGAATTTCGCTATGGTGGTGGGCCTGCAGGTTTTCTTCGAAAATTCAGAGCACTCTACTTGGGGGTACTCTTCAATGTGATTACAATGTCTTCCGTAACCCTAGCAGCTATCAAAATTGGTGGCATCATGCTGGGTCTAGAACCATGGCAAACCGTAGTCAGCGCGGGCTTGGTGACGGTTGCTTTCAGTGCACTGGGAGGTTTTAGAGGGGTGCTATACACTGATCTTTTATTATTTGTAGTAGCCATGGCAGGATCTATAGGTGCGGCTTATTACTTGGTAAATCTTCCCGAGGTTGGAGGAATTAATGCCCTTTTGAACCACGAAAATGTCAGTGATAAATTGTCTATTCTTCCAGATTTTTCCAACACAGAAGCAATAATTACACTACTGATTATTCCCTTGGCAGTCCAGTGGTGGAGTTCTTGGTACCCTGGTGCAGAGCCTGGTGGTGGGGGATACATCGCTCAGCGTATGTTGGCCTCCAAAGACGAAAATCACGCCATTGGAGCTACCTTCTTTTTTAATATTATGCATTATGCATTACGTCCTTGGCCATGGATTTTAGTGGCTTTGGCCTCTTTGGTGGTTTTTCCAGACTTGACAAGTATCAAAGAAGCATTTCCTAATATCGCCGATGATAAACTGGGTCACGACTTGGCCTACTCTGCCATGCTTGTAAAATTACCGGCCGGACTAATTGGTTTGGTTTTAGCTTCATTGATTGCAGCTTATATGAGTACCATTTCTACTCAGCTCAACTGGGGTTCCTCATATTTAGTCTATGATTTCTATCAAAATCAAATCAACCCCAATGCATCTGAAAAAAGATTGGTAACTGTTGGAAGACTTTGCACAATCGGCCTGATGGTCTTTAGTGCTATATTGGCACTTTTGTTACAAAGTGCGTTACAAATTTTTGATATTCTCCTAACCTTCGGAGCTGGAACGGGTCTTATTTTTATTTTGAGATGGTTTTGGTGGCGAATAAATGCCTGGAGTGAAATCTCTGCCATGTTTGCTTCAGGAATTTTATCCATATTACTTAAAACTACGAGTCTTGGCAACTATTTGTTTGCAGCCGAATCTGGAATTTTTTCCTCCTGGTTCGAATACCCCTTAGTCGTATTGGTGACTTCGGCCATTTGGATTACGGTAACCTACATGACTCCTGCTGAAGACAAATCTGTGCTCAGAACTTTTTATCAAAAAATACAACCTGGTGGTCCTGGTTGGAAAAAAGTAATCGATGAGGCAGAAAAAGAAAATATCAAGATCACTGAAGACAGTCAGGGGTGGAGTGTTCCTTCGGGAATTACCGCTATGATGCTGGGTTGCGGAATGATCTATGGAGCCATGTTTGCAACCGGCTATTTGATCTATGGGGAGTATACTCGAGCAAGCGTAATCACTGTCCTCTCTGCTATTTTCGCAGTATTATTAGTAAGAACTTGGAAGAGGGTAAAGGTCAATGTGATGTGAATTTAGCCTATAAGTGCGCCTGCAATAGTAGCTGACATCAAAGAGACTAACGAACCTGCAACCATCGCCTTTAACCCTAGTTCACTTAAATTTTTTCTTTGTCCAGGAGCCAAAATTCCTATCCCACCAATCTGGATACCGATCGAGGCAAAATTGGCAAAACCACAAAGCATATAGGTCCCCATTACAACCGACTTTTGGTAACCAAAATGTAATGTATTGATCACTGATTTGAGTTCTGCCAGTTGGACATATCCGACAAATTCACTCGCTACTATTTTTATTCCCAACAGCTGGCCCATAAGGGCCATATCATCTGCTGCCACTCCGATTAGCCACATCAGTGGGGCAAACAAATATCCCATAACAAATTCTAGAGAAAAAGAAGTAAAGGGGGTATTTTCGTTGACCCAAGCATTCAGACCTACAGCATCCCCGAAACCCGAAAAAAGTCCATTTACAAGAGCAATTAAGGAGATAAAAACCAAAAGCATGGCTCCTACATTGACCGCCATTTTTACCCCTTCAGTGGTTCCGTTGGAAATGGCATTAAGAAGGTTATTACCTGCACTGACTGAGGATACCTTGATCAACTCCGGTATTTTTTCCTTTTGAGGATACATGATCTTAGCAATTACTACTGAACCTGGTGCAGCCATCACCGATGCCGCCAAAAGGCTTTTGGCGAATGCTAAACGTTCAATCGGATCATCACCACCGAGAAAACCAATATAGGCTCCCATTACACTACCTGCTACAGTGGCCATACCTCCCACCATAACCAAAAACAACTCCGATCTGGTCATTTTTTCCAGATAAGCCTTTATCAAAAGGGGGGCCTCGGTTTGTCCTAAAAAAATATTTCCAGCCACCGCCAAGCTCTCTGATCCTGAAATTCCCAATAACTTTTTTAGTCCCCAGGCTAAAAATTTAACCAGTTTCTGTATGATCCCGAAATAATAAAATAAAGACGTCAGTGCTGAAAAAAAGATGATGATCGGTAGTGCCTGAAAAACAAAGACAAAACCATATCGATCAACATCACCAAACTCTCCCAGTAGCATATTGGTTCCAGCTTGGGTATATTCCAATAGATTTACAAAAAAACTGCTGATGTATTCAAAAAAGATTTTGATCCATGAGATTTTTATTACGCCAATGGCGATTATCAATTGAGCAAAAATTCCTAAGCCTACTACCCTCCAGGGAATTTTCTTACGGTTATTGCTTAAGGCATAGGCAATCATTATTAAAACCAACATACCAACTATACCTCTTGAAAGAGATTCCAAGCTCATGCCTTGGTGGGCAATCATTTCCATGACGTACAAAAGAATTTAATTGTCAATAAAAAAGTAATTATTTCCGATGTAATAAAGCTGATTTTATTAATGATCAGTATAAGTAACATTCCTGAATAATTATCGGTGTTTCCAATTTAAATATCGGGTTTATTTAGATATCATTTCCAAAATAATGTCACGAGTGGTCATCAATTTGATTTGATGAACAGAGTCTTTATACTCACCGGAGGAAAGTCGGTTTTCCAGTTCGTTTAACAACTCCACAGCCGAAGGATTTTTTTTCATCTAAAGTATTTAAAAAGACATGGGTACTTCTACCAACAATACTTTTGAATTGGGATCTGCAACAAAAGAAATTTTTTTGACCTCCCAAACCCCCAGAGCATCACGTTGGTTAAGCTGCTGATCTCCAACCTTAAAAGCTCCCTCAATAACAAATATATAAATACCGTTTCCTTGTTTTTTAATTATGTATTCTGTTTCGGTGGCCTGGTTAAATTCACCCATGTGAAACCAGGCATCCTGATGAATCCACATCCCACCATCATCTTGATTAGGGGATAAAATCTGATAAAAGGCATTTATTTTTTTATATTCCCTAAGTGACTTTTGATCATAGCGAGGTTTAATATTGCGTGTCTTGGGGATTACCCAAAGCTGAAGTAAGTTGATTGGTTTATCTTTATTTTTGTTGTATTCACTGTGATAGACTCCCGTGCCAGCACTCATCACCTGTATTTCCCCTTCGTTAATTACTCCCACATTTCCCATGCTGTCTTTGTGTTCCAGGTCTCCCTTGAGAGGAATGGTTATGATCTCCATGTTGTCATGGGGATGCGTTCCAAAACCCTTACCTGGTGCAATGGTATCGTCATTTAATACCCTAAGGGCACCAAAATTCATCCGCTCGGGATCATAGTACTGTGCGAAACTAAACGAGTGATTGGCTTTCAACCACCCATGATTCGCATTGCCACGGGTTTCAGCTGAATGATAAATGGTTTTCATTAAATGGTGTATACAATTATTGTATATACAAATATAAATTAATTTTTCGAATCTCCTTCTTTATTTTTAACTTGATTTAAGGCGTCGATCAGTTCTTTTTTGGCGTCAAGATATTCAATTAACGTTTTAACCTTGGCTTCGGTTTCCTTTTTTTCTCTGTATTTGCCCTTTTCCTCTGAAATGGTTGATTGTATCTCCCTGTAGGTAGAATAAACAAAGCCTAATACAATCGCCACTGCTAGGAGGATGGCTAATATTTCCTCTGTATCGTTTAAATTCAACATTCACAAAGATTACTCTAAATTAATAATTCCAAACTATCTTTGTAATAAAAAAAAATTGAAATTCTTTTGCTAATGAAAAAATTCTCCAATGTTTTGGTGAGACTTTTAGTCCTTATTACTTTCAGTCTAGAAGCTCAAGATAGCCTACAACAAAAAATTTCCTTAAAGGAAATTACTTTAGATGCAGTAAGGATCAAAACACCCAAACGCATTATTCCCTTTGCCATAAGCCACAGACGCTTTGAAGACGACCAGTTAGGTTTAGCCCAGAATTCTTTGCAGGATTATCTTACTATGGTTCCAGGGCTATATGCTCAAAATACTCAGAATTTTGCACAAGACTTGCGGATCTCCATCCGGGGTTTTGGCGCGCGATCGGGTTTTGGTATCCGAGGTATACAATTGATTGTGGACGGCATACCCGAAACTACACCCGATGGTCAAGGGCAATTGGACAATCTTCCACTAGGACTCATCCAATCCATTACTGTACTTAGGGGACCGGCATCTTCTTTTTACGGCAATGCTTCAGGTGGAGTAATTCAGATCAACACTCTGGAAGATTTTGAAGAAAATTTTGTTCGCCTTAGGCTACAGGGAGGGAGCTTTAGCTCTAGAAATTTGGCTGCAACTATTGGTTTAAATATTAACAAAACTAAGGCTGTTCTTTATCAAAACCACTCTGAGTCAGAAGGATACCGCAATCATAGTAAATATAAGCAACAAGTTTTCAACGCAAGGGTTTGGCACGATCTCTCTGAGAGTTCTCAAATCCGCTGGCAATTCAACTATACCAATAGTCCCTATGCTTATGATGCTGGAGGAATTAATATAGAAATGGTAAATGAAAACCAAAAACAGGCTAGACCTCAAAATGAAACTTATAAAACATATGAAACAATTAATCATTTGAAAACAGGATTGCAATGGGAAAAACAAATCAATGATAAGCTCAGTTGGGACAGCTATGCCTTTTATGCCCATCGGGATTTTGTTGGGCGTTTGCCTTTTGGATTCGGAGGTTTTGTTGATCTCAAAAGAGACTATTATGGTTTGGGGACTGCCATGGAATACCAACCAAAAAAACACCATCGTATGCAATTGCGCTTTTCACTAGCCGATCAAAAAGACCATCGACAGCGCTTTAAGAACCTTAATGGATCCTCTGGAGAAAACACCCTTGATCAAGACGAGCTTTTTTTTAATACCTCTTTAAGTTTTCTAGACGAATTGAAATGGAATTTTGGACTCCTTAGATTGGGTCTTAGATATGATTACCAACGCCTAAGTACACAACGTGAAAGGGATGAAGTGCAACTCAATAGTCTAAATCCAAGTTTAGGATTTACCTACACCCAATTAGGAAATAATGTAATGTTTATATCTTATTCCAGCAGTTTTGAGACACCTACCTTGAACGAATTATCAGCCAATCCCAGTGCTAATGAAGGTTTCAATCCTAACCTTTCTCCCTCTAATGCCCATAATTTCGAATTGGGATGGCGTTTTACAACTCCTCAAAATAAGGTGGAGGCCACAATCTATGCAATCAACACTCGAAATGAAATCTTGCCCTATGAATTGGCCGATTTCCCGGATCGTGATTTCTATCGTAATGCAGGATTTACCGCCCGAAGAGGTATTGAACTTTTTTGGGAACACCAAATGGGATCTTGGGAATGGATGGCCTCCTATAATTATGCCTCCATCAAATTTGACAACTATGTTTTAGGGGACAAAAATCTTAGTGGAAATCAGTTACCTGGAGTTCCTGAACAACAATTCACCGCCTCATTAAAATACAGCTTCATAGGCGGTTGGGGGACTGCCTTACAATCTCAATACAGTGGAAACCTTTATGCAGATGATGCCAACCAAACTATGGTTGAAGATTATTTTTTGGTCAATTTCAGATTTTGGAAATCCTTAGAAAAGATTTCTTTTTTTTGTGGGATCAATAACCTATTGGATAAGACCTATTATGACAATATCCGCATCAATGCCTATGGTAAAAGGTATTATGAACCCGCTCCTATGAGAAATTTTTATCTTGGAATTAATTTAAGTTTATGACTCCAGCTACCTCACCTTCTTGATTTAAGTGTTAAATTTTTTTTTGAATGAGAGATCTTATTCCAAATAACCCAGATCAACTTGTTGTATTAAAAAGTTTCCCAATTATTTTTTTTAGACTAAAAACCTTAATTTTTAATAAAAAAACAGAAACCCCTAAAACCCCAGTTTTCAAGGCTATTCCAATTTATTTTATTTAAATAACAACATGTTTTAAAATTTTACAAACAGATAAGCACAATTGGCATGATTGTTGATAAATATATATGGATGTTGAAATTATTCAATCATCATTATAACATTATTAATTAATTTAACTTAATCAAATGAAAAAAGGTTTATTAGGTCTATTAGTTGTAGCTCTGACAATAGTTGGATGTCAAAACTATGATGACCAATTTGACGAATTAAACGACAAAATCCTCTCTCTTTCACAAAGTATAAGTGAACTTGATGGGATACGAACTGATGTTGCAGCCCTTAGTACCAAGGTGGATCAGCTTGCTAGTACAAGTGCATCTGCTTCGGACCTTGCAAGTGTTATGGCTGAAGTTGCAGCTCTTACATCTACAATGGCTGAAATCAAAGCAGCCACCGATTATGGATCAGAGGAAGTAGATGACCTTGAAGCTGAAATTGACGAAATCAAAGCTGCTCTTAACGAGTTGTTAGCTCAATCGTCTATTATTCAACAAGACATTGTAATTACTTCAACTGCTCAGTTAGAATATGTAGAGAATTTAATGGGTCTTGATCCAGCGGAAGACAATACATTTGTTGCTGATGAATCAAGAGAATATATAGTATCCGGTAATATTACTGTTGATGCTGAGTTTGTTACGGAAGCTGCTATTAGCACAAGACTAAACAATGTAGTTGCTAGAATTGCATCTGTAATTATTCCTGATGGTGGTACTGGTGTTACATTAGACTCTGGTTCTGCCGCAGCTACTGGATCTGCACTTACTCTGACAAGTATGGCTTTTGTTCAAGGGCAAGTTAGTTTAACAGGTGCAAATGTAATCAATACAGATGCTCTTGCTGCTTTAACTGCAACTTTAACTCTAGATCAGGGTGGCGCAATTGCTTTCCCCGCTCTTAACCAAGTAGGAAACGTTGTTATTACAGCAACTGATACAATAACCTCTCTTGATTTTAGTACTGTATCTACAGGAGGAGTAATCACTACTGCTGTTGGACAATTGCACAACAATGTAATTAGCGGTGCGGTTAATCTTGGTAAGCTTGATTTACCTCCCTCAGTTCAACTTGACGGAGCTACATCAATAGTTGCAGGTGGTGCTCCAAACGGAGTAGAGATATCTGCTGCAGCTGCTACTGCTGTTCATCTTATTGATACTACACCATTTGCAGTTACTGGTGCAATTTCTATTACAGCTGGTGGGGATATTCACATTAATGCTTTATCTATATCAGCATCTTTGACTTTAGATTCAGGTGGTGCGATTGCTATGAATGATCTTACTTCTGTTTCTTCTGAAACTAGTTTGATTGCTTCAACTACAATTCACCTCAATAAATTAGCTGCAAATACTGCAACAACTACTGCTGAGGGAACTGAATTCCATGTACCTGCTTTGGCAACAAATAGTGGTGCCCTAACAGTTACTGCAACTGCAGTTGATATGACGGGTCTTGCAACTAACAACGCTTCTATTACTATTAATACAGCTGAAACTATTGATCTTGCTGCACTTACAAGTAATACGATTCAAATAAATGCTCCTGCAGCAAAAACATTCTCAGCCGCAAAACTATCTGCAACAGGTGCTTCTACAATTGACGTTGCTAATGGTGCTGATATTACACTATTAAATTTAACTGCTACAAACACTTTGGCTGACTTTGCTGGCCTTCACGTGCTTACTTTATTAGAGCAATCAGATACAATAGATTTCTCAGATGCAGTTTCTATGACTACACTAGAGTTTACTGGTGCGAAAGTTACCCCTATAACACAAGGTGGTCAAACAAACGACCTTACAATTACAGGTGCTAACGTTTCATTAGCAAATCTAACAATAGATGGTGTTGTGAGAACAGCTACATTAACTGGTACAACTCTTGAATCTTTTTCAACTCTTGCAGGAAGTACTATCATTAATGTTAATTTAATTAATAATGCTTCATTAGAAACTATTTCTCTCGCTCACGATAGACTTGATGGAGAGAATGCATTGGCTATTACTGTACATAATAACGACAAGGTTCTTAGTCTAGATATGAGTTCTGTTAATAAAGTTAAAACTATTAGCTTAACTGGAAACGGTTCTTTAACTACGGTTACTTTACCAGGCTATGATCCTTTCGTTGAGCCTACAGCTAATATAAGTATGACTATTTCAGGTAATAACTTGACTGGTAGATTTAACTCTGCTACTGCGGGGACTGATACTACACCATACCTACCTGCATCTATTGAAAGTGATTTCCTTTGTTCAGCTATTGATTTCCTTGAGTATTACATCGATGCTGCATCTACAGGAACCGTTACCTTCGATATCGATATAGATAAGACTGATTTGTATACTCAAGAGCAAAACGCTCAAGGTGAACTAGTACAAACTGATGCATCATCATCGACCTTACTTAGTGATCTTCTTACTGCTAATGCAGCTATTATGACAGCTGGTGGTCAAACTGCTACCGGATCCATTGATACTGCTGCTGAATTTGCACTAGCTGATTGTGACTAAATAAATCTATTTTTCTGATTTATATAAAAACCTCCCTTTTGGGAGGTTTTTTTATATCCAAAAAGAAAATAAAAGAAGCAAAAAGGAAAGCGATTGAATAATGATAACAATCAAAAAATGTGGGTATCCTTTTTTTACCAACAAATGATGGAGGTGGTTTTGATCTGGCTTAAAGGGGGACTTTTTATTGCGAATACGGATGATAAAAACCCTAAGTAAATCTATAAGTGGGTATGAAATTAAACTCATCGCCAAAAGGGGTTTGTTAATAGAAAAATTTGATTTAAGGGTATACTCTGACCCCAACACATAAAATAGATAAATAGCAATTAAAGTTCCTAAAAATAGCGAACCTGCATCTCCCAAAAACACCTTATAGACTTTTTTAAAATTAAAGTAGTAGAGGGGTATAAGACTGAGTATCGTGATCACCCCCAAAGAAAAAAGTGGTGTAGATTGAAGAGAAAGAAACTCCACTAACACAATAACCTTAATGGCCTCGCTAATGGCCAGTCCATCTATACCATCGATAAAGTTAACTGCGTTAACGATTACCAAAAAAACAAAAACAGTAAAGAGTTGTGCCGCTAGTCGTGAAATCTCCTGAAAACCGAAAACTCCATGAAAATTGTCAATAAGTAAACCTTGATCGATCAAAATTTTGGCTACTATAATTTGAAGAAAAAATTTGAGTTTAAAGTCGGCATTGTAAAAATCGTCATATACTCCCATTACAAACATAATACCTAGGGGTATGAGCAATGAAAAATCAAAAATATTTTCTCCTTTTAAATAAAAAAAACATGAAAAAATAAAGAGGGTGATAAAAATAGATATTCCTCCAGTTTTGGTGGCTTTACTTCGATGGACAGATCTGGAGTTAATGGTGTCGAATTTTTTAAGTTTTATAAACCATTTCTGAAGTAGATATCCAAAAGTAAGGCTCGTTATTATTACAATTGTGTATAGAATCTCATTCATATTTGATCAAAAATAATTAGTCAAATTATTTATATATTGCAAATTAATAAAGAAAAAACAAGAATGGCTAAATCCGTCCCCACCTCCATTACTTTGGATACTTCCAATTTTGTTTCCTCTCTTTTCATAATTGCTTTTCTGTGTGTCGGATTTATTCCGAACTTGGAAGCTGTAGATAAAATTGCTCCTCAATGGTTGTACCTAAGTATTCTAAACTTTTTGTGTGGGATTTTTCTATATTCCAAACGTAAAAGTTTTCAAAAAGGGTTTGAAGCCATTTTGACCTCTGCCATGAGCTGGTCCTACATTGGTTTTGTTTTATGGGCGAGTATGTCATATTTCTATGCAATTAATCCAATCGAGGTAATTGTAAACATAGCTCGTCATTTCAATACTCTATTTATGTTTTTGCACCTGGGGGTATTGTTTTTCAATTTGAAGGATAAAAACCGCTTACTGTCTTTTATAATTATGACTATTTTATCCATAGAAGTCTATGCAGTCCTAGATCAAGCCATGGAAATGTTTGATTCTGGAGCTTTCAAATCTGGAAAGTTGAAAGGGGTTACTGCAAACCGAAATATCACCGCTTTTTCAATAGCTATCAAAATACCTTTTGTGTTTTATTTAATTTTGAGAGCCAATAAAATTTGGCTAAAAATCTTCTATAGTATACTTATTCTCCTTTCTTTATTTTGCTTGTCAATGATCCAAAGTAGGGCATCTTTTTTGGCTGCCGCACTAATAGGTTTAGCAATTTTTGCTTGGACTTTTAGGAATTTCATTATGTCTAAAAATCCCAAAGACTTATTTCCAAATCTTTTCTATATAATTCCCTTTTTGTTGGCATTAACTCTCAATCAAGTTCAGACAGCTAAAACAGGTTCTGCTGACGCTATCTCTCGTGCGGCGACCATTCGTCTGGATACTAATAATAATTCTATAAACCAACGACTTCGTTATTATGAGGATGTATTGACCCACTTCTCATCCAATCCAATTTTTGGGACGGGCATCGGTAACTGGAAGCTTACTTCTATTCATTATGACAGAAAGGATATTAATGGATATATAGTTCCTTATCATGCTCACAGTGATTTTATTCAGCTGGGCGCCGAATTAGGTATTCTTGGATTTTTGCTCTATTTAGGAATTTTTTTATGTGGAGTCTACTATTCTTATATGTTATTGTTTCGATCTGAATTGAATAATGACAACCAATGGTTTGTGTTTTTACTTATTACCGCCCTGGGAGTTTATTTTATTGATGCCAACTTGAATTTTCCGATTGCTCGTCCACAAGTTCTCGCCCCATGGGCCCTGACCATGGCCTTGCTTGCACACTACTATTACAAATCTCGTCCTAAAAAATTATCAACTAAAACGTCTAAAGTTTTTGGCTTTTTCCCTTTTCTACCTCTATTGCTTATGATTCCCTCAATTGGTATAACACATACAACATACCAATCACTAAAAGGACAGCTATTTTTATTGAGAGATTTCAATAATAATCAGTATTCAGTAACTATGGATAAAATCGATCACATAACTCCCGAAATACCTAATATTACTGTAACAACCATTCCAATGAAATCAATTAAAGCTCGTTATTATTTTAATGCTCAAAAATATGATAAGGCTTTAAAACTTTTAAACGAAGGGATTTCTGCAAATCCTTATTTATTTTACAGCGAAAACCTTAAAGCACAGATTTTTTTAAAACAATCAAAAATTGATAGTGCTTTTGTTAATGCTAAAAAGGCTTTTTATGGATTACCAAAAAATGCTTTGCATGCCTCTACATTTGCTCAATGCCTTCAAATTAAAGGAGATTTAAATGAGACATTAGATGTATTTAACATATTAGATGACAAATCAAGCTCTACTGAATGGAAAAATTTTTTGATTGTACTATCACAACAATTACCCTCAAGAGATTCAGATTTAATAAAACAAACTAGAAAAGCTATAAATCATTATCCTCAAGATAAAGAAATATTTAGCCTTTATAAACTTGCTGTGATTGGCAGGGATAAAATTAATGAAGCAAATACTATTTCAAAAAAAGGCCTAGCAAATTTTAATGAAAAGTTGTATGTTGAGGCAGGCATGGAATTTGAAAAGGCTTCAAAAATAGATTCATTAGAATATGCTCATTTTGAAAATGCAGCTAGTGCCTTTTATATGGCCGGAGATTACGAAAAAGCTCTAATTTATTCTGACAGAGTGATAAATCAACTTAATCCTAAAACTGGAAAATCAGAATATATAAATGCATTGGCCCATTTAAACATAGGTGGGAAAAATAGAGCTTGTGAGTTATTAAGAAAGTCAACCAATTATGGCTATACTCAGGCTCAAGCAACTTATGATCAGAGGTGTAAATAATTTCATTTTCAATCAATTAATTCATCTTAAATAAGAACTTATCAATTTGGTATAATTTGGTTTACTATAGAACTGAGTTATTAAATACTTTAACCTAATTTAAGTTTTAGCAGAAAAAAAATTCAAATAATACTATCCACTTAACCCAATAAATTTCATGTTTTTTTAGTTAAGTGAATAGAAAACATCTTTTTCAATAACTTTTATAATAATCTAATTAAGTAAATTTTACTTTGAGTCTTTTGTTATTAAATGCGTGGTGAAACATAAAACTATTTTAATTCAATGATTGCTTGATTGTTGTCTTTATAAATCACTTCCTTTTTCTTATTTAAAACTAAATACTATAAAAACTTGATAAATAGTTTGTATATTAAATTATTATCAAGTACTTTTGGTACTAATAAATCTTTTAAATTCATTTTTTAAAAAATTAATCCCCTTAATTAATTGGCTTAACCTTCAATTTTTAAGGGGTTTTTAATAAAAAAGTATGGAGAAAAAGTGGTTTGTTGTTTATACCCGTCCAAATCAGGAGCTTAGAGTAGCTAAAGAGCTTTCAGCAATTGGAATTACAAACTACTGCCCAACCACCACTATTGTAAAACAATATTCTGATAGGAGGAAAAAAGTAATTAGACCCCTTCTTTCTTCTTATGTAATGGTTCAATTGGAGGAAAATCAGCGAGATCAAGTTTTTTCCTGTTCAGGAATCATTCGTTATCTCTTTTTCCTTGGAAAACCAGCAGTTGTACCAGCTTATGAAATTGATTTAATGCAGGATCACCTAAACGGGGTATATAATGATATTAAAGTAACTACTTTTATTGTGGGTCAGTCTCATACAATTACCGAGGGACCTTTTTCTGGGATATCGGGAAGAGTAGTTCAGTCAGACAAAACAAAAGTTAAATTACAGCTAGCCTCTTTAGGGATGAGTATTACCTTAAAAAAACAGGCTGCTTAAAGACTTAACTTTTTAAAACTTAATGGAAAACATAACTTTGCCCAATTGGGTCAGATGCGGCGGAGCCATAAAAAAAACCGAACAAATTCATTATGCTAGGTGAGTTAATTACCTCTAAAACTCGTCTTCGATTGCTGATTAAATTTTTTATATCCCAAGCCAATCGGGGTTATCTAAATGGGTTAGCGACTGAAATGGGGGAATCCACTAATTCTATTCGTAAAGAGCTTAATCACCTTCAAGGTGCAGGCTATTTAGAAAAAGTCAAAGTGGATAATAAAGTAGAGTACAAGGCTAATATCAAACACCCCCTATTTAAAGTAATGCAAAAAGTAGTTTTTAAGCATCTTGGTTTAGAGGATGTAGTAGAGACTGTATTAGAGCGTATGGGAGATGTGGATCAGATTATCTTAGTAGGGGACTATGCTAAAGGAAATGATTCTGGTTTAATTGAAGTTTTTCTGATTGGACAGGGTCTAAACATGGATTACATCTCTCAATTAGAAGACAAAATCGAAGACTTAATCGGTAGAAAAGTCAGCTTTTATTTGGCCTCAAAATTTTTAGCCGACCGAGAGCATATTGTACTATTTAATTCAAAAGAAAAATGATATCCATGGAAAGTCCCAGAGAATGGTTTTTTGTGCAATCTGATTAGGCTTCTTTTAATTTTTAAACAAAATGCAGATTAAAAACATTTGTTGTATTGGGGCTGGGTATGTTGGAGGACCCACAATGGCAGTGATTGCCTTAAAATGTCCACACATTAAAGTTACCGTAGTTGACGCTAATCCATACAAGATAAAAGCTTGGAATGGTCCTTTAGATAATCTTCCAATTTATGAGCCAGGACTCTCCGAGGTAGTTAAAGAGGCACGCGATAGAAATCTTTTCTTTTCAGATGATATCGCTGGAAACATCGAAAAGGCGGAAATGATCTTTATGGCGGTGAATACACCAACAAAAACAGAAGGAGAAGGAGCTGGTATGGCTGCAGATCTTCGTTATATTGAGGCCTGTGCTCGTGATATAGCCAAATATTCTAAATCTAATAAAATAGTTATTGAAAAGTCTACCCTTCCTGTTCGTACCGCTGAAAAAATTAAAGAAATTTTACAAGAAAACTCCGATGGTCTTCATTTTGAAATCCTATCCAATCCCGAGTTTTTAGCTGAGGGAACAGCCATTCAGGATCTCTTTAAATCTGATCGTGTTTTAATTGGCGGAGATCAGAGTGAATCAGGCCAAAAAGCAGTTAAAGCTTTAATAGATATTTATGCGAATTGGATACCGAATGAGAAAATCTTAACCACAAACGTATGGTCTTCTGAATTGGCTAAACTCGCCTCAAATGCTATGCTTGCCCAACGTATTTCATCCATAAACAGTCTTTCTGCACTTTGTGAAAAAACAGGAGCTAATATTGATGAGCTTTCTAAGGCCATTGGAATGGATCACCGTATTGGGCCACACTTTTTAAAAGCATCAGTAGGGTTTGGTGGAAGCTGTTTTCAAAAAGATATTCTCAACTTAGTTTATCTCTGTAAATATTTTGGGTTAGAAAAGGTTGCGGAATATTGGTTTCAGGTCATTAAGATCAATGACTACCAAAAAAATCGTTTTGCGCAAAAAATCATTGATGCATTTCAAGGAGACATTCAAGGAAAAAGTATCAGTATTTTGGGTTGGGCATTCAAAAAAGATACCAATGACAGCCGGGAATCTGCTGCCATCTATGTAGCATTCAAATTACTTGAAAATGGATTTTCATTGAAAATTTATGATCCAATGGTGAGCAAGTCTAAAATTTATTCAGATTTAGACTCTTTAATGAAATCCAGAGGTTTAAGTCAAAGTAATATAGAACAACAGTTAAATCACTGCAAAGTTTATAATGATTTTGATTTATTGACAACTGAGGTTTCTGCTATAGTAATACTAACAGAGTGGGATGAATTTAAATATCTTCCTTGGAAAGAGATTTTAAAAAAAATTAGAGATATACCATTAATTTTTGATGGACGAAATATTCTAACTCCAAAGCAATTTAATAATTTCACTGAGTTAATTTCAATTGGAAGATAAAATGAATTCTAATTTACTTATACAATTCAAAAAAGCCCATCAAGACCTTAAACTTAGCCACCATCCTTTTGATAGATCGTATAACTATCTTAAATGGGCATTTAAAGGGATAGACTTTAAAAACAAAAAAGTTCTAGATATTGGAGGAGGTAATGGAATTTACTCATACTATGCAAAGTTTCAAGGAGCAAAATCTTGTATTAATTTAGAACCTCTTCAAGCTGGCTCGACTAATGTTAAAATAGAAAATAAAAAGATAGAATACCAGTTTTCAATTCAAACAATCAACCAGACTTTTCAGAATTTTAGAACAACAGAAAAGTTTGATATAATAATCCTTCACGATTCCATAAATCATTTAGATGAAGACAATTTTTGTAAAATTAATACACATAGTAGCGCTAAATCAGCCTATTTGGATTTGATAAAAAAAATGTGTGGTATGTTAGCGGAAGAGGGAGAGTTTGTTATATCAGATTGTTCTCGCTACAATTTTTGGGGCATTATTGGCTTAAAAAGCCCTTTTGCTCCATCAATAGACTGGAACTTACATCAATCACCATACTTAATTACAAAACTCTTTGAAGCTAACGGGTTGAGGAAAAAGAATTTACGCTGGTCTCCATTTAAACGTTTTGGTAGTTTTGGTCGTTTGCTAACTATTTTTGGTTTTCCAACTGCTTTTTTTATGCAATCTCATTTTAATTTAAAAATTATAAGGTAGCTTTTAAATCAATTTTAGTTCTATCATTTTTGAAAAAAGTTTACTATTTATTTTCATTTTTACTCTCAAAGAATAATCAAAACGGATTTTTCATATTGATTTTATTTGTTTCAATTGGAATGGTTTTGGAAGTTTTAGGGTTAGGGGTTTTACTCCCGGTGCTGGATATATTACTTGATGAACAAAAGCTTAATGATTACGTTTTAGTAAGTAGTTTAGTTAATAATCTTGATTTAGATTATTTTTCTATTCGCCTTTATCTTTTGTTAGGCTTGATGGTATTTTATTTTTTTCGTTCAGCTTTTTTGATATTTATGGTTTATTATAAAAATAGTTTTTTAGCCAATTTAACCTATGAGACCGGTAATAAAATGATATTTAATTATTTAAATATTGACTATTCTTTCCATGTTGATAACAGTTCCACTAAACTTCTTAAAAATTTTCAGGTGGAATTAAATTTTTTTATGGAATTTACTCATTCGTTATTAACATTACTTACAGAATCACTAATTGCATTTTCAATTTTAATTACCCTTATTTATTTTGAACCATATTCAACCGTTTTAACCATTTTAATAATTTCATTTTTTGCATTAATTCTAATATTATTTGTTAAAAAGCCAATAAATAATTGGGGTAAAGCAAGAGAAAGTTTTGATGATATTTTAACAAAATTAGTTTCAGAAAGTTTAGTATCAATTCGTGAGTTAAAAATTTTTCAAAAGGAAAATTATTACTTTAACCGTTTTAAGAATTACAATAAGTATAAAGCTAATACAATAAGGAAGCATAAAACTCTTTCACAAGTTCCTCGCTATTATTTTGAGTTCATAGCAGTATTGGGATTGCTGTTTTTTATTTTATTCCTCATTTTAGATGGAAAAGATATAAATGGAGTTCTTGTTAAAATAAGCATATTCTTGGCAGGAACTTTTCGTATTTTACCCGCTGTAAACAGAATAATTGGTGCGTATCAAAAGTTGACTTTTCATATGCCTAGTTTTCAAATCATAGAAAAAGAGACAAGAAATGATTTTCAATTAAAAAATATTCTCTTTAGTCCCGAAAATGCGGTGTACGGTGATTCTATTAAATTTAAAAATGTATCGTTTAGTTATGATTCAAAAAATCAAATTTTAGAAAAAATTAATTTTGAAATATTTAAGGGAGAAAAAATTGGAATCGTTGGTGAATCAGGAAGCGGAAAAAGTACCCTAATTGATTTGTTAATAGGCCTTATTATACCTACAAAAGGAAATATAGTTATAGATGATCAGCCTCTAAGTGAAATTACTTCGTCTTGGAGAAACATAGTAGGGTATGTTCCACAATCAATAATGCTAATAGATGAAAGCATCAAAGAAAATATCGCATTTGGAATAAATAAGAATGATATTGACAAAGAGAGATTAGACAATTCACTCAAATCGGTGAGTTTAGACACTTATTTTAAGCGACATAAAATTGACATTGAAAAAAAGATTGGAGAGCGAGGACTTAAACTATCAGGTGGTCAAATTCAACGTATTGGAATTGCAAGAGCATTGTACAGGAATCCTAAAATTTTAATTCTTGATGAAGCCACTAGTGCATTAGATGAGAGCACAGAGGGTAAAATTATTGATGAAATTTATTCTCTACCAGAGGATATAACTATTCTAATTATTTCCCATAAAACGGAAATACTTAAAAAGTGTGATAGGATTTTTTCCATAAAAAATAAAGGAATTAACATCGAAAAAAGAGTTTAATAAATACTATGTTAAATAATAAAAAGTTATTAATCACGGGAGGAACTGGAAGTCTTGGAAAAGCTTTAGTTCGTCGAATACTTAAAACATTTCCTGAAATTAAAAGACTCGTGATTTTTTCTAGAGATGAGCACAAACAATTTCAGATGAATCAGGAGTTTTCGGATCAAAAACACAAAGGAATTCGTTATTTTATAGGGGATATTCGGGATTTTGATCGTTTAAAAAGAGCACTTAAAGGTATTGACTTTGTGATTCATACAGCAGCCATGAAGCATGTTCCTATCGCTGAATATAATCCGATGGAATGTGTAAAGACTAATGTTTTAGGTGCCGAAAATTTAATAAATGCCTGTTTAGAGACAGATGTTAAGAGAGTGGTTGCTTTATCAACTGATAAGGCTGCAGCTCCAATCAATTTATATGGTGCAACCAAACTATGCTCTGATAAATTATTTGTAGCAGCGAATAATATTCGAGGAAGAGATTCCATTAATTTTTCGGTTGTCCGTTACGGAAATGTTATGGGTTCGAACGGCTCTGTCATTCCCTTTTTTATAAGTAAGAAAAAAGATGGTGTATTACCAATTACCGATCTTAAAATGACAAGATTTAATATATCTATCAAGGAAGGAGTAGATATGGTTCTTCATGCCTTAGAAAAAGCTTGGGGGGGGGAGATTTTTGTTCCTAAAATCCCATCCTATAATATTGCAGATGTGGCAGAGGCAATTGCGCCTGAATGTAAAAAAGAAGTGGTAGGGATTCGACCAGGAGAAAAAATCCATGAGGAAATGATCACAGCTTCAGATTCTTATAACACATACGATTTGGGAAAATACTTCACTATTTTACCACAAAAACCTGTTTGGGAATTAAAATCTTTTATTGAACATTTCAAAGCTACAAAAGTCTCTGAGGGAATAAGTTATAACTCAGGAGATAATACTGAGTGGCTCAGTGTTATGGACTTAAGATACTTAATTAAGAAACATGTTGATCCGACATTTACATTTTAGATGAGTCCCAAAGCAATTCCATACGGTCGACAGCAAATCACCGAGGCTGATATAAAGGCAGTAGAAGCTACTCTAAGGAGTGATTATTTGACTCAGGGTCCAAAGGTCAATGCTTTTGAAGAAGCCTTTGCAGCCTATATTGGATCAAAATATGCCATTGCTGTTGCTAATGGTACAGCAGCGCTACACTTATCTGCATTAGCTCTTGGAGTAGGCCCTGGAAAACGAGTCATTACGAGCCCGCTGACATTTGTTGCCTCAGCCAATTGTGTATTGTATTGTGGAGGAACAGTCGAGTTCTGTGATATCGATCCCCAAACATTACTATTAGATATCGAGGCGGTAAGAAAAAAACTTGAAGGAGCCCCAATTGGAACTTATGCGGGTATCATCCCCGTAGATTTTACAGGAGCCGCAGTAGATATGGAAGCTTTTCGAGCTTTAGCAGATGATTTTGGGTTGTTTTTGTTGGAAGACTCTTGCCATGCCCCCGGAGGATACTTTACTGACTCTAAAGGAAAAAAACAAAATTGTGGAAATGGTGTCTTTGCTGATGCAGCAATTTTCTCGTTTCATCCTGTGAAACATATTGCAGCAGGTGAAGGCGGAATGATTACAACTAATGACTCCAGACTGTATCAAAAATTGCTAAGACTAAGGACTCATGGTATAACAAAAAACCCAAAAGAAATTAAAAAAAATTCTGAGGGGTGGTATTATGAAATGCAAGAATTAGGTTATAATTATAGATTAAATGAAATTTCTTGTAGCTTAGGCTTGTCACAGTTGGAAAGAGCTAAGGAAGAATTGTCAAAAAGAAAAAAAATAGCCGAAAGATACATTAAAGCATTTACAAATGTTCCAGACCTGGAGCTTTTAGATACTGGTCAAGAGGGACACGCCTACCATCTTTTTGTTATCAAAACAAAAAGACGTAAATCACTTTATGATTACTTGAAAAAAAATAATATTTATCCCCAGATACATTATATACCGGTACATCTTCAACCATTTTTTCAAAATTTAGGGTTTAAAAAAGGAGATTATCCAATTACAGAAGCTTACTATGAGAAGTGTATAACACTCCCCTTATTTCCTTCTTTAAAGGAAGAAGAAATCAGATATGTAATAAAAATTGTTAAATCTTTTTTCATTGACTAAAATTGCTATTATACCGGCGCGAAGTGGAAGTAAAAGAATTACAGATAAAAATATAAAATCCTTTTTGGGCAAACCCATTATAACCTATTCGATAAAAACTGCAATCGAATCTAATTTATTTGATGAAGTTATGGTATCAACAGATTGCGAAGAAATTGCTAAAATCGCTACATCTTTTGGTGCAAAAGTCCCTTTTTATCGAACTAAAAAAAATGCATCGGATTATGCAACTACCCTTGAAGTTTTAAAAGAGGTGATAAATCAATATAAAATTAATGGTTTTGATTATGCTTATGGTTGTTGTTTATATTCTACAGCTCCTTTTGTTATGCCAAATCATTTAAAGGAAGCATATGAAAAAATACTTGACAAATCCTTCGATACCGTTATTTCAGCAGTTAAATACGGACATCCAATAGAAAGAGCATTCAAGTTAGAAAATGGTTGTAGGATCAAATTAAATAACCCACAAAAAGAGTTTATTAGGACACAAGATTTAATTCCTCAATATCATGATGCTGGACAATTTTATTGGTTTAATGTAAAATCTTTATTTAAAAATAACAGTTTATTGAATGGAAATGTAG
Source organism: uncultured Bacteroidota bacterium (assembly GCA_902619315.1). Classification (GTDB taxonomy): domain Bacteria; phylum Bacteroidota; class Bacteroidia; order Flavobacteriales; family Flavobacteriaceae; genus UBA8316. Next base: position 65,662 of record CACNDW010000001.1, on the reverse strand, counting down.
GTGCAATTATAATGAAAGAAATAGAAGTTCACGACATTGATAACCCACATGATTGGTTGATCGCAGAAAATAAATATAAGTTTTTAAAAAAAATAATTAGATGAGAATAATTTACCTTCTTCAACACAAGATTATATTACCTGGTTTGTATTATAAAAAAAGATAATGACTTTTGGCAAGTATTCCATTTTGAAGAAAGAATTATTCCAATGGAAAAATTTTACCCTAAGACCAATAAAATATGAAGACAGAATACCAATAATGAAATGGAGGAATGACCAACTGTATCATTTAAGACAAAAACATCCCCTTACAAAAAATCAACAAGATATTTATTTTAAAAATATTATATCAAAACTATTTAATCAAAAAGAGCCAAGTCAGCTTCTTTTTTCGCTTTTAAAAGAAAAAAAAATGGTTGGTTACGGTGGACTGGTTCATATAGATTGGGACAATAAAAACGCAGAGGTTTCTTTCGTAATGGATACAATGCTTGAATTGGAATATTTCAAACATTACTGGGGGGTTTATTTAAAACTTATTGAAATGGTTGCTTTTGAAGAATTGAAACTAAATAAAATTTTTATTTATTCTTATAATTTAAGACCAAAATTATACGAAGTTACAGATGAAAATTGTTACCTATTAGAAGCAAAATTTAAAGAGCATGCTATTTATAATTCAAATTTCATAGATGTAAATATTCACTCTAAGTTAATTTCAAGTTATGAAAAGAGTACAAATATTAATTGATAATCCAAACTCTTGGATGTGGGAATATATTTCCTCTCTTGAGGAAAAAATAAATGCTACTGGATTTTATTGTAAGGTACTATCTAATCATGAAGATGTAAATGAAGGAGATATTCTTATTTTATTGTCTTGTAATCGAATTTTTAAAAAGTTAGAATTAAACACATACAATCTAGTTGTTCATGAAAGTGACCTTCCAAAGGGGAAGGGATGGTCTCCAATGAGTTGGCAGGTTATTGAAGGCAAAAACAAGATTCCAATTACTATGTTTGAAGCTTCTAAGGATGTAGATTCTGGCAGCTACTATTATAAGGATGATATTTTACTTTATGGACACGAATTAATTAATGAAATAAGAAAACTTCAAGCAAAAAAAACCTTTGAGATGATTCTTAACTTTATTAAATCTAAACCATTCCCAAAACCAATAAAGCAAAAAGGGAAAGTTACATACTATAAAAAAAGAACTCAAAATGATAGTAGATTAAATAAAAAAAAATCAATTATTGAAAATTTCAATCTTTTAAGAGTTTGTGATAATGAAAATTACCCTGCTTTTTTTGAATATATGGGTAATCAATATGTTTTAAAAATCTACAAAAAAAACCAGCCAAAATGAAAGTTCTTTTAACTAATAAAAGTTGGCATGATTCATTATTTAAGAACTTAGAGGATAAGTATGGTCCAGACCAATGGAAAAGAATTAGTGATATTAAATTATTTAATAAGGAATATTTAAAATCAATTAGTGCAAAAAAAATTTTTATTCCTCATTGGTCTCATGTTATTCCAGAGGAAATATTTTCAGAGTTTCAGTGTATTTTGTTTCATATGACTGACCTTCCATACGGAAGAGGAGGAAGTCCATTACAGAATTTAATTATTAAGGGACATAAAAAAACTAAAATTAGTGCAATTAGCGTTGAGAGGGGGATAGATGAAGGGCCTATTTATTGTAAAAGTGAATTAAGTCTGAAAGGAACTGCTAGAGAAATTTTTGAGCGATCTGCCGAAAACATTTTCAAAATGATTTGTGATATTGATTTTCAAAAAATCGAACCAAAAAAGCAAATAGGAAAGGTTATTTATTTCAACAGAAGAAATGAGAATCAGAGTGATTTAGGGTTAATTGAGAAATTAGACAAAATGTATGATCATATTAGAATGCTTGATTGTGAGGGTTATCCGAATGCATTTATAGAGAACGAAAACTTTTTATTTAAGTTTACAAATGCAAAACTAATCAATGAAAAAGAACTAAAGGCAGATGTTAGAATCATTAAGAAACAATAAAATTTTAATAGTAGTTGCCCATCCCGATGATGAGATACTTGGTATTGGGGGTACTTTAAATTTATTGACATCTAGGTATAATTGTGATATAAAAGTTATTATTCTTGGAGAGGGGATCACTTCTAGAGGAGAAAACAGAGACTTAAATAAATTTAAATCTGATTTAGAAATTCATAAAAATAACATACTAATTGCGCAAGATTGTATTGGCTATAATTATTTGTCTACATATGATTTACCGGACAACCGTTTTGATACAGTACCTTTATTAGATATAATTAAAATTATAGAGAGCGAAATAAATAACTTCAATCCCAGTACAATTTTTACCCACCATTGGGGAGATGTAAATGTAGATCACCGAAAAGTTTTTGAAGCAGTTCACACCTCCTGTAGACCATTCCCCGGACAGATCGTAAAATCTTTATTTACTTTTGAGACACTATCTGGATCAGAATGGATCCCCTCTAACGATAATAGAAAATTCAACCCAAACTTTTATATTTCACTAAATAAAAAAAATATTGAAGCCAAAGTTAAAGCCATGAATTGTTATGATTTCGAGAAAAGAAAATTTCCTCACCCAAGAGCATCAAAAAGTATAATTAATAGAGCTGAAATGTGGGGTATAACTATTGGTGTGACCTACGCCGAACCATTTCAATTAATTCGTCATTTGAGTTAAATATTTTTATGAAAAATTTTTTCCCCCCACACAACAAGAATTCAGTCTTTATTGTTGCTGAGCTATCAGCAAATCATAATGGGTCTTTAGAGGTGGCGGTTGAGACCATAAAGGCAGCAAAAAGAGCAGGTGCAGATGCAATAAAATTACAAACATACACTGCAGATACAATGACTCTTAATTTAAAAACAAATGATTTTATTATTAATAATGGAAGTATTTGGGATGGTGAAAATTTTTACTCACTCTACAAAAGAGCACACACTCCTTGGAGTTGGCACAAAACATTATTTGGAGTAGCTAAGGAGCAGGAACTAATTTGTTTTTCAACACCTTTTGATTACTCAGCTGTTGACTTTTTAGAAGATCTTGAAAATCCAATATATAAAATAGCGTCCTTTGAAATAACAGACCTTCCCCTAATTGAATATGTTGCCAAAAAAAATAAGCCAATAATCCTTTCAACCGGTATAGCAACAAAAAACGAAATTGACGAGGCTATAGATACTATTAGATCTTGTGGAAATAATGAGATCGCAATTTTGAAATGTACCTCTAGTTATCCTGCTCCTGTAGAGGAGGCAAACTTACTAATGATAAAAGAATTTCAAAAAACCTATAACATAATTCCAGGCTTATCTGATCACACATTAGGCATAACAATTCCTGTTGCAGCAACTATTCTTGGTGCCAGAATAATTGAAAAGCACTTTATACTTGACAAATCTATAGGAGGTCCTGACGCTCTTTTTTCCTTGGATGAAAATGAGTTTAAACAAATGGTAACAGCAATAAGGGAGGCAGAAAAAGCGATTGGTTCAATAACCTATAGTTTAACTGAAAAACAACAAAAAGGGAGACATTTTTCAAGGTCTTTATTTGTTGTGAAAAATGTTAGAAAAGGAGATATTATATCCATTGACAATATCCGATCGTTAAGACCAGATAAAGGTATTCCACCCAAACACTTACCCATGATCTTAGGTAAAACTTTTAAATCTGACTTTAAAAAAGGAACACCATTAAGTTTTAATATGATTACAGATGCAAGTAAATAAGTCAAAAAATATTTTATTTCTCTTTGCACCTGCCTTTTTAGAATTTGGTTGTGATATTGTAACTAAACTAAGTGAGAAAAATCCTAATATCTTACTAACTGCTTTTTGCATGGGGGGGGAGCGAACCATTCAATATATAAAAAAAAATATTCATGTAGATATTTTACACAGAATCATTGATTTTGAGCATGAAGAAAAAAAATGGTTTACAAAAGAGCTGATTGATATTGACTACATATTTTCATTTACCAAATATTTTGGGAATGACTTTTATAATAAGACAATTATTGCTGATCGAAGGCTTGGAAAAGCATACGTTTCTGGAGGGCTTGTAAGGCCTAATAAAATGGCAGATTTATCCATAAAGTATCCAGGTGATTACCAGAATCGCTATATGCATGGTGCACTAAAATTTCTAGATAATTTATTTAAAGAAATTTCCTTTGAGTTAATTTTTTTATATACAGTTGCTGGGGCTCCAGCCGTTCTACTCTCTTTTTTTGCAAATATTCACAAAGTGAATTTACGAAGATTTCAACACTCTAGAATTAAAAATAGGCATCATCTAGATAAATCATACAATGGAAGTATGACTATAATTAAGGAAAAATTTAATCAAAATGATTCAATTCATTCAAGTGAATCCTTAGATGAAGCCAAAAACTATTTAAAAAAGTTTAGGAATAAGCCTAGTATTCCAGAATATTCTGAGTTTAATAATAAAAAAAGATCTAAACCTTCTAGAATGTTGATCTTTTACATTCTTTATTTACTTGCTTATAATTTTCACTTTATTTTACCAAAAAAAATAAAAGATAAATTAACAAAAGATAAATTAAGACATAAATGGTTTTACTTTAAGAGGAGTTTATCATTAAGATTTTTTTCAAATAAATTTGACATGAAGGGTCCAAGGGGAAAGTATGTATACTTCCCTTTACACGTGGATCCTGAGGCGTCTACAATGGTTTTATCTCCATATTTTACAAATCAGTTGGCAATTATAGAAAATATAGCTAAAAGTCTTCCAGCTGATTATTCATTAGTTGTAAAAGAGCACATTCCAATGATAGGTTTTCGACCAAAAAATTTCTACAAAAAAATCAAATCCTTTCCCAAAGTAAAACTAATTCACCCAAAGTTTGACCAGTTTACTCTAATAAAAAATTCTAGCATAGTTTCTGTAATTTCAGGCACCGCTGGTTTGGAGGCGCTAATGCTTGGGAAAAAAGTATTGTTGTTTGAAAGAGAGACACCATACGCGTGTATAGAAGAAGGCATAATAATTGAATCAGACTTTTCTAAATTAAATAAAAGAATTATTGAACTGGAGAAGATCAATTCTACAGGTGATCAAAGATTGATTAAATACCTTGGCCTAATTTTTCAAGAAACATTTTCAATGAATTCGAATTTTTTATGGGGTAATTATAGAAAATGTTCAATAAAAGAAAAAAGAGAGGTTTTAAATAAAATAGCAAATGATCTTAGCCCTTTAGTATCAAAGAACTAAACTTAATATTACTAATAGCTATTTTCTTTGACTATTTAACCAATTGTTGAAATTTAAAATGAGATTTAGTAGTTATAAAAAACAATTAATTGAACACTTCTCCCAGTTAGCACTAGAAGTTGGTTTTACTATAATTGACGTAGGCGCTAGAGAAGATAAGGCCAGGTCTAACCCTACAGTAAAAAGAGATTTTAATTTTATTGCTAAAGGCTGTGATTATCTCGGATATGAACCTGATAAAGAAGAATACAAAAAACTAGACAAGCTCACCGATCAATTTTGGAACACTCAAAAATTTCTTCCTGAAGCGCTTGGTGAAAAAGAAGGAAGTTTCAACTTAAACCTTTATAATCAGCCTGGATTATCATCAAAATTTAAGGCAAAAAAAGATCAGTTTCTTCTTTTCTCACGCTTATCATATTTAGGTGATTTGGATAATTCTATTCCAGTAAACGTTAGTACTTTAGATAATAGTATTAGAAAAAATAAGATCAGTAATCCCTCTTTTTTGAAAATAGATATTCAAGGAATGGAACTTGAGGTATTTAAAGGGGCCCATAATTTTTTAAAAAACCAATGCTTAGGCATTAGAGTTGAAGTCGCTTTTCACCAAGTCTATGAAAATCAGCCCTTATTTTTTGAGATAGATTCTCACCTAAGAAAACTTGGGTTTTTACCTTTTGAATTTGTAGAGCTTCATAGTTGGAGGAGAGATTCTGTAAAAAAATACCCTTTTACTGACCCTAATACTAAAATAAATTTTTCAAAGGGCCAACTTATGCATGGTGACCTAATTTATTTAAAAACCCCTTTATCACTTCCTAATGAGGATATAAAAAACCAGAAAATAAGATTAGCTCTAATTGCGCTTTGTTATCAACATTTTGATCTGGCGCATTCCATATTTAGTTCACTAAGCTTAATTGACACAAATTTTAAAGAAACTCAAATTAAATGTGAGAAGTTTGCCAGAATTCAATCAAAAGCATATTTTTTTGACCGATATTTTATTTTGTTCAAAAAAATATTAGATAAAATAAGATAGCTCTTATCAAAACATTTTATTACAAAAAATGATCATTACTTGAAAATGAAAAAATTTATAAAGGATTCACTTGGTAAACTTGGATTACAGATCTCAAGAATAGATAGAAAAATCAAATATCCTGTTGAGTTTACAAAAAGAGATATTGAAATTTTTAATTATGTGAATGAAAGAGACCTAACAATGATTGGACAACAAAGAATGTTTTCAAATATTTTAATAGCAAAATGGATTACACAAAATGAGTTGGATGGAGATTTTGTTGAATGTGGTGTTTGGAGAGGAGGATCAACTTTATTAGTAAAAATGATTTTTGAAGAGTACGGTAATAATTCAAAAGTTTGGTTGTTCGATACTTTTAAAGGCATGACTGAACCAACTGATGATGACATAAACTTTGTTGGGCAACCCGCTAGACATAAATACCTTAAATCAAGAAAATCAGATTATGTTAATTGGGTTTATGCATCTTATCAAGAAGTAAAAGAAAATTTTATAAGATCTGGTGTTAAAATTGAAGATTGTGAATTTGTTATCGGAGATGTTTTAAAAACCATAAAAGATTATGATGATAAAATAAAAAAAATATCATTTTTAAGATTAGACACAGACTGGTATGAGTCTACTAAGATAGAGTTAGATTACTTTTATCCAAAAATTGTAAAAGATGGCTTCTTGGTTATAGATGATTATGGTCATTGGGGTGGCTCAAGAAAAGCTACAGACGAGTACTTAAGCGAAAAAAAAATACACAAGTTTAAAAATATGATAGATTTTTCTTGCAGAATGATTAGAAAATGAATTTTCATTTAGAAATTTCTCTGATTAAAACCTTTTTAAAAATTAAATTGATATAAATTAAAAATTTAGTATCATTACTTCAAGTTGGAGTCATATGGTTTTCTGTTTATTTTAAAAGTATTAAGTAGAAAAAATGAACAAAAAAAAATCTAAAATAACCATTTTGTTTCCTTACTTAGGTAATTCTATTGGAGGAAGTCATATATCCTCATTACTACTATTAAAAAACCTTCCCCACCCATATTACCCACTAGTGTTATTACATCAAAGGGGTGATCTTGAAAACTTTCTGACAGAATATAATATTCCATTCATTGTTAAAGAGAATATGGAGGTTTTAAGTAATGGTATATGGTCATATTTACCATGTCTTAGTCAATATACACAACTGATAAAGCAAAAAAAAATCAATATTGTTCATACCAATGAGATAAACACACATTTGGCCTGGTTGTTACCTACTTTTTTATCTAATGCTAAACATCTATGGCATCAAAGAACCCCTGGGCCAAATAAATCTATATTCTTATCATTTTTTTCATCAAAAGTGATCACAATTTCGTCATATTGTAAAAATTCTTTCAATTTTTTTTTAAAAAGGAAGATGGAGGTGGTTTTTAATCCATTTAATTTTCAGGAGAATGATGGAATTTTTCTGGATAAAAAAGAGACAAATCCAATTAATATTGGATGGATTGGTAATTTTCATCAACGCAAACGTCTAGATGTTTTTATTAAATTAATAAGTAGGCTTGAAAAAGAGCCTTCAATACCCTCAATCATGGCAAATATTTTCGGAAAACAACTCGAACCCGAATTTAGTATTGCTAAAGAAATGATTTTCAAATATAATTTAAAATCAAAAGTTTTATTTCATGGCTTTGAAAATGATATTGAAAAAGTATACAGGAAAATTGATATTTTAATTGCACCTGCAGAAAAAGAAGCTTTTGGAAGAACTTTGGTAGAAGCAACCTCATATGGAGTACCGGTAATTGCAAATAAAGAAGGGGGTCATATTGAAATCATTAAAGATGGTAAAACAGGCTTCTTAGTTTCAAAAAATAAAATCAATCAATATGTTGAGTCTGTTTTAATTTTAGTATCAAATAGCATAGAGAGATCAAGGGTTGTTAAAAATGCTTATAGATTTTGTAAACAAAGGTTTTCAATTGATGTTCATGTCAACAACATATTAAAAATTTACAATGCTCTAAACGGATGAAAATTCTAATTACAGGAACTGCAGGATTTATTGGCTTTCACCTTGCAGAACAATTGTTAAATTTTGGACATGAGGTAGTTGGAATCGACATGGTCAATGACTATTATGAAACTAAACTTAAAAAAGATCGTCTTTTTCACTCAGGAATTAGATGGGGACATCATATGTCAAAAGGGAAGAGATCTTTTAAACACAAAGGTTACATTTTTTACAAATGTAATTTAGAAAATAAGGTAGGAATTGATGAAATTTTTAAAAAAGAGCAACCACAAGTAGTTTGCCATTTAGCAGCACAGGCCGGAGTTCGTTACTCAATTGAGAATCCGGATGCTTATATTAAAAGCAATTTAATTGGTTTTCAAAATATTATTGAAGCTTGTAGAGCTTTTAATATAAAAAACTTCTCATACGCATCAAGTTCTTCAGTCTATGGAGGTAATCAAAGTTTACCATTTAGTGAAAATGATAGGGTAGACAATCCTATATCCCTTTATGCGGCAACAAAAAAAAGTAATGAACTAGTGGCTTTTACGTATTCACATCTTTATGGAATTTCAACAACAGGGTTGAGGTTTTTTACTGTCTATGGACCATGGGGAAGACCCGACATGGCACTTTTTTTATTTGTTAAAGCAATTCTTTCAGGAGAATCAATAAATGTATTTAATAATGGAAACATGTTAAGAGATTTTACATATATTGATGATATAGTTGAGGGAATTATTCGGGTTATTGAAAATCCTGCACAAATTCCTGAGGAAACAACAGTACTAAATCCTACAAAAGCTCCATACAAGATTTATAATATTGGCAATAATAATCCAGTAAAATTGATGGACTTTATTTACGCTATTGAAAAATCTTTAGGGAAAAAATTTAAAATTAATTATTTGCCAATTCAACCTGGCGATGTATCAAAAACATATGCAAATGTAGATTCATTAGCTAATGAATTAGGATATAGACCAGCAACACCAATAAAAGTGGGAATAGACAATTTTTTGAATTGGTATTTAGAATATTATAAATAGAATGGGATATAGAATCGGGGTAATAGGTTTAGGATATGTAGGTTTACCACTTGCTATTTCATTTTCAAAAAAATTTAAAACCATTGGTTTTGACATCAAAAAAAATAGAATTGAGCAGATTAAAAAGTCATTTGATGTAACAAACGAATTATCTAAAGAGGAGATAAGCGATGCAATTAAAAATGGATTTGAAGTTTCAGATCAAATAAACCATTTAAAAAATTGCAATGTTTTTATTGTAACCGTCCCAACCCCTATTGATGAAAATAAATTACCAGATTTAACTCTACTAAAAAAAGCATCTGAATCAATTTCGTTAATCTTAAAAAAAGGAGATTTTGTTATTTATGAGTCTACTGTATATCCTGGGGCTACAGAAGAAATCTGTATTCCAATACTTCAAAAAAGTAAATTATTATTAAATGATGATTTTTATGTTGGATTTAGTCCGGAAAGAATAAATCCAGGGGATAAAGCGCATACTTTTGAAAATATAGATAAAGTTGTTTCTGGTTCTAACAATTATGCCCTTAAAATAATCACTAAATTATATCAAAAGGTTATTAATGCAAAAATCCATCCAGTTAGTTCAATTAATGTTGCAGAGGCAGCTAAAATCATAGAAAATGCTCAGCGAGATATAAATATAGCTTTTGTCAACGAGTTATCACAAATCTTTGAAAAAATGGATATCGACACTACTGAGGTTCTTGATGCAGCCTCTACAAAGTGGAACTTTTTAAGTTTTAAGCCTGGGCTCGTTGGAGGCCATTGTATTGGAGTTGATCCCTACTATCTAGCCTATAAGGCAGCAAAAATTGGATATCAGCCAGAAATAATTTTGTCAGGAAGAAAAACAAATGAATCAATGCCCCAATTTATATTTGATAAAATTAAAGAAAAATTAAATTTTAAAAAAAATGAAAACAAAGACATTTTAATTTTAGGTGCTGCTTTTAAAGAAAATTGCCCTGATATAAGAAACTCTAAATCTCAAGATCTTTATAATATTTTCAAATACAATAGATTAAATTGTAAAATTCATGATGCTGTCGCAGATGTTCAAGAAATGAAAAGTCTTTATGAAGATGATTTTATTGAAAAAATAGATTCTATTTATGATGCAGTAATCATTGCCGTAGGACACAATGAATATATAAATTTAAATTTTGAAAAATTTACTACTATTGAAAGTGTAATTTTTGATGTTAAATCTATTTTTCCAAAATCCAAAGGATTTTTAAGACTATAAATGGATATTGTTCATATTATTCCAAACTTAAAAAATGGTGGTGCTGAAAATATTTTAGTAAATGTCGCTGTAGAAATAGATAATAAAGGTATTAATCAATGTATTTTTACAATAGATGATTTTAAAAACGACTTTAACTTTCCAAAAGTAAAGGGTATTATTGATGTTCAGCAATTAGAAAAAGACTCTAAAAACTTTGTTCAATTACTCCAAAAAAATAATAAATCAATTGTTGTTTGTTGGATGTACAAAACGATTTATTTCTATGAGAAATTATCTTACAAATATAAGCTCCAAAACAAATATTATTGGAACATAAGGCATAGTGATTTTGGTCCCTTTCAATTAAGACAGAAGTTTTATTTAGCCCTTATGGGTTTATATTCAAATTTCAGTAAATCTAATCTGATATATTGTTCCGAAAAATCTAAAATTATTCATGAAAACTATTTTTTTAAAAAAAAGAATAGTAGGGTGATTCCAAACAGGCTTGCAAAAGCAATCCCTGATAATTTTCAAAAACCATCTGAGAAAAACTATCTCCTTTTTATAGGTAGAATGCATGCTCAAAAAAACCCAAAATTCCTAAAAAAAATCTACGAATTAATTGATTCAAGATTTCTAGGATTTCAATTAATTATTTTGGGGAGAGGATGGGCTAAAGACTATTTTAATTCAGATTCAAATAACTTAGTTATTTATAATCAAAAAGAAAATGTATTTGATTATTTGAAGTATGCATCATGCTTATTGTTTACCTCTAAATTTGGGGAAGGATATCCTAATGTAATTGCAGAGGCAATGTCTGTTGGAACTCCTATAATTGGCTTTGATTCAGGGGATTATAAAATAATGACGAAGAATTATCAGTTGGCCAAGACTGTAAGCGGAGATGATGAGTTTTTAAAAGAATTAGAAATAATTCTCAAAACAAAACCTAAAATCAGTAAAATAGATTATAAAAAAATATCAAAAGAGTTAAATTTTGACTTAACTGTTAATGATTATGTCAAATTAATATGAGATGAAATTACTCTTTGTTGTTAATGATTTAGACTTTTTCATTTCTCATCGTTTACCTTTAGCTAAAAAGGCTGTTGAGCTAGGTTATTCTGTGTTTACTATTTCCAATAAACTTCCTTCAATAAAATATCAAGGAATCGATTTTAAAACATTTTCTGTTGAAAGATCATCGACTTCTGTCATAAGAAATTTCAAATCTTTAATTGAGTTGAAAAGAAAAATTAAAGATATTTCTCCAGATATAATTCATAGTGTTACTTTAAAATCAATTCTATTATCAAATCTAGCATTGCTATTTGATAAAAAGGTAAAGAAAGTAAATGCAGTATCTGGAATGGGTTACTTATTTACATCTAATAGGGTTTCAATTGCTTTATACGGATTAAAATTTATTTTGCGGGCTTTAATTAAATTTGGAAAACCTCACTTTATTTTTCAAAATTTCAATGATTTAAAGGAATTTAAAAAGCTAGGGTTAAAAGAGAACTATTCTATCGTTAAAGGTTCAGGAGTTAACAAATATGAGTATGATTATTCGCCTCCAAAGGCAACAAAAAAAATCAATATTACATTCACTGGTAGAATTTTAAAAGATAAAGGAGTGGTTGATTTAATTAAAGCAATTGAATTATTGCCTGGGAAGATAAAATCAAAAATTACAGTTAATTTATTTGGAAAAATTGATAAAGAAAACCCTGCACATATTACTGAAAATCACTTAAAAAACCTTTTGATCCCTAATCTTGTTCTTTGGCACGGCTATAGTAATGATATTAAAAAAAATTTAATTGACTCAGATATCTATTGTCTTCCATCCCATAGAGAGGGACTCCCTAAATCAACCATTGAGGCTATGGCAATTGGTAGACCTATTTTAACAACAACTGCACCGGGTTGTGATGATACTGTCCAGGAGGGATTTAACGGCTATAAGGTTGAGGTAGGAGACATCGAGGGGCTATCAAAAAAACTTCAAGAACTTATTGAAAATAAAAAGCTTAGAATAAAGATGGGTAAAAACTCAAGAGAATTATTTATTAAGAATTTCACCCTTGATGAGGTTATTTCTCAAACATTTGACTTATATGATAAACTAATTTTCAACAAGTTATAATAATCCATTGCTTATAAATTTTTAACTTATATAGATGGTTTCTGTTAAATCACGTTATATTATTTTCTAGTAAATAGCTAAGGCTTATTTTTACAGCTCCAAGAATATATAATATATGTTATTCGATATTCAAAAAAAGATAAATCAACTATTTGTAGGGGTTTTGGAAGGATTTATATTTATAACTGAATCTGAATTATGAAAGGCATTCTGTTAGCTGGCGGCTCTGGAACCCGACTGTATCCCGTAACAAAAGGGGTTTCTAAACAGTTACTCCCCGTCTATGACAAACCCATGGTCTTTTATCCACTTTCCGTTTTAATGTCTGGGGGGATCAAGGACGTTTTGATCATCACTACTCCTACTGATATGTCCGCATATCAAAGACTCTTGGGAGATGGTAGCGCACTGGGAATCCAAATCCAATATGCTGAACAAAAAGTCCCAAGAGGACTGGCAGAGGCTTTTTTGATCGGGGAGGAATTTATCGGTCGAGACTCTGTTTGTTTAGTGTTGGGAGACAATATTTTCTATGGGGAAGGGTTAAACGCTATGATGCAAGAAGCCCTAAATCAACCTGAAAAGGCTACTGTTTTCGTCTATACCGTCAAAGACCCCCATCGCTACGGTGTAATCGATTTTGACCAATCTGGTAAACCCCTTTCAATTGAGGAAAAACCACAACACCCCAAAAGCGACAAAGCCATTGTCGGGCTTTATTTTTATCCCAATGAGGTGGTGGAAATCGCAAAAAATATAAAACCCAGTGGTAGGGGTGAATTAGAGATCACAACTGTGAACCAAGCCTTTCTCAAAAGTGGAAAATTACTGGTAAAAACCCTCGTCAGAGGTTTTGCATGGCTCGATACCGGTACCCATGAATCCTTGATTGAAGCGGGACAATTCATCCATACTGTCGAAAAAAGACAAGGACTTAAAGTCGCATGTTTGGAAGAGATTGCCTTTGAAAAGGGATGGATCAGTCGCGAACAGCTCCTCACCATGGCAAAAGACCTATCCCAAACTGAATACGGCCAGTATCTCATGGACCGCTATCAATAATAAGCACCATATGAACATTACCCCCACAGTTTTTCCTGATGTACTATTGATACAGCCCAAAAGGTTTCAAGATGAAAGAGGTTGGTTTATGGAAAGTTTTAGAAAAGACCTACTGGAAAAAGCGGTAGGCCATGCACTACATTTTTGCCAGGACAACAATGCCCAATCCACCTATGGGGTGATCCGTGGCTTGCACTACCAAATTCCTCCCCATGCCCAATCCAAGCTTGTTTGCGTCCCCCAAGGAGAGGTTCTGGACATAGTAGTGGATATCCGAAAAGGTTCTCCCTATTTTGGCAAGTACTTAGCCATAGAATTAAGCAGCAAAAATCAAAGACAACTCTTTATTCCGCGAGGTTTTGCTCATGGCTATGCCTGTTTAAGCGAAACGGCTCTTTTAGTCTATAAGGTAGACAGCTATTATAATAAAGCTGCAGAGCAAAGTATCGCCTTTAACGACCCCAAATTGGCCATCGATTGGCAAATCCCCCAAAAATTCCAAAAGCTCTCTGCAAAAGATCTTCAGCATCCCACTTTTGATGCAGCAAAGCATTTCGACAACAATTCACCATGCTATGACTAAGGTTTTGGTTATAGGAGCAAAAGGCCAATTGGGACAATCTTTTCAATATTGTGCCACGCAATTCCCTGGTTTTGAGTTCTTTTTTAAAGATCTCCCCCAACTTGATCTGTTGGATAATCAGCAACTGCATCAATATTTTACATCAACTCCAACTGACATAGTGATCAATTGTGTCGCCTATACTGAAGTAGATCAGGCGGAGAACGAACCCAAAATGGCCCATCAGCTCAATGCTTTAGCCATTGAATCCCTCAGTCAATTATCCAAAAGCTTTGGCTTTAAGCTAATTCATTTTTCCACCGACTATGTTTTTGACGGATCAGCCACTAAACCCTACAAAGAAAGTGAAACTCTCAACCCCATAGGAGTATATGGCCAAACCAAAGCCGAGGGAGAGGCCTTGATGCGCTCCGCAGGAATCGATGGCTGGATCATTCGCACCTCATGGTTATTCAGTCCTTATGGGAAAAACTTCGTCAAAACCATTTTTTCCCTGTTGCAAAACAAAGCCGAAATCAATGTGGTGGCTGACCAAACCGGAAGCCCCACCTATGCTCTGGACCTGTCTGCTGACACCCTTAAAGCATTGGATCAAAATCCTGTATTCAACGGGGTTAAGGTCTATCATTATACCAATAGTGGATACACCACATGGCATGGCTTAGCCACTGCCATACAAAAGCAAATCAACACCCATTGCAAGATTCATCCGGTAGATACTGCTGCTTATCCCACCAAAGCAAAAAGACCAAAATATTCCGTCTTAAGCTGCGAGAAAATAAAAAAGGAATTTAACTTAAACCCACAATTGTGGGAATCCGCTCTAAAAGATTGCCTCAAAAAAATAAAATGAATAAAAGATCAGTTCTAATTACCGGAGGTGCCGGATTCATAGGATCACACTTAGTTCGCCTGATGGTCGACCGATATCCAAATACCCAATTCGTTAATCTCGATGCCCTGACTTATGCCGGAGATACGGCAAAACTCAAAGACATTACCTCCCAACCCCATTATCATTTTGTTCATGGTGACATAACCGATAGCGCTATGGTAAAAAAACTTTTCACACAGTATGACTTTGATGGGGTCATCCACCTTGCAGCAGAATCCCATGTGGATCAATCCATCAAAAACCCATTAAATTTTGCACGAACTAATGTTATGGGTACACTCATACTTCTGGAAACCGCAAGAAGGGCTTGGGAGGGATCATTTGAAGGAAAACGATTCTATCACGTTTCTACCGATGAGGTTTATGGAAGTTTGGGTACCTCTGGAAAATTCACCGAAACCACTGCCTATGATCCCCGATCGCCTTATTCTGCCTCCAAAGCCGCTTCAGATCACTTTGCTAGGGCCTTTTTTTATACTTACGGCTTTCCCATAGTCCTCTCCAACTGTTCCAACAACTATGGACCTGGTCAGTACCCCGAAAAACTCATCCCCTTATTCATTCAAAATATCGTTCAGGAAAAACCACTACCCGTATTCGGTAATGGCCAAAACATCAGAGATTGGTTGTATGTTGAAGATCATGCAGAGGCCATAGATTTGATTTTTAGTCAGGGAGAAGTAGGTGAAACCTATAATATTGGAGGGAACAATGAGATCAAAAACATAGACATCGTCTACAAACTCATTGCAGTTGCCGACCTATATTTGGAAAGGGTAGAGGGACATTCCAAAAAATTGTTACAATACGTCACCGATCGCCCAGGGCATGATTTCCGTTATGCCATAGACGCTTCCAAAATCAAAAATGAACTAAATTGGGAGCCCAAAACCTCCTTTTCGACTGGAATTGACAAAACCGTATTATGGTATTTAAAACATTTTAAGAACCTGCCCTAGGTCTTTGATTAGGTCCTATTTGATGTTATAAATATAGTTTTTCAAACTTGTTTTAGAAGTCAAAATAATTATCTTTGCAGTCCAAAATTAATAACAATGTACGCAATTGTAGAGATAGCAGGGCAGCAATTTAAAGTTGCGAAAGACCAAAAGCTTTTCGTACATCGTTTGCAAGACAAAGAAGGGAGCAAGGTTTCCTTTGACAAAGTCTATTTGCTTGACGATGGAAAAAAAGTGACTGTTGGCGCCCCGGCTATAAGCGGTGCTGCCGTAGAGGCAAAAGTCGTTGGTCACATCAAAGGGGACAAAATTATCGTTTTTAAGAAAAAACGCCGCAAAGGCTATCGGGTCAAAAACGGACACCGTCAGGCCCTAACAGAATTGATTGTTGAAAAAATTATAGCTTCAGGAGCTAAATCCGTTGCCACCAAACTCAAAGTTGAAAAAGCACCGGTACCTGCCAAATCAACAACGGCAAAAAAAGCAGTGGCTAAATCAGTGGAAAAACCTAAAGTTGCCAAAGCAGCCCCTCCCAAAAAAACACCTGCCAAGATTGAAAAAACCGATTATTCCAAAATGACTGTAGGAGAGCTCAAAGCTGCTGCCAAGGATAAAGGAATTAGCGGATATACCAGCTTGAAAAAGGCAGAATTAATTGCCGCCTTAAACAAATAAAGACACTCTAAAAATTATACAATGGCACATAAAAAAGGAGTAGGAAGCTCCAAAAACGGAAGAGAATCAGAGTCAAAACGTCTGGGCGTTAAGATTTTTGGAGGTCAAGCTGCCAAAGCGGGGAATATTATCGTTCGTCAACGCGGAACTGCACACAATCCGGGAGAAAACGTTTACCTTGGTAAAGACCATACCCTTCACGCTAAAGTGGATGGATTGGTAAAATTCACCAAAAAGAGAGACAATAAATCCTATGTTTCTATTGAACCTTTTGATCCTTAGATAAAACTAAACTCACAAAAAAACCCGCCTTTTGGCGGGTTTTTTGTTGAACAATTATTATTTATTAGTATCTGTAATATTCTGGCTTATATGGGCCTTTGACGGTCACTCCGATGTATTTTGCCTGATCCTCCGAAAGATCATCTAATTCCACTCCCAGATGTTCCAAATGAAGGGCAGCGACCTTTTCATCTAGGTGCTTGGGTAACATATACACCTTATTTTCATATTTGTCCGAA
This sequence comes from uncultured Bacteroidota bacterium, assembly GCA_902619315.1. GTDB lineage: Bacteria > Bacteroidota > Bacteroidia > Flavobacteriales > Flavobacteriaceae > UBA8316. Next base: position 48,174 of record CACNDW010000001.1, on the reverse strand, counting down.
TGATTCCACAGTTCGATTTGCGCCAATGTTTGGTTGGTAAAGGAATTGCTCATCACAAAGCTGGGATGACCCGTAGCACAACCCAGATTGACCAATCGTCCCTCTGCCAAAACGATCAACTCTTTACCCTCTTCAAGGGTATACAGATCCACTTGTGGCTTGATTTCCACCTTGGTGTGACCATAGCTTTCGTTGAGCCAAGCCATATCGATCTCATTGTCAAAATGGCCAATATTACATACAATGGCTTTGTCTTTTAAGGCCAGAAAATATTCTTTTCTCAATATGCCTTTGTTTCCAGTAGCGGTAATCACGATATCAGCATTGCCAATGACATTAGCCAATTTTTTTACTTCATATCCATCCATGGCCGCTTGTAGGGCACAAATAGGATCGATTTCAGTCACCGTAACAATGGCTCCTGCACCCCTGAAAGAGGCGGCAGTTCCTTTTCCTACATCTCCATATCCTGCCACGACTACCCGTTTTCCGGCCAGCATAACATCGGTAGCCCGACGGATGGCATCTACAGCACTTTCCTTACAGCCGTATTTGTTATCGAATTTGGATTTGGTCACCGAATCATTCACATTGATGGCAGGCAAAGGCAAGGTTCTGTTTTTCATTCTTTCATAAAGTCGGTGAACACCTGTGGTGGTCTCTTCAGACAAACCTTTGATGTTCTTTGCCAACTCAGGATAGTGATCTAAAACTAAATTGGTCAAATCTCCACCATCGTCTAAAATCATGTTCAGGGGTTCGCGCTCCTCACCAAAAAAAAGGGTTTGCTCTATACACCAATCGAATTCTTCTTCATTCATCCCCTTCCAAGCATAGACAGGGATTCCTGCGGCGGCAATCGCAGCAGCGGCGTGGTCTTGAGTAGAAAAAATATTACAAGAGCTCCAAGTCACCTCGGCACCCAGTGCGGTCAATGTTTCAATTAGTACAGCAGTTTGGATGGTCATGTGTAAACAACCCGCTATTCGGGCTCCTTTGAGCGGCTGACTTTCTCCGTATTCTCTGCGTAAGGCCATCAAGCCAGGCATTTCTGCTTCAGCCAGATGAATTTCTCTCCTTCCATATTCAGCCAAGGACATGTCCTTTACTTTGAAGGGCAAATAAGTAGATGCGGTTTTCGTTCCCATAGTTGTATCTTTATTCACAATTTTGAGCAAAAATACGTACTTTAATTTCAATATCAAATGCCTTTACACCAAAGGGTTTATATCGACGAGCAAACCCAGATTTTGATCTGGCGTATTGAGGAACCATTGGACCAATTAAAAAAAGACCTCAAACTGGCAAAGGCAGACGAAATCAGATTCCAAAAGCGAAAGATCCTCTCCCATCAAAAAGAGTTTTTGGCGTCCCGAAGACTTCTTTTGGAGGCGGGTATACCTATCCATTTTTTAATTCATGACTCTAACGGCATTCCACGACTGGAATCGGGACAGCAACTCTCCATTTCTCACACTAAAAATCTTGCCGGAATCGCCTTGGGTACAAAACCTTTGGGGATTGACATTGAAGTTTTCCGGCCCAAAATTCGCCGGATCGCAACTCGTTTTTTACATGCCGATGAAACCTTTGTGCTTAATGGGGATCAAGTGATCGAAAAACTAACCTTGATCTGGACCGCCAAAGAGGCCTTGTACAAGGCCCTCAATCAAAAAGGGATTATTTTTTCTAAGCAACTCCTTGTGACTCCTTTCCAATGGGGAGACAAAAAGGGCAGTGCAAAAGTTTTTTTTCAAGGAAAAAGCATGGATTTTTCTCTTAATTTTATCATTGAAAAAGTATACTGTGCCAGCTTGGCCATTCCAAAAAATTATAAAACATGAATATATCTGTTGAATTGACACTACTCCCACTCAACAATGATTTTAAAACTCCCATCAAAAATTTTATCCAAAAACTCAGATCCTTGGGCTTTAAAGTTTTGGAAAACCCAATGAGCACCCAAATCTATGGGGAATATGATGCTCTAATGTCTGCCCTTCAACAAGCCATAAAGGAAGGTTTTGAAAAAGAAACTGCTGTGGTTTTAAACATGAAGATTATCAAAGGAGACCGCAGCGGCTATGTCCCCAGTTTTTGATTTTTTATTCGGCCAATACATCGGCTATGCCAGCATTGATGTTGTATTGGAAATTACCGGAGTCCTCTTTGGATTGCTAAGTGTTTGGTACGCCAAAAAAAACAATATTTGGGTGTACCCCACCGGAATGATTTCAACCTCCATCTTTGTCTATCTGTTATTTAAATGGGCCTTATTGGGCGATATGATCATCAATGCCTACTATTTTATAATGAGTGCCTATGGATGGAACTATTGGTCAAAAAGAGATGAGCAGGTCGTTGTTCACCCCATAACTTCAACAAACAAAAAAGAATTCAAAACAGCTTTGTTGCTTTTTGTAGCGAGTTTGCTCTTTGTCATTTGGATCTATCAAGTCTTTGATAAATGGAAGGATTGGACGGCTTATGTGGACACCCTGACCACTGCCATTTTTTTTGTTGGGATGGGCTTGATGGCCCGCCGAAAAATAGAACATTGGCTCTTTTGGATCCTAGGGGATATAATATCCATACCCCTATACTTTTATAAAGGACTCACCCTAACCAGTTTGCAATATGTTATCTTTACCCTTATTGCCATCTATGGATACCGCTCATGGAAAAAGATCTTAGACAAAACACCTCCCATATCCTCAGGGTAGTACTTTACGGTCCTGAATCTACAGGAAAAACCACCCTAGCCAAAGCCTTGGCAAAACACTATCAAACCCAATGGGTAAAAGAATTTGCCAGAGATTACCTCCAAAACAAATGGGAAGAACAACAAGCAGTTTGCACTTTGGAGGATTTGCCGATTATCGTTGCGGGACAGCTCGAATTAGAAAACCAAAAGCTGGACAAAGCCAATAAGGTCATGTTTTGCGACACTAATGTAGTGGTCACAAGGGTATGGTCAGAGACCCATTTTGACGGTTATTGCCACCCCGAGATTCTGGCATATTCTGAAAAGTGGAGTTATGACCTCTATCTGTTGACCGGAATTGATATCCCTTGGGTAAAAGATGATTTAAGGGATCGGCCTGATGACCGTCAGTCGATGTTCGATCACTTTAAAAGCACACTGGACAAGTTGCAAAAAAATTATGTAGTCTTAGATGGAAATCAGGATTTACGATTGAATAGGGCCATGGCCTCCATTGACCCATTACTAAAAAAAGTTTAGACACGCTTTTCAATTTTTAATCCTTGACTTATCTTTGCACATATCTCGAAGGGGTGCCCGCTTTTGGCTGGCTGAGATCATACCCATTGAACCTGGGCAGGTAATGCTGCCAAGGGATTTTTAATTAACTTTTAACACTAAGAATAATCACCCCTTTTATTCGAATAAAACCATTCGGATGAAAACGATTTATTTTGGATTTTTAGCGATGATCCTTCCAACACTATCGCTTGCACAAACCACTGCTGTTCAAGACAGTATTTCTGAAATTCAGTTAGAAGAAGTTAAACTCGCCGGACTACGTATCGACGAGGATCAGCCTTTTTCTTTTTCCAATTTAGATAAGGAAGAGCTAGCCTCCAGAAACCTTGGGCAAGACCTGCCCATCATGCTCAATTATTTGCCCGGAGTGGTCACCACTAGCGATGCCGGAGCCGGAATTGGTTATACTGGGATCAGAGTGCGGGGAAGTGATGCCACCAGGGTCAATGTAACCATCAATGGTATTCCCTACAACGACGCCGAAAGTCAAGGAGTCTATTGGGTCAATATGCCTGATTTTACTTCTTCTGTTTCCTCCCTTCAGATACAAAGAGGGGTAGGGACATCTACCAATGGCTCCGGGGCTTTTGGCGCCAGCATCAATTTATTGACCGATGAAGTGTCCCAAAATGCCTATGCAGAAATTGCAAATACGGTGGGGAGTTTTAATTCCTTAAAGCATACACTGAAATTTTCTACCGGACTGCTCAACAATCATTTCGAGGTTTCGGGAAGATTATCCAAGATAACTTCCGATGGTTATGTGCAACGCGCCAGTTCAGATTTAAAATCCTACTTTTTGCAAGCTGCTTTTCAGGATGAAAATACTTTAATCAAAGCCCTTGTCTTTGGGGGACATGAGATCACCTACCAATCTTGGTTTGGGGTCGATAAAAATACTTTGGACACCAACCGCCAATACAATCCGGCAGGTGAAATTTATGACGATAATGGGAATTTGCAAGGGCATTACGACAACCAGGAGGACAATTACCGTCAAGATCATTATCAGTTGCATTGGAATCAAAAGATTGATGCTTACACCAGTCTCTCTTTGGGGCTAAATTATACTTATGGGCGGGGCTACTATGAGGAGTACAAAGACCTTTGGTTCGAACAAAACATCAACTTTTCCTCCGACAATAATTTTAGTTACCTGGGTCTGAAACCCATCAAAATTGGAGGAACTATAATTGACACCACTGAAAACATCGTCCGAAAATGGTTAGACAACGATTACTATGTGGCCACTTTTTCCCTCAATAGACAAAAAGGAAATACGGAATGGAGTTTTGGTACACTCTACAGCAGATATGTTGGCGATCATTTCGGGGAGTTAATCTTTGCCCATTATGCCCCGAGTATCTCGCTTAGGCATCGTTTTTACGAAAATCAAGGAAACAAAAAAGAAGGTAACGTTTATGCCAAAGTTAACCATCGATTCAATGACCGTATTTCAGGCTATTTGGATTTGCAATACCGTGGCATAAGTTACACTGCCAATGGAAAACTAAAAGGGCCTGAACCCATCAATATAGACGAAAACTATGGATTTTTTAACCCCAAAGCCGGGCTCGTTTATACCCTTAACCCCAATAATAAATTTTATATTTCTTTTGCCAGAGCACATAGAGAACCCAGCCGGGCCGACTTTGAAAACGGTAACCCCAAACCCGAGGAGCTAAATGACTATGAATTGGGATGGCGTTTCAAAAGGGAAAAAGCCAGCCTATTGGTTAACTTTTATGCAATGGATTATACCAATCAATTGGCCTTGACAGGTGCATTGGATGATGTCGGAACACCAATCAGAGAAAACGTAGGGAAAAGCAGCCGATTGGGTATTGAACTGGAAGGAACTTTTGCTCTTGGTAATCGTTGGACCTGGCAGCCCAATATCACCTTTTCTCGCAATCGAAATCAGGATTTTTATTTTCAACGCAATGGCGTTTTGACCGCTTTAGGGGATACTCATCTTTCTTTTTCTCCTGCGGTAGTGGCAGGAAATATCATCGCATTTCAGCCCTCATCCAATTGGAAAATTGCACTGCTCACTAAATATGTAGGGGAGCAATACATGGGAAATATTGATTCTGAAATATCTAAGTTGGAAGCCTACTCCGTGTCAGACTTAAACATCAATTATCGAATCCTTCCCAAAAGCCTGTTTAAAGAAATCAATATTTCTCTGTTATTAAACAACACTTTGGGAACAAAATATGTTTCCAATGGTTATTTTTATACTTTTGATGATGACTATTCTATCCCCGGGATAACAACAACTATTGAGGGAGCGGGATATTATCCCCAAGCTCAATTTAATTTTTTGGCGGGGATCAGTTTAAGATTCTAACGACGGTAGACCAATGTAAAACGTAGTACAGGAATCCCCAAGGAGTCAGGAACAGCGGTATTGATAAATTGATTGAGCAGGAAGATCAACCGTAATTTTCGATTGAATTCTATACCGGTTTGAAGCCCATATCCATAACTCAGGGGTTTCAGTTCGTCATTAAAAAAAATTTCAATATCATCTTCTCCCATTTGGTTTAGCATCATGTGGGGGTAGATCCAAAAGTCGATCCTTTGATTTTCGGGGGCGTCTTCAAAAAGCAATCGCTGGTAGACCCCTCCTAACATACCATAACTGTTCATAAATGAACTTTGAAAGTCCCGTATTGGGGTGCCTTCGATCAATTTGGCCCCAAGGCGGGAGTAGATCTTCAACTTGCTTTTCTCTTTTTCCTCTAGTGGAATCTGAAAATATAAACTACCATTGATTAATCCACCATGAGGGTTGAGCAAATGTGAAAGATTGTTTTTTTTATCACTTTTATTTCCCAAAAATAAAATTCTCGTACCTACAACTGAAAGACCACCATTAAATCCACCCGATGCGCTGTAGTTGAAATTAATTACTTCAGTGCTAGAGTCAATATGTCCAAAAGTAGTAACACCTCCCATAAATTGTTTAAAAAGTATAATCTTAAACAAGCTTTCCCTTTGAACTGGAGAGCTGTAGTCTAACTCTAAAAGCTGGCCTTGCAGGCATAAGTATGATAAAGAAAAGAATAAGAAAATCAATTTTTTCATCGATTGGATTTTAGTTTGAAATTTGCAGTGTATTTCCCGACCGTCTCACATTGTAAAACAACATGGGATAATGATTTTTAGTTTCTTCTTTCGGGTTGAGCAGTTGGCCCGTGGCCAAGCTGTACTCAAAGCCTTCACAAGCACATTCTGCCAAAACACCCGTGATGGAAAGATCTGAGCAATCTCTAATGGGATGGTTGGGGCAGGTGGCTTCCCAGGCCAAAAAATCATTTCCGTTGAGGTTAAAAATCAGTAGTCCATTTATTCCTCCTTGTTGGATATTTTGACCCCCACCGGCATACCTCAAGTTGTCATAGCCAGGTAAATTGAGGTTGAGATTAACATTAAAGTTTATAGAGGTCAGATATGGGTTTCGTTCAACCTCATCCCTCCCGCAACCAAGTAAAATCAACAGTAATAGCCCGATGAAATTAAAAAAGAAAGTTTTACTAAAAAAGCTCAATTCCTTATCTTTGATTATATACAAGTGTTAAAAGAGATCATTTGTTAATATAAATTAACGAAAAAGTGAGTAAAGTATCTTATTATACAGTTGAAGGTTTGAAAAAGCTCAGGGAGGAACTCAATCATCTCAAAGATGTAGAGCGTCCAAGAGCCTCTCAGGCCATTGCAGAAGCCAGGGACAAAGGTGACTTGAGCGAAAATGCCGAGTATGATGCTGCCAAGGAAGCTCAAGGACTTTTAGAATTGCAAATCTCAAAAATGGAGGCCACCCTCTCCAACGCAAGACTTATTGACGAATCCCAGCTAGACACCTCGAAAGTATTAGTTCATTCTACGGTTGAAGTAATAAATAACAATAATGGAACCAAAATGAAGTACAAGCTGGTTGCTCAAAGTGAAGCTGATCTCAAAACTGGTAAAATATCCGTTGATTCACCTATAGGAAAAGGTTTATTGGGCAAAAAAGAAGGAGAAATTGCCCTGATCAATGTGCCCAATGGCACCATCGAGTTAGAAATAGTCTCCATTAGTCGCGATTGAAAATGCAGGGTGTATTTTCAAAAATAATAGCTGGAGAAATTCCTTCCTATAAAGTCTACGAAGATGAATATTGTTTCGCATTTCTTGACATTAATCCCAACGCTGTGGGCCATACTCTATGTGTAACTAAAAAAGAGGTAGACAAAGTCTTTGAACTTTCAGAGAAAGAATACAACTTGCTGATGCAATTTTCAAGAAAAGTTGCATTGGCTATTGGCAAGGCTATACCCTGCAAAAGGGTAGGAATGAGCATTATCGGTTTGGAAGTGCCTCACGTTCACGTTCATTTGATTCCCCTTCAGTCAATGAAAGATGCTACTTTTCAGAAAAAGGTCATTCTCACTACGGAAGAATTCAAAGCCACGGCAGCAAAAATTCGGGATCATTTTTGATCCTCTTTCTTTAAAATGATCTCTATGGTCGTTCCTTTTCGAAGCTCAGAGTCTTTTACACTTATTTTACCCCTATGATAGTCTGTAATAATTCTTTTGGCTAAAGATAAGCCAAGGCCCCACCCCCTTTTTTTGGTGGTAAACCCTGGACTAAAAATCTTTTTAAAGTTCTCTTTTTTGATTCCTGAACCAGTATCACTGATGTGGATACTGATCGTTTGAGATTCTTCGAATAACTTGAGAATTATGGTCCCCTTACCTTTCATCGCATCGATACCGTTTTTGATAAGATTTTCCAGTGTCCAGCTAAAGAGTTGGGGATTCAATGGGAGTAAGATTTTCTTACGCGGGAGTTCGCTTTCAAAGTTGATAAGGTCAGAACTGCGTTTCTCCAGATATTTGAGAGTTCTTAGGGTTTCTCCAACGATATCTACAAGTTCTAATTCAGGTAGCGAGCCTACTTTAGAAAAACGCTCTGTGATTACCTTAAGTCGTTCTATGTCCTTTTCCATTTCATCCAACGGTTCACTCTTCTCTTTTTCTTTCAGTAAAGTGATCCATCCTATCATAGAAGTCAAAGGGGTTCCGATTTGGTGGGCGGTTTCTTTTGCCATTGCTGCCCATAGTCGGTTTTGTTCTGAAATTTTGGAGGTTTTAAAAACGAAGTATAATACCGCTCCAAAAAGAAAAATAATTAACAACAATGCCAGTGGGTAATATTGTAGTTTCTTAAGTAGTATAGAATCCCCATAATATAATTTTTGATTGATATTAGATAAACTGTCTTGGTATCGGATCAAAATGGGCTGGTTTTCTCTTTGGATTTTTTCCAATTGTTTGTATATCTCCAATGAATCCTCATATTTTGGATCCCAGTCTATATTTTTATATCCAATTATTTTACCTTGACTATTTACCTGAATCATTGGATTGATCCAAGTTTGTTGTAATACCTCAAAAGTAAGATTATTAACGGTACTATTTTCGATCAATTCTTGTTGAGCCATGCCCCATAACTCCATTTTAGCACGTTCCTCTTTTTTGAGATTTTGAAATAAAATATTGGTATTCCACAAGATCAAAGCAACTATTAGAAAGGCTCCTAAAAGCCAACTGTTGTTCTTGTTTTTTTTGATAAAACCAAGCACTTGATTGCAGTATTAGACATAGCTAAGATACTGGAAATAAAAGAAAAGCATTCTAACCTTTTCGGACAAAACTTTTTATAAATTTGCCCAAACATCAAAAATCTAAATATGGAAGTTTCAGGAAAGATAAAATGGTTGGATGATACCAAAACGTATGGCAACAACGGATTTAGAAAAAGAGAGGTGGTCATCACAACTGAGGAACAATATCCTCAACATATACTGGTGGAGTTTATCCAAGATAAATGCGATTTGCTCGATACTTTTCAGATGGGTCAAAATGTAAAGATAGGGATCAACCTCAGGGGCCGAGAATGGGTTAACCCTCAGGGGGAGACTAAATATTTTAACTCCATCCAGGGATGGAGGATTGAGGCTGTTGGAGTATCGTCAAGTTCTGAAATACCTCCCATGCCTCCTCCTCCTGCATTCGAACCTGCTGATGATCCTACTGACGGGACGGAGGATGATCTCCCTTTCTAATCTTTTGGGTTAGTTCCTGATATCGAAAACAACCTACCAAATGGTCATTGACCATGCCTGTGGCTTGCATATAAGCGTAGATTACTGTAGGGCCCACAAACTTGAATCCGTTTCGCTTTAAATCATTACTGATGGTAGAGGAAAGTGTTGTTTTGGAAGGGATTTGATCGAGGGTTTTAAAGCTGTTTTGCAGAGGTTTTCCTCCGACAAAATCCCAAATGTATTGGGAAAAGGTTCTGTGTTTTTTACGTATTTTAATAAAACATTGAGCGTTGTTTACAGCTGCTTTGATCTTTTGTTTGTTTCTGATGATATTTTCGTTCTTCATCAAAGCCTTAATTTCCTTATCTCCAAACAGCGCTACTTTTTCATAATCAAACTGGTCAAAAGCCACTTTAAAATGTTCTCTTTTTCGCAGAACCGTAATCCAACTTAGTCCTGCCTGAAAGGTTTCTAAAGTGAGAAATTCGAACAATTTCACATCATCAATTATCCGAACACCCCACTCTTCGTCGTGATACTTTTCGTACAATGTACTTCCTTCACACCAAGAGCAGCGCTTATGTTTTTTCCTCATACCATAATTTAAGTTTTTTACATAAAAAAGCACCTCCATAGGAAGCGCTTATTATTTCTGATTTGTTTACTTTTTTAGCCCAAAGCAAGGCGTTTAAAACCGGTAACCACCAAATCCTGATCTGCGGATTTAACGTAGTCGGATACAGAGATTTTACCATCCTTAATGTAGTCTTGGTTAAGTAAAGTATTGTCTTTGAAGAATCGCTTTATCTTACCTTTTGCAATGTTTTCTAACATGGCCTCAGGCTTCCCTTCTTGACGCAATTGATCTTTGGCAATCTCAATTTCTTTTTCAACAACACTTGCATCGACACCATCCTCATTTAGGGCAATCGGATTCATGGCAGCGGCTTGCATAGCAACATTTTTGGCGATCTCAGCAGCATTGTCAACGATGCCCGAAAGACCCACCAGAGTGGCAATTTTATTACCGGCATGTACGTAAGAACCTACATAGGGAGCAGTGAGTTTGCTGAATCCACCGATTTCAATTTTTTCACCAATCACTCCGGTTTGTTCGGTTAATTTTTCAGCTACGGTCATCCCCTGAAATTCACTAGACAGGAAAGCATCTTTTGTGTCAAAACCCAATGCGTGATCTGCCAAGGCATGAGCCAATTCCTGATAGGATTCATTTTTGGCAACAAAATCGGTTTCACAGTTTACCGATACCAAAACACCGGCAGTATTGTCCTCGTTTACTTTTGCCAATGCTGCACCCTCCGAGGATTCTCTATCGGCACGATTAGCAGCTACTTTTTGACCTTTCTTTCTCAGGTTCTCAACCGCTTTATCAAAATCGCCTTCGGCTTCAACCAATGCTTTTTTACAATCCATTATGCCTGCCCCGGTGGACTTCCGTAGTTTATTAACTTCTGCGGCTGTAATTTTCATACTTAATTTGTAAGATTAATTATTTTTTTTCACTATCATCGATTTGGGCTTCATCATCTGAAGCTGGAGCTTTTTCCTTGGCTTCCTCAACACTAGAGGCTTCTTCTCCATGAACAGCAACAGTTGCATCAGCAGCTCCTTCTGTTTTTGCTTGTTCTTGGGATTCTTTTTCACTTTTTCGCTCTTGAAGCCCTTCTTGGACTGCATCGACCATCAAAGACACAATCTTTCCAATGGACTTGGTAGCATCGTCGTTGGAGGGGATCACAAAGTCTACTTCTCTAGGATCAGAATTTGTATCTACCATTGCGAAAATTGGAATCTTAAGTTTTTTTGCTTCTTTGATTGCAATGTGCTCTCTTTTGATGTCTACTACAAAAAGGGCACCGGGCAGCCGGGTCATGTCGTCAATGGAACCAAGGTTTTTCTCTAATTTCGCTCTTAGTCGATCTATCTGTAGTTTTTCTTTTTTGGAAAGAGTTTCGAAGGTGCCGTCCTGTTTCATTCTGTCAATGGCTGCCATTTTTTTAACAGCTTTACGGATGGTGACAAAATTGGTCAACATGCCACCTGGCCATCGCTCTGTTATGTAAGGCATTTTGACTTTTTGAGCCGATTCGGCTACGATGTCTTTAGCTTGTTTTTTGGTCGCTACAAATAGAATTTTTCTTCCAGATGCAGCTATCTTTCTCATAGCCTCTTTGGCTTCCTCAATCTTAGCCACTGTTTTATAGAGGCTTATGATGTGGATACCATTACGCTCCATATAGATATAGGGAGCCATGTTGGGATTCCATTTACGAGTAAGATGTCCAAAATGGACGCCTGCAGAGAGCAGGTCTTTTACGTTAGTTTGTGCCATAGTTTTAGTTTACGTTCTCTTGATAGTAGCAATAAACCTTTGGGTTTATTTAGATGCTAAACTGGTTCCGCCATAGCGGTTCAAGCAACAGGGTTTAATGAAATAAATGAACTTATCAGCTCCAAAATACCTTTAGCGTTTGGAGAATTGATATTTTTTCCTTGCTTTTTTCTGTCCGAATTTTTTGCGCTCAACCATTCTGGGATCACGGGTCAATAGCCCCTCTGGTTTTAAAACCGTTCTGTTTTCCTCATTTATTTTGCACAAAGCTCGAGAAATTGCAAGTCTTACTGCCTCTGCCTGACCATTGTAGCCACCGCCTTTTACGGTAACTTTAAGGTCAAAATTGCCTTCATTTTCTGTCAATGCAAGAGGTTGGATGATTTTATATTGTAAAGTGGCAGTAGGAAAAAACTCGGTGTAATTCTTTTTGTTTACCGTGATGGCACCTTTTCCTTTGGAGACGTAGAGACGGGCAACAGAGGTTTTCCTTCTACCGATAGTATGAATGACTTCCATTTATATGTGTTCTTTGATATTAATGGTCTTAGGTTTTTGACCTTCATGGCTGTGCTCGCTGCCAGCAAAAACTTTGAGATTTCCGAACAAAGTTGCTCCCAGTTTATTTTTGGGCAACATTCCTCTAACGGCATTTTCAATTAAACGCTCTGGACCTTTGGCTTTCAACTGCTTTGCATTGAGTGATCTTTGTCCTCCGGGATATCCCGTATGGCGTATGTATTGCTTTTGCTTCCACTTGTTTCCAGACAGAATTACTTTTCCAGCGTTGATTACAATGACGTTGTCACCACAGTCAACATGGGGAGTGTAATTCGTTTTGTGTTTCCCGCGAATGTGAATTGCCACTACAGAGGCAAGTCTTCCCAGGGGAACGCTGTCGGCATCTAATAATACCCATTGTTTGTCAACAGTTTTGGTGTTAGCCGAAATGGTCTTATAACTCAGTGTATCCACGATTATATTTTTAAATAGCTCTTTCAGGGCTGCAAATCTACAATTATTCCATTTTCTGTAAAAATATTTTCACCTTTTTATTATTTGGCGATAAATTTTTTGATTTTAATAACTTAAAGGTTTTGTGGTCCTCCTAAAACTTATGGCATATCTTTTGAATATTTACATTTAGGCGTCCCTCCAAATCTTCTAACTGCCACTCTCGATTTTTTCTTGGAATTCCAAAATACCATTTCCATGTAGCTTTTTTTTGAAATGACTTTCATTGTCTCAAGAATGTATTTTTCTAATGGGAGAATACTTAATGAATTTGAGAAAAAACCATTCAGAACTTTAATTTAAGACAATCATGAAAAAAATCATTCAGTAAACAATTAATTTGGGGTAATCACACCCGCTCGAGCCATTTTAATTTAGTGCGCCTCCAGCCAATTATCCCCATAACCAATGTCTACCAACAAGGGCAGTCCGATATCAAAAGCATTTTCCATTTCTGTTTTTACCATTTTTTCAAAATTTTCTTTTTCGCTTTTTAGCACGTCAAAGACTAATTCATCATGGACTTGGAGTAACATTTTGGATTGCCAATTTTCCGTTTTGATTTTTTGGTGTATTCGGATCATGGCCAGTTTGATGATATCGGCTGCACTTCCCTGAATGGGAGCATTGACCGCATTGCGTTCTGCTGCGCCTCTTACCACGGCATTTTGGGAATTGATGTCTTTGAGGTATCGGCGTCGTCCCAAAACAGTGGCCACATAGCCGTACTCTCGGGCAAAGTTCACTTGGTCAGCAATATATTGTTTCAACTCGGGGTAACTGGCATAATAGTTATCAATGAGTTCTTTGGATTCGGAGCGGTTCAGGTTGGTCTGTTGGCTTAATCCAAAGGCCGAAACCCCGTAAATGATCCCAAAGTTCACCGTTTTGGCATTGCTTCTTTGTTCCCGGGTCACTTCTTCGGGTGGAACATGAAACACTCTTGCAGCGGTGGAAGCATGAATATCTTCGTTGTTCTTAAAAGCATTGACCATGGCAGGGTCTTTGCTCAGTGCAGCGATGATCCGCAATTCGATCTGAGAGTAATCTGCAGCCATCAATATGTGATCTTTATCTCGAGGAATAAAAGCTTTGCGTATCTGTTGCCCTCTAGGAGTACGGATGGGAATGTTTTGAAGGTTGGGGTTGTTGCTGCTCAATCGTCCAGTGGCTGCTACTGCCTGGTTATAAACCGTATGGATTCTTTGTGTACGGGGGTTGAGGTCATTGGGTAAAGCCGATACATAGGTGTTTTCCAACTTTTGTAAGGATCGCCATTCCAATATCTTGGCTACTATGGGGTGGTCTTTAGCCAGGTAAGAGAGAATATCTTCGGCAGTAGAATATTGACCCGTTTTGGTTTTTTTGGGTTTATCCACTAGTTTAAGTTTTTCAAAAAGTATGACCCCCAATTGTTTGGGAGAAGCCAAATTAAAAGTTTCCCCTACTTCGGTAAAAATATCTTTTTCCAAAATCATAATATCAGCCGTCAGGTTTTTGGACAGTTCATTTAGGAAATCCACATTCAGATTGATTCCCTCTGCTTCCATATCTGCCAATACTTCCACCAAAGGAAGCTCAACGGATTTAAAGAGCTCGGTCGTGAGGGCTTCGGCAAGTTCTTTTTCAAAATGATGTTTGAGCTGGAGGGTGATGTCGGCGTCCTCCACGGCATATTGGGTTTGTTGATCCAAAGGTACATCACGCATACTGCGCTGATTTTCTCCTTTTTTACCGATCAATTCAGTGATGGATTGTGGGCTGTAATTCAGATAGGTTTCTGCTAAAATATCCATATTGTGCCGCATATCTGGATTGATCAGGTAATGGGCTATCATTGTATCAAAAAGTGGCCCTGCTACCCTAATGTTATATTTGAGCAAAACTTTCAGATCGTATTTCAGGTTGTGACCAATTTTTTCAATCTGCTGATTTTCAAAAAAGGGTTGAAAAGTATTGATGATTGCCTGAGTTTCATCTCTGTCATTGGGCAGTGCGAGGTAGTAACCTTTTTGTTGTTCCCAGCTAAAAGCAATGCCGACCAATTCAGCTTTTAGGGCATCAAGTCCGGTGGTTTCCGTATCAAAACAAACGCTGGTTTGTTGGAGTAATTTTTCAAGCAACAATGATCTTCCGACAGGGCTATCCACCCATTGGTATTTGTGATTGACCGATTGTTGGTTGTTTTTTGAAGTTTCAGCTACATTGGTAGTTCCATGTCCCGGTGGGGGATTAAAGAGATCAAACTCGGCATTAGGAGCAGGGGCAGCTGGTGATGTTATTACAGGGTTTGATTCTGGATTATGAGTAAAAATCCTTTTAAAGTTTTCTTGTATTCTTCTGAATTCCAGTTCTTCAAAAATGGCAGAGACAGCATCCATGTCGGGATCAGAAAGCTCATAATCTTTTTCGTTGAATTGAACGGGGACGTCTGTGATGATGGTGGCCAATTTTTTGGACAGCATACCCAAATCTTTGTTGGCCTCAATCTTTTCTTTAAGTTTGCCTTGAACCTGGTCGAGGTTTTCGATCAGGTTTTCCATACTGCCAAACTGCTTTAGGAACTTTTTGGCAGTTTTGTCTCCCACCCCGGGCAGTCCAGGAATGTTGTCTACACTGTCGCCCATCATGCCCAAGTAATCTATGACCTGCTCCGGTCTCTCGACTTCAAATTTTTCTTGAACTTCTGGTACTCCCCAAATTTCGATACCATTGCCCATACGGGCGGGGCGATACATAAATATGTTTTCCGAAACCAGTTGGGCAAAATCTTTATCTGGGGTTACCATAAAGGTTTGGTAATCTTCTTTTTCCGCTTGTTTAGCTAAGGTGCCAATGATGTCATCTGCTTCAAAACCCTCCTTAACCACTACCGGTATATGCATTGCCTGGAGTATTTCTTGAATGTAGGGTACTGCAATAACTATTGCCTCAGGGGTTTCATCCCGGTTGGCCTTGTATTCGGTAAACATATCTGTCCTTTCTTGAGAACCTCCTTTGTCAAAGCAAACTGCAAGGTGATCGGGCTTTTCGCGTTTGATCACATCCAAAAGTGAATTCATAAAGCCCATAATGGCTGAAGTGTTCGTTCCTTTGGAATTGATTCGGGGATTTTTGATAAAAGCATAATAGCCCCTGAAGATTAGTGCGTAGGCATCAAGAAGGAAGAGTCTTTTTTTTCCACTCATTCTAGGGTGATAAATGATTTGGTTAAGTTACAAATATAAAGTTTCGCTTGTACCCACTGACGGTGTTTTGTATTTTCACCCAATGGAAAAATTTGATGATTATTACTTTATGAAGCAGGCATTGCTTGAGGCCCAAAAAGCTTATGATGCGGGTGAAGTGCCAGTGGGGGCTGTGGTGGTAATTGACAGCAAAATCATTGCTCGAGCCCACAATTTGACGGAGCGCCTAAATGATGTAACAGCCCATGCCGAAATGCAAGCCATCACAGCGGCAGCAAATTTTTTAAATGGAAAATATTTAATTGGTTGCAGCCTTTATGTAACTCTAGAACCATGTGTGATGTGTATGGGCGCGATTTATTGGTCTCAACTAAGTAAAGTTGTTTTTGGAGCCAAAGACAAAAAAAGAGGATATCAACAGGCCCAATTAACGCCTCATCCAAGGGCTACTGTTTTAGAGGGGATCATGGCTGATGAGGCAGCGGCTTTAATCCAGGGATTTTTTCAAAAAAGAAGGAAATAAAAAAGCCTCCAAGAAGGAGGCTTTTAATGAGTCGTAATGTATATTATAACAGGGAAATTTGCGAAGCTTGCTTCCCTTTTTTTCCTTCTTCTTCTACATATTCAACTTTATCACCCTCTTGGAGTGTTAGCCCATCAAGGGCAGAAACGTGAACGAAAACGTCTTCTGAAGTTTCGTCATTGGTAATAAACCCATAGCCTTTGGATCCATTAAAGAATTTAACTGTTCCAGTCATATTTTAATTTAAAATTTTGTGCAAGTTACACTTTCTTAAGCGTGAAAACTCAATTAGATCATTTTTTTTGATCTGAATTCCGAAGTTTTTCTAAATTTTCTTGCGAAAGGGTATAGTCTTTCAGCCTTTTTCCTTTCCATCGATGAACCAAAAAAAGGGGCATAAAGATGAAGGCAGAGGTCAGTACGGTGAATCCGATGATTCTATTTCCCAAAAGAGAATCACCGGAGCCTTTAACATAAAGCCCAGCTGCTAAACTGAATAGTATCCCTAAAAAAAGTAATCTCAACAAGTATCTCATAGCTGATGAATCTGATGGTTGTAAGTATTTTCTTTTATCAAGGATTTTTGGACAATGATTTAAGGTATAATTCATTCAATTGGGCATCTTCTAAAGCTGCCGGTGCATTGATCATTACGTCTCTACCGTTATTGTTTTTTGGGAATGCAATAAAGTCTCTGATGGTCTCGCTACCTCCAAGTATGGCTACCAAACGATCAAGTCCCAATGCAATTCCACCGTGGGGTGGAGCACCGTATTTGAAGGCATCCATCAAAAAGCCAAATTGTTCTTGGGCTTCTTTTTCTGTAAATCCCAGCAGATCAAATATTTTCTCTTGTAGGGCTGTATCGTGTATTCGGATGGAACCACCACCAATTTCATTTCCATTCAATACCAGATCATAGGCATTGGCCTTTGCATCAGCGGGGTTGCTATCCAACAAACCAATATCCTCTTTTCTAGGAGCGGTAAAAGGGTGGTGTATGGCGTGATATCGCTTCGTTTCCTCGTCCCATTCCAGCAGCGGAAAGTCGGTTACCCAAAGGGCGGCAAACTCTTCAGGGTTTCTCAGTCCCATTTGCTCGGCAATTTCCATGCGTAGCGCACTTAGTCGGGTTCGGGTGGCTTGGGTTGGCCCTGCCATCACAAAGATCAAATCTCCGGCATTTGCTCCTGTAGCAGTTGCCCATAGGGACAGATCTTCACTGTCAAAAAATTTGTCGACAGAGGATTTGTAGCTTCCATCTTTGTTAAATTTAACCCACACCAAACCTTTGGCTCCAATCTGAGGTCGCTTTATCCATTCGATCCACCCATCAATTTCTTTTCGGGACATGTTGGCACCGCCTGGTACTGCAATTCCCACAACCAATTCTTCACTATCAAATACATTAAAGCCCTTGTTTTGTACCAATGCACTCAGGTCTCCAAAAGTCATTCCAAAACGTATGTCGGGTTTGTCATTGCCGTACTTTTCTATTGCTTCTGCAAAAGTGATTCGGGGAAAGTCACCCAACTCCACCCCTTTAATTTTCTTCAAAAGGTGTTGGATCAGGGCCTCAAATTGAGCTAGGACATCCTCTTTTTCAACAAATGTCATTTCACAATCGATCTGTGTGAATTCTGGTTGCCGGTCAGCCCTTAGGTCCTCATCCCTAAAGCATTTTACGATTTGGAAATATTTGTCAAAACCTGCGATCATAAGGAGTTGCTTGAAGGTCTGTGGAGATTGAGGAAGAGCATAAAATTGTCCGCTATTCATTCTGGAAGGCACGACAAAATCACGAGCTCCCTCAGGAGTGGATTTAATCAAATAGGGTGTTTCTACATCTATAAACTCTGCTTGGGATAAAAAATTCCGAACCACCATCGTCACTTTGTGCCTAAAGATGAGATTCTCTCTTACCCGGCTGCGTCTTAAATCCAAATAGCGATATTGCATCCGCAGCTCGTCCCCACCATCAGTTTCGTTTTCAATGGTAAATGGAGGGGTTTTGGAGGCGCTTAATAATGTTAATTCCCTTACCAGTATTTCGATCCCTCCGCTTGGCATATTGGGGTTTTTGGATTCCCTTTCGATTACTTTTCCTTTGATTTGGATCACGTCTTCACGCCCCAACTCCAGCGATTTATTATAAACCGCTTTGGGTGAACGCTCCTCGTCAAAAACCAATTGGGTGATCCCATAACGATCCCTCAAATCGATCCAAACGATAAAACCTTTATTTCTTATTTTTTGTACCCATCCGGCTAGGATAACTTCTTCCCCGGAATGATTTTCATTTAATTCGCCGCAGTGATGGGATCTTAACATTATGTTTGAATTAGTTGCAAATGTAAGAAGGCTTTTCCATGACCAAAAATTATTTTTGAAATAGCTTTTTCCATTTCAGCTTAATCTGGTAGGTGATCAGGAAAGTAGCGGGGACAATGATCAGGGTTAGGAAAGTAGCAAAAGTTAATCCAAAAATCACGGTCTTGGCCAAAGGTCCCCAGAAAATAACATTGTCTCCTCCAATAAAGACCTTTGGATTCCATTCAGAAAACAAGGAGAAAAAATCTATATTAAGCCCTATTGCCAATGGAATCAATCCTAATATTGTGGTCACAGCAGTGAGAATTACTGGACGTAATCTAGCAGTCCCACCCTCGATAATCGCATCAATGGCCTCCTTATTAGGCAGCATACTTTCCTCTGGAAGCTTTAAAACTATTTTTTTTCGGTCAATTAATAACTGGGTATAATCCAAAAGCACTACACCGTTATTCACAACTATTCCCGACAATGAAATTATACCCATCATGGTCATCAATATCACAAATGGCATTTGAAAAAGTGTAATTCCAAAAAATACTCCAGTAAAACTTAAGAAAATAGAGATTAGTATAATTATTGGTTTAGAGATCGAGTTGAATTGGAAAACTAGCAATAACATGATCAACGCAAGTGCCGCTAAAAGTGCATTGGACAAGAAGGCCATGTTTTTGTCTTGTTCTTCAATTTCTCCGGTGAACTTGAACTCTACCCTCACATCAAGGGGGTAATTGAGCAGGGCAGATTTAACATTAGCCACTACCTCATTGGCATTATAACCTGCCAATACATCAGAATACAAGGTTACCAGCCGAATGGATTTCCGATGTTTAATGGCACTGTAGGAGGAAGAGTTTTGGGTTTTGACCAGTGCTGCAATGGGAATCTCTTTAATTTTTCCTGAGGATTGATCCCTAAAGGTTACGAATTGGTTGAACAGGGCATTGATGTCATAACGGTACTGGTCTTGAAAGCGGACGTTAATTTCATAGTCTTCCCCGTCTTTTTTGTAAATACCTGCTTTGGCACCAAACAGGGAATTTCTCAGTTGGGATCCGATCATACCCGCAGATACTCCTAACTCCCCTGCTTTTTTTCGATCGATGATCAGTTGGGTTCCTGGTTTGTTTTTGTTTACATCAATTTTCAGTTCCTCTACGCCTGGAATGTTTTCTGTGTTGAGAAAGTCTTTCATTTTTTGGGCGGTCTGGATGAGTTTTTCGTAATCCCTCCCGGAAATTTCTATATTGATAGGATAGCCCACCGGCGGGCCATTGGCATCTTTTTCCACAGAAATAGATACACCTGGGTACTTGCCGCTAAGGAATTGTTGAATTTCGCTGCGTAGGTTTTCGCTCGACAGTCCATTCCTGAACTTAAATTCTCGCATGGTTAGCGATATTTTCGCCTTGTGTGGCATTTCGTTGGTTACCCCACCATCGATTTCAGGATTTCCTGCACCGGCCCCGACTTGCGCCACAGCATCCTCGACCAAATAGTTGTATTCTCCATCGCGGTATTTTTCCTGATTGATGACTGAAAAAATATCTGCCTCAATTTTTTTGGTAATGGCGTTGGTTTTATTAATATCAGTTCCCTCCGGATATTCGATATAGGTTAAAATTTGTAAGGGTTGATTTTCGGGGAAAAACTCCACTTTGGGAGGAAAGATCCCCATCAACACAAAAGAGGAGATCAGCAGCAAGAATGTGCCGATCAAAAATGCAAAGGGACGATATCCCTTAAGTGCCACTGACAAAAAAGAACGATATCTTTTTTCCAATTTTGGTAAAAACTGATTTTGAAAAACAGAAGCAAGTCCTTTAAGGAAATATTTATAAGCCCAAAAGAGTAAGGTGATCGCGATCATCAACGTTCCCAATCCCCTAAAAACTCCTTTGTTGAAAATTAAAATCAGACCCAGCCCTCCTAAGATGAGGGTCAGCCTGAGCAGTCCCTTGAGAGTGATCTGCCTTTCGCTGATCTCCATAAATCGGGATACAAGCATGGAGTTGAAAAACAAGGCTACGATCAGAGAAGATCCCAATACTACCGAGAGGGTGATGGGGAAGTAGATCATAAATTCACCCATTAGTCCAGGCCATGCTCCTAAGGGAACAAAAGCGGCAATTGTAGTGGCTGTGGAAACAATAATGGGAGAGGCAATTTCACCAATACCAACTTTAGCCGCTTGAATTCGACTCATGCCTTCTTTTTCCATCAAACGATAGACATTTTCGACTACAACTATCCCATTATCTACTAACATTCCAAGCCCCATTACTAGTCCAAACAGAACCATCGTGTTCATGGTGTAACCCAAAAGGGAAAGGATCATAAAAGACATGAACATGGACATGGGAATCGCAAAACCTACGAAGAGGGAGTTCCTGAAGCCCAAAAAGAACATGAGTACGGTAACCACCAATAATATTCCAAAGATTATATTATTAACCAAATCACTTACTTGATTGAGAGTAATGGCAGATTGATCGTTGGAAATAGTCAGTTTGATATTTCTTGGAAAAACATTTTTTCCGATGTCATCGATCAAGGCTTCTATTTTTTGGGACGCTTGAATCAAATTTTTTCCCCCTCGTTTTTTAACATCAAGTAAAACAACCTTTTTTCCGAATGATCTGGCGTAGGAAGAAATGTCTTTTTCTTTGAAAGTGATGGTAGCGATATCCACCAAATAGGTTGCACCTTTTTCACTTTTTACGACAAAGTTTTTGAGTTCTTCCGGATCAGAAATTTCTCCAATGATCCTCAAACTTCTCCTTTGCCCTCCGGCAATTATATTACCTGCGGATATGGTTGTATTTTCTCCACCGATGGCGTTGAGAATGTCATTAAAACTGATCTTTGCTGCGATCATTTTGTAAATGTCTACTGCGACCTCGACCTCAAAAGCTTGTATTCCCCTAACATCGACGGATTTGACTTCGGGGATTTGTTCAATTTTTTCTTCTAGAAAACCTGCAAAATCTTTCATTTGTTCGATGGGATAATCTCCCACCATACTGATACTCAAAATGGGCATCAATTCAGAAAAATCCATTTCAGCAACTGAGGGTTCTACCTTGGCATTATTAAAAGTAGGCCAATCGGCTCCAGATACTACGCCATCAACCAGATCTTTTGTTTTTTGTTTGGCCAGATCCAGTGGAATATTTTCATCGAACTCTAATTGGATCACGGCAAAATCCTCCTCAGAGGTGGAGACAATATCTACCAAATTGGACACCCCTTTAAGGGCATCCTCCAAGGGGTCAACGATTAAACGTTCAATATCTTCGGCGGTATTTCCAGGAAATACCGCGGAGACAAATATTCTGGTGTCGTTAATCTCGGGGAAACTTTCGCGAGGCATAACTCTGTAGGAACGGATGCCCATAAAGAAAAATAGGGCCATGATGACATAGATCACTGTTTTGTGGTCAATGGCCCAACTGGATAAAGAAAACTCTTTGAGTAATTTTTTCATTTTTTGCGATCCAATTATTGAATATTTTTAACCCTTTGGTTATTTTCAACGATGATTGCTCCTTCATCTACCAAAAGATCACCGGCTTGAATGCCCTCTAATATTTCTACTTTGTCTGTACTCCTTTTACCCAATTTTATAAAAACCTGCTTCGTCCGATAGACCTGATCTTTTCCGTCGGGATTTAATTTGAAAATGTATTTTTTACCAACGGCATTTTCCTTTATGATACGCAGCGGTATCATCAGTGCTTCGGGATTACTGTAATCATTGATCTTTAGCCTACAGCTCAGGTTGGGTTTGATCATTTCGTCCGAGTTGGGAAGGGGTGTTTCCACCCTAAAGCTTCGGTTGTTGGGATTGATAAAGTTTCCGGTTTGACGTACGGTGGTTTGGTATTCTCTATCCAACATGGGAATCTTTACCGTCGCTGTTGTCCCTTTTTTTATCTGACTTAGGTAGCGCTCTGGCACGCTAGCCTCTGTGTACATCTTTTTTAGATTGACGATTCTCATCACTGGGGTTTGTCCAGGCAACAAATTCGCTCCAGTATTGGACACAATTTCGTCTATGGTTCCTGAGAAAGGAGCCAATATCCGGGTTCTTTGTAACTGTTTTTTAAGCTGGGCTATGTTTTTTAATTGACTCTCATAGGCCGCTTTGGCTTTGAGTAACTGCATTTCAGCACCTATGTTTTGATCCCACAGCCTTTGGGTGCGCTCGTAAGTTGTTTTTGATAGGGCTGTTTGAATCTGCAATTGCTCTAATTGATTTTTGAGTCCTGCATCATCGATTTGTGCCAGGAGTTTTCCTTTTTTGACCTCCTGCCCCTCCTCGACATAAATCATTTTAAGTGTACCGGAGTATTCGGGATAAAGCAGAACATTTTGTCGGGTTTTGATGTTGGCTTGTATTTCTACATAATGGTCAAAATTTTCCGGTTTTACCTCAAATATAGAAATCAGCGCCAGTTTTTCGGAAGGATCCAAATCCGAGATGGCGTCATTGATTTGATTCAATTCTGCCTTCAAGTCATTGAGCATTTTTAATTTTTGTTCCTTTTGTGTCTTTAAACCATTGAGGTCCTTTGCTCTGATCAGATCTGAAGTAGTTATAGATCGATCTCCTGAGCAGCCAACGGCAAAGGTAATGATGTAGAGGGTGTGTATAATTTTTTTCATGGATTAGTCAGTTTTAGATTGATTAAGTAGGGTTTCCAGTTCTATTTTATTGGTGATCACTTTTTGAATGGCGTTGACAAAATTACTTTGAGCGCTATAGAGCTGAAGCTGAACCATACGAAGTTCAAAACTTTGGATCATGCCCTCAAAGAATTTAGTTTGGTTTTTTTGCTCTATTCTCTCTGCCAGCCTCAGATTCTCTTTTTCGGTATAGTAATTGTCGATGGACAGTTGGTATTCGTTCAAGGCGGCATTCGCATCAATTCTGATTTTGGATTGGGTTTTCTCCAGTTCGGTTTTGGCCTGATCCAGGCTGATTTTTGCCTTTTGTGTGTTTGCACTTCTTCCCAACGAACTGAATATGGGAATTTTCACGTTTAATCCCAGTAGCGAAGATCCATACCACTTTTGGTCACTATCGGTGAAATTGAATTCATTACTGTTTCCTGTGTAGGTCTGGTTTACAAAGGCATTGACTTTTGGGAGTGCTTTGGATTTTTCAAGCTTTAATTTTAGCGATTCAGATTTTACATTGTTACTGGCGATTCTTATGTCAATGTTGTTTTCAATATTGTCTGGATCAGTTAGGGATTCAAAGTATAGATTCTCATTAAAAATATCATCTAGTTCATCAGTTAGTTTCAACCGAGTTTTCAAAGGATAGCCAATGACAAATTTGAGCATGTCCTGTTGAATTTTTACCAGGTTTTGAGCGTATTTCAAACGACTGTTTGTTTGGGCCAGAGATAATTGAATTTGCTCTACGCTTTCCTCTTCTTCAAAGCCATTTTTAAACAGTTGATGAATTTCTTGGAAATTATCTTTCAAAGAAGCTTTATTTTTCTCCAAAAACCGAATATTGTATCTAGCCAATAAAACATTTGAATAGAGGTTGGTGATTAACTTCTTCACCTCCAAATTTGTTTTTTCAAACAGATTTTCTGAAATAGCAAGGTAAACTTTTGTGGCTTGAAGCCCCACTAGATAGGAACCATCGAAAATGAGTTGTTCCATTTTCAATGTTCCAATCATATTTTGTTCCGTCCCAAAGGTGAGTTCTCTAAACTCTCCTCGATTTCCTCCAAAAAATTCGGCAGGAACTAGCGAAACTGGCATTTCCAAAAAGTTTTGATAATTGACCTCAGAGCTAATTTGTGGCAGTCCCGTAGCAATGATTTTCCATTTTTCTTTTTTTGCTTTTTGAATTTCCCGATCGGCATTGATGATAGAACGGTTGTGGGTTAACCCGTAAGCAATGGCTTCTTCTAATGAAAGTGACTCTGGCAGTTCTTGGGCTTGAGTCACTCCTGTGAGTAAGATTAGAAACAAAAATAAATAAATCTTCATGGAGTATATGTTTAATTGTATTTTTCTAAAAAATTCAATCCTTTTGGGGTAACAATGGCTCTGAGGTGATAGTCGATGTATTTTCCGATTATCAGGTCAATATCGTTATCCTTTGGGGGGAACAACTCTATATCTCGTAAACCTCCAAAACCATTGAAGTAGATCCGTGTAATAAATTCGGTATCGATAGAGGTCCTGAAAAGTCCCATTTCCATTCCTTTTTTCAAACTCATCTTAAATGTTTCTCCAAAGGCTGAAAGCTCCTTCTTTCTTATTTCTGCGTAGATGGCGGGATAATATTTTTGCAATTGGTATTGGGGAGACTTTTCTTTTTTTCCCAAAACTTCTACCGCTATTTTTTTGGTTTCGTAAAGGGCTTTAATGGGATTATTGATAGAAGATTGAACGGCTATGATATTGTCTTTTACTTCCTCAAAAACATGAAAAACTGCCGATCTGATCAAAGAGGTCTTATCACCAAAATATTGATATATCGTTTTTTTGGAGATGTGCATGTGCTCAGCGATATCGTCCATCGTTACCGCCTTATAGCCATATTTAAGAAACAAAGAAGAAGCCGATGCAACGATTTTCTTTTCCAAAGCAATTTTTTCGCAAACATATTGTAGAAAACTTAAAAAACCAAAAAAGTTTCCAAAGTTTATGTTTTTTTTATATTACCTTAAATTTTAGCGGTGTATTTTTAACAAAATTCAATCGCTATGAATCTTTTCAAGGCCTATCAACAAGCATTTGAGTCTGCACTTGAAGATTTCTATCGAGATCAATCTACCCATAACCTTTACATACCCATTCAATATCTATTGGATTTGGGAGGTAAGCGTATCCGCCCTTTTCTGACTTTGATGGCAGGCGAAGCTTATGGCCTTTCTGCAAAAGAGACAATGGGTGCGGCAATGGCAGTGGAGGTGTTCCACAATTTTACTTTGATGCATGACGATATCATGGACAAGGCGAAATTGCGAAGGGGCAAGACCACAGTACACGAAAAATGGGATGTCAATACCGCCATCTTATCCGGTGACGCTATGTTGATCAAAGCCTTTCAATTTTTGGAAACTTATCCTAACGATATATTTCAACAACTGACCCGCTTGTTGAGTAAAACTGCCATTGAGGTATGTGAAGGCCAGCAATACGATATTGATTTTGAAACCCGAACAAACACCTCTGAGGAAGAATACATCGAAATGATCCGACTTAAAACAGCAGTTTTGCTTGGGTGCGCATTAAAAATGGGAGCTATCATTGGCAATGCGAGCGAGGATGATCAACAGGCAATTTATGATTTTGGCATCCAGCTGGGTTTGGCCTTTCAATTGCAAGACGACTATTTAGATACTTTTGGGGATCAAGACAAATTTGGGAAAAAAATAGGGGGAGACATACTTGTGGACAAAAAAACCATTCTTTACCACTTGGCCCTCAAAACGGCAAATGAATCTCAAAGCAAAACATTGCAATCTATTTTGGGGGGAAATATCCAAATGGATGAGGAAGAAAAAATCAATAAGGTCAAGGCCCTATTTGATGCAACGGCAGCCCGTTCAGCTACTCGAGATTTGATTCAACATCATTCTCATTTGGCAGATATCGAATTGGAGAAACTAACCATGAATGAAGATCAAAAAAATCATTTTCGTGACCTTAAACGTTGGTTGATTAACCGCACTTACTAGAAAATTCTTTTTAAGAGGGCACTGATAAATTGCTTTAAGTTGAAAGAGCGCATGATTTGAAATTCATCCCAAAGTGAACTTTTTTCGTCCAAAAATCTAAAGATCACTTCAGGGGAATTCTTTTCAAACATCCTTTTAAACAGGTCGGCACCTTGAGCATTGTTTTTTGCCAAAACGTCAATAAATAGTAGGTCATAAAACCAAAATCGATCTCTTTTACCGAATCGAGATAAAGGTTCTCCTTTTTTGAGGAAATCAACCAATTCTTTAGTCTTTTCGTTGATTCGTTGGAAGGTATATCCGGTACTGGGTTTGGTCCAACCTCCGGCTGTACCGATATGCAACAAATTTGAGCTGTTTTTCAAATCAAAACGATAACATGTCATGGGGATTTTACCTTCCTCTTCCTCCAAAATTTCGAAACCTCCTGTGGGCATTTGATTTAGAAATTCTGCAATGGCATCTGAATACTCTTTTCTTTCTAAAACATTTTTAGAAAAAAGTGTGTATTCTAACAAAGCTTTGTTGGAATTAAATGGCAATAAATACATAAACCTTGTATTTCCCTTTTGGGGAACATTAAAGTTCATGAATTCAATTTTATTGGGATCAAAACATGGTTTTTGAGTTTGGACAACTTGCCCAATAAAATGTTGTAATAAAACAGGATACTTTTTTTGTAGGGTCAAGCTGTTGGTATTATAAATGCTTGAAAAAATCATACCTCCATGATAGGATTTAATTTCAGTTGTAACTATACCATTTTCTATACTTTTGACTTTTTCTTTAATTTGGGTAAGTTGATCAAATTTAGATAGTTTATTATTCATGGATTGATAAAAATCAAGACTTCGGATCATCTTATAATGAAAGGGTTGAAGGGAAAAGTCCAGTTTGAAATCTTCAGCAGTAAAATTGGCCTGATCCCAATTTTTATGAATCAATTCTTCTAAATCTCCTGTACCTGACTCCCAAAAGCACCAAGTTCGGTCGTTGGTGTTTTTGATGTCTTTCTCAATTATCAGTATGGAAAGATTTTTAAAATAGGGGTCATTACATATCCTATATGCTAAAAGCAAGCCCGAAGCTCCCCCTCCACAAATAATATAATCGTAATGATTTTTAGTCATCTTGCCTCAAAATTAGTCAATCCCCACAACAGTCTATGGAATTTGTTAGTTTTATATATATTTGTCGGCGATTCAACCTGCTAAAATGGACGCTATCATTGATTTTTTTTCGAATATAAGTCCTGTCAAAGGCGCATTTTACGCAACATTGTTTACCTGGTTAATGACAGCATTTGGGGCCTCTTTTGTTTTTTTATTTAAGACCATGAACCGTGGATTTTTAGATGGAATGCTTGGATTTACAGGGGGTGTAATGGTAGCAGCTAGTTTTTGGAGCCTATTAGCACCTGGTATCGAAATGTCGCCTGGCGAAGGCTTTGTCAAGGTCATTCCTGCTGCCATTGGTTTTGGTTTGGGAGCCTTTTTCATTTTTGGTTTGGATAAAATATTACCCCATATACACATCAATTTCAAAGACTCTGAGGGGATCAAGACCCCATGGCATAAAACTACGCTATTGGTCCTGGCCATTACCATGCACAACATTCCGGAGGGTCTGGCGGTAGGGGTTCTTTTTGGAGGTGTGGCTGCCGGAATTCCCGAAGCCTCCATCGGAGGAGCTGTTGCTTTGGCCATGGGAATCGGGATTCAAAACTTTCCTGAAGGAATTGCAGTTTCGATGCCATTGCGAAGACAAGGGGTCAGCAAATATAAAAGCTTTTGGTATGGTCAATTGTCCGCCATTGTAGAACCTATAGCTGCAGTTTTGGGAGCCGTGGCAGTGACTTTTTTCACCCCGATTTTACCTTTTGCTTTGGCTTTTGCCGCAGGGGCCATGATTTTTGTAGTTGTGGAGGAGGTCATCCCTGAAACCCAGCTGGACAAGTACACCGATATCGCCACACTGGGATTTATTGGTGGCTTTATTGTGATGATGACCTTGGATGTGGCCTTAGGCTGATTCGTCTTTGTTGAAATTCTTCCAGCCTTGTGCCTCTAATGGAATGGATTGTCCCAACCCAGTGATCATATTACAAACTTCTTTTTGATCAGTAAAATGACCAATAGGGGTAATCAAAGGATGCCCTTTGATCTTGTCGTAATCCTCGGTTTTGATGGCCATCAATAATTCGTAATCTTCTCCGCCGTTGAGTAGGGCTGTACTGCTGTTGATTTTGAACTCTTCTGTCGTACTTAGGGTTTGGGGGTCGGCAGGAAGTTTTTCCTCATATATTGTACAACCCACCTTGGAGGCTTTGCAGAGATGGAAAATTTCTGAAGAAAGCCCATCACTGATGTCCATCATCGCATTGGGAACAATGTCCAATTCCTTCAAAAGCTCAATGATATCCTTTCTTGCTTGCGGTTTTAATTGCCTTTCAACACAATAAGAGTAAAGCGCCAGATCGGGTTGGTTGTTGGGGTTTACTTTAAAAACCTCCTTTTCGCGCTCTAATACTTGAAGACCCATATAGGCTCCCCCCAAGTCACCACTCACAAGGAGGAGGTTGTTTGGTTTTGCTCCCGAACGGTAAGTGATTTTTTGCTTTTGGGCTTGCCCCATTGCTGTAACCGAAATGATCAGTCCTTTGGTGCTGGTAGAAGTATCTCCCCCTACCAAATCGACCTTGTAATTTTTACAAGCCAATTCTATGCCTGCATACAATTCCTCTAAAGCTTCCAAGGGAAAACGATTGGATACTGCAACAGAGAATGTTATTTGAGATGGGTGTGCATTCATTGCATACACATCTGAAAGGTTGACAATAACAGATTTATAGCCTAAATGCTTTAATGGAGCATAGGACAGATCAAAATGAATGCCTTCGATCATCATATCTGTGGTCACCACTGTTTGTCCTTCTGTAAAGTTCATTACAGCTGCATCGTCCCCAATACCCCTGTGGGTGGAGGGATGATTCAAAGGAAAGTTTTTTGTCAAATGGTCGATTAGACCGAATTCTCCCAATTCGGAAAGAGGTGTGGTGTTTTTATTTTGAAACATTTACCAAAACTACTAAGATTTAGGACAAACTGTTAATTGTTGTTAAATTTAGATTCAAATGTCTCTAAACGTCCCTAAATTTGAACTATGAATTTTAGGTTTGTTTCTGTTTTATTCCATTTTGCGCTGGTTTTTATCTCCTGCCAAAAGGATTCAGACTCCAATAACGATCAACTTATTGACCTCACTGGATCAGTAAATAAAGGCAGGGATAATGTTCAGGATAATAAACAAATCGGAACGCCATGTAGAAACGGTTATGCAGGTAAAAATCCTTGTAATGGCTATGATCTCTTAGCTCAAATCGACCTTTACTCCTTTGAAAGCACCAATGGTAACGACTCTTGGGGCTGGACTGATCCTGATACTCAAAAAGAATATGTACTTATGGGTCTAGATGACGGGACAGCATTTGTCGATATAAGCGAACCCACAAAACCCGTTTTGATTGGTAAATTGCCCACTGAAACAGAGGCCAGCCCTTGGAGAGACATAAAGGTTCATAACAATCACGCTTATATCGTCAGTGAGGCAGCTGATCACGGAGTACAAGTTTTTGATCTCACTCGATTGAGGAAGGCAGAAGTCAAACAAAACTTTACCGCCGACAGGGTGCTAAAAACTGTACCAACGGCCCACAATATAGCCATCAACCCAGATAGCGGCTATGGTTATGTGGTGGGGACCAATAGAAACGATGAATTTTTTGGAGGGGTTCATTTCCTGGACCTAAACGATCCCAACAGCATACGATTTGTTGGGGGTTATGGTAAAGGAGGATACAGCCACGATGCCCAAGTGGTCATTTATAAAGGGCCAGATCAAGACTACAGTGGGAAAGAAATTTTTTTGGGATCTAACGAAAGTAAACTGGTAATTGTTGATGTTACTGATAAAGCAAATCCAAAAGACATTTCCGAAATAAACTATCAAAACAATTATTATACCCATCAGGGCTGGTTCGATAAGGACCAAAGGTTTTTTATTCTAGGGGACGAGCTAGACGAATCTAGAGTCGGTGGGAAAACCAGAACATTGGTTTTTGATCTTAATGATCTGGATAACCCTGTGCTTCACCATTCTTATTTTGGTGCCACTGATGCCATTGATCATAATGGATACGTCAAAGGTGACTTGTTTTTTCTAGCCAATTATACAGCTGGTATCAGGGTAATATCCATCGATGATTTGGAAAATAAAGAAATGACCGAAATCGGGTTTTTTGATACTTTTCCAGATCACAATTCCACTACCTTCAACGGTGCTTGGAACGTCTATCCTTATTTCAAAAGTGGGGTCATTGCTATAAGTGATATCAATGCAGGACTTTTCCTCATCAAAAAATCAGATTAAAAGTGTCTAAAAACATCTTTATCATTATTATAGTATTACTTTTTTGGGGATGTTTACCCGATCCCGTTTCCAATTCAACCATACCTCCATTTTACTTCTCGGCCACTTTAATAGACGTCAAATTTTTTGGTGGAAGCGATGAGGAGGTGGCAAGGGAAATCATCGAACTCCAAGACGGAGGGTTTGGTATAGTAGGCAGTACTAAAAGCACTGATGGAGATTTCAGTAATCGCATGGGTAATGACTGGGATTTGTTCTTGATCAAAATTGATGAGCAGGGTGAGGTTACTTGGAAAAAAACATATGGAGGGAGTGCGGATGATTTTGGCTTTTCGCTGGTAGAAAGCCCGGAAGGAGGATTTGTCCTTATGGGTTACAGTAACAGTCAAGATGGGGATGTCCCCACCACCAAGGGTTACCACGACAATTGGATCATCCGGGTAGATGCGGCAGGAGCAGTGGTTTGGAAAAAATCCTTTGGATATTCAGGTCACGACCATGCCTACAATGTTATTCCCACACTAGACGGAGGATATTTTTTCAACGGGTTTTTGGATGTAACCGCTTCCAATGGAGAAGGAAATTCAGGTAAACCCTCCAAAGCCAAACGCCACGGAGTAGGCGAATTCTGGTGTCATAAAATTGACGCCAACGGTAACATTCAATGGCAAAGGTATTTTGGAGGTACCAATAATGATAGATCCTATGATGCCATTCAAACCCGAGAAGGGAATTTTTTGATCGTTGGGACCACAGAAAGTAATGATGTTGACGTAAAAAACCCAAAAGGAAGTTATGATGTTTGGGTTGTAATGGTCTCTCCCTTTGGTGATATGATTTGGGAAAATTCATACGGAGGAAGTTTGGTTGATGAGGCCTCTAGAGTAATTGAAGACTCTTATGGTAATTATAGAATTATAGGAAATACCCATAGCGAAGATATGGATGTTATTGATTCTAGAGGGTCATCTGATGTGTGGCAAATTATAATAGATAAATCTGGAAGATTGATCGGCAGTTACAATTTCGGTGGAAGTGAGTTTGACAGAGGCACCTCGATCACCAAAGGACCATTGGGGTCAACATTCATAACAGGTTACTCCCGAAGTCTTGATGGCGATATGTACATAAATAAGGGAGAAAATGATATATTTTTGATGTATGTACCAGATGACGGTAGTGAATTAAAAACCATGATATTGGGCGGAGAGGGGCAAGATTTTGCTTATGACGTTTTGGTTTTAAGGGACGGTGGTGTCATGTTGGTGGGTCAAACCTTCAGTAAAAATCCACCATTTGATCAAAACAATGGAAAAAGTGATATTCTAGTGGCCCACTATCGCTAGGAATTGTCGATTGAGTCATAGTCAGAAATGATAGTAAAAGCCTGTTTTTAATAGGAAATACGCTATATTTGCACCTACATAAATTAAGATTTATCTAACATGATAAAAGTATCGCCCAGTGCACAAGAAAAAGTGTCGCAGTTGATGCGTGAAGAGGGGTTCAATCCCGCCCAAGATTTCGTTCGTGTTGGAGTGAAAAGTGGAGGTTGTTCTGGCTTGTCATACGATTTGAGTTTTGACAATTCAAAATCAGATCAAGACCGTTTATTTGAAGACAATCAAGTCAAGATTTTGGTTGATAAAAAAAGCCTGCTTTACCTTCTCGGAACTACTTTAGAGTATTCCGGAGGGTTGAACGGTAAAGGCTTTATTTTTAATAATCCCAATGCTGAGCGTACTTGTGGATGTGGGGAAAGTTTTTCCTTATAATAAAATATCGATATGGCTTACACTGAAGAAGAACTAAAAAAGGAACTGGAGACTAAAGAATACGAATACGGGTTTTATACCGATATCGATTCTGAGACTTTTCCTGTGGGCTTGAATGAGGAAGTTGTTCGTCGCATCTCTCAAAAAAAGAAAGAGCCCGAATGGATGACCCAATGGCGTTTGAAAGCTTATCAGGCATGGAAAAAAATGGAGGAACCCGACTGGGCCAATGTACATTATTCTAAGCCAGACTATCAGGCGATATCCTATTATTCCGCTCCCAAGAAAAAAGATCAATACAAAAGTTTGGATGAAGTAGACCCTGAGTTACGGAATACTTTTGACAAATTGGGCATTTCAATTGATGAGCAAAAGAAACTGGCCGGTGTGGCAGTGGACATCGTAATGGACTCTGTCTCTGTCGCCACAACTTTTAAAGATACTTTAGCCGAAAAAGGTATTATTTTCTGTTCCATTTCTGAAGCCATTCAGGAACATCCTGATTTAGTAAAAAAATATATTGGTACTGTAATTCCCATTAAGGACAACTATTTTGCTTCTCTAAATTCTGCGGTTTTTTCCGACGGATCTTTCTGTTACATTCCTAAGGGTGTGCGCTGTCCTATGGAATTATCCACTTATTTCAGAATCAATCAGGCTGGAACAGGCCAGTTCGAAAGGACTCTTGTAATTGCAGATGAATCAAGTTATGTAAGTTATTTGGAAGGCTGTACTGCTCCCTCAAGAGACGAAAACCAGTTGCATGCTGCAGTAGTAGAACTCGTAGCCCTGGACAATGCAGAAATTAAATACTCCACCGTTCAAAACTGGTTTCCAGGAGACAAAAATGGAATTGGAGGAGTATACAACTTTGTCACCAAAAGAGGCATTTGCCACAAAAACTCTAAAATATCATGGACCCAGGTGGAAACAGGTTCTGCGGTTACATGGAAATACCCCTCATGTATTCTAAAAGGCGATAACTCTATAGGGGAGTTCTATTCTATCGCTCTAACTAACAACTATCAGCAAGCTGACACAGGAACAAAGATGGTTCATTTGGGAAAGAATACCAAAAGTACTATTATTTCCAAGGGTATTTCTGCCGGTAAATCCCAAAACAGTTATCGTGGATTGGTTCAAGTACACCCTAAGGCCACTAATGCTAGAAACTTTTCACAATGTGACTCTCTTCTCATGGGAAACCATTGTGGAGCACATACATTCCCCTACATTGAGGCCAAAAACAAAACCGCCCAAATTGAACACGAAGCCACCACTAGTAAGATTGGAGAGGACCAAATTTTTTACTGTAACCAAAGAGGTATAGACCCCGAAAAGGCTATTGCGTTAGTTGTTAATGGTTTCAGCAAAGAAGTATTAAACAAACTGCCAATGGAATTTGCAGTAGAAGCTCAAAAATTATTAGAAATTTCCCTTGAGGGATCTGTAGGATAAAAAAACAATTATGTTAACCATAGAAAATCTTCACGCTAAAGTAGAAGGCAAACATATTCTTAACGGTATCGATTTAGATGTAAAAGCTGGAGAAGTCCATGCTATAATGGGGCCTAACGGTTCAGGAAAAAGCACTTTGTCTTCTGTTATCGCTGGTCATCAGGATTACGAAATCAGTCAAGGAAACATGCTATTGGAAGGAGAAGATTTATCCGAATTTGCTCCAGAGGAACGTGCCCACAAAGGCATTTTTCTATCTTTTCAATACCCTGTAGAGATACCGGGTGTAAGTGTTACCAACTTTATCAAAGCTGCAATCAATGCTTCCCGAAAAGCTAAAGGTCTAGAAGATATGGCTGCTAATGAAATGCTTAAGATGATTAGGGAAAAATCTTCGCTTTTGGAAATTGACTCTCGTTTTCTCTCCCGTTCGTTAAACGAAGGATTTTCTGGTGGAGAAAAAAAACGCAACGAGATATTCCAAATGGCCATGTTAGAACCTAAACTTTCTATCCTCGATGAGACGGATTCTGGCTTAGATATTGATGCACTCAAAATCGTGGCCAATGGAGTCAACAAATTGCGCTCCAATGACAACGCTATCATTGTTATTACTCATTACCAAAGATTATTGGAATACATTATTCCCGATTTTGTTCACGTGCTTTTCGATGGCAAGATTGTCAAATCAGGGACCAAAGATTTGGCTGTAGAATTGGAAGAAAAAGGATATGACTGGATTAAAGAACTGGCATAAAATTTATGGAGTTTAAGGAAAAACTATTGGCTTCGCATTTGGCTTTTGAGGAAAGGATCGATTTCTCTGACCCCGTTCATCAAATCCGATTAGAATCCCTAAAAACCTTTGAAGAAAAAGGCTTTCCCTCCCGGAGAGACGAGGCCTGGAAATACACCTCCCTCAATGCAATGTTGCGTCAGAATTACGCTCTTTTCCCCAAGGCTGAAACTACAATTCAACTTAAAAAAGTAAAAAAGTATTTTCTATTCGAAATTGATACATACAAAGTTGTATTTATTGATGGAGTTTACAGTCCTTTTTTATCGGACACTACTCATGACGGTTTGGATGTTTGTCTTATGTCTGCGGCACTATCCAAGGCAAAATATCGAAATTTAATCGATACCTATTTCAACAAAATCACTGATAAAGACGACAGTCTAACAGCCCTCAACACTTCCTATACTCAGGAGGGGGCGTATGTCCACATCCCAAAAAGTGTGGTCGCCGAAAAGCCTATTGAGATCATTCACTTCTCAACAGGTAAGGAAAAAGCTTTGTGGTTGCAGCCCCGAAATTTGATCGTAGTCGATCAAAATGCACAAGTTCAAATTCTGGAGAGACACCAAAGTCTTAGAGAACACGATGTGGTATCAAACTCTGTCACTGAAATTTATACCCATCAAGATGCATTAGTGGATTATTATAAAATTCAAAATGACTTAAGTACTGCTTCGCTAATTGATAATACATATATCTCCCAAGATAAAAATAGTAATGTAAGGGTGCATACATTTTCATTGGGAGGAAAATTGATCCGAAACAATTTGAACTTTTATCTCAAGGGGCAATATTGTCATTCTACCCTCAAGGGTGTGACCTTGTTGGAAGATCACCAACATGTTGATCATTACACTTTGGTCGATCATATATCCTCCAACTGCGAAAGCCACCAAGATTATAAAGGGGTTTTTTCTGAAGGCTCAAAAGGCGTATTCAACGGTAAAATCCATGTCGATCAATCGGCACAAAAAACCAATGCTTTCCAGCAAAATAACAACATACTCCTTGACGATAAAGCCACAGTCAATACCAAACCCCAATTGGAAATTTTTGCCGATGACGTCAAATGTTCCCATGGTTGTACTGTGGGTCAATTGGATGAGGAAGCACTCTTCTACCTTATGTCCAGGGGGATTCCCAAAAAAGAGGCAAAGGCATTGATGACATATGCATTTGCAAACAACGTTTTGGAAAGTGTAGAGCTACCCATTTTGAAAAAACGCATCAACAAACTGATTGCCCGAAAATTGGGTGTCAATCTCGGATTTGATTTATAGCCCATGGATGTTCAAAAAATCCGTAAAGATTTTCCCATCTTGGCCCGGGAAGTAAACGGCAAACCTCTCGTTTATTTTGACAATGCCGCTACCTCACAAACCCCTGTCCAAGTCATTGATACAATTGCCGATTATTACAAAAATTACAACGCTAATATCCATCGTGGCGTACATGCTTTAAGCCAGGAAGCCACTGATGCTTATGAGGCTGCAAGGCAAAAAATTCAAAAACATTTAAATGCTGCCCATCCTCACGAGATCATTTTTACCTCTGGAACAACACATTCAATAAATATAGTTAGTAGTGGATATGCCCAATCGCTTAGAGAGAGAGATGAACTCATAGTCTCAGCATTGGAACACCATTCCAATATTGTTCCCTGGCAAATGTTGTGCGAAAAAACAGGAGCGGTACTCAAAGTCATACCAATGAATGAAGATGGGGAGTTGCAAATGGATCAATTTGACAAACTGCTGTCTGATAAAACCCGATTGGTGTTTGTTAATCATGTTTCAAACGCCTTGGGGACGGTCAATCCCATAGAAGTAATCATTCGGAAAGCCCATGCTACAGGTGCAGAGGTTTTGATCGACGGCGCTCAAGCTTCCCCCCACATCCAGTGTGATGTTCAGGCTTTGGATGTAGATTATTATGTCACTTCTGCTCACAAATTATATGGTCCCACGGGAATTGGCATGCTTTATGGAAAAGAATCTGCCCTAAAGCGTTTGCCTCCCTACCAAGGTGGGGGTGAAATGATTGCAGAAGTAACTTTTGAGAAAACCACCTATGCCGATCTACCCCACAAGTTCGAAGCTGGTACGCCCAATATTGCCGGAGGGATCGCTTTTGGTGCTGCCCTTGACTACATTAATGCAATTGGAATAAAGCAGATAGCTAACTATGAGGAAGAACTCCTGAAATATGCTACTGACAAGCTTAGTAAAATTCCTGGACTAAAAATTTACGGTACTGCCTCTAAAAAAATAGCAGTCATTTCATTCAATGTGGAAGGCATTCACCCATATGACATTGGGAGTATCATGGACAAACTTGGTATCGCTGTAAGAACAGGACACCACTGTGCCCAGCCCATCATGGATTATTATCATATTCCTGGTACCGTTAGGGCTTCCTTTTCTTTTTATAATACTTTCGAAGAGATTGATCGTATGATTGAAGCCCTCATAAAAGCTATCACCATGTTACAATAAATTATTAATTTTAGATATGGAAACTATAGAAGTAGCACAAGAGGAAATTATAGAGGAGTTTTCAATGTTTGAAGACTGGATGCAACGCTACGAGTACATGATCGAGTTGGGAAAATCACTCCCATTGATCGACCCACAATTCAAAACCGATGATTACATCATTAAGGGATGCCAAAGCAAGGTATGGGTGCATGCCGATTTGGAAGATGACAAATTGGTTTTTACAGCTGACAGTGACGCCATTATTACTAAGGGTATCATTGCCATTTTAATACGGGTCTTTTCTTATAAACATCCCGATGCAATACTCGAATCAGGGACTGAATTTATTGATAAAATCGGCCTAAAGGAACATTTATCTCCTACGCGTGCCAATGGATTGGTCTCAATGATAAAACAGCTAAAAATGTACGCTATTGCCTTTAAAACTCAATTGAATTAATAATGTCAGAGGAAATTATTGAGTCGGCTGAACTTGGCGATAAAATTGTCGGAGTACTTAAAACCATCTATGACCCTGAGATCCCTGTTGATATTTACGAACTAGGATTGATCTATGACGTTTTTGTCAACGAGGATGCTGATGTGAAAATACTGATGACCTTGACTACTCCTAACTGCCCAGTGGCTGAGACACTCCCACGTGAAGTGGAAGAAAAAGTGAAATCATTGGACGAAGTTAAGGACGCCGAGGTAGAGATCACCTTCGATCCTCCCTGGTCTCAAGACCTGATGAGTGAAGAAGCCAAATTGGAATTAGGAATGCTATAAATGGCTGATACTATTGTCAATCGCGTGGCGGCAAGTACCTTGATTACTTTCGATCTTGAAAAACTATATCAAATTGGATCCAGACAGTCCATTGATTTATCCCAATGGTTGGATCAAGGACTACTGCTAAAAGAAAAGGAATTTAGAGCCCAACTCAAGGCCCACGACTGGACTATCTACCGTGATAAATTCATTGCCTTACAATGTTCTACTGAAGCCATTCTACCCTCATGGGCTTTTCTGTTGGTTACGACCCACCTGCAACCTTTTGCCAGAAAGGTAGTCCTGGGGAATTTAAAAGATTTAGAAGTACAGCTATTTGCTGAGGAAATTCAACTTTTGGAGTTATCCCCATACAAAGACCAACCTGTAATAATCAAAGGTTGTAGTGAAAATACTGTCCCTCAGGATGCCTACGTTCAATTGATTTCCAAACTTCAACCCGTGGTAAAAAGTCTTTTTTATGGAGAGGCCTGCTCCTCGGTTCCCCTCTACAAAAAAAAGAAATAGTTACTTTTGGGATAATCGCTTAATTTGAAAGATTCCAAAAAAGTATTGATTTTCACCTATTACTGGCCTCCTTCGGGAGGTTCGGGCGTTCAACGTTGGATGTATTTCACCAAATACCTCAAGCAGTTGGGGTGGGAACCCATTGTAATCACTGTCAATGAAAAACAGGCTTCTTATCCTGTTCTGGATTTCGAACTCCTGGAACAGGTAAAAGATATCCAAGTAATCAAAACCGACACCAAAGAACCACTAAAAATCTATTCGCAAATTTTGACGGGATCATCCAATAAAGGCATTCCTCAGGGAGCAATTTCTAAAAAGGGGTGGTTTTCCAAAATGGCTGCTTTTGTCCGTGGGAATTTTTTTATTCCCGATGCTCGAAAAGGCTGGAATAACTTTGCCAAAGTAGAAGCGGAAAAGCTCATCCGTCAAAAAGGCATTCAAAAGCTGATCACTACCGGCCCGCCCCATTCCACCCATTTGGTTGGCTTGCAGCTAAAAGTGCAATTTGGCATCAAATGGTGGGCCGATTTTCGCGATCCTTGGACCAATATTTTTTACAATAAGGACTTATATCGTTCTGCTTGGGCCAAGAGAATAGACGCCCGATGGGAAGAAAAAGTGTTACAAACCGCTGATGGTATTTTGACCACCGTGGGGGGGAATTTGGTTCGGAAACTCCAAACCAAAGCACCTCACCAAAACTTTCATGTATTGCCCAATGGCTATGACGCTCCATTGATGTCTTCGACCCCCAAGACCCAACTTATAGATTTTCATGTCGTCTATACCGGACTATTAACTGAGAATCAGGATTATCTTTCCACAATAGGGGTGCTCAATACATTGGCAGACCAACACCAAATTCGCCTTTCTTTGGCAGGAAATATAGCTCCTGGAATCATTGAAAAGATTAAAGAAACAGCCACTAAAATTGAGGTTGACTATAAGGGATACCTTTCCCACCAAGAAGCTATTTCACTTATGAAAAGTGGAGACTTATTACTCAATTTTGTATTTAGAGGGGCCGACCGGGATATGATCTCCGGAAAGCTATTGGAATACCTTGCCACAGCGATTCCCCTTCTTTCTATTGGTAATCCGCAGTCAGATGCAGCAGGGTTATTAGCCCAAGCCTCTTTCGCTCAAATGATTGATGCCAACGATATTGATGCCCAAGAAAAATTTATTCAAAAAGTAGCCCAACTAAAAGGTAAGGCCAAAAACATCTTACCGGAGATTGAAAATTGGAGCAGGGAAAAAATTTCAAAGGCATTAAACGTTATTATGGAACAGGGAAATGTTCAGTGATTTTTAACCAATAAAATCATCCCTAACTGGGCTAAAGGCATCGATGAGTTCACCTTCTTCCAAACATACCGCACCGTGGAGTGTATTGGGGGGGACGTAGAAAGAATCTCCTTTTTCCAGTTTTTGGGTAACGCCATCGATGGTGATTTCAAACACCCCCGATCCAACAAGGGTTGACTGTGAGTGGTGATGCTGGTGTTCGGCACCAATACCTCCTTTTTCAAAATGAACCTTAACCAACATAAGTTGATCGTCATAGCCCAAGATTTTTCTTTTGATCTTTGGTTCTAACACTTCCCATTCGGAAGAGGAGGTGTCTAAAAATATTTTACTTGACTTGACAGGTTTCATATAAAAGTGTTATTTAGTGATAAAGATTAAATTTACGAAGGTAATCTTGAATTTTTTGAGGAAGTAAATCATCCAATAATTTTTTATTCTTAAGTGCATTTCGAATCTCAGTCGCTGAAACATTTAATAATGAAGCTTTAAAATAAACAATATTAGAATGATTTAAAAGTGATTCCGGTATTTTGTCTGACTGGGTCCGTGGATAAACATAGAGCTGAAACTGTTCTAAGATTTGGCGGTACGCTTTCCAACGGTCGAAATGCATTATATTGTCTTGACCCAAAAGGAGTGTAAATTGATATTGAGGATATCTTTTTTTTAAATGATCGAGGGTGTCAATAGTATAATTAGGAGAAGGTAAATCGAATTCTTCTGCACAGGCTCTGAGATTTGATTTATTATCAATGGCCAATTGGACCATGGCCAATCTATGGTGGTTTTCCATCAATGTATTTTTTTCCTTGAATGGACTTTGAGGACTGACCACTAACCATACTTCTTCCAAGCTTGTATTTTGAACAAAAAATTCTGCCACTGCCAGATGCCCCAAGTGGATTGGATTAAAGGAACCAAAAAACAGCCCAATATTTTTCATTGCTTAAGCTTGTTCTACAAATGCTTTAACCTTCTTAAACATCTCTTTTTTTGCTTGCTCCAGGTCGTCATTGACTATCACCACATCAAATTCGGTTGCGGATTCCATTTCCAATTGGGCTTTGGCAATGCGCTCTTGAATCAATGCCTCATCTTCTGTTGCTCTGGACCGCAGTCGCTCTTCTAAAACCTTCAAATTGGGCGCTTGGACAAAGATCGACAAGGTTTGCTCGGGGTATTGGGATTTGATGTTGAGCCCTCCCACTACGTCTATATCAAAAATGATGTGTAGTCCCGCAGACCATTTATTTTGCAATTCTTCACGAAGGGTTCCATAGAACTTAGTGGGATAAACTTCCTCGTATTCTACAAAAGCATTTTCCGCAATTTTTTTTTGAAAAGCTTCAGGGGTTATAAAATAATAATCTATACCATCTTGTTCTTTTCCCCGGGGCTGTCTGGAGGTGGCCGAAATGGAAAAAGCTATAGGAAGATCATTTTCCAGCAATGCTTTTACCAATGTGGACTTGCCACTTCCCGATGGGGCCGATACCACAATGAGTTTCCCTTCTTTCAATTATAAAACATTGAGTAATTGCTCCTTTATTTTTTCAAGTTCATCTTTCATTTGGATGACCAGTTTTTGAAGGCGGGCGTGATTGGCTTTTGATCCTATTGTATTTATCTCTCGTCCGATTTCCTGAGCGATAAAACCCAGTTTTTTTCCGTTTGAAGTATCACTACTCAATGTTTTTTTAAAATAATCAATGTGATTTTTCAGCCGGACTTTCTCTTCTGTGATGTCGTATTTTTCCAAATAATAAATCAGTTCCTGTTCGAATCGATTTTGATCGATTTCGGCTTGTAGGGTATCCAAAGCAGATTTCAATTTCTCCTTAATTTTAGAACTTCTTTCGGGATCGATTATTTCTACTTCTTTACAAAGCCCCTCCAGATTGTCTAATCTTTTGTTGAATTCGGTTTCAAGAATTTTTCCTTCATCGGACCGGAATTTTATCAGGGCATCGATGGTCTTTTTCAGTAGGGTTTCGATCAATTCAATTTCGTTCTTGTCAAAGTCTTCGATATCCGTTTTAAGGGTATCGGGCAGTTTAATGGCAATCCTGAGTAACTCCGAACGGTCAATATCTTCTATTCCTTTCAATTGCTCAATGTATTGATTGACAGCAGCAACATTGATGGTTTTGGCATTGGATTCACCCATGTTATCAATATTGAGGCTCAAA
Organism: uncultured Bacteroidota bacterium; assembly: GCA_902619315.1. Lineage (GTDB taxonomy): Bacteria > Bacteroidota > Bacteroidia > Flavobacteriales > Flavobacteriaceae > UBA8316. The sequence continues at coordinate 5,922 of CACNDW010000001.1, read as the reverse complement.
TCAATTTTACCTCTTTTGAGGAACTCCCCAACACTTTTTTTGAGTTGAAGTTCGATTTCCCTCACGTGGATAGGCAGTCGGGCATTGATTTCTAATCCCTTGCTGTTGAGCGAGCGTAGCTCCAGAATATAGTTTTTATTTTCGAATTGGATTTCGGCCTTACCATAGCCAGTCATCGATTGAATCATAGGGTGCTAGAGTTCCCGGATTTTGATATTACGATAGCTGACACCATCACCGTGATCTTGCAGGCCAATTTTTCCAGTTTTAAATTTGGCAAAATCCTTCCAGTCTTTAAATTTGGAATTGACTACCAAAGCATCCCATTCCGGTCCACTCAAAGGGAAGTTTACGATTTCAACATCGTTGAGTTTAACACTGGCATTGTTGGTGTTGTAATTAATTGAAATAAAAACATGATTCCATTCCCCTGCGGGTTTGCAAGCATCCTGTGAGGGCTGAACCATATCATAAAGCGCTCCCGCTTGGTGAAAATTAGGATTGTCAAAGGAATCCGGGTGGCGCTCATTGTCCAAAACTTGGATTTCTGGCCCTGTTTGATAGGGTGTTTCGTAACCCTCTCCTTCTTTGACACCCCAAAAAATTCCACTGTTTCCGCCTTCAACAATTTTCCACTCTAAAGAAAGTTCAAAGTTGGTAAACTCTTTATCAGTTACAATATTATTACCTTTTCCCTCTCCAGTTCCATCGGGTAATACCATTGCCCCATCCTCAATAATCCAAGCAGCACTCATTTCGGAGCTGTTGAATTGATGCCAGCCTGAGAAAGAGACTCCATCGAATAAGTCTACCCATTCTCTTTCTTTAGTGTTAGATTCGACAGTTGATGTATTTTTCTTAGGGGCCTGTTTGCAGGCTACACACAAAGAGACCATTGTAATTAATAATATTTTATTCATTTGTTTTAGTTATAAGTTAAGAATTTTTCTAAGGTGATCTTCATCGATTTCTGTTCCTGCAAAGTCATCAAAAGTTTTTTGAGTGGCTTCGATTATGTGTGATTGGATAAAAGGAGCTCCTTCACGGGCTCCTTGCTCAGGACTTTTGATACAGCATTCCCATTCCATCACGGCCCAAACGTCACATCCATACTCAGTAAGCTTGGTAAAAATGGTTTTAAAATCTATTTGTCCATCACCTGGAGAGCGATAGCGACCTGCGCGATCAATCCAATCACCATAGCCTCCAAAGGCTCCTTTTTTTCCAGTAGGTTTGAACTCTGAATCTTTCACATGGAAAGATTTGATGAACTCATGGTAGTGATCAATGTATTCAATATAGTCCAGTTGTTGCAGTATAAAGTGACTGGGATCATAGAGAATATTTGCCCTTTTGTGGTTTCCTGTGGCTTCCAAAAAACGCTCAAACGTCACCCCGTCGTGGAGGTCCTCCCCTGGGTGGATTTCATAGCAAACGTCAACACCGTTTTCATCAAAGGTGTTGAGAATGGGCAGCCATCTGTCTGCCAATTCTTTAAATCCCATTTCCACCAATCCGTCAGGGCGTTGCGGCCAAGGATGCCAAGTATGCCACAACAAAGCACCGGAGAAAGTAGCGTGGGCGTTTAGCCCTAATCGGTTGCTTGCTTTGGCTGCTTTTTTGAGGGTTTCAATTGCCCACTGGGTTCGGGCTTTTGGATTGTTTTTGTAGGCATCGGGGGCAAAGTTGTCAAACATCAAATCATAAGCAGGATGCACGGCTACCAATTGTCCTTGGAGGTGAGTGGAGAGTTCTGTGATTTCCAACCCATAGGAATTGATTTTTCCTTTGAGCTCATCGCAGTAGGTCTGACTTTCGGCTGCTTTGTCCAGATCGATTAAAAAGCTTTCCCAAGTAGGAATTTGAATCCCTTTGTACCCCAAGTCGGCAGCCCATTGGCACATACCCTCCAGGCTGTTGAAAGGCGCCTGCTTGTCGACAAACTGTGCCAAAAAAACCGCAGGCCCTTTTATGGTTTTCATTGATTTTCCATGCTTACCCATACGTTTCCTTTTTGATTTGATTCAACAGTTTTTTCGATAAATAGCATTCCCCGAACCCCTTCATAGAGGGTCGGGAATTCTCCGTTGTAAGATTTTTCTTCCCTTAGTGCCTTGGCCACGCCTTTGTAAATATTTCCCATGGCATCAAAAATACCTTCTGGGTGTCCTGCAGGCAATTTAGTGCCATCCAAAGATACTTCGGTATTGTAGGCAGCGTTGCCCGGTTTAATGAGTCTTCTGGGTTCATCGTCTTTAAGGTGATACAAATAATTGGGATTTTCTTGTTCCCATTTCAACGCTCCTTTTCTTCCATAAATGGCTACAGAAATGTTGTTTTCATCTCCAGTAGCAATCTGACTTGCACGTAACAAACCCCTTACCTTGTTGTCCATTCGGATCAGAATAGAACCGTCAATGTCCAGAGGGTTGTCGTCATAAAGTGTATTTAAGTCTGATAGTAATTCAGATACCTCCATGCCTGTTACGTATTCTACCATATTAAAAATATGGGTACCGATGTCTCCGATACAAGAACTGATACCAGCTTTTTTGGGATCCAATCGCCAGACTTTACTCCTTTTTTCTTTGTCGTGAATCACTGGGTTGATCCATCCCTGATAATATTGTAAATCTACCTTGTGGATATCACCAATAACACCGTTGGCGATCATGTCTTTCATTTCTCTCACCATGGGATAACCTGTGTAGGTATAGGTTACGGCAAAAATAGCCTGTTGCTTATCTTGGAGCGCTTGTAAATCTTTAGCTTCTTTAAGCGTGGTAGTCAGTGGCTTTTCACAAATGACGTGAAAACCGTTTTCCAACAGTTTTTTGGCCATGGGGTAATGCAAAAAGTTGGGGGTCAAAACAGAAACTACTTCAATCTTATCACCCTCAGGTTTGGCGGATTCTTCTGCAATAAATACATCAAAATCAGTATAAACCCTTTCAGTGTTTACACCAATTTGTTTGGCAAATTTGATATTTTCCTCATAATCAGGATTAAATACTCCCCCTACAATCTCATATCGGTCATACATATGGGAAGCCACTCGGTGCAACACACCAATCAGTGAGTCTCCTCCACCTCCCAATACGCCCAGTCGAATTTTACTCATTTTGATTTATTTTTACCGTTTAAGTAAAAATAGGATTAATTTTTCAAAACCAAAATGGATATTAATTCATAATTATTTTTTCAAAACAAGGGCAAAATATTTTATAAGTCCTTATTTTTAACCAAAAACTTAGAAATCTTTTTGTTTATGAGTCAAGAATATGATGCGATTGTAATTGGAACTGGAATAAGTGGAGGGTGGGCTGCCAAAGAGTTATGTGAAAGTGGACTTAAAACATTGGTTCTAGAAAGAGGAAGAATGATTAGACATATAACTGATTATCACACCGCAAATATGGATCCTTGGGATTTCAAAGGTGGTGATAAAACTACCCAAGAAATTGAAAGAAAACAATATAAGCAAATCAGATCTACTAGATATGCAATTCATGAATCAACTTCTCATTTTTTTGTGGACGATAATGAGCATCCCTATAATGAGGATAAGCCTTTTGACTGGGTCCGGGGCTACCACGTTGGTGGAAAATCTTTAATGTGGGCAAGGCAAGTATATAGATTTAGCGAATTTGATTTTGAGGCTAATGCTAAGGAGGGTATTGCCATTGATTGGCCTATTAGATATAAAGACTTGGCACCATGGTATAGTTATGTTGAAAAGTATATCGGTGTTTCTGGAGAAAAGTTAGGTTTGCCCCAGCTCCCGGACAGTGAGTTTTTAAAACCTATGGAATTGACATGTGCCGAGGAAAAGTTTAAAAATGAAATAGCAAGTAAATACGATGACCGTCTTATAACAAACGCTAGAGTTGCTCATATTACTGAAGGAACTAAACCTGGATTAGGCCGTGTTACATGTCAATATAGGAATCGGTGTAGAAGAGGTTGTCCTTATGGAGCATACTTTAGTAGCAATTCATCTACCTTACCGGCAGCAGATGCTACAGGAAAAATGACACTCAGACCGAATTCAATTGTTACTCAAATCATTTATGATGAAAAAAACAACAGGGCAAGTGGTGTTCGAGTAATTGATTCTGAGACAAATGAAGTAACTGAGTATAATGCTAAAATTATCTTTCTGTGCGCTTCAACGATTGCTTCTACTTCAATTTTATTACAATCAGTATCTGATCGTTTCCCAAACGGACTTGGTAATGATTCTGGAGAACTAGGTCATAATTTGATGGATCATCATCTCAGATTAGGGGCTAGCGCTGATATTGAAGGATTTGAGGATAAGTATTACACTGGAAGAAGGCCTGGAGGTATTTATATTCCAAGATTTGTAAATATTGGGGGTTCCACTAATGTAAGTGATTTTGTCAGAGGATATGGTTTTCAAGGAAGTGCAAAAAGAGGGCCAAATAATGGTAATGTTTCTAAAGAAGCATACGGTTCTAAATTAAAAGAAGTAATTCAGACACCTGGACCATGGAAAATAGGCCTTAATGGTTTTGGCGAAATATTACCTTATCACGATAACAAGATGTATCTTGATTATGATAAAAAAGATAAGTGGGGACTTCCTACTGTTACTTTTGATGCTGAAATAAAAGAAAATGAATACAAAATGAGAAAGCACTTGCTGCAACAGATTGGAGAAATGCTTGAATCAGCAGGGTTTAAAAATGTTCAAACCATAGATAGGGGATATTATTACGGTGCTGGAATACATGAAATGGGAACAGCAAGAATGGGACGTGATAAAAAAACTTCCGTTTTAAATAAGTTTAATCAAATTCACTCTGTAAAAAATGTTTTTGTGACTGACGGATCCTGTATGACCTCCTCTGGTAATGTTAACCCCTCATTAACATATATGGCAATTACAGCAAGAGCTGCAAATTATGCAGTAAAAGAGTTGAAAAAAATGAACCTTTAATTTAAATTTCCAATAATGGATAGAAGAAAAGCATTAAAAACAATTGGTTACGGTTCAGGGGCAATTACTCTGACCCCGGCTGTAGTTGGACTTTTTCATAGCTGTCAAAACAACTCTTCAAATTTTTTTCCTGAGTACTTCAATAAAAACCAGTTTTCTATTGTATCTCAATTAATGGAGCTAATAATTCCTGAAACTGAAATTCCAGGTGCTATCAATCTTAAACTACCCGAATTTTTAGATGGTTATATTTCTGCAGTTTTTTCTGAGAAAGGCCAAAAAAAGATATCAATAGGATTAGAGAGTTTTATTGAAGTTTCTCTTTTTGATTCTGAAAAAAGTAATGCAAATAAATTGACTAATGAAGATTTAGATTTTCAATTAGCAAAATACCTCAAAGCAGATTTTAAGAAAATAAATTCTTGGAAAAAGGAAGATTCTGACTATAAAAAAGCTTTAAAAAATAAAAGTAAAGCTCCCAAAATCCCCAAAGAGGCATTAGCTTATAGTTTTGCAAATCAATTACGCTCTTTGTCCATAACTGCATTCAGAACTAATGAATACATAGGGGAAAATGTATTAGCGTATGCCCCTATACCAGGGGAACAAAGAGGATGTGTAGACCTTATGGAAACTACTGGAGGTAAGATTTGGTCTTTATAAAATTAATTCACTATTAACTCTCCCCTCATAATCATATAGTGACCAGGAAAAGAACAAATATAAGTGTAGGTACCAGCTTCAGGTGCCATAAAACTTATAGTTGTTGATTCTCCTCCACCAAGCATCTTAGTGAAAGCAATAGTTTCATCAGAGTTTGGGATATAATCGTTTGATTTAGCAAGAGTTGCTTTCTTTGCAAATTCATCAACATTTACACCTTTCTTTAGTAGCACAAAATTGTGTCCCATAAATTCTTTTCCAATTTTACCCTTGTGATTTAGTGTAAGCATTATGTT